>NZ_JBFBJX010000001.1:250462-563912 GCF_040686295.1 Streptomyces sp. NPDC085944 | reverse complement strand
GCCGGTGGCCTCGGGGACGGCGGCACGGGAGCGGGCGGTTCGGGGACGGGCGGCGGGTCGCCGCTGAGTACCCGGGACGCCCTGCTGCACCTGCTGAACCGGCTCGGGGCGCCGCGCGAGCAGCTGCTGTTCCGGGAGCGGTCCTCCGCGGACCAGCAGGTCAAGCGGCTCAGCGAGCTGTACCACCAGCATCTGACGGGCGTCCCGGTCACCGTCGTCCTCGACGACGCCTCGGACCCCGAGCAGGTGCGCGCGCTGGTCCCGGAGCGCTCGGACAGCCTGGTGCTGGTCACCGCGCGGGAGGCGCTGCGGCTCCCGCCCGACCTGCCGGCGCGGGTGCACGACCTGCCCGTCGAGGCGCTGGACGCGGCGGGCGCGGAGGAGCTGCTGGCCGCCGCCGCGGAGGACGCGTCGGGGCCGTACGACGCCGAGTCGAGCGAGCTGATCCGGCAGCTGTGCGGCGGGCTGCCGCTGGCGCTCAGGATCGCCGGGTCGGCGCTGGGGTCGCGCTCGCCGCGCGCGCTGGCGAGCGACCTGGGCGCCTACGGTCCCGTGGAGCCGGTCGAGCGGGCGCTGTGGCTGCGCTATACCGACCAGTCGGAGCCGGCCCGGCGGCTGCTGCGCCGGCTGGCGCTCGCGGGGCGCACCTCGCTGGGTGCCGCCGCGGCCGCCGCGCTGCTGGCCACGGACGAGTCGGAGGCGACCCGGCAGCTGGCGGCGCTGTCACGGGCGGGCCTCATCGACCACGTCCGCGGCAGCCGCTACCGCCTGCACGACGTGGTGCGCGCCTTCGCCCGCGCCCGGCTCGCCGACGAGGAGGAGCCCGGCGAGCGGACGGCCGCGCAGGAACGGCTCATCGCGAACTACGCCGAGCTGGCCGACTCCGTGCTGCGCCTGGTCGACGGCAACATGTCGACCCGCTCCAACCAGTTCGGGCAGTACGGCTTCACGTCCCTGGACGAGGCGCTGCGCTGGCTGGACGACGAGTCGAGCTTCATCACGGCGGCGCTCCGGCACGCGGAGGGCGTCGACCAGGGCACGGTGCTGAACCTGCTGGGCGCGCTGTGCGACTACTGTCTGCTGCGCGGCGACCTCTACCGGCTCGGTGAGATCAGCGAGCTGGCGCAGTCCGTGGACCAGGGGCTGCTGGTGCGCTCGGTGCAGTGGCGCACCGGTATCGCGGCCCGGCAGCTCGGCGAACTGGACAAGGCGCGTACGACGCTGGCCTCCGTGGTCGACCTGTACCGGGACGCCCACCACGACGCCGGTGCGGCGCGCGCCCTGTGTTCGCTGGGGATCACGCTGCACCACCAGGGCAACCTGACCGACGCGGCGGCCAAGCTCCAGGAGGCGCTGGACCTGCAGGCCGCGCCGGAGCTGGCCACGGACCGGGCGTGGACGCTGCACGCGCTGGCGGCGGTGCAGCGGGACCGGGCCCGGCTGGCCGAGGCCCTGGAACTGCTCACCGAGTCACTGGTGCTGCACCGCGCGGGCGAGTCGGTGCACGGCCAGGCGTGGGCCCACTTCCAGCTCGGCCAGCTGCATCTGCGCATGGGCGACGTGCCGGGCGCCGAGTCGGACCTGCGGGCGGCCCTGGACCTGTACGGCCGCACGCAGGACGCGCGCGGCGAGGCCTGGGCGCTGACCCAGCTGGCGCGGGCCCGCATGGTGGACGGCGACGCCCTGGAGGCGGTGGACGAGCTGCGGCGCGCGGCGGCCCGGCACCGCGAGAACGAGGACGCCCGCGGCGAGGCCTGGACGGTCTACTACCTGGGCCAGGCGCTGGAGGAGACCGGCGACCTGGACCAGTCGGTGCGCGAGCTGGAACGCTCCCGCACGATGTTCTCCCGCATGCGGGACGTGTACGGCCTGGCCTGCGCCCGGCACCACTCGGCGCGGGTCACCCGGGACCAGCGGGCCGCCCAGACCGGTTCGCTGCGCAACTCCGGCTTCGCCCGCCAGCTCCTGGTCGACGCCCGCGCCGACTTCCAGCGCATCGGCGTCGGGCACGGCGAGGCGTGGACGTGCCTGGAGCTGGCGGTCGTGGACGCGGGCAACGCGCGCACGCCGCAGGCGCTGGCCCTGTGCGACGAGGCGGCCGCCCTCTTCGCCGGGTACGGCGACCGGCGGGGCGAGGACTGGGCCCGCTTCCTGCGCTGCACGCTGCTGCCGTACGCCGCCCCCGGCGGGGTGGAGGTCGGCACGGCCGTGGCGCAGGAGGAGCTCGCCCAGCTGGCCCGCGCCCGGCACCGTGCCCGCGACGCCAAGCTGGACGACTACGTGGACGCCTACCAGCTCCTCCTGGAGCGCGGCGTGCAGCTGGAGACGGGCTGGCAGGCCTGGCGTCTGGGCATGGTCCCGGGCCGCCAGGCGAGGGAGGTGATGGGCGTGGCGGTCACGGCCTGAGACCGGGCCCGCCCGCCCTCGGGACGGCTGCCGGGGGTCAGCCCCGCTGGGGCTTCGCCTCCGGGCCGCCGGACGCGTCCGGGTCGGCCGGCTCCTTGAAGTCCACCTTGCCCATGTGACGGTTCATGGACTTCATCAGTCCCCACACCGCCAGAGCCATCACCGCGAACACGATGAACCCGAGGACACCGGGGGTGACCTTGTCCTCGTCGAGCTCGGCGAGAGTGACGAGGTGCGTCATTGCCAGGCTTGCGCTTGCACTCATGTCAGGCATTGTCGCGGATGCCCGCGAAGAGGTCGTCCTCGGGGAGGGAGGTTTCCACGAGGGACTTGGCCAGCTCGTACTCCTCGGTGGGCCAGACCTCCTTCTGGATCTCCATCGGCACCCGGAACCAGCCCCCGTCGGGGTCGATCTGCGTGGCGTGGGCGATCAGCGCCTTGTCGCGGATCTCGAAGAAGTCCGCGCAGGGCACGTGCGTGGTGAGGGTGCGCTCCTTGCGCTCGGACTCCGCCCAGCGCTTGAGCCAGTCCTCGTAGGGCGACTCCAGGCCGCGCTCCAGCAGCGCGTTGTGCAGCGCCTCGGTGCGGGGACGGTTGAAGCCCTGGTTGTAGTAGACCTTCTGCGGCTGGTACGCCGGTCCGTACTCGCTCTCCGGGTACTTCTCGGTGTCGGCCGCGCCCTCGAAGGCCACCATCGTGATCTTGTGGGTCATGATGTGGTCGGGGTGCGGGTAACCGCCGTTCTCGTCGTAGGTGGTGATCACCTGGGGCCGGAAGGAGCGGATCTTCCGCACCAGCTCACCGGCCGCCTTGTCGACGTCCTCCAGGGCGAAGCAGCCCTCCGGCAGCGGCGGCAGCGGGTCGCCCTCGGGCAGGCCGGAGTCGACGAAGCCGAGCCACTCCTGCCCCACGCCCAGGATCTCCCGGGCCTCGTCCATCTCCTTCCTGCGCACCTCGTGGATGTTCTCCTCGATGTACGCGTCCCCCTGGAGCTTCGGGTTGAGGATGGAGCCGCGTTCCCCGCCCGTGCAGGTCACCACCAGCACGTCCACCCCCTCGGACACGTACTTCGCCATGGTGGCCGCGCCCTTGCTCGACTCGTCGTCGGGGTGTGCGTGAACGGCCATCAGTCGCAGCTGGTCAGTCAAGACTCAATCCTCGGTCAGTCGGCGCCCCGGCGTGCAGCGGCGCAATCGCAGGCTTCTATAGTGACCGAATCGGGAGCGGAATAATTCCGGGGCCCGGGAACCCGGACCCGCTCACCCGGAGAGGACGATCATGAGCACGGCTAGCACGCGGACTCCTCAGGGCCGCTACGGCCGCTCCTCGGACGAGCAGGCCGACCGCACGCTCAAGGTCGTCGGCGCCGTGCTCGGCGCACTCCTGCTCGCCCTGATCGGCTGGTTCGGCTACCACTACGTCGGCCAGAACAAGATCAGCGGTGAGCTGATCGGGTTCGAGCTCGCCGAGGACTCGGTGCGGGTGCACCTGGAGGTCCGCAAGGACGCCGGTGTCACCGGCTACTGCACGGTGCGCTCCCAGGCGGAGGACGGCGACGAGGTGGGCCGCGCCGACTTCCGCTTCGCCGGGGACGAGACCCGCATCGACAGGGTCGTCACCCTGCGGACCAAGGCCGCGGGGACGACGGCCGAGCTGCTCGGCTGCCATCCGGAGTGATCCGGCGGGGCCCCGGGCGCCAATACCTCTCACCTGACCTGCGGTGACATGAATCTGGTGGCTTATGTCCTCCCCCTTCGGCCACTCAATTGTTAGGCTCGTGGTTTCGCCCTTCCGTGAAGGAACATCCTTCTGGGTAGGGCGTTGATTTGTATTCCCAGTACCAACGAGGAGCACCCGTGACCCAGACCAGCGAGAACGTCACCTGGCTGACCCAGGAGGCGTACAACAAGCTCAAGGAGGAGCTTGAATACCTTACTGGTCCTGCGCGCACCGAGATCTCTGCCAAGATTGCCGCGGCTCGCGAGGAGGGGGACCTGCGTGAGAACGGCGGGTACCACGCGGCGAAGGAAGAGCAGGGCAAGCAGGAGCTCCGCGTGCGCCAGCTGACCCAGCTGCTCGAGAGCGCCAAGGTCGGCGAGGCCCCGGCCGCCGGCGGCGAGGTGGCGCCCGGCATGGTCGTCACGATCGCCTTCGACGGCGACGAGGACGACACGCTGTCCTTCCTGCTCGCCTCGCGCGAGTACGCGAGCTCGGACATCGAGACCTACTCCCCGCAGTCCCCGCTGGGCTCGGGCGTCATCGGCCACAAGGTCGGCGACGACGCCGAGTACGAGCTGCCGAACGGCAAGATGGCCTCGGTGAAGATCCTCAGGGCGGAGCCGTACAACGGCTGACCCACCGCCCACCGCCCACCGCCAACGAGCCCCCGGTGTCCCCGCGTCCCCGCGACACCGGGGGCTCGTCGTCGTCCTGCCGACCGGTCGTCCCTCCCGATCTCGGCGTCAGCCGACCGCTCTGCGGTACTTGCGCACCGCCAGGGTCCTGAAGATCAGGACGATCACGATCGAGTAGGTGAGCGTCGCCCAGACCGGGTGCTGCATGGGCCAGGCGTCCGACTGCACGACGCCCGGGTTCCCGAACAGCTCGCGGCACGCCTGGACGACCGCGCTGAACGGGTTCCACTCGGCGACGTGGCGGAGCCAGGGGGTCATCTGGGTGGGGTCGACGAAGGCGTTGGACACGAAGGTGACGGGGAACAGCCAGATGATCCCGCCGGAGGTCGCCGCCTCCGGCGTCCGGACGGACAGGCCGATCAGGGCGCCGATCCACGTGAAGGCGTACCCCAGGAGCAGAAGCAGCCCGAAGCCCGCGAGCACCCGCCCGATGTTGGTCGGATCCGGCGACCCGGGGCGCCAGCCCACGAGCAGCGCGACGATCGCAAGGACGAGCAGGGTGATCGACGTCTGCACCAGGTCCGCGACCGTCCGCCCGGTCAGCACGGCGCCGCGCGCCATCGGCAGGGACCGGAAGCGGTCGACGAGCCCCTTCTGCATGTCGTCGGCGATGCCGGCCGCCGATCCGGCGGTGGCGAAGGTGACGGTCTGCGCGAAGATGCCCGCCATCAGGAAGTTCTTGTAGACGTCCGAGTCGGTGGTGCTGCCGACCTTGATGGAACCGCCGAAGACGTACGTGAACAGGATGACGAACATCACCGGCTGGATGACCCCGAACAGGACCATCTCCGGGATCCGGGTCATCCGGATCAGGTTTCTGCGGGCGATGACCAGCGAGTCCCGCAGGGACTGGCCGATGGGGTTGGCGGGCGCCGTGGCCGGCGGCGCGTCGGTGGCGGCGCTCACTTGGCGGTCTCCTTCTCCTGCTCGTGGCCGGCGTCGCCCGCCGGGCCGTTCGTCTCGTCCGCCGCCTCGGCCACGTGGCCGGTGAGGGAGAGGAAGACGTCGTCGAGGGTGGGGCGGCGCAGACCGATGTCGTCGATCTCAATACCGCGGGTGTCGAGTTCGCGGATGACCTCGGCGAGCAGCTTCGCACCGCCGGTGACGGGGACGGTCAGCTTGCGGGTGTGCTCCTCGACGGTGGTCGGGCCCTTCCCGAAACCGGCGAGCACTTCGGAGGCCGTCCCGATGCGGTCCCGCTCGTGGACCACGACCTCGACGCGCTCTCCCCCGGTGCGGGCCTTGAGCTGGTCGGAGGTGCCGCGGGCGATGACACGGCCGTGGTCGACGACGGCGATGTCGTGCGCGAGGTGGTCGGCCTCCTCCAGATACTGCGTGGTCAGCAGGAGGGTCGTGCCGCCGGCGACCAGCTGCTTGATGACCTCCCACAGCTCCTGCCGGTTGCGGGGGTCGAGGCCCGTGGTGGGCTCGTCCATGAACATGACGGGCGGGGAGACCACCAGGGCGGCCGCCAGGTCGAGCCGGCGGCGCATGCCTCCCGAGTAGGTCTTCGTCGGGCGGTCGGCGGCGTCGGAGAGGTGGAACTGGTCGAGCAGCTCGCCGGCCCGGGCCTTCGCGGCCCTGCTCTTCATCTGGTAGAGCTGCCCGACCATCTGCAGGTTCTCCCGGCCGGTCAGGTATTCGTCGACCGCCGCGAACTGGCCGGAGAGGCCGATGGAACGCCGTACCTCGTTGGGCTGCCTGAGGACGTCGATGCCCGCGACGACCGCCCTGCCGCTGTCGGGACGCAGCAGGGTCGTGAGGCAGCGGACGGCGGTGGTCTTGCCCGCGCCGTTCGGCCCGAGCAGGCCGAGGACCGTGCCCTCGGGCACGTCGAGGTCGACGCCGTCCAGAGCCCTTACATCGCCGAAGGTCTTCACCAGGCCTTCGGCATAGATGGCGCCTGGCATATGAGTCTCCACGTCGTCGGGGATTCTTCGGAAAGCCTAGGTTTGTGCGTTTCGCCGCGCTCAGCGAGTGATTCGGCGAGCGATTACAACACACCATAACGCGATGTATCGCGTCTTACAATGGAGTTGCTCGAACGAGTGACGAAGTTTCTGTCGCCCCTGGTCGGGGGCCGGTCCGGGTCGAAGGCGGCTAGTCGATGACCGTGTAGCCCGCCTCGCGCAGGGCCCGGCCGACCTCGGCGCAGTGCTCCGGTCCCTTCGTCTCCAGGTGCAGTTCGACCTCCGCCTCCGTGAGCCCGAGCCGCGGATGGGTTCGGACGTGGCTCACATCGAGGACGTTAGCGTCGACCACTGACAACACCCCCAGAAGCGTGGCGAGGGCCCCGGGCCGGTCCGTCAGCCGCAGCCGGACCGCCAGGTAGCGGCCCTGTGCGGCCATGCCGTGCCGCAGCACGCCCTGCATCAGCACCGGGTCCACGTTGCCGCCGGACAGGACCGCCACCACCGGCCCCGCGAAGGCGTCCGGCGTGCTCAGCAGCGCCGCCACCGGGCTCGCCCCGGCCGGTTCCACGACCAGCTTGGCCCGCTCCAGGCACAGCAGCAGGGCGGTGGACAGCTCGTCCTCGGAGACGGTGCGGACCTCGTCCACCAGGTCGCCGACGATCCCGAACGGCACGTCACCGGGCCGCCCGACCTTGATGCCGTCCGCCATCGTCGCCGGGTTCTCGACGGCCACCGGGCGCCCCGCCGCCAGCGAGGGCGGGTACGCCGCCGCGCCCTCCGCCTGCACGCCCACGATCCGCACGTCGGGCCGCAGCGCCTTGACCGCGACCGCGATGCCGGCCGCCAGCCCGCCGCCGCCGATGCCGACCACGACGGTCCGCACCTCGGGGCACTGCTCCAGGATCTCCAGCCCGACCGTGCCCTGCCCCGCGATGACGTCGGGGTGGTCGAAGGGGTGGATGAACACCGCGCCGGTCCGCTCGGCGTACTCCTGGGCGGCGGCCAGCGTCTCGTCCACCACCTGGCCGTGCAGCCGCACCTCGGCGCCGTACTCGCGGGTCGCGCTGATCTTCGGCAGCGGCGCCCCCTTCGGCATGAACACCGTCGACCGCACGCCCAGCAGCGACGACGCCAGCGCCACGCCCTGCGCGTGGTTGCCCGCGCTTGCCGCGACCACGCCCGCGGCACGCTGCTCGGGCAGCAGCCCGGCGATCCGCACGTAGGCGCCGCGCAATTTGAAGGAGCCGGTCCGCTGGAGGTTCTCGCACTTGAAGTGCACCGGCGAGCCGACCAGCTGCGACAGGTGCCGGCTGCCCTCCATCGCCGTCACCCGCGCCACGCCCGAGAGCATCTTCTGGGCTCCGCGCACGTCGTCGAGGGTGACGGGAGCGACGCGGGGCGCTGTGCTGTAGCTCATACCCTCCAGCATCGCAGTTCCCGGCCGCCGCGCGGCGTTGTGACCAACCTCCGAGACCCGCTTTGTCCCGCGCAGGTACGCCCTGCCGTCCGGCCGCGTACCCTGTCCCCCAATTAGCAGCCCTCCACGAAGTGAGCCCCCGGCCATGCCCACAACGCCTGAAATGTCGATGGACATGACGACCGCCGGTGACACCGGTCTTCTCGAGACGCTCCAGCACGAGGTCGCGCTCTTCGCCCGCCGCGCCGAGCAGACCCGGCTCGGCGGGGTCGGGCAGGTGCGCAACTCCATGGACCGCGCCGCCTACCTGCTGCTCAACCGCCTCGACACAGAGGGCCCGATGGGTGTGAAGGCGCTCGCCGCGAGCATGGGCATCGACTCCTCGACGGTCACCCGGCAGGTGGCCCCGCTGGTCGACACCGGACTCGTCAAGCGCACTTCCCACCCCGAGGACGGACGCGCGGTGGTCCTCCAGCTGTCCCCGCGCGGCGTGGCACGGCTCGAGGAGGTCCGCTCCTCCCGGCGTCAGCTCATGGCCGAGCTGACACGCGACTGGGCCCCGCAGGAGCGCGAGGCGTTCTGCACGCTCCTGTCGCGCTTCAACGGCGCCCTGTCCGCCCGTATGGCCCCCTCCGGCGCGGCGGCCACGGATACCCCGGGCTCCTGAACGACCTTCGGTGGACGGGTTCCAGGGGTTTCGGGAGCTTTCGACGGCGGGGTTCGACCGAACCCTTGACCGGCGGGCCGCCCCTGGCCTGATATGAGACCTCAGGGTTCGTCGCCGTCTGGGCGGGAGGCGCGGTGCGAGACCGGCATGCGTCCCACAGTGCCCGTCGGGCCCGCGAGTTCGAGGCGTTCGTCGCGGGCGCGGCAGGGCGGCTGCTGCATGCCGCCACCCTGCTCACCGCCGAGGCTCCGGACGCCAACCCGCGCGCGCGGCGCCTGCTGGCGCTGAGCCTGGCCCACACCTACGCGGGCTGGGACGGGCTGCACGGGGAGGACCCGTACGACCGCGCCCGCCAGTACCTGGCCGCCCGTTTCGCCCGCGAGATCTGGCACCGGTACGGCGTGCTCGACCGGATGCGCCGGCGCCCCGAGGGCACGCTGGGCGTACTCGACCCGCACGAACGGCTGATCCTGGTGCTCAGGCTGTACGAGGGCGTCGCCGAGGAACAGGCGTCCGCGCTGCTGGGCCTGCCGGTGGACCGCATCCGCACGATCTGCGACCGGGCGACGGCCGCCCTGCTGCACCCGCCGCCCGCACCGCCCCGGTCGGTGACGGCGAAGGCGAAGGCGGCGACGCCGTGACGGGCGAGAGGGACGGCCGCCGTACGGGCACGACCACGACGACGTGCGCGAAGGGCACCGCCACGACCGGCACGCGCGCGTGGCGCGGGCGGGGGTGCCGGTGAACCGCGCCGGGCGCGAGGCCGCCGCGCGACAGATCATGGAGCAGTCGCCGCCGAGGGTGCCGCCCGACCTCTACGCGGAGGCCGTCCGCCGGGGCGGCCGCATACTGCGGCGCAGGAGGGCCGTCCGGCGCCTGCTGTGGCTGCTGCTGGGCGCAGCGGCCGTGGCGTTCGCGGTGTGGGCGCTGACCGTGCAGCCGTGGGTGGAGCCGCCCTCGGAGACGACCCCACCCGTGACCGACTGGGAGGGCTGGTGAGCCCCGCTTCCTAGCCGAGCGCCTGCTGGAGGTCGGCCAGCAGGTCGTCGGCGTTCTCGATGCCGACCGACAGCCGCACCAGGTCGGCGGGCACCTCCAGGGCCGAGCCCGCGGCGGAGGCGTGCGTCATCCGGCCCGGGTGCTCGATCAGCGACTCGACGCCGCCCAGGGACTCGCCGAGCGTGAAGACCTTCGCGCGGTTGCACACCTCGACGGCCGCCTGCTCGCCGCCCTCGACGCGGAAGGAGACCATGCCGCCGAACGCCTTCATCTGCTTGGCGGCGACCTCGTGCCCCGGGTGGTCGGGCAGCCCCGGGTAGAGCACGCTCGTCACGCGCGCGTGCCGCGAGAGCATCTCGGCGACCTTCGTCGCGTTCTCGCTGTGGCGGTCCATGCGCACGGCGAGGGTCTTGGTGCCGCGCAGCACCAGCCAGGAGTCGAAGGGCCCGGCGACCGCGCCCATCGCGTTCTGGTGGAAGGCCAGCTCCTCGCCCAGCTCCTGGTCGCGCACGATCAGCGCGCCGCCGACGACGTCGGAGTGACCGCCCATGTACTTGGTCAGGGAGTGCACGACGACGTCCGCGCCGAGGGCCAGCGGCTGCTGGAGGTACGGGGTGGCGAAGGTGTTGTCGACGACGAGCCGGGCGCCGGCGTCCCGGGCGACCTGCGCGATCTGCGCGATGTCGGTGATGCCGAGGAGCGGGTTGGAGGGCGTCTCCACCCATACCGCCTTGGTCTTCGGGGTGAGGGCGGCCCGCACGGCGGCGGCGTCGCTCGTGTCGGCCACCGACCACTCCACGCCCCACCGGGTGGCGACCTTGGCGAAGAGGCGGAAGGTGCCGCCGTACGCGTCGTTCGGGATCACCACGTGGTCGCCGGGGCGCAGCAGCGTGCGCAACAGGCAGTCCTCGGCCGCCAGTCCGGACGCGAACGCGAGACCGCGACGGCCGCCCTCCAGGGCGGCGAGGTTCTCCTCCAGCGCCGTGCGGGTCGGGTTGGCGCTGCGGCTGTACTCGTAGCCGCCGCGCAGTCCGCCGACGCCGTCCTGCTTGTAGGTCGACACCTGGTAGATGGGCGGGACGACCGCGCCCGTCAGGGGGTCGGCGGTGTTGCCCGCGTGAATGGCGAGCGTCTCGAAGTGCTGACTGATGTGCCTGTCGCTCATGGGCACCGAGGGTAGCCGTGCGGAACGCCTCGCGCGTTTTCCACAGGGCACGGGACAGGTTGGCCAATTGTCGGCGGCGTCTGGTTCGCTTGAGACATGGAGATTCTCTGGGTCCTGATGGCACTGGTCATGCTCGGCTTCGTGCTGCTCCAACTCTCGCGGCGCCGGCGCGGCGCGGTCGGCCTGGTCGAGCCCGGCCACCCGGACGCCGCCGACCCCGCGAACTACGGCTTCGCCCGCGAGGAGGAGCTGGACGTCCGCATGCCCGGTCCCGACCAGGACCTCCTGGACGTCCTCGACCTGGTGCAGCGCACCCAGGACTACCGGGGGGCGCAGCAGCTCCTCGCCGGCACGGAGGCGGAGGGCGAGCGGCGCTGGCAGCGGGTCCAGGCCTTCGCGGGCGCCGCGTCGCTGGAGCTGCGCCAGCGGCCCGGCGGCGTCGGGGAGACTCCGGGCGGGCAGTGGCTGCGGGTGTGGCGGGCGGAGGCGCCCAAGGACGCGGGCGGCGCGGCGGTGCACGCCGAGTTCCTGGTGCAGCAGGCGTGGCGGACGGCGACGCCGGGCACGGACGAGTTCCGGATCATCATGGAGGAGGCGAAGGCCGCCTGCGGCGAGGCGGCCCTTCTCGCGCCCGGGGACCCGATCCCGTACCTCGTCGAGCTGTCGGTGGCCCGCGGTCTCGGCTACTCGCGCGAGGAGTTCGAGCAGCTCTGGCTGAAGATCCTGGACCGTGCCCCCCACCACATGGGCGCGCACCTGGCCGCCCTGCAGTACTGGTGCGAGAAGTGGCACGGCTCGCGCGAGCTGGCGTACTCCTTCGCGGAGGCGGCGGCCGCGCGGGCGCCGCGGGGCTCGCTGCTGGCGGCGATGCCGCTCTTCGCGGTCTTCGAGCACCTGCCCGAGGTCAACCTGGTCAGCGGCTTCTACCAGAGCGAGGTCGTCACCAAGGCCGTCCACGGCGCGCTGCACGCGGTGCACTCGGCCCGCCCGGACGACCCGATGCAGGCGCACGTCCGCCATCTCCTGGTCTTCTTCCTGGTCCGCGGCGAGCGCTGGGCCGAGGCGATGAACCAGCTGACGGTCATAGACGGTCACGTCGGCGCACTGCCGTGGACCCTGTCGCCCGACCCGGCGGCGGAGTTCGCGGTCTACCGCGCGCTGGCGGTGGCGGGGTACGAGGCGAACGGCGGCAGCCCGGCCACGCTGCCGCACTGACCGCCGGGCGCGCTCATGCGGACGGTCCGGCCGATCCCCGGCCGGACCGCCTCTCCGGGAGTCCCTCAGCCCTCGGTACGGGCGGGCAGCCGCCATCCCGGGCGCGGGAAGTGGCAGGTGTACCCGTCCGGGTAACGCTGCAGGTAGTCCTGGTGCTCGGGCTCGGCCTCCCAGAAGGGGCCGACCGGCTCCACCTCGGTGACGACCTGGCCGGGCCACAGCCCGGAGGCGTCCACGTCGGCGATGGTGTCCTCGGCGATCCGCTTCTGCTCGTCGTCCACGTAGTAGATCGCCGAGCGGTAGCTGAGGCCGATGTCGTTGCCCTGGCGGTTCCTGGTGCTCGGGTCGTGGATCTGGAAGAAGAACTCCAGGAGCGCGCGGTAGTCGGTCTCCTCGGGGTCGAAGAGGATCTCGATGGCCTCCGCGTGCGTGCCGTGGTTGCGGTACGTCGCGTTCGGCACGTCGCCCCCTGTGTAACCGACCCGGGTCGCGGTCACGCCCGGGAGCCGGCGGATCAGCTCCTCCATGCCCCAGAAACATCCGCCCGCCAGCACGGCCCTCTGCGTCTGCGCAGCCATCGCGGCACCCTCCAAAATCTCTCGGCTCGGTCGTCCGGGCCACTCGGCCCGTACCTCACCGGCCTGCATGCCCACGCTGTGTCCAACGCTCGGGGCGCCCCAACGATTCCAGGTCACCGGACGGGGCGTATCGGTTCTGCCTCACCCGTTCGAGCGGTGCGTCGGCGCCCCTGCCGGATAGCCTGAGGCGCGGGACCAGAATCGCGCCCATGGGAGCAGCAATGACCATCTCCGCCGCCGGGCAACCACTCATTCCCCAGCCCCCTGCAACGGTGGCCGCCCTGCGTCAGGCCGTCCGGCAGATCACACCGGCGGCGCTGCCCGCGTTCACACGCGAGCTGGACCAGGCGGCAGACCAGTCCCGGCAGGGCTCGGATCTGGCACCCCTGCAGCGGTTCGTCGCCCAGTGGGCGGTCTACGTCTACATCCAACGCCAGCCGGGCCTGGCAGCAGACCTGCGCGCCTGGGAGGACCGCGCCGCATCCGGCGACGCTGCCCAGGCGCGACAAGCCGCATCCGAGATCGGACGCATCCTCGACCAGGCGCACGCAGCCGTCGGTCTTCACTCCCGATGACTGTGGAGTGGCGATGGGAATACGACCCTGACTACGACCACGTAGCAGGCGGTCTCCCTGCCCACGTCGTGACGGAAGTGGAACGCCTGGCCGGTCAACTGATCGACCTGGCCAGTACGGGTGTCGACATCAGCGATCTCGGCAACGGCCCGCGCTCGGGCGGACTACGACGGATGGACGCGGCCGGAGGGTGGTTCTACTTCCTGGTTGCACCGCGGGATCCCTTGGTCATCATCGTCCGTATCATCCCCCCGTTCGACGCCCTGTAGCCGTCCCCGCCGAAAACCGGTGGCCCGGGCGTGGCCTGCGGCCGAAGCTGTACGGCATGCGAGAAGCGCAGCGCGAGATCCGGGCGGCCCACACGGCGTCCACCGTCACCGTCTACCAGGCGTACTCCCCGGGGATCGGCCTCCCCGCCGCCCGCGAGGGACGTTTTCCGGCGGCCTGGAAACGCGACAGGATGACGTGGGTCATCAAGCCGCGTTCACAGACCTCTGTCGAGTCTGTCGGCGAAGCGGCCGTGTCTCGCGATGTCAGCCGTCGAACCGGTCCCACTCGACCAGGTCGGCCAAGGGGGCGAGGGCACTGCGGTGGGTGGCGCCGGCCCGGGCGCTGAACCCGTTGCCGATTCCTTCGTCTGTGACATGCAGGACGAGGCCCGGAGCCACGTAGAAGCGCGTGGGAGCCGCGAGCCAGAACGGGCGCAAGGGCACGGGGAGGAGTGCCTCGGCGATCCGGTCGACCTGCTCTGCGGTGAGCCGAAAGGACAGCGCCACGTAGTCGGCGCCCATGGATGCCTCGAAGAGCGAGAACTGGATGAGGAAGCCACTGAGTGGTTCCTGCTCGGCGATCGCCGGTTCGTCGTCCTCACGGAACCAGACGATGGGATCCGCTTCGGGGCCATCGAGCGTCCACAGCAGCGACCAGAAGAAGCACCCCTGATTCTCCTCGCCGAAAACGAGCATCTCCCCCGTGGCATCGGTATGAAGCTTGGAGAGGGGAAGGACTCGGTTCTGCACTCCCAGGCAGCGCGGGCGGTGCTGTGCCAGCCGGTAGAACTTCCTCAATCCGTCGGGCAGATCCGAGGGAGGCTCCGAATCCGACGGTATCTCGTCCGTCTCGGGCTCAACGGGATACCAGCCCGTGACGAACTGTTCGAGCGCACTGGCTCGCTGACCGTCCACATGCCGGAGCCACTCAAGGCTCGGAAGGCCCGATGGTGGGAGATCGGGACGCACGCGGGCCAAGTCGAGCCTGCTCAAGGGAGAATGAAGCCGAAGTGAGCAGTCGGAGAGTACGTGTACGCCGCTACCCGGCCGAACGACCGTTCCGACCTGAGTCACGGATCCGGTGCCGAGATAGACGAGACCTTCCGAGTTGCGCACCGCCAAGTGAACAGACGACTGCGCTTCACCTGCGCCTCGCTCCCAGGACTCTTCCAGGAGCCGTTGCCCTACCGGAGCCGGAGCAGGGCCGAGAAGGCGGACCTCATCAGCGTTCCAGACGCAGCTTCTGTCGAGGCCATCCCCAGCTGCCACAATGATCAGTGTCCCGGCGTCGCCGATGCCGGCAGTGGCGCTCCCGAAGGTGAAGCTCTCCGTGGCCGCCGTGTCACCGCAGAGCGTGTATGCCTGCTCCTCGTCCACGAGTGACATGGGCGATATACCGCGAGAGTGATCAACCATGGCGACATCTTCCTCTACGGTCCGGTGCCGGTTTCAGTCATGTCAGGAGCCGCCTGCCAGCAGGAGCCGATAGGTTTGTGAACGCGGCTTGACGTGGATCAAGCCGTCGTTCCTGTGGATGATGTACCGCTGCGGATGGGCCACCAAGGAGGGCCAGGAGACCGTCCTGGCGGTCGAGATCAGCCGTGAAGGCTTCGAGTGGGCCCTGCGCCACGCGTGCCTGTCGAGCTACGCGCCCGGTGTGCACCCCGACCGGGCGACCTGGCAACGCGAGTTGAAGCGCTCGCCCACCCGCGTCCAGTGGGACCCGGAGCGCGACCTGCGTCTGCGGCCGCTGCCGTACCGCTCCCTGCAACTGGGCCTCTCCGGCGAGGCCGCACGCGGTTACGCCGACGAGTGGACGGTCGCCATCCGCGACGTGACCCCACTCGCCCACGAGATCCACGCCCTCGTACGGAACGACGACCTCGACGCGGCGCGAGCCCTGCTGCCCCGGGAGCAGCCGTACCCCGCCGCGGACGCCGTGCTGAGCGCCCTGCGACCGTGACGACGAGCAGGCGACGACGCCGTTTGCGGAGGAGTCCAGATGTTCCGTATGCCCTGTGAGTCCCGTACGAAGAAGTCGCCACCCACCGAGCCGTCGGTGCACGAGCCGCAGCTCTCGCCGTATCAGCGAGCCATGCGGAACCGGCTGCTCGCGGCGCCCGTGGTGACCGCGCCCGAGCCCTGGCGGCCCGTCGCCTTCGCAGCGGTCGGCGGGCTGCTCGGCATCGGTTTCGCCTCGCACCCCGAGAGCGGCCACGACCTGGTCATGGTCGTCTCGCACGACGGTCACGGTCTCTTCGACACCGTCACCGGGGAGAAGATCGCCAGGGACCGGGACCCCGATCCCGAGAGCAGCACACCGGACGAGGCGGCCGATCTCTCCTGTCCCGGGCTGGGACCGATCGAGGGCAGCCGAGTGCACATCGCGGGGCTCTTCGGTGGCGGGCTGCACACCGGCACCCGGGACGGCTGGGAGCTGGAGGTCGTCACCCCCGCCTGGCCGAACGAGCGCGTCCTGCTGTCCCGCGACGGCGGGCTCCCCCACGCCGGTCGGCACGGGGAGGACTGGTGGCACATCCTCCACGCCGACTACTCGACCTTCCGGGCGGCCGGCTTCTCGCCCTCCGGCCGGACCATCGCCGTGGCGACGAGCAGCGACCTGTCGTTGTGGTCGCGTCAGTCCACCTCGACGCCGTAGTCGCGCAGCAGTTCCTCCAGGCCGCCCGAGTAGCCCCTGCCGCCCACGACGAAGTCCCAGTCGCCGTTGGCCCTGCGGCGGAAGGAGCCGAGTACGAGGGCGGTCTCGTGCGGGCGGCCGTCGGACACCTGCAGTCGGCCCAGCTCCGTCAGGGACGGGTCGAGCAGGCGGATGCACGCGTCCGTGAAACCGGAGAGATCGGCGTCCGGGTTGACCTCCGGGTCGACGGCGGCCACCAGCACCAGGCGATCGGCGTCCCCGGGCAGCGTGTCGAACGAGGCGCAGATCGCGGCCTTGTCGGGCGCGGTGGCGGGGAGCGTCCGTACGGAGCCGTCCGGGGTCCGCGGGTTGTTGTAGAAGACGAAGTGGTCGTCGGTAAGGATGCGGTTGCCGCGGCACACCAGGGCGCACACATCCAGGGCGACGCTCCCGGTCCAGGACATGCCGAGGATGTTGTACGCGTCGGGCAGTGACGGTTCCGGGGTGGTCGGACGCGACGAGGCGGAGTCCGGGCGGCCGCCGTCGCCCAGTCGGCCGCGCAGGCCGTGGCGGCGCAGCAGGTCGACGAGTTCGTTCCCAGCGATCAGTTCCAGCGGCTTGCCGTTGGCGAAGGTGTGCGAACCGGGGCCGAAGCCCGACGTGGTGACGAGGACGCCCTTGTTCGCTCCGGCGTCCTGCACCGTCCCGTACAGGTCGCGGACGGCGGTGGGCGGCACCGTGTTGCGGTACCGCTTCACCTGGACGACGATCTGGCCGCCCCGGATCGGCGTCGGGTCCAGTGCGTGGACGTCCACCCCGCCGTCGTTGGTGCGCTGCGTGGTGACCGCCCGCATCCCCATGGCCTCGAACAGCTCGGCCACCAGGCCCTCGAAGGCGATCGGGTCCATTTCGTACAGGTCGGGTTCCTCGTCGTCGCCGTGGGTGGTGACGCGGTGGCCGACCTCCTCCGGCCGCCGGCCCGGCCGGACCGCGAGGAGCTGGTCCGGGCGGGCCGACACCTGCCCGCGCAGCGCGTCGGCCAGGCAGCTCTCCGCGTCCACCTGGGCCAGATGCAGTTCACGGAAGGAGGAGCGCTCGGCCATGACGGTGGCCAGGAAGATGCGGTCCGGCCGGCCCGTCGTGGGGTCGTGTCCGTCGACGAAGCCGTTGAGGGCCACCGACTCCAGGGCCCCGGACTCGTCGGCGGCGAACAGTTCGTGCAGCACGAGCAGCATGCACTGCGCGACGACCTCCTTGTAGAGGGCCCGTCGCTGTCCCACCGGACGGGGGGTCTCCCGGTACTGGTCGGCCGCGTACATGTACCGCACGTACTTGGACTGCGGGACGACGTCACCCGCGGGCAGCTCCCAGTCCAGCACCAGTTGCCGGGCCGCGGGGTCGTAGGTCATCGCGACCCGGCGCGGGAACCCCTCGGGCCAGGCCGTCGAGGTGTATAGAGCCGCGGAGAAGTACTCGACCACGGCGTCGGGCTCCCGGCGTGCGACGCCGTCCATCACCTCGGCCAGGGACTGCAGCTCCTCGCCGCGCATGAGCGCGGAGGGCAGGAAGGCCGAGGCCCGGCATCCCGAGACCAGCAGGTCCTGGAGGGCGGCCACCCGTGCGTCCAGCTCCTCCGTGCGGCGGATCGCCTCGGCCTGCTTGTACTCGCGGTAGCTCTGGGCGGCGCGCCGCTCGTAGGCCCGCGCCTGCCGGGCTTCCTGTCTGCGCTGCCGCTCCTCGGCCTCGAGCTGGCGCTGCCGCTGCCGCTGCATCTCGGCCCAGATTCCGACGTATCCCCTGGCGCGACGACTCATGGGTTGTCAGCCCTCCCCCCAGCACCGGTTGTCCCCACAACCAGTTGTAGCGGGTCGACCCTATCCAGCAATCGCTGCCGCGCACATCCACTCGCCACGCTTCGCGGCCACGCCGGGATCAGCCCACCCCGCGCAGCCCCGCGATCAGGATCCGCACCAGCTCCCGCGCGTCGTACTGCGGGCTTGACGTCTCCGCGCCGATGCACAGGTTGCCGACGCCGCGCATGAGGGCGTGGGCCTCGACGTCGGTGTGGATCTCACCGGAGGCGGTCGCGGCGGCGAGGAGGTCGGTGCAGACGGGGACAAGGCGGTCGAGGAAGTAGGCGTGGAGGGTCTCGAAGCCGGCGTTGTCGGACTGCAGGACCGCGGCGAGGCCGTGCTTGGTGACCAGGAAGTCCACGAACCGGTCGATCCAGGCCGCGAGCGCGGCGTACGGCGTCGGGCTGCTCGCGAGCAGGGCGGGGCCGGCCTCGGCGCAGGCCTCCACCTGGTGGCGGTAGACGCCGATGATGAGGTCCGCGCGGGTCGGGAAGTGGCGGTAGATCGTGGCCGTGCCGACACCGGCCTCGGCCGCGACGTCGCGTACGGGGGCCTCCACGCCCGATCTGACGAACACCGCGGCGGCCGCGTCGAGCAGGGTCTTCTCGTTGCGCCGGGCGTCCGCGCGCTTGGGCCGCGAGGCCGCCCGCCCCGTCGCCGCTTCGCCGTCCTTCACCGTGCCGTTCCCTTCACCGCTTGATAAACGGGACACCGTTCCGTATCGTCGGAGGAGTAAACGGGACGGTGTTCCGCTTGGTCTCTCCATGATGCCAGAGCGTCGAGCCCGCCACCAGGTCATGCCACGTCACACCACCCGTAGTGGAGGAACACGTCATGCAGTACCGCACCTTGGGCCGCACCGGTGTGCAGGTCAGCTCGCTCGCGCTCGGCGCCATGAACTTCGGCAGCATCGGGCGCACCACCCAGGACGAGGCCACCGCCATCGTCGACGCCGCCCTGGAGGCCGGGATCAACCTCATCGACACCGCCGACAGGTACGGCGGCGGCGAGTCCGAGGAGATGGTCGGCAAGGCGATCGCCGGGCGCCGCGACGACATCGTGCTGGCCACGAAGGCGAGCATGCCGATGGGCGACGACCCCAACCACCAGGGCTCCTCGCGCCGCTGGCTGGTCACCGAGCTGGACAACAGCCTGCGCCGCCTCGGCGTGGACCACGTCGACCTGTACCAGATCCACCGGTGGGACCCGAAGACCAGCGACGAGGAGACGCTGTCCGCGCTCACCGATCTGCAGCGCGCCGGGAAGATCCGGTACTTCGGGTCCTCCACCTTCCCCGCGTACCGGATCGTCGAGGCGCAGTGGGCCGCCCGCGAGCACCGGCTGGGCCGGTACGTCACCGAGCAGCCCAGCTATTCCATGCTCCAGCGCGGGATCGAGAGCCACGTGCTGCCCGTGACCGAGCAGTACGGACTCGGTGTGCTGGTGTGGAGCCCGCTGGCCTCGGGATGGCTGTCGGGCGCGGTGCGCGCGGGCCAGGAGGTCACCACGCACCGGTCCGGGTTCATGCCCGAGCGCTTCGACCCCTCGGTGCCCGCCAACCGCGCCCGGCTCGACGCCGTCGAGAAGCTGGCCGCCGTCGCCGACGAGGCCGGGCTCACGCTGATCCAGCTCGCGCTCGGCTTCGTGACCGCCCACCCGGCCGTGACCGGCGCGCTCGTCGGGCCCCGCACCCTGGACCACCTGCGCTCCCAGCTCGCCGCCGCCGACACCGTGCTCTCCGACGACGTCCTCGACGCGATCGACGCCGTCGTCGCGCCGGGTGCGGACCTGGCGGCGCACGAGAAGTTCGACGCCACGCCCGCGCTGCTCGACCCCGCGCTGCGCCGCCGGCGCCGGCCGGCGGC
Source organism: Streptomyces sp. NPDC085944 (assembly GCF_040686295.1). Classification (NCBI taxonomy): domain Bacteria; kingdom Bacillati; phylum Actinomycetota; class Actinomycetes; order Kitasatosporales; family Streptomycetaceae; genus Streptomyces; species Streptomyces sp. NPDC085944. Next base: position 543,938 of record NZ_JBFBJX010000001.1, on the reverse strand, counting down.
CCGCTGAGCGCGGCGGGCCGGCCCGCCAGGTGGAGCAACGGTGTGCGTGCCTTCGACGGCGGCCTCGACGTCCTCGCCGGTGCGCAGGTCGCCGCTGACGTACGTGACGCCGTCCGCGTCGGGGCGGGGGCCGCGGGCGAGGACGGGTAGGTGTCGGCCGGCCCACCGCAGCAGCGGGACGACGTGGCTGCCGAGGGGGCCGGTGCCTCCGGCGACCAGGAGGGGCCGTGCTGGGGGGCGAGGCGGGGTGCGTCATGGCTGCCGCTCCGGGGATCCGTGGCGTCCGGGGAGCGGGGTGGGGGCCGACGCACGGCCGCCCCGCCCGGACGTCCGCCGCGTGTGTCGTGGCGGTATGCCCCGGGGCGGGGCGGCTGTGTGACAGGGAGCGGGGAAGAATTCAGAGAAAAGCTCCCCGGGCTCTCCCGGGAGGGATCAGATCGTCGCGGTGTCGATCACGAAGCGGTAGCGCACGTCGCTGGACAGGACGCGCTCGTAGGCCTCGTTGATCTCGGAGGCGGCGATCAGCTCGATCTCGGCGCCGATGCCGTGCTCCGCGCAGAAGTCCAGCATCTCCTGGGTCTCGGCGATGCCGCCGATCATGGAGCCCGCGAGGGTCTTGTTGCCGCCGATGAGCGAGAACAGGTTCAGGGCGATCGGCTCCTCGGGTGCGCCGACGTTCACCAGGGCGCCGCCGGTCCTGAGCAGGCCGAGGTAGGCACCGAAGTCGAGCGGCGCGGAGACCGTGGAGAGGATCACGTCGAAGCTGCCCGCCAGGTCCTGGAAGGTCTGCTCGTCACTGGTCGCGTAGTAGTGGTCCGCGCCCATCTTCAGGCCGTCGTCCTTCTTGCGCAGCGACTGCGAAAGGACGGTGACCTCGGCGCCCAGCGCGTGTGCGATCTTGACGCCCATGTGGCCGAGGCCACCCAGGCCGATGACGGCCACCTTCTTGCCGGGGGCGACACCCCAGTGCTTGAGCGGGGAGTACGTGGTGATGCCCGCGCACAGCAGCGGCGCGGCCACGTCGAGGGACAGTCCGTCGGGGATGCGGACGGTGAACGCCTCGTCGACGACGACCTTCTGCGCGTAGCCGCCGTAGGTGGGCTCACCGTCGTAGCCGACGGCGTTGTAGGTGCCGACGCTGCCCTTGAGGCAGTGCTGCTCCAGGCCGGCCTTGCAGTTCTCGCACTCGCGGCAGGAGTCGACGAGGCAGCCGACGCCGACGCGGTCGCCGACCTTGAACTTGGTGACGCCGGAGCCGACCGCCTCGACGACACCGGCGATCTCGTGCCCGGGGACCATCGGGAAGATGGCCTCGCCCCAGCCCTCGCGGGCCTGGTGGATGTCGGAGTGGCAGATGCCGGCGAACTTGATGTCGATCAGGACGTCGTGTTCACGCACCTCGCGCCGCTCGATGGTGGTGCGCTCCAGCGGCGCCTTGGCGGCGGGTGCTGCGTACGCGGCGACAGTGGTCATGCCGGGTTCTCCGGAATTCTCTTGACGTGACTGGGTGATGCTTCCACCCTGCCTGGCGCCCGCCGATCCACCCAGACCACGGCTTTGCGTACGACCGGCGTGCGTACCACTGGCGGGGACAGGCTCATGTGCGTACGACCGGGAATACGTCCGGTGATACTGGAGGACATGGATGGACAGCTTGACCGGCGGGCCGAACTGAGCGAGTTCCTGCGCACCCGGCGGGCCCGGCTCAAGCCGGAGGACGTGGGTCTGGAGTCGTACGGACGGCAGCGCCGGGTGCCCGGACTGCGGCGCGAGGAGCTGGCGCAGCTGGCCGGGGTGTCGGTGGCGTACTACACGCGTTTGGAGCAGGGCAACGGGCAGAACGTCTCGGCGGAGGTCCTGGACGCCATCGCCCGGGCGCTGCGGCTGACCGACGCCGAGCAGGCGCACCTGACCCACCTGGCGCGGCCGAAGCAGCAGCGTCGGCGGGCCGGGGCCGCCCGGGGCAAGCAGCCGGTGCGGGTGGCGCTGCTCCAACTGCTGGAGTCGATCGACACGGTGCCCGCGTACGTGTCGGGCCGCCGCTCGGAGATCCTCGCCTGGAACCGGATGGCCGCGGCCCTCTTCGGCGACTGGGGCAAGCTGCCGGCCGCCGAGCGCAACTGGGCGCGGCTGGTCTTCCTGAACCCGGACTACCGCGAGCTGTTCGTCGACTGGGACCAGAAGGCGTACGACATGGTCAGCTTCCTGCGCATGGACGCCGGCCGCCATCCGGACGACCCGCGCCTGTCCGCGCTGGTCGGCGAGCTCTCGGTGAAGAGCGAGGAGTTCCGCCGCCTGTGGGCCACGCACGACGTCAAGGAGAAGAGCTACGGCGTCAAGCGGATGCGGCACCCGCTGGTCGGCGACCTGACCCTGTCCTTCGAGACGTTCCGCCTGGTGGACGACGACGAACAGGCCTTCGTCACGTACCACGCGGAGCCCGGCTCCCCGTCGGCGGACGCACTGCGGCTCCTGGCCAGCTGGGGGACGGACGCGGCGGCTTCACTGCCGACGTGAGCGGCCGGCGCCCACGCATCAGCCGGCAGGCCGGAGACGGAGCAGGTCGGTCGAGACGGTCCACAGGCGCTCGGCGGCCGCGGGGTCGAGTGCCCATTCCTTGACGCCGTGCGGGTGCTGCCCGAGGTCGGCGTCGTTCGGCACCGTGTAGGCCTCCTGCCCGTCGTCGAGGTAGTGGCCGCCGGAACGGGCGAACTCGGGAGCGACGGCCGCGACCACGGTGGTGGCGGCCCCCTGCTCGACCGTCTTGTACGTGAAGACTCCGGCGGCCTCGGCCGCGTCGAGCGACGCCCGCTGTTCCGGCGTGAAGTTCCGCTGCAGCCCGGTCGCGACACCACCGGGGTTCACCGCGTTGGCGACGACTCCGTCGGACGCCCACAGACGGCTTGCCTCGACGGCGAAGAGGGAGTTGGCCGTCTTCGACTGGGCGTAGGCGATCTGCGGGTCGTAGCCGCGGCGCTCGAAGTGGAGGTCGTCGAAGTCGACGCCGGAGCGCATGTGCGCCGTCGAACTGACCGAGACGATCCTTGCTCCACCGCGGTCGGCCGCTCCCCGGGCGAGGGCGCGGTGCAGGCCGGTGGCCAGCGCGAAGTGGCCGAGATGGTTCGTCGCGAATTGCCGCTCCCAGCCCTCGCGGGTCCGTTCGAGGCCACCAGTGACGACCCCGGCGTTGTTGACGAGCAGGTGGAGCGGGCCGTCCCACGCGTCGACGAACCGCGTGACGGTGGCCCGGTCGGCGAGGTCGAGCCGGACCACGCGGGGCCGGGCTGCTCCGGTCGCCTTCCCGATCGTCTCGGCGACGGCGTCCCCCGCGGCCGTGTTCCGGACGGCGAGTGTCACCTCCGCCCCGGCCGCGGTCAGCGCACGAGCCGTCTCGACGCCGAGTCCGGAGGAGGCCCCCGTCACGATCGCGCGGAGGCCGGTGAGATCGACGCCTCTGAGCACCTCGTCCGCGGTGCTGGAGGAGGTGAAGGGCGTGGAGACGAGCCGGCGAGCATTCATAGCGGCAACTATACGCACTGGACTCTATTTGTATAGTGCGTATCGCGCCCGTACGCTCGCTTCATGAGCAGTCCCGATGCCGGCCACGCGCCGTCGACCGTCGCCGACACCGGCCGTCGCACGACGGTCCTGGAGTCCGCCATGGCCACGTTCGCGCGCTTCGGTTACCGCAAGACCACGATGGAGGAGGTGGCACGGGCGGCCCGCATCTCCCGACCCGGGCTCTACTTCCTCTTCTCCTCGAAGGAGACGCTGTTCCGTGCCGCGGTCGGCCAGGCCCTGGAGCGGGACCTCACCGCGGTGGAACAGGTCCTGGCCGACCGCGGCCGCCCCCTCACGGAGCGCCTCGTCGAGGCGTTCGACCAGTGGGCGGGCCGCTACATCGGCCCGCTGGCACGCGACGCCGCCACGGTCATCGAGGACAACCCCGGCGTCCTCGGAGAGGTCGTCGAGACCGCGCCGCGGCGTTTCGAGGAACTGATCACGGAGGCCATCTCCGCCGAGTCGGGACGAAAGGGGGCCCTCCCCCTCGCCCAGACGATGATCAGCACGTCGATCGGCCTCAAGCACCAGGCCCAGTCCCGCGAGTTCTACCTCGAACGCCTGACGACCGCGGTCGGCCTCCTGCTGCACTGAGCCCGCTCCTGTGCGGCTCGCCGTGATGTTCGGGGTTGTGGCAGTGGTGGATGTACGTCGCCGGGAGTTCGACCCCGCGGCCCCTGGTCGGCAGCACACCGGTCCGTCCCGGCGCACGCTCGGCACGGGAGGGGCATTCGGCCGCACGGACGGTCGGCCGCGTTCAGCGCCGGTCCCACGGCGACGGTCTCGGACAGCGCCTGGTCGACGTCGGACCCGCCGGGTGGCGCACCACGGAGTTGGCGCGGACCACGTGCAGCCGACTCGCCGCCCGCCGGGACCTGGCCCCTTGGCCGTCAGGCCGCCGCGTTCTCCTTCACGGTGATGCGGCCCTTGCGGATGGTCGCGAGGCGAGGGGCCTTCTTCGCGATCGCCGAGTCGTGGGTGACCATCACGAAGGTGAGGCCCAGCTCCTTCCACATGCGGTCGAGTACGTCCATGATCTCGTCGCGGGTCGACTCGTCGAGGTTTCCGGTGGGTTCGTCGGCGAGGAGCACCTTGGGCTGCTTCACCAGGGCGCGGGCGATGGCGACGCGCTGCTGCTGGCCGCCGGACATCTCGCCGGGGAGGTGGCCGAGGCGTTCGCCGAGGCCGACGGAGGCCAGTGCCTCGGCTGCCTTCTCGCGCCGCTCCTTCGCCTTGACGCCGAGCGGGACCAGGGCGGTCTCGACGTTCTCCTGGGCGGTCAGGGTCGGGATCAGGTTGAAGGACTGGAAGACGAAGCCGATGCTCTCGCTGCGCACCCGGGTCAGCCTGGCCTCGGGGAGCGTGGCGAGGTCGGTGCCGTCGAGGACGATCCGGCCCGCGCTGGGCCGGTCGAGCGCGCCCAGCATCTGGAGCAGGGTGGACTTGCCGCCGCCGGTGGGGCCCTGGATGACGAGCCGGTCGCCGTCGGCGATGGTCAGGTCGACGCCGTCGAGGGCGTGCACGGTGGCCTTGCCGCGGGTGTAGTGCTTGGTGACGCCGCTGAGTTCGTACATGGTGCAACTCCTGGAGTACGGGGAAGGGGGTGCGCTACTCGACGCGGCGCAGGGCGTCCGCCGGGCGCAGTCGCGAGGCGCGCCAGCCGCCGAAGCCGCCGGCGACGAGTCCGCCGGCCACGGCGAGGCCCACCGCGAGGGCGATGGTGGTGAGGCTGACGGGTGCGGTCAGCGCGATGTCCAGGGTCTTGGCTGCGGCCTGCCGGCCAGGGCCGCCCATGCCGCCCCCGCCGAGGCCGCCGGGCCCGCCCGCACCCCCGGCTCCGCCCGTGCCGCCGCCCAGCTGGGCCTGCAGCGTCGGGCTGACGGCGGTGACGGCGTAGGCGCCCGCGAGGCCCAGCGCGATGCCGAGGGCGCCGCCGACCAGGCCGTTGACGACGGCCTCGCCGATCACCTGCCGGGTGACCCGGCCCGAGCGCCAGCCGAGCGCCTTGAGCGTGCCGAACTCGCGCACCCGGCGGGAGACGGCGGAGGAGGTGAGCAGACCGGCGACCAGGAAGGCCGCCGCCAGGACGACGACCGACAGCCACTTGCCGACGCCGGTGGCGAGCGAGGAGGCGGTGGACAGCGAGCCGGAGACGGTGTCGGCGAGGTCGGCGGAGGTGGTGACGGTCGTACCCGGGATGTTCTTCTGGACCGCGGACTTGACGCCCTCGATCCGCTGCGAGTCGGTCGCCTTGACGTAGATCGTGGTGACCTTGTCCTTCGCGTCGCCCAGCGTCTGGGCCTGCTTCAGCGGCACGTAGAGGTTGGCCGCCGCGTCACCGCTGTCGGCCGTGGCGATGCCGACGATCTCGAACTCCGTGTCCTTGACGGTGACCGTGCTGCCGGTCTTGAGCTTCTTCTCCTTGGCGTACGCCGAGTCGGCGACGGCCACCTCGGCGTCGGTCTCCGACTCCTTGAAGGTGCGTCCGCTGGTGATGGTGGACGTGGTCAGCGGGCCGAGGGCGGGCTCGGTGACGTCGGTGCCGTAGACGGAGTAGCTGTTGACGTCGAAGTCGGCGCCACCCCCCTGGACGCGGCCCTGCGGGGACTGGCCGCCGCCCGGGCCGCCGCCCGGGCCCGTGCCGCCCGCGCCGCCGGAGGCGTCCTGCCTGAACTGGCCGCGCGAGAACTCGCCGCTGACCTTGACGACCTGGAGGCTCAGGCCGCCCACCGCGTCGGCGACGCCGCTCTGCCCGGCGACCTTGCCGACGGTGGAACTCGCCAGCGTCTGGAAGCCCTGCACCATGACGCGGTCGGTGCTCTGCTCCTCCTCGGAGCCGTCGTCCTGCGCGTCGAAGCGGAAGCGCGGCCGTTCGGCGGTGCTTCCGGAGGAGGTCTCGGCGGCCTTGGTGACCGTCATGTCCGTGCCGAGCCCGTACAGGGACTGCAGGACCTTGTCCTGGGCCCGGCCCATGCCGGAGGAGACCGAGTCGACGACGATGACCAGCGCGATGCCCAGGGCCAGTCCGGAGGCGACGACGAGGGCCGCCTTTCTGCGGCGGCGCAGCTCGCGCCTCAGGTAGGTGAAGAACATGGGCGCAAGCTAGGCACGGCCCGTGATGACGGGATAAGGGCCGCGTAAGAGGAGGATGAGAAGCCCGGGAAACGGCGGGCGCCCGCCGCCCCGTCGAGGGGTGGCGGGCGCCCGTGCGCGGTGCGGTCGGCCCGGAGGGAGTCGGCGTCAGACCGCCGAACCCGCCTTCCACTGGGCCCAGTCCATGTTCCAGCCGTTGAGGCCGTTGTCCGGGGCGATGGTCTTGTCGCCGGTGTTCTGGACGACGACCACGTCACCGATGATCGAGTTGTTGTAGAACCAGGCGCCCGGCGTGTTCGGGTCGTTGGCGCCCTTGGCGTCCTGCAGGCCGACGCAGCCGTGGCTGGTGTTGACGCTGCCGAAGATGCCCTTGCCCCAGTAGTTGCCGTGGATGAAGGTGCCGGAAGTGCTCAGGCGCATGGCGTGCGGCACGTCCTTGATGTCGTACTCGCCCTTGCCGTCGTCGTCGGTGAAACCGACGGTCGAGCCGTCCATCCGGGTCTCCTTGAACTTCTCGGAGATCACCATCTGGCCTTCGTAGGTCTTGTTCTCCGGGGAGCCCGCGGAGATCGGGATGGTCTTGACGGTCTTGCCGTCCTGCGTGACCTTCATCTGCTTGGTCTTCGCGTCGACGTAGGAGACCTGGTTGCGGCCGATCTTGAAGGTGACCGACTTCTGCTGGACGCCGTAGACGCCGTCGGCTCCCTCGACCCCGTCGAGCACCAGCTTGAGGGTGACGGTCGAGCCCTCCTGCCAGTAGTCCTTGGGGCGGCAGTCCATGCGCTGGGTGGAGAACCAGTGGCAGGCGACCTCCTGGCCGCTGCTGCTGTTGACCGTGATGCCCTTCTGGACGGCGGCCTTGTCGGTGATCTCCTTGTCGAAGTTGATCGACACGGGCATGCCGACGCCGACGGTCTTGCCGTCGTCCGGGGTGAAGGTCCCGATGAAGCTGTTCTCGGGGGAGACCGTGGTGAACGACGCGTTCTCGTGGGCGGCGCGGCCCTCGGAGTCCTGCGCGGTCGCCGTGATCTGGTACTTGGTGGCACGCTCCAGCTGCCCGCTGGGCTTCCAGCTGGTCTTGTCGGCGGATATCTCGCCCTTGACCTCGGTGCCGTCCGAGGCGGTCATCTTCACCTCGGTGAGCGTGCCCTTGCTCACGGTGACGCCGGCGGAGTTGTTGATGGAGGCGTTGTCCGAGCCGCCCTGGGGCGTGATCTTGATCTGGGCCTCGGACGTCTTCTTGGCCGCCGCTTCGTCGACCTCGGCCTGCGAGGTCTTGCCGTCCCCACCCCCGGAGGTGTCGGCGTCGCCACTGGAACATGCAGAGAGCACCAGCACACCGCCGAGCAGTGCGGACGCGGCCGCCAGACCCTTGCGCCGCTTACCGTCCGTCATCACACGCTTCTCCATCGTTGCCGATTCCCGAAACCCCGAGATACCCCGTCAAGAACTTTCAACGCTACGACCGGTTCGTCCCGTTCCACATCGCTCACGGGTGTGGGGCATGCCACGTTTCGCCGCTGAGGGCGGAGGCGGTGCGGGGAGGTATCGGTCTGTGCGCACCGTGAGACGACGAAACCCCGGCCGGCGGTTGCCGTCCGGGGTCAGGAATTTCCCCACACCGCGTCAGCCGACCGTCGTTTCATCGCCTTCCGGGTCGTTCTCGTCGTCATCATCCTCGCCGAGGTCCCACTCGGGCGAGTCGGGGTCGTAGTCGATCTGCTCACTGCTCCAGGAGGCCTGCCGGAGCTCGACCCCGGGCACCGCTCCCACCAGGTCGAACGGGTCCACCAGGTGGGCCATGGCCTCGGCGGTGTCCTCGGTCACAGCGCGCTCGGAGTCGGTCCGTTCCGCGTCGGACATGTCGGTGTCGTCGGCGAGGGCCTGCAGCGCGGCCCCGGTGACGGCCTCCTCGTCGTCGATCTCGAGAACCAGCTCGACGCGAATCCGTACAAACCGTGATGTCTCTGGAGTGCTCATGCCCGGAGCGTAAGGCCGATCCCTCCCGTGACTTTCCTGTGACCCGCGCCTTTCACTAACATCTGCCCACACGGCCAATTCGCCAGCGCCACAAGGGGATCGATATTCCGTGTCATCCGCTCGCCGTTCCTTGCTGACCGCCACCGCCGCGGGCGGTCTGCTGTGTGCCCTGTGGTTCGTCCCGTCGGCCAACGCGACACCCGAGACACCGGCCCTCGGTTCCGCGGCCGCGACGCCGTCTCCGCAGGTCACGGCCCAGGCGAGAGCGGCGTCCACGGACACGGCGGCAACCGGCGAGGGAACGACCCGGCTGGCCGACACCGGCAGCTTCGACAGCACGCCGTACGTCGTCGGCGGCGCCCTCTGCCTGGGTCTCGGCGCCGGCTTCGTGGGCTACTCGGTCCGCCGGGAACGCCTCGGTCTTTGACGGAACTTGACGTTCTTTTGGGTTTCTTGACCGCCGGAAGGTCGGCTGGAGATCGGCTGGAAGGCCTGCCGGAAGGTCCGACCCGACCGTGCGGTGGGTCCGGAGGCGACCCGAGGGGGCCCGGCGTCGCGCCGGGCCCCCTCGGTCATGTCCCCGCCGCCCGCTAGCGCAGCGGCCCCGTGACCGTCTCCGCGGCCGCGACCAGGTGCCCGGCGCGCACGAACGCGTCCGCCGCGGCGAGGTCGGGCGCCAGGTAGCGGTCCGGGCCGGGGCCCTCGACACCGGCCGCCCGTACGGCCTCGATGACGGCCTGGGAGGCCGGGGCCGGCGTCAGGCCCTCCCGGAGCTGGATCGCGCGGGTGGCGGCGTACAGCTCGACGGCGATCACGCGGGTGAGGTTGTCGACAGCCGTACGCAGCTTGCGCGCCGCCGACCAGCCCATCGACACGTGGTCCTCCTGCATGGCGGAGGAGGGGATGGAGTCCGCCGAGGCCGGTACGGCGAGCCGCTTCAGTTCGCTGACCAGGGCGGCCTGCGTGTACTGGGCGATCATCAGGCCGGAGTCGACGCCCGCGTCGTCGGCGAGGAACGGCGGCAGGCCGTGGCTGCGGTTCTTGTCGAGGAGCCGGTCGGTGCGGCGCTCGGCGATGGAGCCGAGGTCGGCGACGGCGACGGCGAGGAAGTCGAGGACGTAGGCGACCGGGGCGCCGTGGAAGTTGCCGTTGGACTCCACGCGCCCTCCCCCAGTGCCGAAAGCCTGGGAGGCACCCCCAGGCAGGACGACCGGGTTGTCGACGGCCGCGGCCAGCTCGCGCTCGGCGACGAGTCCGGCGTGGGCCATGGTGTCGCGTCCGGCGCCCGCGACCTGCGGCGCGCAGCGCACCGAGTAGGCGTCCTGGACGCGGGGGGCGTCGTCCTGGTGGTGGCCGGTCAGGCCCGAGCCCTTGAGCACGGCGGCCATGTTGGCGGCGCTGGCGGCCTGTCCCGGGTGCGGGCGGATGGCGTGCAGCTCGGGGGCGAGCACCTTGTCGGTGCCGAGCAGCGCCTCCATGGTCAGCGCGGCGGTGATGTCGGCCGACTTGTAGAGGGTGTCGAGGTCGGCGAGGGCCATGACGAGCATGCCGAGCATGCCGTCGGTGCCGTTGAGGAGAGCGAGGCCCTCCTTCTCGCGCAGCTCGACCGGGGCGATCCCGTGCTCGGCGAGCAGTTCGCCGGCCGGCCGTACGGTGCCGTCGGGGCCCTCGGCGTCGCCCTCGCCCATGAGGGTGAGCGCGCAGTGCGACAGCGGGGCGAGGTCGCCGGAGCAGCCGAGGGAGCCGTACTCGTGCACGACCGGGGTGATCCCGGCGTTGAGCACGTCGGCCATGGTCTGCGCGACCTCGGGGCGGACGCCGGTGTGTCCGGAGCAGACGGTCTTCAGCCGCAGGAACATCAGCGCGCGCACCACTTCGCGTTCGACGCGCGGGCCCATCCCGGCGGCGTGCGAGCGGACGATGTTGCGCTGGAGCTGCGCCCTCAGGTCGGGGCTGATGTGCCGGGTCGCCAGGGCGCCGAAGCCGGTGCTGACGCCGTACACGGGGTCCGGCTTGGCGGCCAGCGCGTCCACGATGCCGCGGGCCGCGGCCAGGGCGGCGACCGCGTCGTCGGAGAGTTCGATCCGGGCGCCGCCGCGCGCCACGGCGAGGACGTCGGACGCGGTGACCCCGGCCGCCCGCCCGTCACCCACCACCACCCTTTCAAGGCCGCGCTTCGCGCCTTCCCCGCTCACCACAGTGTGCATATCCATATTCAGGAGCGTACGCAGTGAATTCGATGATGTCACGAGGGGGTACGTCACGGACGCGTGCGGGCTGCGCCCCTTACCGCTCCCGTCGGGCCCGGTGTCACGGCGAGTGCCGCCCCCGGAACCGCCTGCGCTCCCCGTCCTCCTCCCGGGAGGGCTCGTCCGCGAGCCGTACGACGGGGTCGTCGGGACCCTCGCGTCCCGCGACGACCGGCCCGGCCGCCCGCTCCGCCTTGGCGCGGTACTGGGCGGCGTCCGCGAGCCGGAACAGCCGGCGGGCGGAACGCACCGGCCCGACCGGGTCCTCCGTGGACGCGACCCCGCAGGCCACGCCGTCACCCAGCTCCAGTTCGGCCGCCCGGCGGCACAGCTCCTCGGCCGCCTTGACCACCGCGTCGGCGGGCGGCCCCACCGCGAGCAGACAGAACTCGTCGCCGCCGAGCCGCGCCGCGAGCGCCCCGGGCAGCATCGCCCCGCACAGCGACAGCACCGACCCGAACCGCTCCAGGAGCCGGTCCCCGACGGCGTGGCCGTGCGTGTCGTTCACCCTCTTGAGGCCGTTCAGGTCGCAGACGACGAGGCTGACGACGACGTCCTCCTCGCGGTGCCGCTCGACGGCCTCGTCCAGCGCGGAGTCGACGGCGCGGCGGTTGGCCAGCCCGGTGAGCGCGTCGGTGTACGCGAGGCGCCGGACCTCCTCGAGACGCTCGGTCTGCGCGATCCCGGCGGCGACGACGGAGGCCAGTACGGTGGCGAAGTCGGCGTCGGCCCGCTCGAAGACCCGTTCCCCCACCGGCCGGGCCACGTACAGCTCGCCCCACGCCCTCCCGTGCAGCACGATCGGCGCGACCACGCAGCAGCCGCGGCCCCGGCGGCGCAGGGCGGCGACGCGCTGATGGACGTAGCCGGGGCGCCCGGCGGCGGGCCCCTCGGCCGTCTCGACCCAGGCGTCGGGCTCGCCGCCGCCGGCCCAGCGCTCGTGCAGGAACTCGGTGATCTCCGCGAACTGGTGCACGGGGTAGGACTCGTCCTCGGGGAACTCCTCCTCGCCCTCGGCGCGCCGCCCGACGTTCACGAGCACCCGCAGCCGGCCCAGCTCCCGCTCCCACACCGACAGCGCGGCGAAGCTCCCGCCCAGCGCCAGACACCCGCCGACGGCCGCCGCCCGCCACGCCTCACGCGCGCTGTGCGCGGCGGCCATCCCCTGCGCAAGCGCCACCACGGCCGCGAGCCGCCTGTCGTCACCCATCACTCCAGGCTAGGGAAATTCACGAAGAAACGTTACTTAAACGGGGCGAACCGGGCGATTGCCGACCGGGCGGGCACCCTGCCGAGGACCGCGGCGCAGGGCCCGGGCAACGGCTCACGCCGCACGACGGCGAGGCACACCGACCACGGCGGACAGCCGACGCCCACGACAGACAACGCCGAACCACGCTGGACGCCGCATCCGGAGGCGTGCAGGACGACGACCGACGGACACCTCCCCCGCCGGGCCGGGCCGCAGCAGGCGATACCCGGGCGGGTGGCGACCCGCGCCTACCGCAGCACGCGACGCCGGACGGGCGGCCGACGGCGCGCCCGGGCCCCGCCCCCGGACGGGAACCGCCGCCGCAGGACCGCGGTGGTCGCGGGTGGACGGTGGGCCTACTCGCCCGGCCAGCGGGGCGCGCGCTTCTCGTTGAACGCCGCCACGCCCTCCGCGCGGTCCCCCGAGAACGCCACCGACCGCCACGCCGCGTCCTCGACCTCGAGGCCCGCCCGCAGGTCGAGGCCGTGCCCGAGGCGCAGCGCGCGCTTGGCCGCGCGCAGGCCCACGGGCGAGTTCGCGGCCATCCGGGAGGCCAGCTCCAAGGCGTCCTCCCGGTCCCGGCCCTCCTCCGTCAACTGGTCCACGAGCCCCAGCTCGCGCGCCTCCTCGGCCGCCACCCGCCGCGCCGTGAACACCAGCTCGGCCGCGCGCGCCGCCCCCACCCGGCGCGGCAGCAGCTGCGTACCGCCGCCGCCCGGGATCACGCCCACCGACACCTCCGGCAGCCCCACCACGGCCGTGGGGTCGGCCACGATCACGTCGCAGGACAGCGCCAGCTCGAACCCGCCGCCCAGCGCGAACCCGTGCACGGCCGCGACCGTCGGCTGCGGCAGTTCGAGCACCGCCGTGTACGCCCCCCGCGTCACCGGCCGCTGGCGCAGCAGATCGGCGTCGGAGAAGGAGTTGCGCTCCTTCAGGTCCGCCCCGACGCAGAACGCCCGCTCGTGGGTCGAGGTCAGCACCACCACCCGGACGTCGCGGTCCTCGCCCAGCGCCGCGCAGGCCGCGCTCAGGGACTGGGCCATGGCGGTCGATACGGCGTTCATGGCCTTCGGCCGGTCGAGCGCGAGCTCCGCGACATGCCCGTCTCCGTGCCGCCGCACCAGGACGAACTCTCCGAACCGCTCCTCGCTCATGGCACCCTCCGGTTAACGTGTGTTAACAAGTCGACCGCCCGATCATCGCAGGCGGGCCCGCGCGGGGGAAGCCCGGACGCGCACTCCCCGCGCCGACCCCGCCCACCCGTTCGAGTGACATACGGCCGACCGCCCCACTCCGGCCGACAGCAGACCGTAGCCTCGCTCCGCCACGGCGCAGCGGGGGCGCGTGCGCACCGGGGAGGGACCATGACGACGAGCAGCACACCGAGGACCGACGGTCCGGCCACCGGCACGGCCACCGGCGTGCGGACCGCGCCCCGGTACGCGTGGTGGCGCCGCGGCCGGCACCGCAGGCCCCGCCCCCGCAAGGTGCTGCTGGTCGCGGGCGGCCTCGCCCTGGCGGCCGCCGCCCTGAGCGTCGTACGCCTGCTGCCCGAGCCGGGCGGTGACGGAGGCGTCGGCTACGGCGCCGAGGCGGCACCACGTGTGGACGGCGCAGGCCGGGACACGGCCTCGGACGACCGGGCGCCGGCGTCCACCGCCACGGGCGCCGACGGCGGGACGCCCGGGGCGAGCCCTTCGGCGGCGTCCGCCATGGACGGCCTGAGCGGCTCCCCCGAACCGGGTCTCATACCCGGTCTCGTACCGGACCCCGCCACGAGCGGCCCACCGGCCCCGCTCCCCGCCTCGACGACCGGGCCGGGCGCTCAGAGCGCCCCGGACGCCTCCGAGGACGGGCGGCCGGGGGAAGGGCGGGAACAGGAGCAGGAAGGGGAGGGAGAGCGGGACCGCGCCCCGGGCACCCCGCAGCCGTCGCATTCCGACCGGCCCGCGCCGCACTCCACGCCGCCCACCCCGCCACCGGGCCACGGCACCCCGTCGGCCCCCGCACCGGCGCCGGAACCCGACGACCCGGGCCTGTGCGTGCCGGTCATCGGCCTCTGCGTCGACCTGCTCGGCGACTGAACACCCGGCTTCTGACCACCCGGCCTCCGCGCCCGGCGTGCTACGCCTCCCCGCCGCCGTCGCCCCGGCGCGTGAGCAGCCACGGCTCGACCACGCCCAGACCGCGCACCGGACGCTGCCACATCGGCTGGAGCGCGAAGCGGTACACCGGCGGCTCCTCGCCCTCCTTCTCCGCGGCGGCCGCCGCCTCCGAGGCGGGGGCGTCCCCGGTGCGGATCAGCTCCTCCGCGAAGGCGGAGTCGACGAGCACCGCGTCCTTCGGTGCTATCGAGGTGAGCCGGGAAGCCAGGTTGACCGTCGTGCCGAAGACATCACCCATCCGGGTGGTGACCGTGCCGAAGGCGATGCCGACGCGCAGCTCCGGCATGGTCTCGTCGTGGGCCATCGTCTCGACGAGGAGCAGCGCGATCTCGGCGGCCGTACCGGCGTCGTCGGCGGCGTAGAGCACCTCGTCGCCGAGGGTCTTGACCAGCCGTCCGCCGCGCGCGGCCACCAGGTCGGCGGAGGTGGTCTCGAAGGCCTCGACCAGTTCGCCGAGCTCCTCCTCCTCCATCCGCCGGGTCAGCCGCGTGAAGCCGACCAGGTCCGCGAAGCCGACCGCGAGCCGCCGGTCCACCATCTCCTCGTCGTCCCCGGCCTGGATGACCCGGCCGGCCGAGGCGGCGAGCTGGCGCCGCCAGACGTAGACGAGGAACTCCTGCAGCTCGGGAAGGAGCAGTTCGACGATGGGATACGTCACCTCGGTGCGCGTCATCCCGGGCTCGGGGGGCTCGGTCAGGCCCTCCAGGAAGGAGTCGATCTGCCACTCGGCCAACCGGGCGGTGGTCTGCCCCGTGGACCGGGCGACCT
Organism: Streptomyces sp. NPDC085944; assembly: GCF_040686295.1. Classification (NCBI taxonomy): domain Bacteria; kingdom Bacillati; phylum Actinomycetota; class Actinomycetes; order Kitasatosporales; family Streptomycetaceae; genus Streptomyces; species Streptomyces sp. NPDC085944. The sequence continues at coordinate 528,867 of NZ_JBFBJX010000001.1, read as the reverse complement.
GGACGGCCATCGCCTCGCTGAGCAGCCCCGCCTCGACCAGACCTGCCAGCCGCCTGAGAGCGAGGACGTCGGCCTCGGTGAGCGCCTTGGCCTGGCCGATGTCGGCGAACCCCATGGCCCGCCAGAACCGGGAGGCCAGCTCCATGGAGACGCCCGCGCTACGGGCGGCCTGGAAGGGCGTGTACCGGCGCTCGGCGCCCAGGATGAGCCCTTCGAGGCGGAGCGCGAGCGGGTCCTCGCCGGGGTCGGCGGAGTCCGGGGCGGGCTCGGGGTCCACCCGGCCGTCCCCGTCCGCGCCGGAGCCGGTGTCGTCGACGGTCACGCCTGTTGCCCTTCCGATCTTCCGCGGTCAGGTTCGACCGGCCCCAACTTTACGTCAGGTGTGCCCCAGCTCACTCCCGTGCGTCCAGCTCCGCACGGGCCCCGGGGCCAGGGTCCTCGCGCGGCCCGTACCCCCGACCCTCCCCCGCATCGGGGCTCACGCCAACCGCAGGTGCACGATGTCGCCCGCCCCCACCGGCTCCTGCACCCCCGCCTCCGTCGCCAGCACCAGCCGCCCGTCGCCGTCCACGGCCACCGCCTCCCCCACGAGCGACCGGTCCCCGGGCAGCTCCGCCCGCACCATGCGCCCGAGGGTCGCGCACCCCGCCGCGTACGTCTCCTGGAGCCCGCTGGCCGCCGGGTCGCCGCCGGCCTCGCGCCAGCGCCCGTACCAGTCCTCCAGCGACCGCAGCACCCCGCGCAGCAGCGGGTCCCGGTCGGTGTTCGCGGCCCCGGCCAGCGCCAGCGACCCGGCCCGCGCGACCGGCAGTTCCCCGGCGCGGAGGGAGACGTTGACGCCGACGCCGATGACGACGCCGTCGGGGCCGGCCCGCTCGGCCAGGATGCCGCCGGCCTTGCGCTCTTCGTCGCCGACGGTCACCAGCAGGTCGTTGGGCCACTTCAGAGCCGTGTCGACGCCGGCCACGCGGGACAGGCCGGTCGCCACGGCGACGCCGGTGAGCAGCGGCAGCCAGCCCCAGCGGTCCACGGGGATCTCGGCGGGCCGCAGCAGTACGGAGAAGAAGAGCCCGGAGCGCGGCGGCGCCGTCCACTGCCGGTCCAGGCGCCCCCGTGCGGCGCTCTGCTCCTCGGCGACGAGGACGACACCCTCCGCCAGGTCGCCCTCGGCGGCCCGGGCCACGAGGTCGGAGTTGGTGGACCCGGTGCGCTGCACGACGTCCACCTGCCGCCACAGGCCTCCCTCCCGCACCAGGCCCCGGCGCAGGGACATGCTGCTGAGGGGCGGCCGCTCCAGGTCGGACCACCGGCCGTTCGAGGCGTCGTTCGAGGCGTCGTTCGGGGAGTCGGAGGAATCTCGGGGCGTCATGCAACCCACCCTAGGTGTGGGAAACACCGCACTGCCGATCGGAAGGGCCCCTACTACTCTACGAACGAGTAACCGTCCCCCCTTTTGAGCAGGCAGGGAGCCGCATCCCGATGTCCGAGCCGGAAGAGCAGCAGCCCGACATCCACACGACCGCGGGCAAGCTCGCGGATCTCAGGCGCCGTATCGAGGAGGCGACACACGCCGGTTCCGCACGCGCCGTCGAAAAGCAGCACGCCAAGGGCAAGCTGACGGCTCGTGAACGCATCGGCCTCCTCCTCGACGAGGGTTCCTTCGTCGAGCTGGACGAGTTCGCCCGGCACCGCTCCACCAACTTCGGCCTGGACGCCAACCGTCCCTACGGCGACGGCGTCGTCACCGGCTACGGCACCGTCGACGGCCGTCCCGTCGCGGTCTTCTCCCAGGACTTCACCGTCTTCGGCGGCGCGCTGGGCGAGGTCTACGGCCAGAAGATCGTCAAGGTGATGGACTTCGCGCTGAAGACCGGCTGCCCGGTCATCGGCATCAACGACTCGGGCGGTGCCCGCATTCAGGAGGGCGTGGCCTCGCTCGGCGCCTACGGCGAGATCTTCCGCCGCAACACCCACGCCTCCGGCGTGATCCCGCAGATCAGCCTGGTCGTCGGCCCCTGCGCGGGCGGCGCGGTCTACTCCCCCGCGATCACCGACTTCACGGTCATGGTCGACCGGACCAGCCACATGTTCATCACGGGACCCGACGTCATCAAGACCGTCACCGGCGAGGACGTCGGCTTCGAGGAGCTGGGCGGCGCCCGCACCCACAACTCCACCTCGGGTGTGGCCCATCACATGGCCGGCGACGAGAAGGACGCCGTCGAGTACGTCAAGCAGCTGCTGTCGTACCTGCCGTCCAACAACCTCTCCGAGCCCCCCGCCTTCCCGGAGGAGGCGGACCTCGCGGTCACGGACGAGGACGCCGAGCTGGACACGATCGTCCCGGACTCGGCGAACCAGCCGTACGACATGCACACCGTCATCGAGCACGTCCTGGACGACGGCGAGTTCCTCGAGACCCAGCCGCTGTTCGCGCCGAACATCCTCACCGGCTTCGGCCGGGTCGAGGGCCGCCCGGTGGGCATCGTCGCCAACCAGCCGATGCAGTTCGCCGGCTGCCTGGACATCACGGCCTCCGAGAAGGCGGCCCGCTTCGTGCGCACCTGCGACGCCTTCAACGTGCCCGTGCTCACCTTCGTGGACGTCCCCGGCTTCCTGCCGGGCGTGGACCAGGAGCACGACGGCATCATCCGCCGCGGCGCCAAGCTGATCTTCGCCTACGCCGAGGCCACGGTCCCGCTGATCACGGTCATCACCCGCAAGGCCTTCGGCGGTGCCTACGACGTCATGGGCTCCAAGCACCTGGGCGCCGACCTCAACCTGGCCTGGCCCACCGCCCAGATCGCCGTCATGGGCGCCCAGGGCGCGGTCAACATCCTGCACCGCCGCGCCATCGCCGAGGCCGGTGACGACGCCGAGGCCACCCGGGCCCGCCTGATCCAGGAGTACGAGGACACCCTCCTCAACCCCTACTCAGCGGCCGAGCGCGGCTACGTCGACGCGGTGATCATGCCGTCCGACACCCGCCGCCACATCGTCCGAGGCCTGCGCCAGCTGCGCACCAAGCGGGAGAACCTGCCCCCGAAGAAGCACGGCAACATCCCCCTGTAAGGAGCCGCTGTGACCATCAAGGTCGTACGGGGCAACCCCACCCCGGAAGAACTCGCCGCCGCCCTGACGGTGGTCAGAGCCCGCGCGGCGGCGGCACACACGGAGCCGTCCGGTCCCCGCTCGCCGCGCGACGCGTGGTCGGACCCGTCCCGCATCGCGACGCCCCGCCTCCCCCAGCCGGGCCCGGCGTCCTGGACGCGCACGTACTGGCCCGGGTGAGAGCGGACACCCAGGGGCGCGGGGCCGTGTCGATTCGCGGCTCCGCCGCGTGAGCGCACTTCACCGCAACCCCGCGCCCCTTTTTGAGTACCCGTACTCAAGTCACCCGCGTCGGCCAAGCCCCACGCTAGGGGCATGCTGTGGTCCGACCCCGAGAACGAGCCGCCCGAGGAACTGCGCGACACGCAGGCCATGCTGCGGCGGCTGAGCCTCTTCCTGGCGTTGGCCATGGTCCTCGCGATGATCGTTCTCGGCCTGGGGTGAGCCGCCCCGGCCCCGGTGGTTAATGTGACCCCATGACTGCTGCCCGGCCCCGCCGCCGAATCGTCCTCGCCTCCCAGTCCCCGGCCCGGCTCGGCCTGCTGCGCCAGGCCGGACTCGCCCCCGAGGTGCTGGTGAGCGGCGTGGACGAGGAGGCCGTCACCGCCCCCACCCCCGCCGAGCTGGCCCTCGCGCTGGCCGAGGCCAAGGCGTCCGTGGTGGCCGCGAAGCCCGAGGTGCACGGCGCCCTGGTGATCGGCTGCGACTCGGTGCTCGACCTGGACGGCCGGGCGCTCGGCAAGCCGGCCGACGCCGAGGAGGCCACCGCGCGCTGGAAGGCGATGCGCGGCCGGGCGGGCACGCTGCAGACCGGCCACTGCGTCTGGGACACCGCCTCCGGCCGCCACGTCTCGGCGACCGCGTCCACCGTCGTCCGCTTCGGCGAGCCGACCGACGACGAGGTCGCCGCCTACGTGGCCTCCGGGGAGCCCCTGTACGTCGCGGGGGCGTTCACCCTGGACGGCCGCTCGGCGCCGTTCATCGACGGCATCGACGGCGACCACGGCAACGTGATCGGCCTCAGCCTGCCCCTGCTGCGGCGGCTCCTCGCCGAGCTCGGGACCGGCATCACGGAGTTGTGGGCGCCGGCGGAGGGCTGACCGGGGAGCCGTCGTCACCCTTGCCGCCGCCCTCGGGTCGCGGCCCGGGCGCGGCGGGCTCCTCGCGCGCGTCGTACGTCATCAGGAGCAGCACGATGAGCCCCAGTACGACGATCATGAAGACGAAGGCGCCGGGCCCCACCAGCCCCCAGGTGAAGGCGCCGAGCAGGCCGTGCACCACGGCGGCGCTGATCAGCAGGACCCGGCCGAGCCCCGCGGGAGCGCGGTCGCGCACCGCCACGAGCAGCGCGACCAGGCCGCACAGCGCGAAGTACAGCCCGAAGACGACCCCGCCGATCTTCGAGGAGAAGGACATCATGTCCGGGTCGAGACCGGCCAGGGACATGTCCTGCCGGTCGACGACGATCGCCAGGAACCAGTTCAGCGCCGCGACCCCGACGGCCTCCACGAAGAGCACGACCGCCACGATCCACGCCACCGGCCTGCGCACTGACACCGGTCCCCACCCACTTTCGACCGCTGCCGCACAGGACAGCTGTTACCCCAAGTACGTCCGAGACCCGAGGAACGCTACTAACGGGTAATGCGCACCACAAGGGTTCCGGCACGAGCAAAGAATCGTTGGGCCATTAGTAGGGACTCCACAAAGAAACCGAGTGGCCCGCAGCACGCCCTTACAGAGACCTTGACCACACAGGAGAGCTAGGGTTTCCCCCAGGAGTCCTGCGCAGGGCGGTACTACAAGGGCTTTCGCGGCTCGAGCGAGCCTCGAATCACGCTCCGTGTGGGCAAGCTCACCATTGGGGACGGGTCGAAGTGCCGTGTCGGCAGTCCCTAAACTCGGCTTGTTTCAAGGAGGGAGCCTCAATCGTGCGCAAGGTGCTCATCGCCAACCGTGGCGAAATCGCTGTCCGCGTGGCCCGGGCCTGCCGGGACGCCGGGATCGCGAGCGTGGCCGTCTACGCGGACCCGGACCGGGACGCATTGCATGTCCGCGCCGCTGATGAGGCGTTCGCCCTGGGTGGTGACACCCCCGCGACCAGCTATCTGGACATCGCCAAGGTCCTGAAAGCCGCGCGTGAGTCGGGCGCGGACGCCATCCACCCCGGCTACGGATTCCTCTCCGAGAACGCGGAGTTCGCGCAGGCGGTCCTGGACGCGGGTCTGATCTGGATCGGCCCGCCCCCGCACGCCATCCGCGACCTGGGCGACAAGGTCGCCGCCCGGCACATCGCCCAGCGGGCCGGCGCCCCCTTGGTCGCCGGCACCCCCGACCCGGTCTCGGGCGCGGACGAGGTCGTGGCGTTCGCGAAGGAGCACGGCCTGCCGATCGCGATCAAGGCGGCGTTCGGCGGCGGCGGCCGCGGCCTGAAGGTCGCCCGCACCCTGGAAGAGGTCCCGGAGCTGTACGACTCCGCGGTCCGCGAGGCCGTGGCGGCCTTCGGCCGCGGGGAGTGCTTCGTCGAGCGCTACCTCGACAAGCCCCGCCACGTGGAGACGCAGTGCCTGGCCGACCAGCACGGCAACGTGGTCGTCGTCTCCACCCGCGACTGCTCCCTGCAGCGCCGCCACCAGAAGCTGGTCGAAGAGGCCCCCGCGCCCTTCCTGTCCGAGGCCCAGCTGGCGGAGCTGTACTCGTCGTCGAAGGCGATCCTGAAGGAGGCCGGCTACGTCGGCGCCGGCACGGTGGAGTTCCTCGTCGGCATGGACGGCACGATCTCCTTCCTGGAGGTCAACACCCGCCTGCAGGTCGAGCACCCGGTCACCGAGGAAGTCGCCGGCATCGACCTGGTCCGGGAGATGTTCCGCATCGCCGACGGCGAGGAGCTGGGCTACGACGACCCGGTCCTGCGCGGCCACTCCTTCGAGTTCCGCATCAACGGCGAGGACCCCGGCCGCGGCTTCCTGCCCGCCCCCGGCACCGTCACCAGCTTCGACGCGCCCACCGGCCCGGGCGTGCGCCTGGACGCCGGCGTCGAGTCCGGATCGGTCATCGGCCCGGCCTGGGACTCCCTGCTGGCCAAGCTGATCGTCACCGGCCGCACCCGCAAGGAAGCCCTCCAGCGGGCGGCCCGTGCCCTGGACGAGTTCACGGTCGAGGGCATGGCCACCGCCATCCCCTTCCACCGCACCGTCGTCCGCGACCCGGCCTTCGCCCCCGAGCTGACCGGCTCCACCGACCCGTTCACGGTCCACACCCGGTGGATCGAGACGGAGTTCGTCAACGAGATCAAGCCCTTCACCGCGCCCGCGGACACCGAGGCGGACGAGGAGAGCGGCCGCGAGACCGTCGTCGTCGAGGTCGGCGGCAAGCGTCTGGAGGTCTCCCTCCCCTCCAGCCTGGGCATGTCCCTGGCCCGCACCGGCCTGGCGGCCGGCGCCCGCCCCAAGCGCCGGGCGGCGAAGAAGTCCGGCCCGGCGGCCTCCGGCGACACCCTCGCCTCCCCGATGCAGGGCACCATCGTCAAACTCGCCGTCGAGGAGGGTCAGGAAGTCGCGGAGGGCGACCTGATCGTCGTCCTCGAAGCGATGAAGATGGAGCAGCCGATCAACGCCCACAAGTCCGGCACCGTCAAGGGCCTGGGCGCCGAGGTCGGCGCCTCGATCACCTCCGGCGCCCCGATCTGCGAGATCAAGGACTGAGCGGCACCCGCACCGCACAGGGGCGCCCGGCGGACCACCTCACACGGTCCGCCGGGCGCCCCTGTCACTGCCCGGCGGACGGAGGCCGCAGGATGCCTCGGAGTCCCTCCTACCGGCGACGCAGGTCGGCGACGCGCGCCCGTTCCGCCCCGCCGCTCTGCTCTCCGAGGGCGGTGGCCGACCGCAGCCCCGCCGCCGCTCCCGGAACCTGTCGGCGTGGCCCGGGAAGCGGCACGTCCCGGCGCTGCTGACGTGCCACGGATTCACCCCCCGCGGCCCCCGGTGTCCCGCTGCCGTTCGCCGCACCACCCCCCGAGGACCCGGCCACGGCGATCTGCACACCCTGATCGGCCAGGGCCTGGAGCTCGGTGGCGGCGCGGTCGTCGTGGGCCGGCGACTCGTCGGTGACCAGACGGGTGATGACGTCGGTGGGCACGGTCTGGAACATCGTGTCCGTACCCAGCTTGGAGTGGTCGGCGAGGACGACGACCTCGGCCGCGGCCTGCACCAGCGCCCGGTCGACGGACGCCGACAGCATGTTGGACGTGGACAGCCCCCGCTCGGCGGTCAGCCCGCTCCCGGACAGGAAAGCCTTGGAGACCCGCAGCCCCTGCAGGGACTGCTCGGCCCCGGACCCCACCAGGGCGTAGTTGGACCCCCGCAGCGTGCCACCGGTCATCACGACCTCGACCCGGTTGGCGTGGGCGAGGGCCTGGGCCACCAGCAGCGAGTTGGTGACGACGGTCAGACCGGGCACCCGCGCGAGCCGGCGGGCCAGCTCCTGCGTCGTGGTACCCGCCCCCACCACGATGGCTTCGCCCTCTTCGACGAGGCCCGCGGCGAGATCGGCGATGGCCGTCTTCTCGGCGGTCGCGAGATGGGACTTCTGCGGAAAGCCGGACTCTCGCGTGAACCCGCCCGGCAGTACCGCACCGCCGTGCCGGCGGTCGAGGAGTCCTTCTGCCTCCAGTGCGCGCACGTCCCGCCGTACGGTCACTTCGGAGGTCTGGACGACGCGGGCGAGCTCACGGAGCGACACGGCCCCGTTCGCTCGCACCATTTCGAGGATCAATTGGCGACGTTCTGCAGCGAACACGAAACTGACAGTAACCCCAACGACCGTCTGCTTTCAGCAGTATGCGCCGAATAACAGAAGTTGTTCGCATGCCACCACCGGAAGTGGTATACGCGCCTACCCCGGCCGCCTATGCCGCCCGCAAGCGCCGCGACTCCCCGTGACCAGCGGGGAGTCGATTCCGGCCGCACCCGCCGGCTACTGCTCCCCGCCGGCCTTCCGGGCGTGCAACTGCCGCGCCACCTCCGCGATCGACCCCGAAAGCGAGGGATACACGGTGAAGGCGTTGGCGATCTGCTCGACCGTCAGATTGTTGTCGACGGCGATCGAGATGGGATGAATGAGCTCCGAAGCACGCGGCGCCACAACGACACCACCCACCACGATCTCGGTCCCGGGCCGGCAGAAGATCTTGACGAAGCCGTCCCGGATGCCCTGCATCTTGGCCCGCGGGTTGCGCAGCAGCGGCAGCTTCACCACCCGGGCGTCGATCTTGCCGGCGTCGACGTCGGCCTGCGAGTACCCGACGGTGGCGATCTCGGGGTCGGTGAAGACGTTGGCGGAGACGGTCTTCAGATTCAGCGGAGTGACGGCGTCGCCGAGGAAGTGGTACATGGCGATCCGCCCCTGCATGGCCGCCACGGAGGCCAGCGCGAAGACGCCGGTGACGTCACCGGCGGCGTACACGCCGGGAGCCGAGGTCCGCGAGACCCGGTCGGTCTTGATGTGCCCGGAGTCCTTCAGCCGGACTCCCGCCTCCTCCAGCCCCATCCCCTCGGTGTTGGGAATGGCGCCGACGGCCATCAGACAGTGCGACCCGCCGATGACCCGCCCGTCCGACAGCGTCACCTCGACCCGGTCCCCCACCCGCTTGACGGACTGGGCCCGCGACCGTGACATGACGTTCATCCCACGCCGCCGGAACACGTCCTCCAGAACAGCCGCCGCGTCCGGGTCCTCACCCGGCAGCACCCGGTCCCGCGACGACACGAGCGTGACCCGCGACCCGAGCGCCTGATAGGCCCCGGCGAACTCGGCGCCGGTGACACCGGACCCGACCACGATGAGCTCTTCGGGCAGCTCCTCCAGGTCGTAGACCTGGGTCCAGTTCAGGATCCGCTCCCCGTCGGGCCGCGCGTCCGGCAGCTCCCGCGGATGCCCGCCCGTGGCGATGAGCACCGCATCGGCGGTCAGCGTCTCCTCGCTCCCGTCGGCGGCCCGCACCACGACCTTGCGCGACCCGTCGAGGGCCTGCATGCCCTCCAGCCGCCCGCGCCCCCGCACGACCCGCGCACCCGCACGGGTCACGGAGGCGGTGATGTCGTGCGACTGCGCCAGCGCGAGCCGCTTCACCCGCCGGTTGACCTTGCCCAGGTCGACGCCGACCACCCGGGCGGCCTGCTCCATGGGCGGGGTGTCGTCGGCGACGATGATCCCCAGCTCCTCGTAGGAGGAGTCGAAGGTGGTCATCACCTCAGCAGTGGCGATGAGGGTCTTGGACGGCACGCAGTCGGTCAGCACCGACGCCCCGCCCAGACCGTCGCAGTCGACGACGGTCACCTCCGCGCCGAGCTGAGCGGCCACCAGCGCCGCTTCGTATCCGCCGGGTCCGCCACCAATGATCACGATCCGAGTCACGTACTCCATTGTCCCGCACCCTTCAACGACCGGCCGCCCGGGGCCACCACCGTTACCAGAACGGCGCGTACCCTTCCCCCCATGTCGCTCTACGCCGCCTACGCCGGCAACCTCGACGCGCGGCTGATGACCCGCCGCGCCCCGCACTCGCCGCTGCGCGCCACCGGCTGGCTGAACGGGTGGCGGCTGACCTTCGGGGGCGAGCACATGGGCTGGGAGGGCGCACTCGCGACCCTCGTGGAGGACCCGATCTCCCAGGTCTTCGTGTCCCTCTACGACATCGCCCCGATGGACGAGGACTCCCTCGACCGCTGGGAGGGGGTGGGCCTGGACATCTACCGCCGCACCCGCGTACGCGTCCACACCCTCGACGGAGAGGAGGGGGCGTGGACCTACGTCCTGAACGCCTACGAGGGTGGCCTGCCCTCGGCCCGCTACCTGGGCGAGATCGCGGACGCCGCCGAATCGGCCGGCGCGCCCCACGACTACGTCATGGAACTCCGCAAACGCCCCTGCTGAGAGCGCACCCTGGCAAAACCTCCAAGCCAAAAACCACCATCCCGTGACCTCTGCCATCTACGCGCGTAGCCACAAACCGGCTACCCTCTTCGGCGTGAACGCATCTCTTCTTCCGGACGACATCCAGGGCGACCCCCACGCCGCCGCCGACGCCGCCGCGGCCCGCCTGCGCGAACTCACCGGCGCCGAGACCCACGACGTCGCCCTCGTGATGGGCTCCGGCTGGGCACCGGCCGTGGACGCACTGGGCGCCCCCGAGGCCGAGCTCAAGGTCACCGACCTGCCGGGCTTCCCCAAGCCGGCGGTGGAGGGGCACGGCGGCAAGATCCGCTCGTACTCCATCGGTGACAAGCGCGCGCTGGTCTTCCTGGGCCGCACCCACTACTACGAGGGCCACGGCGTGGCCGCCGTCTCCCACGGCGTCCGCACCGCCGTCGCGGCCGGCGCCAAGACGATCATCCTGACCAACGGCTGCGGCGGCCTGCGCGAGGGCATGCGCCCCGGCCAGCCGGTCCTGATCAGCGACCACATCAACCTCACCGCCACCTCCCCCATCGTCGGCGCCAATTTCGTCGACCTCACGGACCTCTACTCGCCGCGCCTGCGCGCGCTGTGCAAGGAGGTCGACGCCACGCTGGAGGAGGGCGTCTACGCCCAGTTCCCCGGCCCGCACTACGAGACCCCGGCCGAGATCCGCATGGCCCGCGTCATCGGGGCCGACCTGGTCGGCATGTCCACGGTCCTCGAGGCGATCGCGGCCCGCGAGGCCGGCGCGGAGGTGCTGGGCATCTCCCTGGTCACCAACCTCGCCGCGGGCATGACGGGCGAGCCCCTCAACCACGAGGAGGTCCTCCAGGCGGGCCGCGACTCCGCCGCCCGCATGGGGACGCTGCTGACCCAGGTCTTGGGCCGCCTGTAAGGACCCCGGGACCCGCTGCCCCCTCCCGCCGCGGGTGCAGGGTGGGCCCAGGGCCCCGGGGCTCCCTCGCTACCCGGCGCGGGTGCGGGCACGGGGTGGGTCACGCGGCCCGGCGTTGCGGGGTGCCTCCCCCAGTGCCTGAACGGCCTGGGAGGTACCCCCACCGCCCACCCGTGCCGCCCCAGCGGCACGACTGCCCGCAGCTACGGCGGCATGGCGACTGCCGGCAGCGATGGCGGCGACGGCGTTGCGGACTGTCTGCAGTTGGGGCGGCGGGGAGCCGCGTACGGCGGGGACGAGGCGGCGGCGTGGGGCGGCCGGCAGGCGCGTACGGCGAGGAGGGGTCGGGTCGGGGGGTGTCCGCCCGCAGCGGTTGGCGCGTCAACGCCGGGGAAGATCTGTGGCCGACCGATTCCGCGCCGTTCCGAGGACGGACACCCCCCGGCCCGGCCCCGACCCACCACGCACCCCAAGGCGCCACGCGCACCCCCACCCAACCCGCACAGGCGCCGCAGGCACCAGCACAGGCGCCGCAGGCACCCCGCACCACCCACCACCCACCACCGACCACCCACCACCCACACCCGAGAGGCTGACCGACGTGCCAGACGCGAACGACGACGACCTCCTCGCACGAGCCAAGGCATGGCTGGCCGAGGACCCCGACGCGGACACCCGCGCGGAACTCGCCCGCCTCATCGACGCCGAGGACCACGCCGAGCTGACCGCACGTTTCTCCGGCACCCTCCAGTTCGGCACCGCGGGCCTCCGCGGCGAACTCGGCGCCGGCCCGATGCGCATGAACCGCTCGGTCGTCATCCGCGCCGCCGCCGGCCTCGCCGCGTACCTGAAGCAGCAGGGCCACCCCAACGGCCTGGTCGTCGTCGGCCACGACGCCCGCCACAAATCAGCGGACTTCGCCCGCGACACGGCAGCCGTCATGACCGGCGCCGGCCTCAGGGCGGCCGTACTCCCCCGCCCCCTCCCCACCCCCGTCCTCGCCTTCGCGATCCGCCACCTCGGCGCCGTCGCCGGCGTGGAGGTCACCGCCAGCCACAACCCGCCCCGCGACAACGGCTACAAGGTGTACCTCGGCGACGGCTCCCAGATCGTGCCCCCGGCCGACGCCGAGATCGCCGCGGAGATCGACGCCGTACGCTCCCTCCACGACGTCCCCCGTCCCACCACCGGCTGGCAGACCCTCGCCGACGACGTCCTCGACGCCTACCTCACCCGTACGGACGCCGTCCTGGCCGCCGACTCCCCCCGCACCGCCCGCACGGTGTACACCGCGATGCACGGCGTGGGCAGGGACACCCTCCTCGCAGCCTTCGACCGGGCCGGCTTCCCGCGGCCCGTCCTCGTCACCGAGCAGGCCGACCCCGACCCGGACTTCCCCACCGTCGCCTTCCCCAACCCGGAAGAGCCGGGCGCGATGGACCTCGCCTTCGCGACGGCCCGCGCGACCAGCCCCGCCCCCGACCTGGTCATCGCCAACGACCCGGACGCGGACCGCCTGGCAGTGGCCGTACCCGACACCACGGCCGCCGCGGGCTGGCGCATGCTGCGGGGCGACGAGGTGGGCGCCCTCCTCGCCGCCCACCTGGTCACCCGCGGAGCGACCGGCACGTTCGCGGAGTCGATCGTGTCGTCCTCCCTCCTCGCCCGCATCGCCGCGAAGGCGAACGTCCCCCACGTCGAGACGCTGACCGGCTTCAAGTGGATCGCCCGCGTGGAGAACATCAGGTACGGCTACGAGGAGGCCCTGGGCTACTGCGTCGACCCGGAGGGCGTCCGCGACAAGGACGGCATCACCGCGGCCCTCCTGATCACTGAACTGGCCTCGACTCTCAAGGCCAAGAACCGCACCCTCCTGGACCTCCTCGACGACATCGCCGTGGACCACGGCCTGCACGCCACCGACCAGCTCTCGGTACGCGTGGAGGACCTGTCCCTGATCGCCGCCGCGATGCACCGCCTGCGCGACCAGCCCCCGACAACCCTCGCGGGCCTCCCCGTCGCCAAGGCCGAGGATCTCACCCGGGGCACGGACACGCTGCCGCCCACGGACGGCCTGCGCTACACGCTCGACGGCGCCCGGGTGATCGTCCGCCCGAGCGGCACGGAGCCCAAGCTGAAGTGCTACCTGGAGGTGGTCGTCCCGGTCGCCACGCACGCCGACCTCCCGACGGCCCGGTCGAAGGCGACGGACCTGCTGACCGCACTCAAGCGCGACCTGTCGACGGCAGCCGGCATCTGACGAAACCGGGGGCCCACAAGGGCCCCCGGACCACACTCACCCGCCGCACTCTCACCCGCCCGTCGGAGGACACTCACCCGACCCGTCGAAGGAAACCGTCACCCACCGAAGGAAACCGTCACCCGACGGAGGAAACCGTCACCCCGTCGAAGGAAATCGTCACCCCGACGGAGGAAACCGTCACCCCGTCGCAGAGAACCGTCACCCCACCCCGAGCAGTACCGCCAGCGCGACCGCCCCGACCACCACCGGCACGACGATCTCGTAGGCCCACCGCACCGTCACCTCGCCCTTGGAGCTCGCGGCGTCCTTCCGCGCCTCCCACAGCTCGCGCAGCTCGTCCATGATCTTGTCGCCCTGCGCCCGCACCGGCCCGTCCGCCTCGACGGCCGTGGCGCCCGACCCGTCGGTCCGCGCACCGAGCTGCAGCTGCCCCATGCCGCCGAGCATGCCGCGCCCGCGACCGCCACCGGCGCCACCGGCCGCCCGCCGGTCCTCCCGCCGCGCGGCCTTCTTGCGCCCGCGCAGCGAGACGGGAATGGACCACAGCTGGTACTTGCCACCGCCCTCGGCGAAGACCTCGTTGGAGTAGGCGGACCGGAAGGACCCGACCTCCCCCCACGGGAGCACGATCACGCGGAACGGGTTGCGCACCCGCAGCCGGTCGTCGTTGGCGAAGACGGCGGGCCGCACGGTGTAGGCGGCGACGAGCGGCACGAGGAAGACCAGCACCGCGAGCGCCTTCCAGCGGGTGTTCCCCTCCCCCGCGACCAGGGCGTCGATGCCGAGCCACAGCGCGAGGGCGAGCACCAGCACGCCTCCGGCGATGCCTGCGGGCGAGCGGTAGACCCGGTCCTTGGACACGGGTGCCGACGGCTGCGGCGAGGGTGACTGCGGCTCCGGTGTCGTCATGCAGCCGATTGTGCACGACAGCCCGGCGGACGCTCACATGCGGTGCTGTTCCACCGAACCCGCCTTCGGGGCTGTACAGACCGCTACGCGCGTAGATATGCTCACCTGGTGACCATGCCCACCACTGCACCCGCCGCACAGGGCCCCGTGAACGGCCCCGCACACGGACTCGCCGACGTCACCGCGTCCGACAGCACGCTGCGCCGCTTCCTCCACGGTCTGCCCGGCGTCGACACGGTCGGCCTGGAGGCGCGCGCCGCCTCCCTCGGCACCCGTTCCATCAAGACCACCGCGAAGGCGTACGCCCTCGACCTGGCCATCTCGATGGTCGACCTGACGACGCTGGAAGGCGCGGACACCCCGGGCAAGGTCCGGGCGCTCGGCGCGAAGGCGGTCCGTCCCGACCCGACCGACCGCACGGCCCCCGCCACCGCAGCAGTCTGCGTGTACCCCGACATGGTGCCCACCGCGAAGGAGGCCGTCGCCGGCTCCGGCGTGAAGGTCGCCTCGGTGGCCACGGCCTTCCCGGCCGGCCGCGCCTCGCTGGCCGTCAAGCTGGCCGACGTGGGCGAGGCCGTGACGGCGGGCGCGGACGAGGTCGACATGGTCATCGACCGCGGTGCCTTCCTCGCCGGGCACTACATGAAGGTGTACGACGAGATCACCGCCGTGCGCGAGGCGTGCGGCACATCCGCCCGCCTGAAGGTCATCTTCGAGACCGGCGAGCTGTCGACGTACGACAACATCCGGCGCGCGAGCTGGCTCGGCATGCTGGCCGGGGCGGACTTCATCAAGACGTCCACCGGCAAGGTCGCCGTCAACGCGACGCCCGCCAACACGCTCCTGATGCTGGAGGCGGTCCGCGACTTCCGCGCGCAGACCGGTGTCCAGGTCGGTGTGAAGCCGGCCGGCGGCATCCGGACCGCGAAGGACGCGATCAAGTTCCTGGTCCTGGTCAACGAGACGGCGGGCGAGGACTGGCTGGACAACCACTGGTTCCGCTTCGGCGCCTCCTCGCTCCTCAACGACCTGCTGATGCAGCGCCAGAAGCTGGCCACAGGCCGTTACTCCGGCCCCGACTACGTGACGGTGGACTGATCGACATGGCACCCGCACCCACTCCCTCATCCGCACCCGCCTTCGAGTACGCACCGGCACCCGAGTCCCGCGCGGTCGTCGACATCGCCCCCTCCTACGGCCTGTTCATCGACGGCGAGTTCACCGAGGCGGCCGACGGCAAGGTCTTCAAGACGGTCTCCCCCGCCACCGAGGAGGTCCTCTCCGAGGTCGCCGAGGCCGGCGAGGCGGACGTCGACCGCGCCGTGAAGGCCGCCCGCAAGGCCTTCGAGAAGTGGTCGGCGCTGCCCGGCGCGGAGCGCGCGAAGTACCTCTTCCGCATCGCCCGCATCATCCAGGAACGCAGCCGCGAACTCGCCGTCCTGGAGACCCTGGACAACGGCAAGCCGATCAAGGAGACCCGCGACGCCGACCTGCCCCTGGTCGCGGCGCACTTCTTCTACTACGCGGGCTGGGCCGACAAGCTCGAC
This sequence comes from Streptomyces sp. NPDC085944, assembly GCF_040686295.1. Taxonomy (NCBI): domain Bacteria; kingdom Bacillati; phylum Actinomycetota; class Actinomycetes; order Kitasatosporales; family Streptomycetaceae; genus Streptomyces; species Streptomyces sp. NPDC085944. The sequence goes on along the minus strand of NZ_JBFBJX010000001.1, from coordinate 513,182 downwards.
CACGCCGGCTACGGCGCCGACCCCCGCCCCCTGGGTGTCGCGGGCCAGGTCATCCCCTGGAACTTCCCCCTGCTGATGCTGGCGTGGAAGATCGCCCCGGCGCTCGCGACCGGCAACACGGTGGTCCTGAAGCCCGCCGAGACGACCCCCCTCTCGGCCCTGTTCTTCGCGGACATCTGCCGCCAGGCCGGTCTCCCCAAGGGCGTCGTCAACATCATCACCGGCGACGGCCGCGCCGGCGCGGCCCTGACCGCGCACCCGGACGTGAACAAGGTCGCCTTCACCGGCTCCACGGCGGTCGGCAAGCAGATCGCGCGCACGGTCGCGGGCACCCGCAAGAAGCTCACGCTGGAACTGGGCGGCAAGGGCGCCAACATCGTCTTCGACGACGCCCCGATCGACCAGGCCGTCGAGGGCATCGTCAACGGCATCTTCTTCAACCAGGGCCAGGTCTGCTGCGCGGGCAGCCGCCTCCTGGTCCAGGAGTCGATCCACGACGAGCTGCTCGACTCCCTCAAGCGCAGGCTCACCACCCTCCGTCTGGGCGACCCGCTCGACAAGAACACCGACATCGGCGCGATCAACTCCGCCGAGCAGCTGGCCCGTATCACCGCGCTCGCGGAGCAGGGTGAGGCGGAGGGCGCGGAGCGCTGGTCCCCGGCCTGCGAACTCCCCTCCTCCGGCTACTGGTTCGCCCCGACGCTCTTCACGAACGTCACCCAGGCGCACACCGTCGCCCGCGACGAGATCTTCGGCCCGGTGCTGTCGGTCCTCACCTTCCGCACCCCGGACGAGGCCGTGGCCAAGGCCAACAACACCCCGTACGGCCTGTCGGCGGGCATCTGGACGGAGAAGGGCTCGCGCATCCTGGCGGTCGCGAACAAGCTCCGCGCGGGTGTGATCTGGTCCAACACGTTCAACAAGTTCGACCCGACCTCGCCGTTCGGCGGATACAAGGAGTCGGGCTTCGGCCGCGAGGGCGGCCGCCACGGCCTGGAGGCATACCTCGATGTCTGATGCACGACTCAGTGTCCTCAAGACCTACAAGCTGTACGTCGGCGGGAAGTTCCCGCGTTCCGAGAGCGGCCGGGTGTACGAGGTGACCGACGCAAAGGGCAAGTGGCTGGCGAACGCCCCCCTCTCCTCCCGCAAGGACGCCCGTGACGCGGTGGTCGCCGCGCGCAAGGCGTTCGGCGGCTGGTCCGGCGCGACGGCGTACAACCGCGGCCAGATCCTCTACCGCGTCGCCGAGATGCTGGAGGGGCGCCGCGACCAGTACGTCGCGGAGGTCGCCGACGCGGAGGGCCTGTCGAAGTCGAAGGCGGCGGCCCAGGTGGACGCCGCGATCGACCGCTGGGTCTGGTACGCGGGCTGGACCGACAAGATCGCCCAGGTGGTCGGCGGCGGCAACCCGGTCGCGGGCCCGTTCTTCAATCTCTCCTCCCCGGAGCCGACCGGCGTGGTCGCCGTCCTGGCCCCGCAGGAGTCGTCGTTCCTGGGCCTGGTGTCCGTCCTCGCACCGGTCGTCGCGACCGGCAACACGGCGGTCGTGGTGGCGTCGGAGAAGTCCCCCCTCCCCGCGCTCTCCCTCGGCGAGGTCCTGGCCACCTCCGACGTGCCCGGCGGCGTGGTCAACGTCCTCTCCGGCCGTACGGCGGAGATCGCGACGCCGCTCGCCGCCCACCAGGACGTCAACGCGATCGACCTCACGGGCGCCGACGAGACGCTGGCGAAGGAGCTGGAGATCGCGGCGGCGGACAATCTGAAGCGCGTCCTGCGTCCACAGCCTGTGGACGACGTCGACTGGTCGGCGACCCCGGGCACGGACCGCATGACGGCGTTCCTGGAGACGAAGACGGTCTGGCACCCGACGGGCGCGCTGGGCGCGTCGGGTTCGTCGTACTGATCCTCCACGTCGCACCGCGACCGAGCGGCGCCCTCCCTCCGTCCGGGGAGAGCGCCGCTCTTCGTTGCACTTCCTTGCTGAATTGACCACAAGAGGACAGTTGAGCAACCATGTGCACATGACTGAGATCGCCATCAGCGCCGCCCGTTCCCAGCTCGGCGATCTCGTGCGCCGTGCCGCACACGGCCGCGAGACCATCGCCCTCACCGATCACGGGCACGTCGCCGCCCTTCTCGTGTCACCCCAGGTGATAGAGGATCTCGAAGACGCCCTGGTGGTGGCTGACTATCAGCGGCGCAAGGCGGAGGGGACGCTGGAACCGGGCATCCCGCACGAAGAAGTCGGCCGGATGCTGGGGCTGCGGTAAGTGGCATACGAGATCATCTGGGAGCCTCGCGCGACCAACGCGGCAGTGCGCTTCCTCAAGGAGGACCCCAGCGGCCTGTCAGCCGTCTACGAGGCAGTCGACGCACTGAGCACTCAACCACGTCCGCAGAGTTCGGCCCCTTACGGATCACCCGACTTGCGGCGTCTCCACGTCGGCGACTACCGGGTCCTGTACATCATCGAGGACGACGTGATCCGTGTCGTCGTCACCCATCTCGGCCGAACCCCCTGATCCTTCCGCACCGCCATCGGGCCGCGATCTCCCTCACCGAGGTCGCGGCCCGACGCGTACGCGCTCCGTCAGCGCAGCAGCTTCGTCACCTGTCCCACCACCGGCACGGCGCCCAGTGACTGCGCCTGGGCGACCGGTCCCGTCAGGGCCGTCGAGGACAAGGGCTGGAAGTCGGCGACCTTGGTGCCCACGCCGTTGTCCAGCGGGTCCACGCCGGTGCCGGCCAATGGGTTGGGCTTGAGGCCGGCGACGGGGCCGGTGACGTAGCCGACCGTGCCGGTGACGGCCGCCAGGCCCGCCTGCGGGTCGATGTTGCCCAGCGAGGTGGGGCGGGTGTGGGCCAGGCCGGCGATCGTGTCGCCGCCGCCGTCGGCCGCGGAAGCCGTCGCCGCTCCGGCTGCCAGGGCGGTCCCCACGGTCGCGAGGACGATCAGGGCGCGCTGTGCGTGCGGAGTGCGGGGGGACGCGTGTCGGGCCATCGCTGCTGCCACCTCTTGCTGTGGATTGCTTCGGACTGCCCTGTTAACAGCGCGCACCGTGATCAGGTCACCGCACAGCGCCATCGAGATGTGACGCCCGCTGCAAAGTCCACCCGCGAGGTCTACGACAGCCGTTCGATGCCTCAGACTGGTGTCCCGTGAGCTCCCATCCGCCCATACCGACGCGAGTCGTGCTGCTCTGCGGCCCCTCCGGCTCCGGCAAGTCCCTCCTCGCCGCGCACTCCGGCCTCCCGGTGCTGCGTCTCGACGACTTCTACAAGGAGGGCACCGATCCGACACTGCCGACGGTGCCCCAGAGCTCCGACATCGACTGGGACCACCCGGCGTCGTGGGACGCGGACGCGGCCCTCGCCGCCATCGGGGAGCTGTGCCGCACGGGGCGTACCGACGTGCCCGTCTACGACATCTCGCTGAGCGCCCGCACCGGCGAGGAGTCCGTCGACGTCGGGCGGACGCCGCTGTTCCTCGCGGAGGGCATCTTCGCCGCGGAGCTGGTGGACCGCTGCCGGGAACTGGGCGTGCTGGCCGACGCGCTGTGCTTGAGCCGGGGCCCGCTGACGACCTTCCGCCGCCGGTTCCTGCGGGACCTGCGCGAGAGCCGCAAGTCGGTGCCGTTCCTGCTGCGCAGGGGCTGGCGGCTGATGCGGCAGGAACGCTCGGTCATCGCCCGGCAGTCCGCCCTCGGCGCCCACGTGTGCGACCGGGGCGAGGCGATGGGCCGCCTGGCCGCCGCGGCGGCGGGCCGGTGCGCCACGAGCCGTACGGCCGTGTGACGCCTGCCGTACGCGCACCTGCCCCTGCTCGCACCTGCCCGGACATGCGGAAGCGGGACTGGACGGACCCCCCGGCCCTCCAGTCCCGCTCCCTTTCCACTCCCCCGTGGATCCCCCGTGATCCCCGTCCCCCGTCGTTCCCCCGTGTCCCCCGTTGTTCCCCCGTGGTGCTTCCCCGTGAGTAAGAGTCCGGGTCCCGCCCCCTGATACACCCCGGCTCGAACTTTTTTCACGGGCCCCCGCCCCCGCCCTCAGGCGACCAGTTCGCCGAAGGCGTCCTCACGGTCACGGCCGAAGCTGAGGACCTCGTCCTCGCGCAGCCGGCGCAGCGACCGCCAGATGCTGGACTTCACCGTGCCGACGCTGATGTCGAGGATGTCCGCGATCTCCGGGTCCGTACGGCCCTCGTAGTAGCGCAGGACCAGCATGGTGCGCTGGAGTTCGGGGAGCCGGGCCAGCGCCTGCCACAGGACCGTGCGCAGTTCGGTGCCGCGCATCGCGTCCATGTCGCCCGGCGTCTCCGGCAGTTCCTCGGTCGGGTACTCGTTGAGCTTGCGCCGCCGCCAGGCGCTGATGTGCAGGTTGGTCATGGTGCGGCGGAGGTATCCGCCGACGGCCGCCTTGTCGCTGATCCGGTCCCACGCCCGGTAGGTCGAGAACAGCGCGCTCTGCAGCAGGTCCTCGGCTTCGAAGCGGTCGCCGGTGAGGTGGTAGGCGGTCGCGTACAGGGAGGAGCGGCGCTCCTGGACGTAGGCGGTGAACTCCGCCTCCGACAGGGAACGTCGCTCCCCCCGGTCCCCCGTGTTCCCCGTTTCCCCCGTGTTCGCGTCAACCACCGTCATGTACGCGGTGTGCTGACGCCCGGTGCCGCGAGCGCACCCCCGCCCTCCCCCACGCTCGAATCCGCTCGCGCGGGAGGGACCCCCATCGGCACCGGACTTCTCGGAACCCCGGTGTGCGTGCACGTCGTGCAGACGCGTGAGCACTGCGCTGGTGTTGGTGCCCTTCAGCGTGTTCATCTCGCGCCCCCCGTCGTGGACTGCCGGTTGCCTGTGACGAAAAGCCTGCCCCGGTGACTTCATGGCCGTGTCCGCCGACTGTCACAGAGCTGTCACAGGGGTCCGTCACCGCTGCACCACCCTTCCTTCACAGGGTCCGGCCGTGTCGTGGGACCCCAACCGCACCCGCAGGTCGAACACCGGCCCCCTCATGGGCCAGAATGAGTGCGTGCCTTCCCTGTTGCTGATCGAGGACGACGACGCCATCCGCACGGCCCTGGAGCTCTCCCTGACGCGCCAGGGCCACCGGGTGGCCACCGCTGCCAGTGGTGAGGACGGTCTGAAGCTGCTGCGCGAGCAGCGGCCGGACCTGATCGTGCTGGACGTGATGCTGCCCGGCATCGACGGCTTCGAGGTGTGCCGTCGCATCCGGCGCACCGACCAGTTGCCGATCATCCTGCTGACCGCGCGCAACGACGACATCGACGTGGTCGTCGGTCTCGAGTCGGGCGCCGACGACTACGTGGTCAAACCCGTCCAGGGCCGGGTCCTCGACGCCCGGATCCGGGCCGTGCTGCGGCGCGGGGAACGGGAGTCCACCGACTCGGCGAGCTTCGGCAGCCTGGTCATCGACCGTTCGGCGATGACCGTGACGAAGAACGGCGAGGACCTGCAGCTGACGCCGACCGAGCTGCGGCTGCTGCTCGAACTGAGCCGGCGGCCCGGACAGGCGCTGTCCCGGCAGCAGTTGCTGCGGCTGGTGTGGGAGCACGACTACCTCGGCGACTCCCGGCTGGTGGACGCGTGCGTCCAGCGGCTGCGCGCCAAGGTCGAGGACGTGCCGTCGTCCCCGACCCTGATCCGTACCGTACGGGGTGTCGGCTACCGGCTGGATCCGCCTCAGTGACCAAGGAACAACCAGGGGGTGACCGCGGCCTGGCCGCGGCTCGCAAGGGAGTCTGGTCCGGGCTGCGCTTCACCAGCCTGCGGCTGAGGCTCGTCCTCGTCTTCGGTCTGGTCGCGCTCACCGCCGCCGTGTCCGCGTCCGGCATCGCCTACTGGCTCAACCGCGAGGCGGTGCTCACCCGCACCCAGGACGCCGTACTGCGCGACTTCGAGCAGGAGATGCAGAGCCGGGCGGGCGCGCTGCCCGAGCACCCCACACAGGACGAGTTGCAGCACACCGCGGGGCAGATGGCCAACAGCAGCCAGCGGTTCACGGTGCTGCTGGTCGCCGAGGGCGCCGACGGCGAGGCCGTGTACGGCAGTTCGGGCGGCCTGGGCGGCTTCGCGCTGGCCGACGTGCCGGAGTCGTTGCGCGCCGCGGTGAACAAGGAGCAGAAGCTCACCTCCGCCAACAAGCACCCGTACCACCTGTACTGGCAGCGGATCACCGACGACGGCACCCCGTACCTGGTGGCCGGGACGAAGGTGATCGGCGGCGGACCGACCGGCTACATGCTCAAGTCGCTGGAACCGGAGGCCAAGGACCTGAACTCGCTCGCCTGGTCGCTGGGGATCGCCACCGGGCTCGCCCTGCTCGGCTCCGCGCTGCTCGCGCAGGCCCTGGCGACGACCGTGCTGAAGCCGGTGCACCGGCTCGGGGTCGCGGCGCGGCGCCTGGGCGAGGGGAAGCTGGACACCCGGCTGCGCGTGTCCGGCACCGACGAACTGGCGGATCTGTCCCGCACGTTCAACAACGCCGCCGAGAACCTGGAGAAGCGGGTCGCGGACATGGCCGGCCGGGAGCAGGCCTCGCGGCGCTTCGTCGCCGACATGAGTCACGAGCTGCGTACGCCGCTGACGGCGCTCACCGCGGTGACCGAGGTGCTGGAGGAGGAGCTGGAGTACGCGGACGAGGGCGACGGCGAGGGCGGCAGCTTCGACCCGATGGTCGAGCCCGCCGTGCGGCTGGTGGTGAGCGAGACGCGGCGGCTGAACGACCTGGTGGAGAACCTGATGGAGGTCACCCGCTTCGACGCGGGCACCGCCCGGCTGGTCCTGGACGACGTGGACGTCGCCGACCAGATCACCGCCTGCATCGACGCCCGGGCCTGGCTGGACGCCGTCGACCTGGACGCCGAGCGCGGCATCCACGCCCGCCTGGACCCGCGCCGCCTGGACGTCATCCTCGCCAACCTGATCGGCAACGCGCTCAAGCACGGCGGGTCGCCGGTCAGGGTGTCGGTGGCGCGGGCGGACCACGAGATCGTCATCCGGGTGCGGGACAACGGTCCCGGCATCCCCGAGGACGTCCTGCCGCACGTCTTCGACCGCTTCTACAAGGCGAGCGCCTCCCGGCCGCGCTCCGAGGGCAGCGGGCTCGGCCTGTCCATCGCCATGGAGAACGCGCACATCCACGGCGGTGAGATATCCGCCGAGAACGCCCCGGAGGGCGGCGCGGTCTTCACGCTGCGGCTGCCGCAGGACCCGTCCCCGCCCGCCGGGGAGGACCGCGAGGGCACCGAGGACCAGGGCAAGGACGCGAAGGGACAGGTCTGATGACCGTACGCCGGCTGCCGGCCCTGACCGGGCTCGGAGTACTGGCCGTGCTGCTGACCGGGTGCGGCATCCGCGCCACCGAGGTGCCCACGGACTACGGTCCCGCGCCCTCCCGGGTGCGCTGCTCGCTCGCCGAGTCGGACGTGTCGACGCGGGCCACTCCCGGGATGCCGGCGCGGGTGTTCCTGCTGTGCGGCTCCTCGCTGGTGGCCGTGGACCGCACGGTGCGGGTGCCGGACGGCGCATCGGACTCCGGGCGGCGCGTGCTGGTGGCCCAGGGGCTGCTGAACGAGCTGGCGGAGCAGCCCTCGGCCGCGGAGAAGGAGGCCGGGTACACGTCGGACGTACGCCGCGGGATCACCGTGACGGGACCGCGCTCCGGCGACCCGGAGGACACGCTGCGGCTGAGCACCGATCCCGACGACCTCACCTCGTACGCCCTCGCGCAGGTCGTGTGCACCTTCTCCGACTCCGTCGCGGGCGAGGGCGACGGCTCCGTGGTCCTGGCCGGGCCCGCCGACCGGTCCGCCCGCCGCTACAGCTGCACGGACGAGGTCCGGGCCCGCCCCGGCAGCAACGAACCACCGGCCGACGAGGTGACGACCGACTGACGGCCGGACGACGTCCGCACGGGCCGGTACGCGGCCGTACGAGGCGCCGCCAGGCCGTACGCGGCCGGGTGAAGGCCGGCGCGGGACCGGCACCGTGTAGGCCGTACGAGGGGCGTGTGGCGCAAGCCTCACCCTTGCGGAGCAGGGGCCGGAACCGTGCGCGGCGTGGGCCGCGTCTAGGGGGACGTGCAGCGTCATGGGTTCCTCGGCGGCAGCGTCGCGCTCCGCATCCGTGTGACGGGAGGCGTTCTCCTCGTCGCGCATCTCGCGTTCGTCGCCTGGTACGCGCTGCGGCCGCTGGACGTCCCCTGGGTGCTGCCTCCCAATCTGGAGCCCTTCGCCGGCATCCGCGCCGACCTGGCGCTGGGCGGGGTCCAGGCCGCCCACTCGCTGGCCGGGGGACTGGCGCTGCTGGCCCCGCTGGGGTTCCTGCTGCCGATGGCCGGCGGGCGGTGGGCCGTCTCGCCGCTGGCGTCCCTGCTGCGCACCACGGCCGCGGCCGCCCTGCTGTCGGTGGGCATCGAGCTGCTGCAGACCGGGGTGCCCGGCCAGGTGGTCGACATCGACTCGGTGCTGCTGAACACGGTGGGCGTGGCCCTCGCGCACCTCGTCGTCGTCCCCGCGGGCCGGGCCCGGCTCCGTCGCCGGTACCGGCAGGAGGACGTACCCCAGGAGGAGCCCGCTCAGGGTCGGACCCCGACGATTCCCAGGGTCGGTATCGCCCCGTAGAGCGACGCTTTGTTCCGTTCGTCTCCGTAGCGTGGAGGGCAGATGAAGGGGAAGCCGGAGGGCAGCCCCGCCCAGACGCTCACGAAGGAGCCGCGATGTCCCGCCTCGCCCGCCCCACCCACGGCCGCATGATCGGCGGAGTGTGCGCCGCGCTGGCCCGGCGCTTCGGCACCTCGGCCGGCACGATGCGGGTGATCTTCCTGGTCTCCTGCCTGCTGCCCGGTCCGCAGTTCCTGCTCTACCTGGCCCTGTGGATCCTGTTTCCGTCCGAGGAGAAGGCCGCCCGTACGGCCTGGTGAAAGACGTACCTCCCCTCTGGTACGCCGATGGGGCGCACCCGGCGACACCGGGCGCGCCCCTTCGGCGCGTGGGGAGAGGCGCGGTCAGCCGCCGATCGGGAGGCCGTTGACCGGCAGGCCCTGGGTGGGCAGGCCCTTCAGCGGCACTCCGCCGAGCAGCTTGGCGACCGGCTCGGTCGGACCCTCGGCAAGCTGCTCGGCGACGACCTGCTCGACGACCGGCTGCGCGACGGTCAGACCGGTGCCGGCGATCCGGCGTCCCTGCTCCAGCGCGTTGCCCGCGCCGGGCGCCACCTGGGAGACGGTCTCCGCGGGGAGGGTACGGGCGACGGAGTCCACCGTCTGCGCGGTGTCCGGGAGCTCGGGGGCCGCGGTGGCCGCGCCGGCTCCGGCGGCGGCGAAGGCGGCACCGAGGGCGGCGACACCGAGGGTCTTGGCAGCAGACTGCTTCATGGAAATGCGTCCTCGTAATGGGGTGACGGGGATGTGAGCGGTGCTCGACCGTAAACACGCTCACCCCTCGGCGGCAAACATCGAAATGCGGACGGATTGTGAAAGCCTGTCCCCGTTCCCGTATTACCGTCGCCTCCCGGTCACCCCTCGCTCTCCGCATATCCGCTGGTGGAAGCCGTCTACTGGAACAGCCATTCGGACTTCAGCTCCGCGTATCCGGGCTTGATGACGTCATTGATCATGGCCAGTCGTTCATCGAAAGGAATGAACGCTGATTTCATCGCATTGACGGAGAACCACTGCATGTCGTCGAGCGTGTAACCGAACGCCTCGACAAGGTGCTCGAATTCGCGGCTCATGCCGGTGTGGGACATCAGCCGGTTGTCGGTGTTGACGGTGGCCCGGAAGTGCAGCCGGCGCAGCAGCCCGATGGGGTGCTCGGCGTAGGAGTCGGCGGCGCCGGTCTGGAGGTTGGAGCTGGGGCACAGCTCCAGCGGGATCCGCTTGTCCCGGACGTAGGAGGCGAGCCGCCCGAGCTTGACCGAGCCGTCCTCGTGGACCTGGATGTCGTCGATGATGCGCACCCCGTGCCCGAGCCGGTCGGCGCCGCACCACTGCAGGGCCTGCCAGATGGACGGCAGCCCGAAGGCCTCGCCGGCGTGGATGGTGAAGTGGTTGTTCTCCCGCTTCAGGTACTCGAAGGCGTCCAGGTGCCGGGTGGGCGGGTAGCCGGCCTCGGCGCCCGCGATGTCGAAGCCGACGACGCCGAGATCGCGGTAGCGGTTGGCGAGTTCGGCGATCTCCAGGGAGCGGGCGGCGTGCCGCATGGCGGTGAGCAGGGCGCCGACCCGGATGCGGTGGCCGTTCTCCCGGGCGCGCCGCTCTCCTTGCCGGAAGCCCTCGTTGACGGCCTCGACGACCTCTTCGAGGGTCAGCCCCTGCTGCAGGTGCTGCTCGGGCGCGTACCGCACCTCGGCGTAGACGACGCCGTCCTCGGCGAGGTCCTCGGCGCACTCGGCGGCGACCCGGACCAGGGCGTCGCGGGTCTGCATGACGCCGACGGTGTGGGAGAAGGTCTCCAGGTACCGCTCCAGGGACCCGGAGTCGGCGGCCTGCCGGAACCAGGAGCCGAGCCGGTCGGCGTCGGTCTCCGGGAGGTCCGGGTAGCCCGTCTCGCGGGCGAGTTCGACGACCGTGCCGGGGCGCAGCCCGCCGTCGAGATGGTCGTGCAGCAGAACCTTGGGCGCCCGGCGGATGTGGTCCGGCGACGGTGTCTTCGAGAACGTCGCGGTGCTCGCCGCGGCGCTCTTCTCGGTGCTCTGGCTCGTCATTTCCGCACTCTAACTCCTACGCGCGTAGAACACCGGGCGAACGCACGGACCCGCACGAACGCGCGGGGACCGGCCACATGGCCGGAACGGGCGACGTCATGGCCGGTGCGTGGACTCCCCGATATGTAACGGTGACTGCGCGGACGGGTTCCGTACACCTGGTCTTCTGAGAATCTTCTGTCATGGCACAGCAAGCGACGCCGGTCCGTCGGGCCCGGCTGGGGCGGACGCTCGGTCCGGAGGGGACGGCGGTGGGCGGGGTGGTGCTGCTGCTCCCCGGGGGCGACGAGGTCTCCGACCGCAGGCCCTCCGCGCTGCTCGCGGCCGCGTCCGTACGCGCGCTGGGGCGCAGGCTGGCACGCGCGGGCCGGGAGGAGGGGCTGGCCACGCACGTCGTGCACTACCGCTACCGCGGCTGGAACGGCGCCGAGGCGCACCTCGCCCGGGACGCCGAATGGGCCGCCGACGAGGCGGTGCGGCGCTACGGCGACGTGCCCCTGTGTCTGCTCGGCACCGGGATGGGCGGCCGCGCGGCGCTGCGGGCGGCCGGGCACGAAGCCGTCAACTCGGTGCTGGCGATCGCCCCTTGGCTGCCGGAGGACGATGTCGCCGCGCCCCCCGAACCGGTGAAGCAGCTCGCCGGGCGGCAGGTGCTGATCGTGCACGGCACGAACGACGGGCACAGCGACCCGGAGCTGTCGTTCCGGCTCGCCTCCCGAGCGAAGAAGGCGAACCGTGCCGTGTGCCGGTTCGAGGTGCACTCCGACGGCCACGGGCTGCGCCAGTACCGGGACGAAGTCGCGGCGCTGGCGGAGGACTTCGTGATGGGCGTGCTGTTCGGGCAGCCCTTCTCGCGTCCGGTGGAGGACGCCCTGGCCGCTCCTCCGCCGCTGGGGCTGCGGATGCCGCTGGCGGCGGGGTTCGGGAAGTCGCTGCGGCGGTAGCACGCGTCCGCCCCGGCGCGGGAGGCTCAGGACGGCAGCAGGCTGCCCCGCCGGGACAGCAGGAACCTCTTGAACGCCGCCACGGGCGGCGTGTCCGTGCGTCCCGCCAGCCAGGCCACGCCGATCTCGCGGGCGGCGCGCGGCGCGGTGACCGTCAGTTCGACCACGCCGGGGCGGGGCACGGCGGGCGGCGGCAGCAGGGCGACGCCCAGTCCGGCCGCGACCAGGCCGCGCAGCGTCTCCGCCTCCTCGCCCTCGAAGGCCACCCGGGGCCGGAAACCGGCCTCCTTGCACAGGGCGTCGGTGATGCGGCGCAGGCCGTAGCCGGGCTCCAGGGTCACGAAGTTCTCGTCGGCGGCCTCGGCGAGGAGGATGCGCCTGCGGCCGGCCAGGGCGTGGTCGGCCGGGACGACCAGGCGCAGTTTCTGCTCGTCGAGGCGGCGGGCGACCAGGTCGGGGGCGTCCGGGACCGGCGAGGTGAGGCACAGGTCCAGCTCGCCGGCGCGCAGCCGCTCCAGCATGGCCTCGCCGTAGTTCTGCACGAGGCTGAACCGGACCCGGGGGTGGTCGGCGCGGAAGGCGTGCAGCAGGCCGGGGACGGTCTCGGCGCCCATGGTGTGCAGGAAGCCGAAGGCGACCTTTCCGGTGGCCGGGTCGGCGTCGGCGCGGACCTCGTCGGCGGCGCGCTCCACCTCGGCGAGGGCGCGTTCGACGGAGCCGAGGAAGGTGCGCCCGGCGACCGTGAGGGCGAGGGTGCGGCCGCGGCGGACGAACAGGTCGACGCCGAGGTCCTCCTCCAGGCGGACGAGGGCGCGGGAGAGGGTCGACTGGGGGACGTTCATCTCCTGGGCGGCCCGGGTGACGTGCTCGGTGCGGGCCACGCCGGCGAAGTGCGCGAGGCGGGGCGCGAGCAGCGCGACGATGTCTTCTGTGTCACCGGAAGGTGACAGGCGGGGCCGTGAGCTCTGCTGATGCACCATGGGAACGATTATGGCCATTCCATGCATTGGACGGATGAGTAAGGGGCTTCGTACCTTCGTGGCATGACTCCCGCCGATACCGGGGCGTCCACGGTCGTGGACGCCGCATCCGCCGCCCCCGCCGTCCCCGACTCCGTCGAACCCTCCGACTCGCGCATGGCCCCGGGCGGCCCCGGCTACCGCCGGATGAGTTTCGCGCTGTTCCTGGCGGGCGTCGCGACCTTCGCGCTGCTCTACTCCACCCAGGCCCTGCTGCCGCTGATCTCCGGCGACCTGGGCGTCACGGCGAGCGACGCGAGCTGGACGGTGGCCGCCGCGACCGGTGGCCTCGCGCTGTTCGTGCTGCCGATGAGCGCGCTGTCGGAGCGGTTCGGCCGCCGTACGGTCATGACGGCGTCGCTGGCGGTCGCGGTGACCGTCGGGCTGCTGGTGCCCTTCGCCCCGTCGCTGCCGGCGCTGGTCGCGCTGCGGGCGGTGCAGGGCGCGGCGCTGGCCGGGCTGCCGGCCTCGGCGACGGCGTACCTGGCGGAGGAGGTGCGGCCGCGGGCGCTGGTGACCGCGATCGGCCTGTTCGTGGCGGGCAACAGCGTGGGCGGGATGAGCGGCCGGGTCATCACCGGCTGGGTCGCCCAGGAGTGGGGCTGGCGGGTGGCCGTCGGGGTCGTCGGCCTGGTGGCGGTGGCGTGCGCGGTGGCCTTCCGGCTGCTGCTGCCGGCGCCGAGGCACTTCGCGCCGGGCTCGCTGCGCCCGCGGGTCCTGGTCCGCACGGTCCGCGACCACCTCGCCAACCCGCTGCTGCGCCGCCTGTACGCGATCGGCGCGCTGTTCATGACGGTGTTCGGCGGCGTCTACACGGTGATCGGCTACCGGCTGGCCGAGGCGCCCTTCTCCCTCCCGCAGGGCCTGATCGGCTCGATCTTCCTGGTCTACCTGGTCGGCACGGTCTCGGCGTCGACGGCGGGCCGGCTGGTGGGACGCCTGGGCCGCCGCGGTGCGCTCTACCTGGGCGCCGGTACGACGGCGGCGGGCCTGCTGCTGTCCCTGGCGCCGTCCCTCCCGCTGGTCCTCCTCGGCCTGGTGCTGATCACGGCGGGCTTCTTCGCCGGGCACGCGGTGGCCTCCTCGGCGGTCGGCAAGACCGCGCAGCACGGCCGCGCCCAGGCCTCGGCGCTCTACCAGTCCGCCTACTACGTGGGTTCCAGCGCGGGCAGTACGGTCGGCGCGGTGGCCTTCCACTCCGGCGGCTGGGCCGGGACGGTCGGGGTCGGCGTCCTCGCCGTGCTGGGCGTCGTGGTGATCACGGTGTCCGGGTCGCTGGCGGCGCGCCGGGCCGCGGGCACTCCGGTGAGGGTGCTGAGCCTCCCTCGCTGACCTGCGCTTTTCTTGACTGCACAGGCCATTGTCAGTCCCCTGCGGTAGCTTCCGAAGTGCGAGGCGCGAAGACGCGCACTAAGGGACGCCACAGGGGTGGGTGGACGGACGATGACCAACGGCACCGTGACGCCGGAGCTGGACTCGGCGCTGGAGAAGCACCGGCCCGAGCTGACGGGGTACTGCTACCGGATGCTCGGCTCCTCCTTCGAGGCCGAGGACGCGGTGCAGGACACCCTGGTGCGCGCCTGGCGGAGCTACGACAAGTTCGAGGGCCGCTCCAGCCTGCGCTCCTGGCTGTACCGGATCGCGACCAACGTCTGCCTGGACATGCTGAGCGCGGGCAACAAACGGGCGCGCCCGATGGACCTGACGGAGTCGACGCCGCTCGCCCAGGCCGCCCTGTCGCCGCGCCCGGACCACACCTGGCTGGAGCCGATGCCGGACGCCCGCGTGCTGCCGCAGACCGCGGACCCGGCGGAGGCCGCGGTCGCCAAGGAGTCCGTGCGGCTCGCCTTCATGGCCGCCCTGCAGCAACTGCCGCCCAAGCAGCGGGCGGTGCTGATCCTGCGCGAGGTGCTGGCGTGGCGGGCGAGCGAGGTCGCCGAGCTGCTCGGCACGTCGGTCGCCTCCGTCAACAGCGCCCTGCAGCGGGCCCGCGCGACGCTCGCCGAGCGGGAGGACCGGGGCGCCGACGCGGCGGTCTGCGACCCGCTGGACGAGGAGCAGCAGAAGCTCCTGGAGCGCTATGTCGCGGCCTTCGAGGGCTATGACATGACGGCGCTGACGGCACTGTTGCACGAGGACGCGGTCATGACGATGCCGCCGTTCGACCTGTGGCTGGCCGGTCCGGCGGACATCACCGGCTTCATGACGACGCTCGGCGCCGCGTGCGCGGGCTCCCGGCTGCTGCGGGTGGAGGCCAACGGGCTGCCGGCCTTCGCGCACTACAAGCCGGACCCGGAGGCGGGCGGGTTCGCGCCGTGGGCGGTCCAGGTGCTGGAGATCTCAGACGGCCGCATCACCGGGTTCCACTGCTTCCTCGACACCAAGCGGTGGTTCCCGCTGTTCGACCTGCCGCTCCGTCTCGAAGCGGAGGCCGACGAGGTCCAGTAGGGCGTGCAGGGCCGGATCGGGGTCGCGCAGCCGGATCCGGCCCCCGGCCCGCCGGGCGGTGAGCTCCAGGCGGGCCAGCAGGTCGACCACGGCGAGCCCCGGCGGCCCGAGGCCGCCGACGTCGCAGACGACCACCCCGGCCCGGGTGCTTTCCAGCAGCGCGCGCACCTCGTCGCAGAACCGGGGCGTCTCCCCACGGGAGACGGGCCCCGGCAGCACGAGTACGGCGGGTGTCACGGCGTCCACGTGCGGTAGACCCGGCCCGGGCCGGGAAATCATCGGTGCCGAGGCCGTCGGGGATCACATTGACCGCACTGGCGGTTCTCCTATCGGTGCGTCACCGATCCCAGCATGCCGAACGGGACCGGCACTGGTCTACCGATCCCGTTCACCCGAATGGGCTGTGACATCAGCGGCCTCCGGCCGCGGGCGCAGGTCAGGCGATGCGTTCCCGCACCACCGGCGAGGCGGTGAAGTCCGTGCCCGCCGGGGCCACGTCGTACGCGCCCTCCACCGCCGCGAGGGCGTACTCGAAGCGGTCCGGGGTGTCCGTGTGCAGGGTGAGGAGGGGCTGGCCCTCGGTGACCGTGTCGCCGGGCTTGGCGTGGAGTTCGACGCCCGCGGCGGCCTGCACCGGGTCCTCCTTGCGGGCGCGGCCCGCGCCCAGGCGCCAGGCGGCGACGCCGATGTCGTAGGCGTCGAGACGGGTCAGGACGCCGGAGGCGCCCGCCTTCACCACGTGCTGTTCCTTCGAGGTGGGCAGAGCGGCGTCCGGGTCGCCGCCCTGGGCCGCGATCATGCGGCGCCAGACGTCCATCGCGGAGCCGTCGGCCAGCGCCTTCGCCGGGTCGGCGTCCTTCAGGCCCGCCGCGTCCAGCATCTCGCGGGCCAGGGCCAGCGTCAGCTCGACCACGTCGGAGGGGCCGCCGTCGGCCAGGACCTCGACCGACTCGCGGACCTCCAGGGCGTTGCCCGCGGTCAGGCCGAGGGGCGTGGCCATGTCGGTGAGCAGCGCGACGGTCTTCACCCCGTGGTCGGTGCCGAGGCCGACCATGGTGGAGGCCAGCTCGCGGGCGTCCTCGATCGTCTTCATGAAGGCGCCGGAGCCGACCTTCACGTCCAGGACCAGCGAGCCGGTGCCCTCGGCGATCTTCTTCGACATGATGGAGGAGGCGATGAGCGGGATCGCCTCGACCGTGCCCGTGACGTCGCGCAGCGCGTACAGCTTCTTGTCGGCGGGCGCGAGACCGTCGCCCGCCGCGCAGATCACCGCGCCGGTGGTGTCCAGGACGTCCAGCATCTCCTCGTTGGAGAGGAGGGCGCGCCAGCCGGGGATGGACTCCAGCTTGTCCAGGGTGCCGCCGGTGTGGCCGAGGCCGCGGCCGGAGAGCTGCGGGACGGCCGCGCCGCACGCCGCCACCAGCGGGGCCAGCGGCAGCGTGATCTTGTCGCCGACGCCGCCCGTGGAGTGCTTGTCGGCGGTCGGACGGGACAGGGACGAGAAGTCCATGCGCTCGCCCGAGGCGATCATCGCGGCCGTCCAGCGGGCGATCTCGCCGCGGTTCATGCCGTTGAGCAGGATCGCCATCGCGAGCGAGGACATCTGCTCGTCGGCCACCTCACCGCGCGTGTAGGCGTCGATGACCCAGTCGATCTGCTCACCGGTCAGCTCGCCGCGGTCCCGCTTGGTGCGGATGACTGAGATGACGTCCATGGCCATGTCTGGCTTTCCTAACGCGAGTTGCTACTTGGTGAGGTGGTCGGGGCCGAAGGCCTGCGGGAGCATCCGGGACAGCGGAAGGATCCCCTCCGGCGTCTCGAGCAGCAGCTCCGGGCCACCGAACTCGTACAGGAGCTGCCGGCAGCGGCCGCAGGGGACGAGGACGTCGCCAACGCCGTCGACGCAGACGAAGTGCGTCAGCCGGCCGCCGCCGGTCAGCTGCAGCTGGGAGACGAGTCCGCACTCGGCGCACAGGCCGATGCCGTAGCTGGCGTTCTCCACGTTGCAGCCGGTGACGGTGCGGCCGTCGTCGACCAGGGCGGCGGCGCCCACGGCGTACCCGGAGTAGGGGGCGTAGGCGCGGGCCATCGCCTCCCGTGCCGCCGTGCGCAGCGCGCCCCAGTCGACGTCGGTCATTTGCCCTGTCCCTTCCGGTACTGCATGCCGTCCGCCTTGGGCATCCGCAGCCGTTGCGCGGACAGGGCGAGGACGACGAGGGTGACGACGTACGGCGTGGCGGAGACGACCTGGTTGGGGACCTCGTTGGTGCCGGCGTACCAGGCGAAGACCAGGGCGCCGATGACGAAGGTGATCGCGGCCTTGACGTACTTCTTGCGGATCGCCAGCCAGATGGCGCCGGCGACCAGCAGCAGCGCGCCGAGCAGCAGCAGGGCGTGCACGTTGGCGGAGCCGCCGCGCAGGTTGAGGCTGTCGGTGTAGCCGAAGAGGCCGGCGCCGATGGCGAGGCCGCCCGGCATCCAGTTGCCGAAGATCATCGCGGCGAGGCCGATGTAGCCGCGGCCGCTGGTCTGGCCCTCCAGGTAGAAGGGGTTGGCCACGATGGACAGGAAGACGCCGCCGAGGCCGGCCAGGCCGCCGGAGATGATCACGGCGAGGTACTTGTACTTGTAGACGTTGACGCCGAGGGACTCGGCCGCGATCGGGTTCTCGCCGCAGGAGCGCAGGCGCAGGCCGAACGGGGTGCGCCACAGGATCCACCAGGTGGCGGGGATCAGGGCGACCGCGATCAGGGTGAGCCAGGAGACGTCGGTGACCAGACCGCCGAGCAGCCCCGCGATGTCCGAGACGAAGAACCAGTGCTGGTCGTTGAGGCTCTCCAGCCAGTCCGACAGACCCGGGATCGAGAAGTGGCCGAGGGAGTCGACCGGCGGGGACTGCTTGGCCGAGCCGCCCTGGTGGCCCTCGAAGGCGAGCGGCGCGAGGTAGCGGGTGGCGCCGAGGGCGAGGATGTTGATGGCCACACCGGAGACGATGTGGTTGACGTTGAAGGTGATCGTCACGACGGCGTGCAGCAGGCCGCCGAGGCAGCCGCCGATGATGCCGACGAGCACGCCGGTCCACGGGCCCCACTGGAAGCCGGCCCAGGCACCGAACCAGGTGCCCAGGATCATCATGCCCTCGAGGCCGATGTTGACGACGCCCGCGCGCTCGGCCCACAGACCGCCGAGACCGGCGAGGCCGATCGGTACGGCGAGCTGGAGCGCGGTGGACATCTGGCTGACGTTGGTGATGCCGTTGGCGCCGGTGATCAGGCGCACGATCGAGGTCAGCGCCAGGGCTCCGGCGACGACCAGGAGCAGCACGGGCCACGACATGCGGCGGCCGGTCCGTGGCGCGTGCTCCAGCGAGGGCTGGTTGACGTCGGTCGCTGTGGTCGGAGCGGTCATCGGCCGGCCACCTCCTTCTTCGAGTTGTCGGTGGCGCCGAGGACGTGACCGGCGGCCAGCTCCGCGCCGACGCGGCGCTGCTGGCGGCGCAGGCCCCACTCACGGACGGCCTCGTAGGAGACGACGACCGAGAGGACGATCAGGCCCTGCATGATGACCGCGATCTCCTTGTCGAAGCCGTGGTAGTCGAGCTCGGGCGAGGCCTTGTCGAGCCAGGCCCACAGCAGGGCGGCGAAGGCGATGCCGACCGGGCTGTTGCGGCCGAGGAGGGCGATGCCGATGCCGAGGAAGCCGACCCCGGTGGGGAAGTTGAGGCTGTAGGTGTGGGTGTCGCCCATCAGGATGGGCAGGCCCGCAAGACCGGCGAGGCCGCCGGAGATGAGCATCGCGGTGAGCACCATGCGCTTGGGGTCGACGCCGCTGGCCGCCGCGGCGGACTCGGAGGCACCGGAGGCGCGCAGGTCGAAGCCGAAGCGGGTGCGGTTGAGGACGACCCAGTAGCCGATGCCGAGGAGCGCGGCGAGGATGACCAGGCCGTAGATCTCGCCGGCCGCGCCCATGTCGATGCCGGGGATCCAGCCGGACTCGTGCATCTCGCCGGTGGTGCTGTTGTTGCCGACCTTGACGCCGAAGACGTCCGGCTTCCACATGTAGACGATGAGCGAGGTGGCGATCGCGTTGAGCATGATCGTCGCGACGACCTCGCTGACGCCGCGGGTGACCTTGAGGACACCGGCGATGCCGGACCAGAAGGCGCCGGTGAGGACGGCGGTCAGGAGCAGCAGCGGGACCTGGAGGAACGCCGGCAGGTTCGCGTGGGCACCGACGACGGCGGCCATGAAGGCACCGAGCTGGTACTGGCCGTCGACACCGATGTTGAACAGGTTCATCCGGAAGCCGATGGCCACCGCGAGGGCCGCGATGTAGTACAGCGAGGCCTGGTTGATGATCAGGACCTGGATGTCGGAGAATCCGGCCTGCTCCAGCATGAGGGCGAACGGTTCGACCGGGTTCTTGCCCGAGGCGATCAGGACGATCGCGCTGAGCACGAAGGCCACGGCGAGCGCGATGACCGGTCCGGCCACCGCGAGGAGCACGCGCTCCTTGTCGAACTTCTTCATCAGCGGGCCTCGTCTTCCGGAGACTCGGGGGACGCGGGCGACGCGGGGGGCGCCGCGGACTTCGGGGAGCCGTTCGCGCCGTGCGGGGTCTCGGGGTTCTCTTCGTCTTCCAGGTGTCCGGAGGCGGCGCCGGTCATCGCCGAGCCGAGCGCCTCGGGGGTGATGGTGGCCGGGTCGGCGTCCGCGACCAGCTTGCCGTCGTAGATCACGCGGAGGGTGTCGGACAGGCCGATCAGCTCGTCCAGGTCGGCGGAGATCAGCAGCACGGCCAGGCCCTCGCGGCGGGCCTCGCGGATGTGGTCCCAGATCGCGGCCTGCGCGCCGACGTCCACGCCGCGGGTGGGGTGGGCGGCGATGAGGAAGCGCGGCTTGTGGCTCATCTCGCGGCCGACGATCAGCTTCTGCTGGTTGCCGCCGGACAGCGAGGCCGCGGTGACGTCGATGCCGGGGGTGCGCACGTCGTACGTCTCGACGATGCGGCGGGTGTCCTGCTGGGCGCTCTTCAGGTCCAGCCAGACGCCCTTGTTGTTGGGCTTCTCGGTGACGTGGCCGAGGATGCGGTTCTCCCAGAGGGGGGCCTCCAGGAGCAGGCCGTGGCGGTGGCGGTCCTCGGGGATGTAGCCGACGCCCTGTTCGCGTCGCTTGCGGGTGGGCAGCGCGGTGATGTCCTGGTCGAGGAAGCGGATGGTGCCGGAGTCGGCGTGGCGCAGGCCGATGAGCGCGTCGACCAGCTCGGTCTGGCCGTTGCCCTCGACGCCGGCGATGCCCAGCACTTCACCGGCGTGGATGGTGAAGGAGATGTCGTCGAGGAGGGCCTTGCCGCTCGGGGCTGCCAGGCGCAGCGTGTCGACGGTGAGGACCGGGCGGTCGGTGACCGTGGACTCCGCCGTCTCCGGCGTGGGCAGCTCGCTGCCCACCATCAGCTCGGCGAGCTGGCGGGGCGTGGTCTCGGCGGGGACGGCCGTACCGACGGTGGTGCCGCGGCGGATGACGGTGATCTCGTCGGCGACCGAGAGGACCTCGCCCAGCTTGTGGGAGATGAAGATGACCGAGAGGCCCTCGGCCTTCAGCTCGCGCAGGTTGTCGAAGAGGGCGTCCACCTCCTGCGGCACCAGGACGGCCGTGGGCTCGTCGAGGATCAGCGTGCGGGCGCCGCGGTAGAGGACCTTGAGGATCTCCACGCGCTGGCGGGCGGCGACGCCCAGCTCCTCGACCAGGACGTCGGGGCGCACGCCGAGGCCGTAGCGGTCGGAGAGTTCCTTGATCTTGCGGCGGGCCTTGGCGCCGATGCCGTACAGCTTCTCGCTGCCGAGGACCACGTTCTCCAGGACCGTGAGGTTGTCGGCGAGCATGAAGTGCTGGTGGACCATGCCGATGCCGCGCACGATGGCGTCGGCGGGCGAGGAGAAGGAGACCTTCTCGCCGTCGACCGCGATGGTGCCCTCGTCCGGCTTCTGCATGCCGTAGAGGATCTTCATCAGCGTCGACTTGCCGGCGCCGTTCTCGCCGACGAGGGCGTGGACGGTGCCCTTGCGGACGGTGAGGTGGATGTCGTGGTTGGCCACGACTCCGGGGAAACGCTTGGTGATTCCGGCGAGTTCGACGGCGGTCACCGGTTCGCTGACCGCCGCTTTCGCCGGAGGGCTGCTGGACGCGTTGATGGCGCACTCTCCTGGGGACGGGGGCCGTCTACGCGCGTAGCGCCCCTACGGCATCTAAAAGCGGCGGCGGCGCATCGACGCGACGGGGTACGGGGAGGGCGCCTTCCGGGCCGCTCTTCCCGTACCCCGCCGCGCGGCGCAACCGGCGCGGTTACACGCTGTTCGAGGTGTTGCAGGTGCTACTCAGCCGTTCAGCTGCTCTTGACCTTGATCTCGCCGCTGATGATCTTCTCCTTGGCCGTCTTGATGGCTGCCTGGAGCTCGGCGTTGTCCGCGAACTTCGGGTTGGAGTCCGAGAGACCGACCTCGCCGGACTTCAGATCGCCCCGAACGATACCGGTCTCCGGCTTGCCGTCCTCGACCGACTTCGCAAGGCTGTAGACCGCCTTGGCGACGTCCTTGGTGGCCGAGGTCAGGATGGAGTCCTTGTACTTCGCGAGGGCTTCCTGCTGGTACTGGTCGGAGTCGACGCCGATCGCCCAGACCTTGTTGGCGGCGGCGGCCTCGATCACGCCCTGGCCGGAGAGACCGGCCGCGGCGTAGACGACGTCGGCCTTCTTCTCGATCTGGCCCTCGGCGGCGGTCTTGCCCTTGTCGGGGCTGGAGAAGCCGCCCTCCTCCGCGGTCTGCGTCAGGTACTGCGAGATGACCTTGACCTTGGGGTCGGTGTCCTTGACGCCCTGCTCGTAGCCGGCCTGGAACTTGTGGATCAGCGGGACGTTCACACCGCCCACGAAGCCGACCGTGTCGGTCTTGGTGGACTTGGCGGCGGCGACACCGGCGAGGTAGGACGCCTCCTGCTCGTTGAAGACCAGGTCCGCGACGTTGTCCGCCTCGATGGTGGCGTCGTCCACGATGCCGAAGGTGGTGTCCGGGTACTTCTCCGCCACGTTCTTCATGGCGTTGGCGTACGCGTAGCCGATGCCGACGACCGGGTTGTAGCCCTGCTTCGCCAGCGAGGAGAGCCGCTGCTCCTTGTCGGCGTCGGTCTCGCCGTCGGTGGGCTCGACGTCGGCCGTCTCGTAGCCGAACTCCTTCTTGGCCTTCTCCAGGCCGGCGTACGCGGCGTCGTTGAAGGACTGGTCGCCCTTGCCGCCGACGTCGTACGCGATGGCGAGGCCCTTGTCCCCCTTGGACTCCGAGCCGGAGTCGGTCGAGGTACCACCGCAGGCGGCGAGGGCGAGGGCCAGGGAGGCGGTCGCTGCGCCTGCGACCGTGATCCGGGAAATCCGGCGCATGTCTGGTGCTCCTGTCGTACAAGCGCCGGGGACGGTTCGGCTGCGGCGCTGGCTTTCGCCGCAGATTAACGCGCGTAGACCTGCCTGAAAACCCCTTCTGTCCACCTTGTTATCCGGCCGTGAGCAAGGCCGCACGAATGGGGGTACCGGGCTTGCCGGACGCAAACGGGGGGTGGCGGAGTGTGACGCCCGGGCCTCGGCGGAGCGGCCTGCGCAGAGGGGCGCGGGCTTCGGCGCCGCGGGCATGCCGAAGCGGACGGGTGCCCGCAGGCGCCCGTCCGCTTCGTCGGGTTCTGTGCCGTGCCGTCGCGACTACTCGGTGGCGACCTTGATGGAGCCGTCGACGATGCCCGCCTTGGCCTTCTCCACGGCCTCCTTCGCGCCCGGGACCTCGGCGAACTTCGGGTTGCTGTCGGACAGGCCCACGCCGTCGGACTTCAGGTCGAAGGTGTGGGTGCCGGTCAGCGGCTTGCCGTCCTCGACGGACTTGGCCAGCGCGAAGACCGCGCCTTCGATGTCCTTGAGGGCGGAGGTCAGGATGGAGTCCTTGTAGGCCGCGAGGGCCTCCTGCTTGTACTGGTCGGAGTCGACGCCGATCGCCCAGATCTTCGCCTTGGCGGCGGCCTCGATCACGCCCTGGCCGGAGAGACCGGCCGCGGCGTAGACGACGTCGGCCTTCTTCTCGATCTGGCCCTCGGCGGCGGCCTTGCCCTTGTCGGGGCTGGAGAAGCCGCCCTCCTCCGCGGTCTGCGTCAGGTACTGCGAGATGACCTTGATCTTCGGGTCGGTGTCCTTGACGCCCTGCTCGTAGCCGGCCTGGAACTTGTGGATCAGCGGGACGTTCACACCGCCCACGAAGCCGACGGTCTTGGTCTTGGTGGCCTTGGCGGCGGCGACACCGGCGAGGTAGGACGCCTCGTTCTCGGCGAAGACGAGGGAGGCGACGTTCTTGCCCTCGACCACGGAGTCGACGATGCCGAAGGTGGTGTCCGGGTACTTGGCGGCGACGGCCTTCATCGCCGGGCCGTAGGCGAAGCCGACGCCGATCACGGGGTTGTAGCCCTGCTTGGCCAGGGAGGTCAGCCGCTGTTCCTTGTCGGCGTCCGTCTCACCGTCGGTGGGCTCGATGTCGGCGGTCTTGTAGCCGAACTCCTTCTTGGCCTTCTCCAGACCGGCGTACGCGGCGTCGTTGAAGGACTGGTCGCCCTTGCCGCCGACGTCGTAGGCGATGGCGAGGCCCTTGTCGTCACCGCCGCCGTCGCCGCTTTCGCCGCTGGTGCCGCCGCAGGCCGTGGCCGCGAGTGCGAGCGACGCGACCCCCACCGCGACGCGGATCAGTCTTGATGTCCGACGCATCTGAAGTTCCCCATTCTCCAAAGCCCCGCAGCGGGCGCTCGGTTCGGCGCACATTAACGCGCGTAGAACCTCCTGGGAACGGGGTTGCGCGGCGCCGTTATCCATTCGTGCCGCTGGCTGGTTACCGCCCTGTTAACGACCGGTTCGAACGGGGACGTTCTACTGCACCGCGTCGATGAGCGCCGCCGCGGTGAACATCTCCACGCCGACCGTGATGGCGTGCTCGTCCACGTCGAAGTCGCCCTGGTGGAGGTCGCGGACGGTGCGCTCGCCGGGTGGGCGGACGCCGAGGCGGGCCATGGCGCCGGGCACGTGCTCCAGGTACCAGGAGAAGTCCTCGCCGCCGAGGCTCTGCTCGGTGCCCTCGACGGCGTCGGTGCCGCGCCGGGCGACCATGGCGGCCTGGAGCAGCTCGGTGCTGGTGACCTCGTTGACGACCGGAGGGACGCCGCGGACGTAGGTGATCTCGGACTTGGCCCGGTACAGGCCCGCGATCTCGTCGATGGCGCCCATCACCAGGTCGGGCGCCTGCCGCCAGGCGTCGAGGTCGAGGCAGCGCACGGTGCCGGCGAGTTCGGCGTGCTGCGGGATGACGTTCGGCGCGTGGCCGGACTCGATGCGTCCCCAGGTCAGGGCGAGCCCGCTGCGGCTGTCCACGCGCCGGGCGACGAGCGCGGGCACGTCGGTGGCGACGCGGGCGGCGGCGGTGACCAGGTCGGTGGTGAGGTGCGGGCGGGCGGTGTGGCCGCCGGGGCCGTTCAGCGCGATTTCCATGCGGTCGCAGGCGGAGGTGATGGGGCCGACCCTGAGCCCGATCTTCCCGGCGTCCACCCTGGGGTCGCAGTGCACGGCCAGGATGCGGCGCACCCCGTCGAGCGCGCCGCCCTCGATGGCGTCGGCGGCGCCACCGGGCAGCACCTCCTCGGCGGGCTGGAAGACCAGCCGTACGGGACGGGGCAGCAGCCCCTGCTCGTGCAGGGCGGCGAGGACGAGCCCGGTGCCGAGGACGACGGTGGTGTGCACGTCGTGGCCGCAGGCGTGGGCGCGGTCGGGCACCTGTGAGCGGTACGCGCACTCGTCCTTCGTGTCGGGGATGGGCAGGGCGTCGATGTCGGCCCGCAGGGCGAGCATGCGCGGCCCGCCGGACCACTGTCCCGACGGGGTGCCGGTGCCGATGTCGCAGACGAGCCCGGTGCCGATGGGCAGCACGCGCGGCTTGAGGCCGGCCCGTTCCAGCCGTTCCTTGATGGCGGCGGTGGTGCGGAACTCCTGGTTGCCCAGCTCGGGGTGCATGTGGAGATCGCGGCGGAAGGCCACGAGCTCCGCGCGCAGCGCGTCCGGCAAGGTGCCGGGCAGCACGGCTTCACCGGGAGTACCGGCCTCGGACTCTGGGGACATCAACACGTTCACCCTTTGCAGCGTAGGGCGCCCGGGCGGCCGGTGGACCCACGATCAACAAAAATTCAGCCCGTTAGGGGAAGAAAACTCGGCCGCCCTACGCATAGTCATCAACTCGCTTGGGTAAACTCGGCCGCCTTTCCGACCGAGCCGATCAGAAGAGATCACCGGGAGCGGCTCCGGCCGCTCGGCGGCACCCGTCCTCTTCCTGACGGTTACCACGCGTGGCTTCCTCCACTCGCCCGAGTCCGCCGGGTCCGCCGGCGGACCACCCCGAGCACCCCCTCGACGACGGCGAGCGCGAAGAGGGCCAGCCCGGCGACGACCACCGGGTTCACCCAGCCGGGCACCAGCTCGGTGCCCGCGCCGTCCCCGGTGACGCAGCGCACGCTGACGGGGAGGGCCGCACGGGTCACGACGTGGTCGCCCCGTGCGCCGCGGGAGGCGCACATCTGGTCGGGGTCGAGGAGGTAGAAGCCCCGCGACAGGCCCCAGGCGTACGCACCGAGCGCCGCCCCGCCGCCGAGGACCGCCAGCAGGGCGCAGGTCGTCCCGCTCGGCCGGCACCGTCCGGCGGCCGGAGCACGGACCCGGGCCCGCCGGGCGAGGGCCACGGCGGCGCCCACGACGGCGAAGGGCGCCACGAGCGGGGCGAGGGTGAGGACCAGGAACAGAGCAGTTGCCATGCCTGTCCGGACAGCGGTAGGGGCGGCCCGGTTCCGGCGGCCGGCCGCTCCGGCCTGCTATCCGGTTCCGGCGGCCGGCCGCTCCGGCCTGCTATCCGGTTCCGGCGGCCGGCCGCTCCGGCCTGCTATCCGGTTCCCGCCACCGCCGGCAACCGGTGCACGTCCCGCGCGGAACCTGTTACTCCGTTCAGGAAGCCGCGGGCCCTCGGTGAGGCCGCTTCGGTGAGCCAGGCGGGGTCGATGTCACAGACGGCGACGCGGACCTCGGTGCCGGCGAGGGCCAGTGGCAGGGTGTGGACGACGGTGGAGGGAAAGCTGAGGACGGTACGGCCGATCGGGCCGCGGCGGGCGATCAGCTCCAGCGGGAGGTCGGGGCGCACGATCTGCAAACCGGTCTCCACGGACAGCCGGTGCAGCTTCTCGGCGCTCTCGCGGCGGTGGGCGAAGTAGCGGGCCGCGCCGTGGGTCTTCGCCAGGGCGTGTACGGCGGCCACGTAGCGGTCCGCGTCGACGACGCCGGTCTCCACCAGGGAGGTGCCGACCATGTCCGCGCCCTTGGTGACGCGGGGCGGGCCGAAGCGGTCCCGGGTCCAGGCGAAGTCGTTCGCGGTGACGGTGACGCCTTCGGGGACGTCCGCCATGGGCATGGAGGAGAAGACCGAGACCTGCCGGTCGGGGGTCGGGGTGAGGCGGTGGCGGGCGGACCGGGCGACGGGGGCGAAGAGCAGGTCGCGCGGGCCGGGGCGGCTGCCCTTGCGGTGCCAGCGCACCAGCCGTTCGCCGTGGGCCAGCTGGGTGACGAACTCCATGGTGGCCGTGCCGTCGTCGACGACGACGAGGTCGTGGGCGCGGGTGATGGTGAGGAGCAGTTGCACGTAGCGGGAGAAGGGGTCGCCCAGCACGACCCGTTCCGCCTGGCGCAGCGGGGTCGTCAGGCCGCCGATGGTGCGGAAGGGGGCCGTGGCGCCGCCGCGTGCCTCCTCCCAGCGGATGTCGTGGCCCTCCTTGCGGGCCAGTTCCGCCATGCGGCGCAGCTGGCCGCGGGTCATCGGGTCGACGGGCGAGAGGACCACGAGGGTGAGCTCCGCGCCGGGTGCGCGGGTGTGCGCCCACTCCAGCACGTTCAGCAGTTGTACCGGGCTCTCGACGAAGGCGAGAGTGCGGGGGCCGGCGTTCCCGGCGCGGGGGCTCATCGGTGGGGACCGTCCCGTGGTGAGTGACTCGGTGGCCGGCGGTCAGACGGTGACGGGCTCGCCCGCGGCGGCGGCGATCTCGGCCTCGGCGACGACGCCGGTGACGCGGCGCAGCTTCTTCATCGGGCCCAGCTCGGAGTCGTAGACCTTCTTGACGCCGTCGCCGAGGGAGGCCTCGATGGTGCGGATGTCGCGGACCAGGCGGGTCAGGCCCTGCGGCTCGACGGAGGCGGCCTGGTCGGAGCCCCACATGGCGCGGTCGAGGGTGATGTGGCGCTCGACGAAGGTGGCGCCGAGGGCGACGGCGGCCAGTGTGGTCTGCAGGCCGGTCTCGTGGCCGGAGTAACCGATCGGGACGTTCGGGTACTCCTGCTGGAGGGTGTTGATGACGCGCAGGTTCAGCTCCTCGGCCTGCGCCGGGTAGGTGGAGGTGGCGTGGCACATGAGGATGTTGTCGCTGCCCAGGACCTCGACCGCGTGGCGGATCTGCTTCGGGGTGGACATGCCGGTGGACAGGATGACCGTGCGGCCGGTGGCGCGCAGGGCGCGCAGCAGCTCGTCGTCGGTCAGGGAGGCGGAGGCGACCTTGTGGGCGGGGACGTCGAACTTCTCCAGGAAGGCGACGGCCTCGGTGTCCCACGGGGAGGCGAACCAGGCGATGTTCCTGCTCTTGCAGTAGTCGTCGATCTGCCGGTACTCGTCCTCGCCGAACTCCACGCGGTGGCGGTAGTCGATGTACGTCATCCGGCCCCAGGGGGTGTCCCGCTCGATGTCCCACTGGTCGCGCGGGGTGCAGATCTCCGGGGTGCGCTTTTGGAACTTGACCGCGTCGCAGCCCGCCTCGGCGGCCACGTCGATCAGCTTGAAGGCGTTGTCGAGGTCGCCGTTGTGGTTGATGCCGATCTCGCCGGTGATGTAGACGGGGCGGCCGGGGCCGGCCTCGCGCGTACCGAAGGTGCGGATGCGGGAGTTGGTGCTCATGGCTGGGGGTTCCTTACTTGGACTGGGTGAGCGTGGGGGTTTCGAGGGAGGTGCCGACGGGGTCGAGGGCGTCCAGGGACGGGCCCAGGAGCCAGGTCGCGATCTCCCGTACGGCGCCTTCGCCGCCGGGGACGGTGGTGACCGCGCGGGCCGCGCCGCGTACGGCGTCGTGGGCGCTCGCGACCGCCACGGGCCAGCCGACGAGGGCGAAGCACGGGAGGTCGTTGACGTCGTTGCCGACGTAGAGCACGCGGTCGGGCGCGATGCCCTGCTCCTCGCACCACTGCTTGAGGGCGAGGTCCTTGCGGTCGATGCCGTGCAGCACGGGCAGCTTGAGCTTGCGTGCGCGGGCGGCGACGACCGGGTTCACCTCCGTGGACAGGATCAGCATCGTCAGGCCGCTGCGGCGCAGGGCGGCGATGCCGAGCCCGTCGCCGCGGTGCACGGAGACGAACTCGCGTCCGTCGGAGTCGATCAGCACCCGGTCGTCGGTCTGGGTGCCGTCGAAGTCGAGGACCACCGCGTCGATGTCGGCCGCGGTCGGCAGCGCGCCCGGCCGGGCCGCGTCGAAGTGCGGTGCGAGGGCGCGGGCGCGGGCCAGGTCGTGCGGGTCGTCGATCTCCAGGACGCGCGCCGGGTCGGTGCGGACCAGTTCGGTGCGGCCGAAGAAGCGGTGCCGGTGCTCGCGGAAGCCGGGGGCGGCCATGGCGTAGGCGGCGCCGGTCTCCAGGAGGTCCTGGGGACGGTCCTGGCGGCGGGGGCGGTGGGCCTTGTCGTGGTTGACGCCGCGGCCGCCGTCGGCCCCGTCGGTGCCGTCGCGCCAGACGAAGCCGTGGAAGGGGGCGACGGTGACGGCCGTGTCCGCACCGCCCCCGGCGACCGCGCCGGCCACCCCGTCGACGTCCTCGCGGACCAGGAACGGGCTGGTGCACTGCACGAGCAGGACCACGTCCACGGCGGCGCCGTGCAGGGCCTCGTGGGCGTCCATCGCGTGCAGTACGGCGGCCTCGGAGGTGGCCGTGTCCCCGGCGATGGCGGCGGGCCGCAGGACGACCTCGGCGCCGGCCTCGCGGGCCGCGGCGGCGATGGCCTGGTCGTCGGTGGAGACGACGACGTCCGTCACGAGACGGGCGGCCCGGCATTCGCGCACCGCGCGGACCACCAGGGGGACGCCGCCGACGGCGGCGAGGTTCTTCGCGGGCACTCCCTTGGAGCCGCCGCGCGCGGGGATCACGGCGAGCACCCGGCGCACCGAAGCGCCGTGGCCCGCTGGGCGGTTGGACATGGGGTCTGCTCCTTGCGCAGGTGTCGGGGCCGTGCCCCGGGTCGGGCCGGTCACAGCTCGCCCATCCGCCGGATCACCGGGGCGACGCGCTGGACGCCGTGCCGGTAGGCGCCGCGGGCCGCGCGGCGCACGACCTGGCGGACGGGGCCCGGGGGCCGGTCGGCGGCCGGGGCGCCGGGCAGCGGCGTGCCGTCGGGGGCGAGGTGGTGGCGGGCGAGGATGCCGGGCAGGTAGCCGGGGGCGGTGGCCGGCGTGTAGTACGGGGCGAGCGGGGGCAGGCCGCCGGGCCGGGCGAGGAGGGCGGCGATGCGCTTCCCGGCCTCGTCGAAGGCGGTGTCGTAGCCGCCGTCCGCCGCCACGCCCTGCCGGGCGACCCACTCGGGGTCGGGGACCGGGCGGTGACCCGCGTCGAGCTGGTCCCAGGAGGCGAGGCAGCCGGAGCCCACGAAGTGGTGGTTGCCGAGCGCCTCGCGCACCCCGAGGTCGGTCAGGACGACCGTGGGGATGCGCCGGTGCAGGGATTCCAGGGCCGCCGTGGAGCTGACGGTGACCAGCAGGTCGGTACGGTCGAGGACGTCGCCCATGTGCCCGTAGACCAGGTGGAAGTTGGGCGGCGGGTCGGCCCGCTGCACCAGCTTCTGGTAGGGCAGCTCCTCGATGTGCGTGGTGTGCTCGCCGGGCCTGGAGCGCAGTTTGAGCAGTACCTCGCGCCCGGGGTGCAGGCGGGCGTGCCGGATCAGGCGGTCCAGCAGGTACGTACGGTCCCTGCGGCTGTCCGGCACCGAGGGCTGCGCCGCGAAGACCACCGTGCAGGGGTCGTGCTCGCCGGCGTAGGCGGCTCCGCCCAGGAAGGGCAGGGCGACCTCGGTCACCGCGGCGGGGTCGGCGCCGACCCCCTCGTACACGGCGCGGAAGCGCTCCGCGTCCTGGCGGGAGTTGGCGAGGACCAGGTCGGCGCCGTGGCGCAGCAGCAGGCCGTCGGCGAGCTTCTCGTAGACGACGCCGACGTAGCCGGTGACGACCACGGGCCGCTCGGCGCGGTCCCGCCAGAGGCGGCCGAGTCCGTGCAGCATGGCCTGGACGCCGCCGCCGACCAGGGCGAGGACCAGGACGTCGTACGGCTTCTCGTCCCGCGCCCCGTCCATGGCGCGCAGGAACTCGAGGGCGGTCACCTCGCGGAGCGAGTCCGCACCGACGCCGACCTCCCGCAGCTGGCGGGGGGTGGGAGTGGCGCGGCCGCGCAGGAGGTACCCGTCGAGGTGGATCTCCGTGTCGCCGGGGCAGACGCGGCTCGCGGTGAGCGCGCCCCATTTCCACCGGGTGTCGGAGTCCGCCAGGACGGCGACTCGCAGGGCCTTCGTTGCACTTGCTGGCACGTCGTAGACGCTAAAAAGGCATTTCTAGGAACCGCCCAACCGGAATCCAACAAACGGTGAACAGCACATCGCCGAATGGGGAATCCAGCCGCCGGGAGAACCGGACAGTGCGCGCTTCACCGCTTCGCCACGCCTCGTTCACCGCGTGTCAAGGTTCAGGTAAAGCCCGGTGCCGGGCCGGCACCTAACGTCATTCACGTGCCAAAGCTCTCCGTCATCGTGCCGTTCTACAACGTGCGGCAATACGCTCCCGACACTCTGCGGAGTCTGCGCGCGAACGCGCGCGACGACTTCGAATTCATTCTCGTCGACGACTGCTCGTCCGACGGGACCGCGGACCTCCTCGCGCGGGCCGAGTCCGAGCTGCCGGGGGCGGTGCTGGTCCGACACGAGAAGAACGGCGGCCTGGCCACCGCCCGCAACACCGGCATCGACCGGGCGCGCGGCGAGTACCTGACGTTCCTGGACGGCGACGACTGGCTGGCCCCCGGCCACTACGAGCGGCTCGTCGCCGCCGTCGAGGGCCTGGGCTGCGACTTCGTGCGCACCGACCACGTCCAGTGCACGGCACGGGCCCGGGTCGTGCACCGGGTGCCGCACGGACGGCGGGGCGTCGTCATGCGCCCGCGCGACGCGATCCTCCCCGCCCACCGGTCGACCTCGGTCGACTACGCCTACGCGTGGGCCGGCGTCTACCACCGCCGGCTGGCCGAGCGGGGGCTGCTGCACTTCACCGACGGGCTGCGCACGGCCGAGGACCGGCCCTGGATCTGGAAGCTGCACCGGGAGGCGGAGTCGTTCGCGGTGACCGGGCTGCTCGGCGTCTTCTACCGGCGCGGGGTGGCGTCCTCGCTCACCCAGATCGGCGATGTCCGCCAGCTCGACTTCATCCGCGCCTTCGACGAGGTCGTCGCGGGGGCGGCCGGGGACGCCGACGCCGCGCGGCTGCTGCCGAAGGCCGTGCGCACGTACTGCGCGATCATCTCCCACCATCTCGGTTCCGTCGAAAGGTTCGAGCCTGCCGTGGCCCGCAAACTGAAGGCGATGAGCGCCGCCGCCCTGCGGCGGATGCCGCAGGACGCGCTCGAGGAGGTGCTCGGCTCGATGGACACCGAGCGCGCCACGCTGCTGCGCCGGCTGCGCCGCCGTGCGGTGCCGGGTGCGGAGGTGGCGGCGTGAGCACGCAGATCTTCCTGGCGTCGACGCTGTACGGCACGGCCACGCTCGCCGCGGCCCTGGACACGGGCTGCTTCCCCCCGGCCGACCGGCGGATCCTGCTGGTCTCCAACAACGCGGCGACGCCCGAGACGACGCCCGCCCTGGACGAGATGCCCGGGTTCGAGCGGCTGCGGCCGCGCTTCGACGACGTGCTGTCCTGGAACGAGACGATCTTCCCCTTCCATCCGGGCGGCTGGCAGCCGCGGGTGGAGGACGCGCCCCTGTGGGAGCGGCATCTGCGGCTGCTGTGGGACCTGGGCGAGGACGACGTGTCGCTCGCCGTGGAGTCGATCCAGGTGCACCCCGCGCTCGGCGTGGCGCAGATCTTCAGCGACGCGCCCCTGACGGTGTACGCCGACGGTCTGATGAGTTACGGCCCCACCCGCAACAAGCTCGACCCGCTGGTCGGCACCCGCGTGGAACGGCTGCTCCACCTCGACCTGGTCCCGGGTCTGGCGCCCCTGCTGCTGACCGAGTTCGACGTCCCGGCCCAGATCGTGCCGACCCCGGCGTTCACCAAGGTGCTGGCCGAGCTGGCGGACACGGACGCCGGGCTGCCCGGGGGCGAGGGGGCGGCGCTGCTGCTCGGCCAGTACCTGTCGGCGCTGGGCATCCTCTCCGCCGAGGAGGAGGAGGAGCTGCACGTCCAGATGCTGACGGGCGCGGTCGGGCTCGGTCACTCCCGGGTGGTGTTCAAGCCGCATCCCACGGCCCCGGCCCGTTTCACCCGCACCCTGGAGCAGGAGGCGGAGAAGCTCGGCGTGGAGCTGACCGTCCTGGACACCCCGGTCCTGGCGGAGGTGCTGTACGGGCGGACGCGCCCGGCGCTGGTCGTCGGCTGCTTCTCCACGGCCCTGCTGACCGCGTCCGCGCTCTACGGGCTGCCGGTCGCCCGGGTCGGCACACAGACCCTGCTGGACCGGCTGACGCCGTACGAGAACAGCAACCGCGTCCCGGTCACCATCGTGGACGCGCTGCTGCCCGAGCCGGCCGACCGGGACGCCGTCGCCGCGGGGCGGCGGGGCCTGGACACCGATGCCCTCGCCGCGCTGGTGCGGGCCGTCGGGTTCGCGATGCAGCCCAAGATCCTCCCCGAGCTGCGTCCGGCGGCCGAGGAGTACCTGCGGGGCAACCTGAACGCCCGCACCAGCCGGTACTTCAAGAAGCGGCGGCTGACGTCGCTGGGCCTGCCCGGCGGGGTTCCGGAGCGGCTGGCCTTCCTGCCGCGCAACGCCGCGGCACGCAGGGTGGTGCGGCGGGCGCGGGCCATCCGGCGGTCGATCAAGCGGTGAGGTGAGGGCCGGTGCCGGTCACCTGAGGGCGTCCGCCTCGGCGGGCGCCCTCGTCGTTTCGGGCGCGGGCGCGCTCCCCGCGTTCGGCAGCATGATCCAGCGGGAGACCACGAAGGTCACCGGGATCGCCGCCGCGGAGGCCAGCAGGGGGGCGAACCGGCTGCCGGCCCGCAGCACGTCGACGATCACGTACACACCGACCGTGGTGATCACGAAGTTGGCGGCGTTCGTCAGCGGGAACAGCAGGAACTTCCGCCAGGTGGGCCGGGTCCGGTAGGTGAAGCGGGCGTTGAGGAAGAAGGACCCGACCATGCTGAGCAGGAACGCGAGGACGTGCGCGAGGAGATAGGGCAGGCGGGTGAGGAGCAGCAGGTAGAGGCCGTAGTACAGGCCGGTGTTGACGACGCCGACCACGGCGAAGACCGCGATCTGCCGCGCCATCGGGCGGGCGGTGACGAGGCGGGGCATCAGCGGATGAGGTCCTTCGTCGCGGAGCTCGGCTCCCGTTCCACGTTGGTCGCCTTCACCAGGAAGTGCGGGCGTCCCTTGACCTCGTAGTAGATCCGGCCGGTGTACTCGCCGACGACGCCCAGCATCACCATCTGCACCCCCGCGAGCGCGGTGACGACGGTGATGATGGTGACGTAGCCGGGTGTCTCCACGCCGTTGACGAGTGCGGCGCCCACGATCCACGCCGTGTAGAGCCCGGCGCAGGTCAGCAGGGTCATGCCGAGGTGGAGGGCGGCGCGCAGCGGCCGGTTGTTGAACGACAGCAGCCCGTCGAGGCCGTAGTTGAGCAGGGACTTCAGGGTCCAGGAGCTGCGGCCGTGCTCGCGTACGGCGTTCTCGTACTCGAAGGTGGTGCTGGGGAACCCGACCCACGCGAACAGTCCCTTGGAGAAGCGGTTGTACTCGGTCAGGGCCAGCACCGCGTCCACCACGCGCCGCGACAGCAGCCGGAAGTCGCCGACGCCGTCGACGAGTTCGACGTCGACGAGCCGGTTGACCAGCCG
Source organism: Streptomyces sp. NPDC085944 (assembly GCF_040686295.1). Lineage (NCBI taxonomy): Bacteria > Bacillati > Actinomycetota > Actinomycetes > Kitasatosporales > Streptomycetaceae > Streptomyces > Streptomyces sp. NPDC085944. The sequence continues at coordinate 478,824 of NZ_JBFBJX010000001.1, read as the reverse complement.
GTAGTAGAGGCGGGCGGTGAGGGTGCGGGTGAACCGGTCGCCGCGCCGGCTGCGCCGGGCGAGGACCTGGTCGTAGCCCTGGCCGTGCAGCTCGACCATCTGCCCGATCAGCTCCGGCGGGTGCTGGAGGTCGGCGTCCATGACGACCACCGAGTCGCCGGAGGCGTGGCGCAGACCGGCGAGAAGGGCGGCCTCCTTGCCGAAGTTGCGGCTGAAGGAGACGTAGCGGACGCGCGGATCGCGCTCGGCGAGCTGTTCCAGGAGGGTGAGCGTCCGGTCGCGGCTGCCGTCGTCGACGTAGACGAACTCCATGTCGTGGCCGAGCGGCAGCAGGTCGTCGGCGACCTTCTGCACGGCGGCGTGGAAGCGTTCGATGACGTCTTCCTCGTTGTAGCAGGGGGCGACGATCGATATGAGCATCAGGGTCTCCGGGGCGCGGTCAGAGGGCGCTGGTGGTGCGCTCGCGCGGGCGGGTGGCGGTGGCGCCGGCCGTGCGGAGCGCGGGGTGGTGTGCGGAGCGCCGTCGGCGGACGGCGGTGAGGGTGCCGAGCAGGACGAGGGTCAGGAGCGAGGCGCCCCCGACGGCCGCGCCCAGTCGCAGGCCGGGCGGGTGGAAGGTGCAGGTGACGCTGGTCGCGGAGCCGTCCAGGGGGACGGCGATCAGGCCGTAGTAGGTCTCGGCGGGCTTGGCCCCGGCCCCGTCGGCGGCGCACCGCCAGCCGGCGATGCGGGGGGCGGCGAGCACGGCGGTGCCGGTGCTGCCGGCCGGCAGCCGGGCCCGGACGGTGCCGTCGGAGACGGTCACCTCGTCGGCGCCCGTTTCCTTGAGCCGCTGGACGGCGGTGCGCAGTCGCGCGGTGTCGAGGCAGCCGACCGCGCCGTCCGGGACGGTGCCGGTCCGGGTGGGCGACAGCTCGATCCGTACCCGGCCCGACGCCGGGGCGGTGCCCAGCCGCTGCATCGCGGCGATCTTGGCGGCGTCGGAGGTGAAACGGCCGGTCAGCGGGCGGGCCGGGGTGTCGGTGAGGCGGGCGGTGCCCGAGAAGTGGGGTGCCCAGAGGTAGACCTCGCTGCCGGCCGGGCACTGCGCCGCGATCGAGGGCCGGGATGCGGCGGCGGCCTTGCCGCGGGAGCCCTGCGCGCCGGAGCCCTTGGTGCGGGGCACCTCGATCACCGTGCCCGCCCGGTCGTCGGCCGCGCGTTCGGGCTGCGCGCCGTCGGCGGTGCGGACGGTCAGCGCGGGCACGGTGTAGACGCGGGTGCCCAGCAGCAGTTCCTGGTTGCGGTAGGGCGACGGGCCGAAGGCCGGGACGCCGGTGCGGGCACCGGGCGCGGCGGCCGGACGGACGGTGACGAGTGGCGGTACGTCCTGCCGGGACACGGTCACCGGGGTGCTGTCGCGAGGGTTCCACTTCTGGTGCTGGTCCGGCGGGGAGTGCACCCGGGCGCCCACGGAGAAGATCGCGTCGGTGACGGCGTTGTCCAGGCTCTGCAGGTTCCGGCCGCGCGAGGTCCAGCCGCCGCCGAGGGCGGTGAGGGTCCGGCTGAGGACGTCGGCGGTGAGACTGCTGTAGTACTGGGCGCCCTGGCCGCCCACCACCATCGGGTCGTTGCCCACGGTCTGTTCCCGGCCGGGGTCGGTGCGGTAGGCGGGCCAGCCGCCGGCCTCGGACACGGCCTGCGACTGACTCCGCTGCCGGTCCCCCCAGGGCGCGTAGTCGTCCAGGTGGTTCAGCCGCAGCCGGGTGGCGGCGGCGGAGGTGGCGGCGGCCTCGCCGACCTGGGCACCGACCAGGAGCACGACGGCCAGCCCGACGAGCACGCCACGCCTGCGCCCGGCCGGCCCACCGGCCCCGGCGGCAAAGCCCCTCCCGGCGGCAAAGCCTCCCCCCGCGCCGGGAACACTCCCCGCGTCCGCAACGCTCGTCCCGGCCGCAGGGCCTCCCCCTGCGGCGGGACCGCTCCCCACCCCAAGGGCGCCCGCCCCCGCAGCGGAGCCGCTGCCGGATGCGGCGGGACTGGCCTCGGAGACCTCGCCCGCGCCGGGACGGTCCGTGGGCGCGGTGGAGCGGGCCGCCTCCGTGTGGCGCAGGAGGAGCAGGCCGCCGAGGGCTCCGGTGGTGGCCAGGAGCAGCACCGGCCAGGCGTAGGCGTGCACCAGGCCGCTGCGGCTCGCGGCGGCCGCCGCGAGGGCGAGCAGCGCGCCGGCCGCTGCCAGCGCGCGTCGGGCGGGTACGCCGTAGGACAGCGTGTGCCAGGCCGCGATCACCAGCAGCGCGCACAGCACGAACGTCTGGCGGTAGGGGCTGCCGTTGGGGGTGGCGAAGGCGTGCCAGGCGAGATGGGTCGGCGTCCACTGCATCGAGAGCGCGACCGCGACCACCAGCAGGCTCCATCCGGCGCGCACCCGCACGGGGGCGGCCCGGTGGAAGGGCAGGGCGAGGGCCAGCAGCAGCGCGGTGGTGCCGACGAAGAGCGCCGGGCTGCCGAACCCGTACGTCGTGGGCAGCAGCCGGGCCAGCACGTCCTCCGTCGCGACCGGCGCGAAGTGCGTGACCCGCCCCGGGTAGGCGTGCTTGGTGCCGAAGTAGACGACCGTGACCAGCGGGGCGGCCAGACCGACGCCCAGGGCGACGGTGGCCGTGGCCCGGCCTGCCGCCGCCAGGGCCCGGCGCCGGGGAAGGCCGGACAGCCACAGCCGCAGCAGCAGGAGGAGTCCGGCGCCGAGGGTGGCCATGTACGCGGTGTAGAAGTTGGCGATCCAGGCGAGCGCCACGATCAGCACGCCGAGCAGCCGGCGCCGTCCAAGGAGTGCCCATTCGCCGACCAGGCACAGCAGGGGCAGGGCGACGAGGCCGTCGAGCCACATCGGGTTGTACGAGGCGTCGGCGAGCGACCAGCCGCACAGCGCGTACGCGGAGCCCAGCAGCCCCGCCGCCCACCAGCGGCCGGGGCGCAGCCGGAGCAGCAGCCAGGCCATGGCGGCGCCGGCGCACGCGGTCTTCAGGACGGTGATCACGTACACGGCGAGGTCGATCTCGTCCCTCGGGAACAGGGCCACGAGCAGGGCGAACGGGCTGCTCAGATACGTCCCGAGGTCGGGCAGGAAGCTGGAGCCGAACCCGGACTGCCAGTTGACGAGCAGGCCGCCGTCGGCCCGTCCGTGCAGCAGGTCCCACAGGTGGGCGTGGAACGGCACGTACTGGTTGCCGAGATCGTTGACCGCGCGGGTGCGCGGGCCGAAGGGGTAGCTGCGCGCGAGGGCGTCGGCCGCGCAGAACGCGGTGACGGTGATGGCCGCCGCGAGCAGCGCGGCTGCCGGTCGCGGCTTGCCGCGCAGGGTTGAGCGATTCATTCTCGGCGGGCCCCAAGCAAAATTCGTCGCGTTCAGCGCCTCGTGCGGGGACGTCACTCCCTGTGCGCTTGTCCGATCGATTAGACCGGGGGTATTCCCCCCTCGTTGTGCAATCGCCGGTGAACAGTGGACGAATGATTAATGACCGAATGCGCCCGGAGCCCGCAGAAATGATCAATTCCAGACGCACGCCGCCGAGCCGGAGGAGGACGGGGCTCGTACGGAAAATGAAGCAGGGGTTAATTCCCTCTTTCCCGACGGCCTTACGGCGAGAAATCGACGGCGTTTTCCTGGGCTAACCTCTGCGCCACCTCCCACGTGCTCCACGCACTGCCGTGCGCCCCCATGACGGATAGAGGCTCTTGCTCCATGAACAGCCGTTCCCTGCTCCACAGCTCGGTTTCCCGGCGTCTGCTGCGCCCCGTCGCCGACCTCATAGACCAGCGCATCGAGCGGCAGGTCCGCTCGGCGGTCCGCCGCACCGGCGTCCGGGCGACGCCGGCCGCCCAGGACACCGAGCGGCTGGTCCGTGAGGTCGAGGTGCTCAGGCAGCGGCAGCTCACCTTCGAACTGCTGCTCGGCCCCGGCGGTCGCGGTATCTCCCGCATGGTCGGCGAGGCCTCGCTGGAGCACCTGCACGCCGAGGTAGCGGCCCTGTCCGGCGACCGCGGCGCGGCGGAGCGCAACGTCGCCGCCGCCTTCCGGCTGCTGGTGGCGCTGGAGTCGCTGGGCGTCGGCCGGATCGCGGGCGGCACCATGAACATCTGCGGCAAGCTCGGCACGATCCCCCTGCTGGACCCGCCGAACGACGAGATCCTGGAGATCGGCACCCTGTACGGCATGTTCTCCGCCGGCCTCGTCCGGATGATGGAGCGCGACGGCCGCAGCCCGAGCCTGACCATCGTCGACCCCTTCGCCGGGGTGCAGCTCCAGCCCGGCAGCGACCAGCGCGCGGACCCCACGGGGTCGCCGGTCGACGAGCGCGCCGTGCGCACCAATCTCGCCCTCGCCGGTCCGGCGGGCGCGGCGGCGCGCATCCGGCACGGCTTCTCCGAGGACCCCGAGACCCGGGCGGCCGTCTCGGACCGCGGCTACGGCGTGATCGTCGTGGACGGCGACCACTCGGCCAAGGGCGTCGCCCAGGATCTCGAGTGGGCCGAGGAGATAGCCGCGCCCGGCGCGATCGTCGTCCTGGACGACTACGACGACCCCAGCTGGCCGGGCATCAAGGACGCCCTGGACGAGCACCTGAAGGGGAAGACCCGTTTCACCTTCCTGGGCAGGGCGGCCCGCTCGGCGTTTCTGCGGGCGGCGTGAGGGGGCTTCGCAGGGTGTAGGGCCGCACGCGTTGGGCGATACGTGCGATTTTCCGACCGTCGGATCGCGCGTACCCCCTCCATTTCGGCCAACGAGGAGGCATCCTCCCCTCATGGCCACTGCGCAAGAGACGCACGAGTACCCCGGTGAGCTGAACGACGTCCCGGGCTGGTTCTGGCCGCTCGACCAGGTGCTGTTCTCCTGGTTCCTGGAGCGGCAGGAGCGGCTGGACACCCGCGGCGACCTGCTGGAACTGGGCGCCTACCTGGGCAAGAGCGCGATCCTGCTCGGGCACCGGCTGCGGGACGGCGAGACGCTCACCGTCTGCGACCTGTTCGGGGCCGAGCCGCCGGACGCGGCCAACCGGGCGGAGGCGGCCAAGTCGTACTCCTCCCTCACCCGCCAGGCCTTCGAACGGAACTACCTCTCCTTCCACGACACCCTGCCGACGATCGTCCAGGCGCCCAGTTCCGCGGTCGTCGACGAGGTGGCGCCCGGCAGCTGCCGCTTCGTGCACGTCGACGCCTCGCACCTGTACGAACATGTCGAGGGCGACATCGGCGCGGCCAAGCAGTTGCTGGGGCCGGACGGCATCGTCGTCCTGGACGACTTCCGCAGCGAGCACACCCCGGGCGTCGCCGTCGCGGCCTGGGAGGCGGTGCTCAACCGTGGGCTGCGTCCGGTCTGCCTGAGCAGCCAGAAGCTGTACGGCACCTGGGGCGACCCGGAGCCCGTGCGGGAAGAGCTGATCGCCGCGCTGCGCGGCCGCGACGACATCACGGTGACCGTGGAGCAGGCCGCCGGGCACCGGCTGGTGCGGACCCGAGCCAAGGGCAAGCGGCTGCGGCCGCCCTCGCTGCCGTCCTCGCGCCACCCGGCGCCCGCCCCCGCGCCCACCCCGGCACCGGGCGCGGGTCGGCCGGACGGCGCACCGGTGCCGGGGCAGACCGCGCAGGCGCGTCCGGCGGCCCGCGCCGTCCGTGCGGCCCGCGCGTCGGCCCCGCGGGAACGCGCCCGGCGGCTCGCCCTGGACCTGCTGCCGCCCGTCGTCACGCGGGCCGTGCGCCGCTACCGGGCGGCACAGCGGGCGAAGGCGAGCGGTGCGGGCGGTGCGGGCAGGGCGGCGGGGGCGGCTCAGCCGAGGCGGTAGGTCGCCGCGACACCCTCGATCACCAGGGCCAGCGACTCCTCGTAGTGCCGGTCGTAGTCCGTGAAGATCTCCGCGCCCGCCGCGGCCGTCAGGGGGTAGTCGGCCAGCAGGCGGGCGCGTTCGTCCACGTCGAAGCCCTCCCGGCGCTCGCCGGGCAGGGGCTCGACGCCCTGTTCCTCGGTGACGAAGCCGAGCGTGAACATGTAGGTCGTCGTGGTGGCCCGCACCGCCTGCGCGAGGGTGAACCCGGCGGCGGTGAACAGCCGCAGGGTGCCCTCCATGTACTCGGCGTGCACCGCGCCGGTGAAGCGTGAACCGCTGAACACCTTGGCGCCGTCGCGGTAGGCGAGCAGGGCCGCGCGCAGGCCGCGGTTGGCCTTCAGCAGCCGCTCCCGCCAGGTGTCGGCCGGGTCGAGCGGGGTCCCGGCGACCATCCGCCGGTACATCTCGGTGGCCATCTCGTCGAGCAGGGCCTGCTTGTCCTTGAAGTGCCAGTACAGCGCGGGTGCCTTGACGTCCAGCTCCCTGGCGATGGTGCGCAGGGTCAGGCCGTCCAGACCGACCTCGTTCAGCAGCTTCAGCGCCGTGTCCGCGACCCGTCGGCGGTCGAGGGGGGCGCGTCGTTCCGTACTCACGCTTGACACCTTAACGACGTTAGGGCCACCCTCGGACCCACACGGAACTTAACAACGTTAAGGAGAGTTGCCGTGAATGTCATGGATACGCATGCCCTGGACCGTGATGCCCCGGACACCGATGTGCTGATCGTCGGCGCGGGCCCCACCGGTCTCGCCCTGGGTGTCGACCTGGCCCGGCGCGGGGTGGACGCGCTGGTCCTGGAGGCCGCCGGGAAGCTGTTCCCGGGATCGCGGGGCAAGGGCTTCCAGCCCCGCACGATGGAGGTCCTCGACGACCTCGGCGTGGTCGGCGCGATCCACGCGGCGGGCGGCACCTACCCGGTCGGCATGGTCTGGAGGAACGGCGAGCGGGTCGGCGAGCACCACATGTTCGACCCGGCCGAGCCGAGCGAGGACTCACCGTACAACCGGGCGTGGATGGTGCCGCAGTGGCGGACCCAGGAGATCCTGGCGGCGCGGCTCGCGGAGCTGGGCGGCGAGGTCGCCTTCCACCGCGAGGTCGTCGGCGTCGCGCAGGACGCGAGCGGTGTCACCGCACACCTCGCCTCGGGCGGGACGGTGCGCGCCCGCTGTCTGGTCGCCGCGGACGGCGGCCGCTCCGCGGTGCGCCGGGCGCTGGGCATCGGCATGACCGGCGAGACCGTCGACCCGAGCCCGACGCTGGTGGCGGACGTCCGGATCAACGGCCTGGACCGCGACAACTGGCACGTCTTCCCGCCGGGCGACGGCGCCGAGCTCCTCGCCGTATGCCCCCTGGCCGGCACCGAGGACTTCCAGGTGATGGCACGATTCCCGGAGGGCGCCGACGTGGACACCTCCGCGGACGGCGTCCGCAAGGTCGTCGCGGAGCGCTCGCACCTGGCCGCCGAGGACGTGACCGAGGTCCGCTGGGTCTCCGACTTCCGGCCGCGGGCGGCCCTGGCCGACCGTTTCCGCGCGGGCCGGGTCTTCATCGCCGGCGACGCGGCGCACATCCACTCACCCGCGGGCGGGCAGGGCCTGAACACCAGCGTCCAGGACGCCTACAACCTGGGCTGGAAGCTGGGCGCGGTGCTGTCGGGCAGCGCCCCCGCCGGGCTGCTGGACAGCTACGAGGAGGAGCGGCGCCCGATCGCCGCGCAGATGCTGGACCTGTCGACCGCCGTCCACCGCGGCGAGGTGCGGCGCGGCGGGGCGACCCGGCAGCTGGGCATCGGGTACCGGGACTCGTCGCTGACTGAGGAGACCCGGGGCGCCGTGGGCGAGGACGCGGTACGGGCCGGGGACCGCGCGCCCGACGGCCGGGTGGACGGGGTCCGGCTCTTCGACGCCTTCCGGGGGCCGCACTGGACGCTGCTGGCGCTGGGCGCCGACGCGCCCGACGGTGTGGTGGGGCCGACGGTACCGGTGGTGCGCGGGGGCGCGCACGGGGCGTACGGGACGGGGCTGTTCCTCGTACGGCCGGACGGGTACGTCGGGTGGGCCGGGGACACCCCGGAGGGGCTGGGCGAGTACCTGGACCGGTTCGGGCTGGGCGGCTGAGGCCCGAGCCGGTTCCCGTCCGGGTCAGCCGTCGCCGTCGAGGAGGGTGTCGACGGAGAGGGTGAGGCTGACGCCCACGGATTCGGGCACGGGGACGTCCTGACCTCGCTTGAAGCGCTGGGGGGCGGGGTACTTGCCGTCGGCGGGGGCGGTGTAGAGGAGGACCTCGTCGTGGTGGCGGTCGACGATGGCGTAGACCGGGATGCCTGCCTTGGCGTACGTCCCCACCTTGATGGCAGTGTCATTGGACCAGTTGGTGGACGTCACTTCCAGGACCAGCCGGAAGACGTGCGACGCGTGGCAGTTCTTCTCCACGACCGCGTCCCTGTAGACGTCGTCGACCACGGAGAAGTCGGGCACCGCGTAGTCGTCGGGACCCGTCGGCAGCCACAACCCGATACCGCCGAGGTATCTGAGCCCCGCTTGCCTGGCCCCGACCCGGGAGAACTCCTCGATGAGCCAGGTCAGCGACTCCTGGTGCGGACCGTCCGGCGGCGGTGTCACAACGATGCTCCCGTTGAGGATCTCTACCCGGTGGCCGGGCAGCTCCTCCCAGAGATGGTCAGCAGCATCGGCAAGCGACGACTCGTGCATCATGACAGCCACGGCACCCTCCTTACGGGAACACCCTCCACGAGCCTAACCAGGAACGCGCACTTTTCGCCCCCGATCACCCATTCGAGGTAACGCCCCAGCTCAGCCGCCCTCAGAACGCGTCCGAGGGCACATACGTCCCCCACACCTCCCGCAGCGCGTTGCACACCTCGCCCACCGTCGCGCGGGCGCGCAGGGCGTCCTTCATCGGGTAGAGGACGTTGTCCTCGCCCTCGGCCGCCTTCTTGAGGGCCGCCAGCGCCGAGTCCACCGCCGCCTGGTCGCGCTCCGCGCGGAGCCCGGCCAGGCGGTCGGCCTGCTGGGCCTCGATGGCGGGGTCGACGCGGAGCGGCTCGTACGGCTCCTCCTCGTCGAGCTGGAAGCGGTTGACGCCGACCACGACCCGCTCGCCGGAGTCGGTCTCCTGGGCGATGCGGTAGGCGGAGCGCTCGATCTCGCTCTTCTGGAAGCCGTGCTCGATGGCGTTGACCGCGCCGCCGAGGTCCTCGACCTTGCCCATCAGCTCCAGCGCCGCCGCCTCCACGTCGTCGGTCATCCGCTCGACGACGTAGGAACCGGCGAACGGGTCGACGGTCGCCGTCACGTCCGTCTCGTAGGCGAGGACCTGCTGGGTGCGCAGGGCAAGGCGCGCGCTCTTGTCGGTGGGCAGCGCGATGGCCTCGTCGAAGGAGTTGGTGTGCAGGGACTGCGTGCCCCCGAGGACCGCGCCCAGGCCCTGCACCGCGACGCGGACCAAATTCACCTCGGGCTGCTGGGCGGTCAGCTGCACGCCGGCGGTCTGGGTGTGGAAGCGCAGCATCAGCGACTTGGGATTCTTGGCGCCGAACTCCTCCTTCATCACCCGCGCCCAGATCCGGCGGGCCGCGCGGAACTTGGCGACCTCCTCCAGGATCGTCGTGCGCGCCACGAAGAAGAAGGACAGGCGGGGCGCGAAGTCGTCCACGTCCATGCCGGCCGCGACCGCGGTGCGCACGTACTCGATGCCGTCCGCGAGGGTGAACGCGATCTCCTGCGCGGGCGAGGCACCCGCCTCCGCCATGTGGTAGCCGGAGATCGAGATGGTGTTCCACTTCGGGATCTCGGCCCTGCAGTACTTGAAGATGTCCGCGATCAGGCGGAGGGAGGGCTTGGGCGGGAAGATGTACGTCCCGCGCGCGATGTACTCCTTCAGCACGTCGTTCTGGATCGTGCCGGTGAGCTTGTCCGCGCTCACGCCCTGCTCCTCGGCGACGAGTTGGTAGAGCAGGAGCAGCAGGGAGGCCGGGGCGTTGATCGTCATCGACGTGGAGACCTTGTCCAGCGGGATCCCGCCGAACAGCACGCGCATGTCGTCGAGGGAGTCGATGGCGACGCCGACCTTGCCGACCTCGCCGCTGGCGATCGGCGCGTCGGAGTCGTGGCCCATCTGGGTGGGCAGGTCGAAGGCGACCGACAGGCCCATGGTGCCGTTGGCGATGAGCTGCTTGTAGCGGGCGTTGGACTCCGTCGCCGTGCCGAAACCGGCGTACTGGCGCATCGTCCACGGACGGCCCGTGTACATCGACGGGTAGACACCCCGCGTGAAGGGGTATTTCCCGGGCTCGCCCAGCTTCTCGGCCGCGTCCCAGTCCGTCAGGGCGTCGGGCCCGTAGACCGGTTCGATGGGCAGCCCGGACTCGGACTCGCGCGTCATGGTGTGATGCCTCCCGCTGAGCACATGTTCGTACCGCTTCGTACTGCGTGCTGCTTCGTACTGCTCGAACTGCCCGCCGTTTACCCGCCGGTACAGTCCGGCACTTCGACGGACTGTATCCGCGCGCGTGCACCCGGTGGAGTGGCCCACGCTGGGACCTTCCTCACAACCTCGGTGCGGTCCCGGTCACAACGATGCCGCGCCGTTCGCCGCGCGTCATCCGCGGGAACAACTGAAGGGACGTCGGTGCGGGGCCGTGAGACGACGGGGGGCCGTGATGCGTATGACGGGGATGGGGAACACGGGACGGGCGGTCGCCGTCGCCCTGGGGGCGGTCCTGGTGGCGGGCGGCTGCACCGTGCGGACCACCGGGCCGGACGGCGAGGGGCAGGCACCGGTGCGCATAGACGTCACCACCGGGGCCCCGGCGAGGAGCACGCCGTCCGGGAAACGACGGTCGCCGAGCGCGCCACCCCGGGGCCGGGGGGCGTCGGGTGCGCCGTCCACCGGCGCTCCGAAGCCGGCCAGGGTGCTGTGGAAGCGGGGCGACACGGGCCGGGACGTCCGTGAGCTGCAGGCCCGGCTGCGGCAGGTCGAGTGGCTCGTGGACGGGCCGACCGGGACGTACGACGACCTGACCGAGCGCGCCGTCAGCGGCTTCCAGGGCAAGCGCGGGCTGCCGCGGACCGGCCGGACGGACACCGTCACCTGGCAGCGGCTGCTGGGGATGTCGCACGAGCCGGGCAAGTGGGAGCTGTACCTGATGGGCGGCCAGCCCGCCGCCGCGCCCGACCCGCGCTGCACGAGGGGCCGGGTGCTGTGCATCAGCAAGTCGAGCCGGACGCTGCGCTGGATGATCGACGGGCGGACCGTGTCGACGATGTCCGTGCGTTTCGGCTCGCAGCGCACACCGACCCGGGAGGGCGTCTTCCAGGTCTACTGGAAGTCCCGCCACCACGTCTCGACGCTCTACGACTCGGCCATGCCGTACGCCATGTTCTTCAGCGGCGGCCAGGCCGTGCACTACTCCTACGACTTCGCGGCCCGCGGTTACGCGGGTGCCTCGCACGGCTGCGTCAACGTGCGGGACGAGGGGGCGATCGCGGATCTGTACGCGCAGGTGAGGAACGGCGACAAGGTCGTCGTGCACCGGTGAGACGGCGGGACGCCGGGAGCGCCGTGCGGTGAATGGGGCGCGGGCGGGACCGGGGGAACGTGTCCCGCCCGCGCCGAGGTGCACGAGCCGCGGGTACGGGGGGAACCCCGGCTCGGTGCAGGAAGCCGATGACCAGTCGGCTCACTCATTACTGCGTCCCGGCGTCCGAAAGTGTCACACCCTCGGCGGGGAAATCTTCGGCAGGAACGAAACAGCAGGTCAGGCGAGGGTCGCGGAGTGCGCGGCGTGGGGTGCGTAGGCGGGCGGCTGCTGCGGCCGGGGCTCGTAGGCCGACGGGGCGTGCGGGCCGTGGGGGCCCCGGGCGGGCGGGGCTGTGTCGGCGTCGTCGTCATCGCCGTTGCCGCCGTGACCGCTTCTGCCGCCGTCGTCTCCGGCGTCGTCCCGGTTTCCGTGGCCGCCCTGGCCGGCGTCGCCCTTCTTGCCGCCCTTGCCCTTGTCTCCCTTGCCGTCCCTGTCGTCTTCGTCGCCCCTGCCGCTCCGGTCGTCGCCGGTGTCCTTGCGGAGCTCGCCCTCGTGGGTCGCCTTTGCGGAATCGCCGTGCTCTCGGCCGTCCCGGCCGCCGGTGCCGCCGCCGGTTCCGGCAAGGAGGCTGCCGCAGTACTTCGCGACCCGAGACGCTCCCCCGGCCGCCTCCTTCAGCGCGCGTCGGTGGGCGGCGTCGAGTTGCCGGCCGTCGCGGACCTTGCGGCAGGCCGCGGTGAGGTCCGACCGCCGTCCGTCGGAGCCGTCCGAGTCCCGGTCGTCGGCGTCGCGGTCTTCGGCCCCGCCTCCGTCCCGGGCCGTGTCCCCGCCGGGCGTGCCCGAGGCGGCGCCGGGCCGCGACCCGCCCTGCACGCCGTCCAGCGGTGAGGGCGGGCCGAGCGGACGGTCGGGGGAGGCGGCGGCCGAGACGGTCGCGGCGGGTTCCGGTTCGCTGCCGTCGAACGGCGTCGGCAGCACTCCGGTTCCGGCCGCCACCGCCACGCCGCCGACCATGCCGACGGTGAGCGCGGCGGCCAGCCCGAGGCGCAGGGGGCGGCTCCGGCGCGCCCGACGGGCGCCGTCACCGCGCGGGCCGATGCGGACGAAACCGGCGTCCAAGGGCCCGGAGGCGGTGCCGTGCCCGAGGGTGCCCGGCGCGTCCGCCGCCGCGTCGGCCCGCTCGGCGCGCACCTTGCGGAAGGCGGCCAGCGCCGCGGCCTCGCCGGGGAGTTCCTCGCCGGTCGGCGCCGGTGGGGCGGACAGCTCGCCGAGGGCCGCGACGAGCCGGGCGGCCCGGTCGCGGGTCGCCGGGTCGGTGCTCTCCAGCCCCTCCAGTGGCTCTCCGCGCAGCAAGAGTTCCGCCGTTTCGCGGTCCAGCCACTTGTCCTGCTCGTCGGCCATCACATGTCCTTCTGCGTCCGCGCACGCGTATGCGTCACACTCGCGGACGTCACCGCGCGGCCGCGCGGTTCTCGCTGCGGCGGCAGGGCGTCGAGCCCGCCGCCCGATTCCGGATCACCGCCGAGCAGCTCGGCCAGGCGCTTCAGGCCACGGTGCGCCGCCGTGCGGACGGCACCGGGCCGCTTGCCCAGCGTCTCGGCGGCGCTCTTGGCGTCGAGGCCCACGACCACGCGCAGGACGACCGCCTCGGCCTGGTCCTGGGGCAGCCGGGCGATGAGGGAGAGGGTACTGCCGGTGGCCAGGGCCTCCATGGCCTCACCGGCGGTGTCGGACTCGGCGGGCTTGCCGGTCAGCTCCGTCTCGTCGCCGCCGATCACCGGCCGGCGGCCGCGCATGCGGATGTGGTCGAGCGCGCGGTTGCGGGCGATGCGGGCGGCCCAGCCGCGGAACCGGTCGGCGTCGCCGTCGAACCGTTCCAGGTCGCGGGCTATCTGCAGCCAGGCCTCGGAGGCGACGTCCTCGGCGTCGTGATCACCGACGAGCGTGCGCACGTATCCCAGCAGTCGCGGATGCACGGCGCGGTAGACGGTCCGGAACGCGGTCTCGTCCCCGGCCTGTGCCGCACGCACCGCGGCGGTCAGCTCCGCGTCGTCCCCCAGCACCGAGAAGCCTTTCTGCGCCTGAACCGGCGCCGCTCTGGCGGACGTGGTCCTCGCCCTCGTGGTTTCTCCCTTGATGGTCGCGGCGGTCTCCCGCAACCCGTCGCGGGAGCGAGCCCCCCGCTGATCGGCGCGAATGGCACGTTACGTCGTGAAACCGCCACTCGTCCATGTCCACCTCGCATTGCCGTACAAGATGCAACTAACCCGTGACGCGGTGAGGTGTGACAGAAAACGCAGTCGCGGCGCTGAAGGGAGTACGGGCCGCCGCGCGGCCCGTACCGCGCGACGGCCGGGGCCTCTCCTGTGGGGGGTGGCGGCCCCGGCCGTTGCCTTGGCCGCCGCGATCGCTCCTGGTGGGGGCTACGGGAGATCCGGCACCTGCACCGGGGCGCTGCCACCGGTCTCCACGCCGACGCCTCCTTCGCCGACGGTCCCGTCGGCGCCGACCCCCGCGCCGGTGTCGCCCGCACGGCCGTTGCCCGCGTCGTTCCCGTCGGAGCCGTTCCCGGCGTCGGCCGACGACTCCTGCCCGGTCGGCCGGGCGAGCTGCTCGGCGCAGAAGGCCTCGACGCGGTCCGCGCCGCCCGCCGCCGCGACCAGCCGCTGCCAGGTCGTGGCCTCGAGTGCCTTGCCGCTGTCCGCCACTCGCTCGTAGGCGCGGCAGTGGGCCTCGGTGTCCCGGCCGGTGGCCGGGCGGTCCGGCGGCGTGGAGACACCGGGGGCCGTGGAGGTCCCCGGGGAGGTGGAGCCGCCGGGGGGTGTGGTCGCGCGGCCCGGGGCGGCGGGGTCCGGCGGGGTGACCGGCGGGGTGGCGACCGGCCGGACCGAGTCGTCGTCGGTGGCGGCGGGCGGGCGGGTACGGTCCGGGTCGCCGTCGTCCGCGGCGGAGCCGCCCCCGCCGATGGCCGCGTAGGCGACGCCGCCCAGGGTGAGACTCGCCAGCAGGACGGAGAGCGCGGTCTTCAGCGAGCGTCCCGGGTGCCGCCCGGTCCGTGGCCGCCAGTCGTCCCGCCGCCGGGTGCGCGCGGCCCGGCCGGGTTCGGCGTCCCGTACGGCCCGGAAGGCGGCCACGGCGCGCCGCTCGCCCTCGGCGTCGATGCCCTCCCCGCGCAGCGCGGCGGCGAGCAGCGCCTCCGTGCCGGGGGCGTCGCCGGGGGCGGGCCGGGGGCCGACGTCGCGGCCCTCCCCGTGCCGTGCGCCCATGTCCGTCTCCGCTCCCGCTCGCTCCGCCGGGCCGCCGTCCTCGGCACCCCTCATGTCGACTCCCCCAGCGTCCTGGGACCGTCATCCGTCACACCGTCGGCGCCCAGCTGCCGTGCCAGCCGCTTCAGCCCCCGGTAGGTCGCCGTGCGCACCGCGCCGGGCCGCTTGCCGAGCACGCGGGCGGCGGACGGCCCGTCGAGACCGACGACGACCCGTAGCAGTACGGCCTCGGCCTGGTCCGGCGGCAGCCCCGCGACGAGGTTCAGCGCGGTCCGGGTGGAGAGCGTCTCCAGGGCCTGGTCGTGCGTGGAGTGCGGGCCGGGCAGGTCCAGCACGTCCTGCTCCAGCGCCGTCGGCCGGGGCCGCACCTTCTGGCGGCGCAGGTGGTCCAGGGCCCGGTGCCGGGCGATCGTCGCCGTCCAGCCCCGGAAGCCGGCCCCGTCACCCCGGAAGCGCCGCAGGTCGCGGGCTATCTCCAGCCACGCGTCCGCCGCCACGTCCTCAGCGTCGTCCCCGACCAGCCCGCGCAGATAGCCCAGCAGGCCCGGCTGCACGAACCGGTAGGCGACCGCGAAGGCGGCCTCGTCACCGTCCTGGGCCCGCGCGACCGCCGCGCCCAGTTCCCCGTCGTGCGCCTGCACGCGGCGGGGTTCCCCTCGCTGGCCCAAGAACCGTCCTCGTCCGTACCGAGTCCTGCGCGCGCTCGGGTGAGCCCGCCCCCCAAGGTCATCAGCGTCCGCGCGCACAGAAGTGTCACAGGGAACGCCGGCAGTCCCGCTGGTCCCGGCCGGGCGTCACGGGCCCGCCGTGGCGTCCCGGCACAGCAGGCGCAGCGACCCGTCACCGGCGAAGCAGCGGCGGGCCTCGTCCATCGGGTCCCACAGGCGGCCGTCCGGCGTACGGACCCAGTGGTCCCCTCCGGTCGTCCACCACTCGCCGCCCGACTGACGCACGATCACCTCACCGGCGTAGGCGCCGAGTCCGCGCAGCGCCGCCTCCACGGCGGCGTACGGCGGTCCCTCGCGCCGGATGCCGTCGATCACCCGGTCGACGCGCCACAGGCTCTCGGCCGAGTAGTCCAGGCGCAGCCGGGCGCCCTCGCGCATGGTGGCCACCGCGTCCGCCGCCCACCGCACCGGCCTCGCGGCGGCCGCCGGGCGGGGCTGCTGCGTGCTCGTCGGTCCGCTCGCCGATCCGCCGGTCAATCCCCTGGTCATAGTCGTCACATGGGCTAAAG
This sequence comes from Streptomyces sp. NPDC085944, assembly GCF_040686295.1. Classification (NCBI taxonomy): domain Bacteria; kingdom Bacillati; phylum Actinomycetota; class Actinomycetes; order Kitasatosporales; family Streptomycetaceae; genus Streptomyces; species Streptomyces sp. NPDC085944. The sequence goes on along the minus strand of NZ_JBFBJX010000001.1, from coordinate 462,915 downwards.
CGTCGCGGGACGCGCTTGCGTCACACACGCGAACCGGCCGTTCCGCAACCGGTACAGGACCGCCCCGGCTCCCCCACGTCCGCCGCACCGCCCCCGCGCGTTCCCCGCACGACGGTCACAGGACACCGGCGTCGGGCCCGGGGTCAGCCCCGTCCCCGGGCCCGGCGGGAGACCACGGCGCGCAGCACCCGGCGCCCCTCCGTGGAGACCTCCAGGGCCGGACGCAGCCCGGCGGCGCCGCGCTCGGCGAGCAGTTCCAGGACGCCGGCCTGGCGGCGCAGTTCGGCGGCGACGAGCGGGGGCAGTCCCCGCGTGCCGCCGTCGCGGGGGACGTCGGCCTCCGGGGCGGTGTCCGCCGCTGGGTCGAGGAGCCGGTGGATCCGGAGCGAGGCGACGGAACAGGCGTCGGCCCACGTCCGCATCGCCGGGCCGGAGCACTCGGCAGGCGCGGCCTCCAGCATGCGGCGGGCCAGGACCACGGCCTCGTCCTCGCCGGTGGCGTCGGGGCCGGCGAGCTTGTCCCGCACCTGTGCCAGGCTCGCGGCCCAGTCGGGGCCGGCCTCGGCGCCGGTGTCGTCGGCGAGGGTCGCCCACAGGGGTCTGAGGGCCTCGTCGTCGCCGTCGAGGAGCGGGACGCAGCGGTCCAAACAAGCCAGCCCGCTCGCGGCGAGTCCGCGTGCGTCGGCCCGCGCGATCAGTTCCACCAGGCTCATCGGGTGCCTCCCTGTTCCTGCCGCTTCGCCCCGCTCAGCGCCGCGGGGCCCGCACTGCCCCTTACTGCGTGCGACGGACCGGGAGTGTCACAGCGGCACGACGCCCAGCCGGTCGAGGAACCGGAAGAAGAGGTTTTCGGCCACCGGACCGGAGTCGGCCCCGGGGCCGGGCGCCCCACCCGCCCCCGCCCCCGCCTCCGCCCCTGCCTCCGCACTCGCGCCCGCACCGGGACCCGGATCGTCCGCCAGCACCTCGGCCAGCTCCCCGGCGTTCGCGGCGCACCCCGCCTCCGCGGCCCAGGCGACGGCGCGTTCGGCGGCGTCGCGGGGCTCCAGGAAGTAGTCCTCCAGGGTGAGCCCGTCCCGCTCGGCGCCCAGGTACCCGGCCATGGCGGTCCGCGCCAGGCAGGTCGTCCACGCGCCGCTCTCGGGCGCCGCCGCCTCCACGACCACGCAGTCGCTGTCCATCACGTATCCGAACAGCGCGGGCGCGCCGGTCTGCCCGGCCAGGTCGTTCATGTTCCCGACGTCTCCGTCGCCGCCCGGGAACTCCCACACCTGCCACCTGCCCGGCGCGCTCTGGCGCAGCGTCATGTCCCCGGCGCCGGCCAGCGCCTCCAGCTCCGCGAGCGGCCGCTCGGCGCGGCCGACCACGAAGTACCCCCAGTAGCCCATGTCCCGGTCCCCCCGGTGTGTCGGTTCGGCTCGGTCAGAAGACCACCACAGCCGTACGGGCGTTGGCAGCAGGATCGGTCAATCGGCGCGCCGCCCGGGACCGCGGGCCGGGGCGGACGGCGTCAGTCGAGGCGGCCCGCCAGCGCCTTGAACTCCGCCCAGGACAGCTCGGGCGCGCCGGCGTCCCACAGCTTCTGCACCGTCGCGGCCAGCGGCAGCCGGATGCCGTCGGCGACCTGGGCCTGGGTCTGGGCGCTCGGGATGTCCCCCCAGACGGCGAAGCTGCCGCCGAGGATCTGGTCGTCGTACTCGGCGGCGACGGCCGTCGTGCCGCGCAGGACGCGCGGGGTCCACTGCTCGTAGATGCGCTCGCCGGTCGGGTAGACGAAGGTCTGCGGCTGGCCGAGCACGTAGTAGAGGAACTCGTCGTTGTAGTTGAGGACCTGGCGGCCCTCCCTCAGGTACTCGGCGGGCGGCCGGGCGCCGATCTCCTTGCCGGTCCAGTAGGCGACCTTGATCTCCTTGAGCGGCGCGACGGACGTGTCCTTGAAGAAGCCGTCGTTCCACGCGCGCGGGGTGCGGTCGTGGGCCATGACCGTCTTGGCGCGGCCGTTGAGCCAGCCGGTGGTGAGGTCGGCGACGGTGCCGTCGGAGCCGTAGGCCTTGCGGGCGGCGGCGGCCAGCGTCGGGTAGGACGCCTCCGGGTTCGGCACCACGAGGGCCTGGTACTCGTCGGCGCCCAGGTGGAACTGGGAGCCGGGGAAGAGGTCGGCGTACTCGTTCAGCAGGTCGTCGACGATCTTCGCGGCCTCCGGCTTGGAGATGTCGATGGCGCCGCGGGTGGGCGTGCCCCGCGCGTTGCGCAGCTGCAGGTCGGGGTGGGCGGCGATCACGGCGCCGAGGTGGCCGGGCGAGTCGATCTCGGGGACGACGGTGATGTGGCGCGAGGAGGCGAGATCGATGATCTCCTTCATCTCGGCCTTGGTGAGGTGGTCGTCGGAGACGATCTCGGGGTGCGAGTCGGACTCGATGCGGAAGGCCTGGTCGTCGGAGAAGTGCAGGCCCAGTTCGTTGAACTTGAGGTCGCCCAGCTCGCGTATCCGGTCCTTGATCCAGTCGGCGCTGTAGTGCTTGCGGGCGATGTCGAGCGAGAAGCCCCGCTTCGGTTTGGCCGGCGCGTCCTTCACCACGCCCTCCGGCGCGGTGCCGCCGCCGGCCACCTCCTGCTTCAGGGTGCGGGTGCCGTAGTAGACGCCGGCCTCGGCGGGCCCGGTGACGGTGACGCGGCCGTCGCGCACGGTCATGGTGTACGCCTCCGGGTTCGCGCCCTTGTCGGCCTTGACGTCGAGCAGCAGGTCCCCGTCCCGTTCGTCGTCCTTCTTCCCCGCGTACGTCATCCCCAGCTCGCCGGCGATCTGCTTGCCCTCGTCGGCGAGGCCGGCGTCGGCGACGACGACCCGGTTGCCCTTCACGGGCTGCCAGCCGGGGCCGCGGGCCGCGGTGTGCTCGCGCACGGCGGGTATGGTGCGTGGCTCCTTGGAGAGCGGATAGGACCGGCTGGGGCTGGGCGCTGCCGCCTCGCCCGAGCGGGTCGCGGAGTCTTCCCCGCCGCCGTCGCCGTCGCCGCCGTCCGTGACCCACAGACCGACTCCCACGCCGAGCGCGGCGACCACCGCGCCGGCGATCACAGCCCGCTGTCTCGCCTGGCGTGCCGGTGTCCGGCCTCCGTGCTGGCTCACAGTGCCAACCTAGGGCCGTCGTTGCCGTCATGCGTCCACCACATGTTCTGAAACTCTCCCGTTCGGGTGAAATTCGGGCAGCGGACGGACACGTGTTGCCGTCACTCGATAACGTGACGCCACATCTTTCGCACAATCCCCTGCCGACACACACGTGAAGCCCACGAGGACACACGCTGCCTGCGTACCGTCTCCCAGACCTCCCCCGCCGAGTGGCCATACCGGTACCGGTGCAAACACGCGCCACACCGGCAACGGCCTCCCCGCTGGAGCGCTTCAACACGGCCCCCGCCGAGGAGGCCGCCCCAACCCTCCTCGCCTGCCTGCACAGCCACGCCTGGGCCCACCGCCTCACCGCCCACCGCCCCTACCCGGACCTCCCCGCCCTCCTGGCGGCGGCGGACGAGGCGTCCTACGACCTCTCCCCGGCCGACCTGACCGAGGCCCTGGCCGCGGAAACGCTGCCCGCCCTCCCCGAGGACACCTACGCGGCGGCCCACACGGCCCTCAGCGCGGCCACCGCGGCCTACGAGTCCCGCTTCGGACACGTGTTCGTCATCTGCCTGGACGGCCTGTCCCCGGACGAGGCCCTCAACCACGTCCTGGCAGCCATCCGGTCACGTTTGGCAAACGATCCGGACGAGGAGCGCCTGGTGACGGCGGAGGAACTCCGACAGCTGGCGAAGACACGACTGAGCAACGCCCTCCAAGGGGCGCGGGGCTGAGACATGTGCGGCTCCGCCGCGCGGGCACGGCCCAGCCACAGCCGGCCCGCACCCGGCATTCAAGGACAAACCCCCACTCCCGTAGCCGCCCCCGCTCACGCCCACTGCTCCTTTGAGTGCAAGTTTGATCACAACCGCAGGCCCCCCGTAAGCGCCGCAGGCAACCGTCGCTACCATGCTGGGGGCCGGTGGACCGTACCCGGCCGGGCCCGACCGACAAGGAAAGCCGGCGCGGCCCCAATCCCCGCTCCCGGAGGAAATTTCCGTGCCGGCTGGAACGCTGTACCGCGGCCGGGAAGGAATGTGGTCCTGGGTGGCTCACCGAGTCACCGGCGTCCTCATCTTCTTCTTCCTGTTCGTTCACGTGCTGGACACCTCTCTCGTACGGGTGTCCCCCGAGGCCTACGACACCGTCGTGGCCACGTACAAGACGCCGATCGTCGCGCTGCTGGAATACGGCCTCGTGGCCGCCATCCTCTTCCACGCGCTCAACGGCCTGCGTGTCATCGCCGTCGACTTCTGGGTCAAGGGCGCCCGCTACCAGAAGCAGATGCTCTGGACCGTCGTCGCCCTGTGGGTCGTGCTGATGCTCGGGGCGATCTACCCCGTCCTCGGCCACGCCGCTCGTGAACTGTTCGGGAGCTGACGCGTATGTCCACCACTGAAACCACCGCCTCCGGCATCGGGCCCGTCGAGGGTGCCGGCGCCTCCGTCTACACCGTGGACAACCCGGCGCCGCTGATCGAGCCGCCCCGCAAGCGGACCAAGAAGTCCCCGAAGTCCACGCGCGGCAACTTCGAGATGGCCGCGTGGCTCTTCATGCGCCTGTCCGGCGTCGTGCTGGTCGTCCTGGTCCTCGGCCACCTGCTGATCCAGCTGGTCCTCGACGGCGGCGTCTCCAAGATCGGCTTCGCCTTCGTGGCGGGCCGCTGGGCCTCGCCGTTCTGGCAGGTCTGGGACCTGTTGATGCTCTGGCTCGCGATGCTGCACGGCGCGAACGGCCTGCGCACGGTCATCAACGACTACGCGGAGCGCGCGAACACCCGTCTGTGGCTCAAGGGCCTGCTCTACACCGCCACGGTGTTCACCATCCTGCTGGGCACGCTGGTGATCTTCACCTTCGACCCGAACATCCGCTAGGCACGGGGCTGCGAAAATCATGAAGGTACACAAGTACGACACCGTCATCGTCGGCGCCGGTGGCGCCGGCATGCGCGCGGCCATCGAGTCGACCAAGCGCAGCCGCACCGCCGTGCTGACGAAGCTCTACCCCACCCGGTCCCACACGGGCGCCGCGCAGGGCGGCATGGCCGCCGCGCTGGCCAACGTGGAGGAGGACAACTGGGAGTGGCACACCTTCGACACGGTCAAGGGCGGTGACTACCTGGTCGACCAGGACGCCGCCGAGATCCTGGCGAAGGAGGCCATCGACTCGGTCCTCGACCTGGAGAAGATGGGCCTGCCGTTCAACCGGACCCCGAACGGCACCATCGACCAGCGCCGCTTCGGCGGTCACAGCCGCAACCACGGCGAGGCCCCGGTCCGCCGCTCCTGCTACGCGGCCGACCGCACCGGTCACATGATCCTCCAGACGCTGTACCAGAACTGCGTCAAGGAGGGCGTGGAGTTCTTCAACGAGTTCTACGTCCTGGACCAGCTGATCACCGAGGTCGACGGCGTCAAGAGGTCCGCCGGCGTGGTGGCCTACGAGCTGGCGACCGGCGAGATCCACGTCTTCCAGGCGAAGGCCGTGATCTACGCCTCCGGCGGCACCGGCAAGTTCTTCAAGGTGACCTCCAACGCGCACACGCTCACCGGTGACGGCCAGGCGGCCGTGTACCGGCGCGGGCTGCCGCTGGAGGACATGGAGTTCTTCCAGTTCCACCCGACCGGCATCTGGCGGATGGGCATCCTGCTGACGGAGGGCGCCCGCGGTGAGGGCGGCATCCTCCGCAACAAGGACGGCGAGCGCTTCATGGAGAAGTACGCGCCGGTCATGAAGGACCTCGCGTCCCGTGACGTCGTCTCCCGGTCCATCTACACCGAGATCCGCGAGGGCCGCGGCTGCGGCCCCGAGGGCGACCACGTCTACCTGGACCTCACCCACCTCCCGCCGGAGCAGCTGGACGCCAAGCTGCCCGACATCACGGAGTTCGCGCGGACCTACCTCGGCATCGAGCCCTACACGGACCCGATCCCGATCCAGCCGACCGCGCACTACGCCATGGGCGGCATCCCGACCAACGTCGAGGGTGAGGTCCTCGCGGACAACACCACCGTCGTCCCCGGCCTGTACGCGGCCGGCGAGGTCGCCTGCGTGTCCGTGCACGGCGCGAACCGCCTGGGCACCAACTCGCTGCTCGACATCAACGTCTTCGGCCGCCGCGCGGGCATCGCCGCCGCGGAGTACGCGCAGAAGGCCGACTTCGTCGAGCTGCCCGAGGACCCGGAGTCCCTGGTCGTCGAGCAGATCGAGCGGCTGCGCTCGTCCACCGGCACCGAACGGGTGGCGACGATCCGCCGCGAGCTGCAGGAGACCATGGACGCCAACGTCATGGTGTTCCGCACCGAGCAGACGATCAAGACGGCCGTCGAGAAGATCGCCGAACTGCGCGCCCGCTACAAGAACGTGTCGATCCAGGACAAGGGCCGGCGCTTCAACACCGACCTGCTGGAGGCCGTCGAGCTGGGCAACCTGCTCGACCTGGCCGAGGTCATGGCGGTCTCCGCCCTCGCCCGCAAGGAGTCGCGCGGCGGTCACTACCGCGAGGACTTCCCCAACCGCGACGACGTCAACTTCATGCGCCACACCATGGCGTACCGCGAGGTGGGCGACGACGGCGCCGAGTCCATCCGGCTCGACTACAAGCCGGTCGTCCAGACCCGCTACCAGCCGATGGAGCGTAAGTACTGATGGCTACCCCTGTCATGGAGAAGAACGACTCGGCCCCCGAGCCGGGCTTCGCCGACTCCCCGTACATCACGGTCACCTTCCGCGTCCGCCGGTTCAACCCGGAGGTCTCGGCCGAGGCGACCTGGGAAGACTTCCAGCTGGAGATCGACCCGAAGGAGCGCGTCCTCGACGCGCTGCACAAGATCAAGTGGGACCTGGACGGAAGCCTGACCTTCCGCCGTTCCTGCGCGCACGGCATCTGCGGCTCGGACGCCATGCGGATCAACGGCAAGAACCGCCTGGCGTGCAAGACGCTGATCAAGGACCTCAGCCCCGAGAAGCCGATCACGGTCGAGCCCATCAAGGGTCTGACGGTCCTCAAGGACCTGGTCGTCGACATGGAGCCGTTCTTCCAGGCGTACCGGGACGTGATGCCCTTCCTGATCACGAAGGACACCAACGAGCCGACGCGTGAGCGCTTCCAGACGGCCGAGGACCGCGAGCGCTTCGACGACACCACCAAGTGCATCCTGTGCGCCGCGTGCACGTCCTCGTGCCCGGTGTTCTGGAACGACGGCCAGTACTTCGGCCCGGCCGCGATCGTCAACGCCCACCGCTTCATCTTCGACTCGCGCGACGAGGCCGGCGAGCAGCGGCTGGAGATCCTGAACGACCGCGACGGCGTGTGGCGCTGCCGCACGACCTTCAACTGCACGGACGCCTGCCCGCGCGGCATCGAGGTCACCAAGGCCATCGCGGAGGTGAAGCGAGCGCTGATCACGCGCCGCTTCTGACACCGTCGGTGTACGCCGGTTGACGGCTGTGAGGGCCCCGTTTCCCCTGGAAACGGGGCCCTCTGGCATATGCCACACCGTCGGGTGAACCCGTCCGCAACGGGCCGTACGGCTACCCTCCGTCCTACGATGATGGCCTCGACACCAGCCCCTAGGAGGCACGCGATGTCCGCAGCATCCGTCGAGCTGCCCCATGGCGACCTTCCGCTGATCGCGGAGGCGAACCGCATCATGGACCGGCTCCCGGGCTACCGCGTCGAGATCATCGGAGGCCAGCTCCTCGTGACCCCGCCACCGCACGGCCCGCACGGCGAAGTCCTGACCGACCTCATCCTGCCCTTCGCGGCCGCGGGCCTTCATGGCACGGAATCGAAGGTGATCCAGAACTTCGGCATCTGGCTACCCACCGATGCGGAGGACTACGCGATCCCGGACCTTGCCGTCGTGGACGCCGACTTCCGCGACCGCCTCATCGAGAACAACTGCTACGACCCGGTCTGCTTCCGCCTCGTCCTGGAGGTCACCTCCAGCAACTGGAGGAACGACCTGAAGACGAAGGTCACCGCCTACGCCGCCGCCATGGTGCCCGTCTACGTGATCGTCGACCGCAAGCACCAGCGCCTGCACGTCCTCACCGACCCGGACTGCGCCGACTACTCCACCCACCGCGTCCACTCCCCCGGCGAGACGGTCACCCTGCCCGACTCGCTCGGTGCCGAGGTCACGTTGGACGTCGGCGAGATCCTTGCCGCCGGACGGACGAAGAGCGCGCCCGGCGAGGGCTGACAATCAGCCGCTCCGGGCGACGATCGTCCTAGCCTGACGCCATGTCAGATGACGAGTCGTACGAACTGCTCGGGTTCGACAACGTACTGCTGCCCGTCGGGGACCTCGGTGAGGCCGTCGGGTTCTACGAGCGGGCCGGGTTCCCGGTCGCCTACCGGCTCGACGAGGCCGGGATCGCGCTGCTGAAGGTCGGCGCCGAGACACCGGGGCTGTTGCTGCGGGTGGAGGAGGAGTTCGGCCGGCAGCCGCCGATGTGGCCCTCCGCGCGGGTGTGGCTGGAGGTCACCGACGCCCGTCTGGCCGCCCGGACGCTGCGCGAGGCCGGGGTGCCGCCGCTCGACGAGCCGTTCCCCGTGGCCACCGGCTGGACCGTCGAGTTCGCCGACCCGTGGGGCAACGTCATCGGCCTCACCGACTACTCCAAGCGCCCGGAGCTGGGCCGCCGCCCCTGAGCGGAACGCTCGCTTGAACGTGTTCAAAAACAGGTCTAGAGTCAGCCCTGTCAGCGTTTTGAACGCGTTCAAGAAGGGGTGGGGCATGGACCGCACCGTCATCGCCTACGTCATCTACCTGGTCGTCAGCATCGGCCTGACCGTCTGGGTGGCCCGCACGCTCAGCCGCAACGGACGGGTCTTCCTCGCCGACGTCCTGCACGGCAACGAGAAGCTCGCCGACGCCGTCAACCACCTCCTGGTGGTCGGCTTCTACCTGGTCAACCTCGGCTTCGTCGCCCTCTACCTGAGCGGCGACGACACGATCGCCGACACCCGCGGCATCTTCGAGGCGCTCTCGACCAAGCTCGGCGTGGTGCTGCTGGTGCTCGGCGTGATGCACCTGGGCAACGTGTACGTCCTGAACAAGATCCGGCGCCGCGGGATGATGGAGCGGGAGCAGCTGCCCCCGGTCCCGCCGCAGGGCTGGGTGGCCCCGACGACCGGGGCCTGAGCCGATGGCTCCCGCTCCCGGGACGACGGCCGGCGCCCCGGTGCGCCGGCTCACCGTCCTCTACGACGCCGAGTGCGCCCTGTGCACCCACGTACGGGACTGGCTGCTGCGCCAGCCCCGGCTGGTGCCGCTGGAGCTGGTCCCGGCCGCGTCCCAGGAGGCGCGCAGGCGCTTCCCCGGGCTCGACCACGGGGCCACCCTCGACGAGGTCACCGCCGTGGGCGACGCCGGGCAGGTCTACCGGGGCGCCGCCGCCTGGGTCGTCGTCCTGTGGGCGCTGCGCCGCTACCGCAGGCTCGCCCACCGGCTCAGCACGCCCAAGGGCGCCCTGCTGGCCCGGGGAGCCGTCCTGGCCGCCGCCAAGTGGCGCGCGGGGCACCGGCAGTGGGGTGGCAACGGGTACCGCCGGGCCGACGGCTGGGTCTACGAGCCGGGCCTCGGGTGGATCTACGCGGGGCCGGGCTGCGACGACGGCGCCTGCGCCACTGGATAGGCTCTGGACCCGTGCCTGCGACCCACGACGGCGCCGACGACGGTGCCCACCTCAGCAAGTCCGAGCAGACCCGCGCGCTGATCCTGGAGACGGCCATGCGGCTGTTCCAGGAACGCGGCTACGACCGGACCACGATGCGGGCCATCGCCCAGGAGGCCGGGGTCTCCGTCGGCAACGCGTACTACTACTTCGCCGGCAAGGAACACCTGATCCAGGGCTTCTACGACCGGATCGCCGCCGAGCACCAGGCGGCGGTCCGCGAGGTGCTCGCCAGGGAGACCGACCTGGAGGCCCGGCTGGCGGGCGTGCTGAAGGTCTGGCTGGACATCGCCACGCCGTACCACGAGTTCGCGGTGCAGTTCTTCAAGAACGCCGCCGACCCGGACAGCCCGCTCAGCCCCTTCTCCCCGGAGTCGGAGCACGCGCGCGTGGAGGCCATCAGCATCCACCGCGCGGTGCTCGCCGGGGCGAGGACCAAGGTGCCCGAGGAGCTGCGGGACGTCCTGCCGGAGCTGATGTGGCTCTCCCAGATGGGCCTCGTCCTGTACTGGATCTTCGACCGCACCGAGGGCCGCGAGCGCAGCTACCGCCTCGCCGAACGCGGCGCCCGGCTCACCGCGCGGGGCGTCGTGCTGGCCCGTTTCCGGGTGCTGCGCCCGCTGGTGCGCGAGGTGCACGAGCTGTTCACGGACTTCCTGCCCGGGATGACGAGGGTGATGCCGGACCCCGCGAAGAAGCCGACGCGGGACGCCGGTCCTCAGGCCTGACGGGACGCCAGCTCGATCACCGTGATGTCCGAGGGCGCCCCCACGCGCGTGGGCGGGCCCCAGGCGCCCGCTCCGCGGCTGACGTACAGCTGGGTGTCGCCGTAGCGCTCCAGGCCGGCCAGCGTCGGGTTGGCGGCGCCGGCGATGAGGTTGCCGGGCCAGAGCTGGCCGCCGTGGGTGTGGCCGGAGAGCTGGAGGTCGACGCCGTGGTCGACGGCGTCGTGGATCTGCACCGGCTGGTGGGCGAGGAGCACGCAGGCGCGGGAGCGGTCCCGGTCGCCGAGCGCCCTGTCGTAGTCGGGGCCCTGGCCCTCGTCCTCGCCCGCCACGTCGTTGACGCCGGCGAGGTCGAAGTGGGGCAGCTCGGTACGGGCGTTCTCCAGCGGGAGCAGCCCCAGCCGCCGCACCTCGGCGACCCACTGTTCGGCGCCGGAGAAGTACTCGTGGTTGCCGGTGACGAAGTACGCGCCGTGCCGCGCCTCGAGCCGGGCCAGCGGGGCGGCGGCCGGGCCGAGGTCCTTCACGCTGCCGTCGACCAGGTCGCCGACGACGGCGATCAGGTCGGGCTGCGTGGAGTTGATGGTGTCGACGACCTTCTGCGCGAAGCCCCGGCCGAGCACCGGCCCCAGGTGGATGTCGCTGACGACGGCGATGCGGAAACCGTGCGCCGCGCGCGGGAGCTTGGCCAGCGGCACGGTCACGCGCTTCACGCTCGGGCCGTTCAGCACGCCGTACGTGCCGTAGCCGACCGTGCCGGCGGCCGCCGCCGCGGCGGCACCGGCGACCACGCGGGAGACGAAGAGGCGGCGGGAGGGGACGGCCAGGGGGCTCGGGGGCGCGTCCTCGGACCCCGGGCCCGGTGTCCCGGGCGTCCCGGACGCCTCGGGCTGCTCCTTCGGCGGGGCCGTCCCGGCCGGTATGCGCTCCGTGTCCGCGACCGGGGACGCGGCGGCCTGCTCCGCGCCCTGCGTGCGCCGTGCGGCCGCCCTGCGCTCCAGGTACCGCCGCAGCGGCGGCCGGACGACCTCGCCCGCGAGCACCGCGAGCAGCAGGTAGATCGACAGGGCCAGCCACAGGAAGCCGGGCCAGGCCAGCACCCGCTGGAGCCAGAACGGGGCGCCCGCGCGCTCGGCGACCAGCGCGCCGACGGCCAGCAGCCAGCCCCCGGCGATCACCGCCGCGCCGACCCGGCGCACCGGGCCCGGGGCGCTGGTCGTGTCACGGAACAGGCGCCGCCACACGTACCAGTTGGCCGTCACCAGGACGCCCACCATCACCAACGCGACCAGCACGAAGACGACCACCATGCCGTCGTATCCCCTCGGTTGTGACGTCCTCGACGCCTATGACGTTCGGCGCAGAGCGCGCACGCCGCGCAACCCGATGACTCCGACGACCGTCCCCCATACGAAGGAGACGATCGCGAGCAGCAGGTGCACCCAGAAGTACGCCGTGGGGTCGCCGTCCTCGAAGGCGAGCCCGCTGCCGTCCTTGACCAGGTTTTTGACGAAAGTGATCCAGATGATCCAGCTCCACACCCCGAAAGCGAGCAGGAACCAGGAGACGGGGCGGCTGAGTTTCACAAAAACGGACCTTTCCTCACAAAGCCGTACACCCGAGACCGGCCGGGGGTCCGGGGGTTGTCCCCCGGACGAGCACGGCATGGTTCCAGTATCGCCGCACGCCGTCCGGATCCGTGCGCGGGGTGGGGAGGGGGGTGGGAACGACGCGATCACTGGGGGTACGTTTCCGCTCGTGCCCGCTCCCAAGAAGGCCCTCAGGCGATCCCTGACGGTCACCTCCGCCGCCCTGACCGCTCTCGTCCTCCTCTCCCCCACCGCGCTCGCCGCCCCGAGCCCGTCGGCGAGTCCGTCGGCCACTCCGCCGGCGTCGATGTCGACGGTCGGCGGCGCGCGGCTCGGCAGGCCCGGGACGCAGGTGGAGCCGGCGGGCGGGGCGCCCGTACTGCCGAAGGACCTCACCGCCCGGTCGTGGATCGTGGCGGACGCCGAGTCGGGCGACGTGCTGGCGGCGCACAACGCGCACTGGCGGCTGGCCCCGGCGAGCACCCTGAAGATGCTGTTCGCGGACACGCTGCTGCCGAAGTGGCCGAAGACCGCGAAGCACAAGGTCGAGGTGTCCGACCTCGCGGGCATCGGCGCCGGGTCCAGCCTGGTCGGCGTCAAGGAGGAGGAGACCTACACCGTCCACGACCTGTGGCTCGGGGTCTTCCTGCGCTCCGGCAACGACGCGGTGCACGTGCTGTCCGCCATGAACGGCGGCGTGGAGCAGACCGTCGCGGACATGAACGCGCACGCCGAGGAGCTGCAGGCGCTCGACACCCACGCGGTCAGCCCCGACGGCTACGACATGCCGGGACAGGTGTCCTCGGCGTACGACCTGACGCTGTTCGCGCGTTCGGGGCTGCAGAAGAAGGACTTCCGCGAGTACGCCTCGACCGTCCGGGCGAAGTTCCCGGGCGAGACGAAGAAGGACAAGAAGGGGAAGACGACCCGCAAGCCCTTCGAGATCCAGAACACCAACCGGCTCCTGGCCGGCGACTACGACGTCGACGTCTACCCGGGCATCGCGGGCGTGAAGAACGGCAACACCACCAACGCGGGCGCCACCTTCACGGGTGTCGCCGAGCGCGACGGCCGGGTGCTGCTCGTCACCGTGATGAACCCGGCGAAGGACGAGCACAACGAGGTCTACAAGGAGACCGCCCGCCTGTTCGACTGGGGGTTCAAGGCGGCCGGCAAGGCGCGGCCGGTGGGGCAGCTGGTGGCCCCGAGGAGCGCCGCTCAGGCGAGCCCGTCGGCGGAGGCCTCCGGGGAGGCCGGGGGTACCGGGAAGGGTGCGGCAGGCACGAAGCCGGTGGCGGGTGCCCAGGCCGCGGACGGCTCCGGCGGGGTCGGGGTCGCGGCCGGCATCGCCGCCGGGGTGCTGGTGCTGCTCGCGGGCGGCGCGTTCCTGATCAACCGGAAGTGGCCGCTGCCGGACCTGGTCCGCCGCCGGACCCGTCCCTGACGTCCGGACCGCCCGGGCCGCCGTCGTCCCCGGCGTCCTCCTCGCCCACCTCCTGCTCCTTGCTGCCCGTCGCCGTCCAGGAGGCGCAGAACAGCACCAGCTTGGCGGTGAAGTTGATCCACAGCAGCAGCGCGACGGGGACGCCGAAGGCGCCGTACATGCTCTTCGCGGCGACGCCCTGGATGTAGCCGCTGAGCAGCAGCTTGAGCAGTTCGAAGCCGATCGCGCCGATCAGCGCCGCCACCACCAGGCGGCGGCGGGCGGGCTGGACGCCGGGGAGCAGGGTCAGGACGTACAGCAGCAGGAGGAAGTCGGCGAGGACGGCGACGGCGAAGGCGGCGACGTAGAGGAGGACGCCGCCGACACCGCCCTGGGCGAGGCCGATGGTGCGGATGATCCAGCCGACCAGCGCCGAGGCGACGGTGGAGATGCCGACGGTGATCAGCAGCGCGCCGCCGAGGCCGACGAGGACACCCGCGTCCTTGGCCCGGTGCAGGACCGGGTTCTCCTCCTCGTCGGGCAGTTCCCACACGGCCCGCAGACAGCCCCTGGTGGCCTCGATCCACCCCATGCCGGTGAACAGCAGCAGGAGCGCGGAGATCACGCCGACGGTGCCGGCGTTGTCGACGAGGCCCTGGATGTTCAGCTGGTCGGAGATGCCGGGAATCTGGTCGGCGAGCTTGTCCTGGAGCTTGTCCTGCTGCTGCTTGCTGAGCGTGGCGGCGGCGACGGCGGCGGCGAGGCTGAGCAGCGGGAAGAGCGCGACGAAGCTGGTGAAGGTCATGGCGGCGGCCAGCCGCGACCACTTCACCCGGTCGAGGCGTTCGTACGAGCGCCACGCGTGCGTGATCATCAGGCGCGCGATCCAGGGTCCCACGACGGGGAGCTTCTTCAGCCAGTCCATGATCCGACCCTGCCCCCGCTCGTCCCGTTCCATGATCTCGTCCGGCCTTCCGGTGCGTCGCCGGGCCGGAAGACCAGTGTTCTTGTGCCCCAGAAGCGCAGGATCGTGCCCAGCACCATGCCGATCCCGGCGCCGGAGACCGTGTCGGCGCGTTGCGAGGTGAGGCCGAGGCCGTAGTGGCTGACGGCCAGGCAGAGCAGCTGTACGGCGGCGCCGGCGGCGTTCACGGCGAAGAACACCGCGCAGGGGCGCAGGCCGCGGGGGCGGCCGAGGTGGCGGTAGGTGCCCAGCGCGTTGCCCGCGTAGGCGACGGAGCAGCCGGCGACGAAGGAGAGGGCCTTGGCGGTGAGCGGGTCGAGGCCGGCCGGGCCGCGCAGGCAGGTGAAGAGGGCGAGGTCGACGGCGTAGGCGAGCAGCCCGGCCGAGGCGAAGCCCAGCAGTTCGCGTCGGTCGGCTACCAATTGGCCACCGCCAGGCCGTACATCGCGAGCCAGACCACGCCGATCAGCGCGAGGGCGCGGTCGCGCAGGACGACGTCCTCGGGCTCGCCCGCGGTGCCGCGGTCGGCGAAGACGGCGTAGCGCAGGACGGCGAGAACGAAGGCGATCATGGAGAGCTGGCGCCAGGGCAGCACGCTGGTGTGCGGGACGCCGCCCTCCTCCATGGCCCACAGGCAGTAGCCGAGGACGGCGACGCCGGCGGCGAGCTGCCAGACGAAGCGGAGGTAGCCGGTGGTGTACTCGGTGAGCAACGCGCGCGTGGCGCCCTCCTTCCCCGCCATCTGCACGGCCTCGGAGTAGCGCTTGGCGGCGACCATGAACAGGGCGCCGAAGCCGGTGGTGATGAGGAACCAGCGCGACAGCGGGATGCCGAGCGCGAGTCCGCCGATCATGGCCCGCATCAGGAAGCCGGTGGTGACGACGGCGAGATCGACCACCAGGACGTGCTTGAGGCTGACGCAGTACGCCAGTTGCATCACCAGGTAGGCGGTGAGCAGGGCCGCGACGGGCGGGGGGCACAGCCAGGCCGCGGCGACGGGCGCGAGGACGCCGAGGACGCCGCCGACGGCGTGGGCGAGCGGGACGGGGACCTGGCCGGCGGCGACGGGGCGGTGCCGTTTGACGGGGTGGGCGCGGTCGGCCTCGGCGTCGCGGGCGTCGTTGACGAGGTAGACGGCGGCGGCGCAGGCGGTGAACAGGACGAAGACCAGCGCGAGCCGGACCAGGGCGTGGACGGAGAACAGCTCGCCGGCCGCGGCCGGGGCGGCGACGACCAGGACGTTCTTGATCCACTGCCGGGGGCGTGCGGTGCGCAGCAGCCCGGCGAGGACGCCGCCCCCGCGGCGCGGTGCGGGTTCCCTCCCCTGTTCCGGGGCGCGTGGGCGCAGGACGGCGGTGTCGGTGACGGCCGTGTCGGTCAACGGGAGCCTCCGCGCATCCAGTCGGCGCCGAGGCGGGCCGTGAGCGCGCCCAAAGCGGCGCCCGCCGCGACGTCGGAGGGGTAGTGGACGCCGACGACCAGCCGGGAGGCGCACACGGCGGCGGCGAGCGGCCAGGCGGCGCGCACTCCGAGCGCTCCGAAGACGACGGCGGCCGCGGTGGCCGAGGTGGCGTGGGAGCTGGGGAAGGAGTGCCGGCCCGCGGTGCGCACCAGGGGGACGACGTGCGTGGGCCGGGGGCGGCGTACGACCCGCTTCACGCCCATGCTGACGACGTGGGCACCCCCGGTGAGCGCGGTGCCGCGCAGCCAGGCGGTGCGCCGGGGCGCGTCCACGGCGGCCGCGGTGAGGCCCGCCGCGAGCCACAGCGCGCCGTGCTCCCCGGCCCGGGACAGGGCACGCGCCGCGCCCGCGACGCGCGGGTCGGTGCCGCAGGCCCTGAGCGCGGTGACGATCCGGTGGTCCATGTCGTCGAGGTCGTCCATGTGGACTCACTGTCCACGCCCGCGGCACGGGAAGTCGGGCACGCCGGAGCGACATACCATTAATCACCCGTTTCAGGGATGCTCAGAATGTTTTGGAACTAATCATTCACTCAGGCATGGGTGGGGCGATACGGTCACCGCCATGTCTGCCGACACCGTTCGCGACACCGACCGGGGCCCCGACGCCGACTGGGACACCGTCACCGGCTGGGGCCGTACGGCGCCCACCGGTGCGCTCGTCGTCCGTCCGCGGACGTACGAGGAGGCCGCCGTCGCCGTCCGGGAGTGCGGGGTGCGCGGCGGCATCGCGCGGGGCCTGGGGCGGGCGTACGGGGACGCGGCGCAGAACGCCGGGGGTGCCGTGCTCGACATGACGGCGCTGGACCGCGTGCACGCGGTCGACGTCGCCGGCGGCACCGTGCTGTGCGACGCGGGGGTCTCGCTGCACCGGCTGATGGAGGTCCTGCTGCCGCTGGGCTGGTTCGTGCCGGTGACGCCCGGCACCCGCTACGTGACGGTCGGCGGGGCGATCGGCGCGGACATCCACGGCAAGAACCACCATGTGTCGGGTTCCTTCTCGCGGCACGTGGTCTCCCTGGAGCTGCTCACCGCCGACGGCCGGGTCCGCACCGTCGCCCCGGGCACGGCCCTGTTCGACGCGACCGCGGGCGGCATGGGGCTGACCGGGGTGATCCTCACCGCGACACTGCGGCTCCAGCCGGTCGAGACGGCGCTGATGTCCGTGGACACGGAGCGGGCCGGCGACCTGGACGACCTGATGGCCCGGCTGACCGCCACCGATCACCGCTACCGCTACTCGGTCGCCTGGATCGACCTCCTCGCGCGCGGCCGGGCGACCGGGCGCGCGGTGCTCACCCGCGGCGACCACGCACCGCTGTCCGCACTGGACGGGCTGCCGGCCCGCTCGCGCGCCCGGCGCGAGCCGCTGGCCCTCCGCACCTCGCGCCTGCCCGCGACCCCCGACTTCCTGCCGGGCGGGCTGCTCAGCCGGACGACGGTGGGCCTGTTCAACGAGCTCTGGTACCGCAAGGCCCCCCGGGTGAGCCGGGGCCGGCTCCAGCGGATCTCCACCTTCTTCCACCCGCTGGACGGCGTCCCGCACTGGAACCGGGTCTACGGCCGGGGCGGCTTCGTGCAGTACCAGTTCGTCGTCGGGCACGGCCGGGAGGAGGCGCTGCGCTCGATCGTGCGGCGCATCTCCGCGCGCCGCTGCCCGTCGTTCCTGGCCGTCCTCAAGCGCTTCGGCGCGGCCGACCCGGGCTGGCTCTCCTTCCCCGTGCCCGGCTGGACCCTCGCCCTCGACATTCCGGCGGGCCTGCCGGGCCTCGGGGCCTTCCTGGACGAGCTGGACGAGGAGGTCGCGGGGGCGGGCGGCCGGGTCTACCTCGCCAAGGACTCCCGGCTGAGGCCTGAGCTGCTCGCCGCGATGTACCCCCGCCTGGACGACTTCCGCGCCCTGCGCGCGGAGCTGGACCCGCGCGGGGTGTTCGTCTCCGACCTGGCCCGCCGCCTCGCCCTGTGACGCCCCTGCCCCCACCGACCCCTCTGGAGCAGCCGTGAAGGACGCCTTCGGCCTCCCCCAGTCCCTCCTCGTCCTCGGAGGTACGTCCGAGATCGCGCTCGCCACCGCGCGCCGCCTGGTGGCCCGCCGCACCCGCACGGTGTGGCTGGCCGGGCGCCCCTCCCCCGCCCTGGACACGGCCGCCGAGCAGTTGCGGGGCCTCGGTGCCGAGGTGCGCACCGTCGCCTTCGACGCGCTGGACCCGGAGTCCCACGAGGCGGCGCTCGGCAAGGTGTTCGCCGAGGGCGACATCGACCTGGTGCTGCTGGCCTTCGGCATCCTGGGCGACCAGGCGCACGACGAGCGCGAGCCGCTGAACGCCGTGCGGGTCGCGCAGACCAACTACACCGGGGCGGTCTCGGCCGGGCTGGTCGCCGCCCGTTCGCTGCAGGCGCAGGGGCACGGCTCGCTGGTGGTGCTCTCCTCCGTGGCCGGGGAGCGGGCCCGCCGCGCCAACTTCATCTACGGCTCCAGCAAGGCCGGCCTGGACGCCTTCGCACAGGGTCTGGGCGACGCGCTGCACGGCACGGGCGTGCACGTCATGGTCGTACGGCCCGGGTTCGTGCGGTCGCGGATGACCGAGGGGATGCAGGAGGCGCCGCTCGCCACGACGCCCGAGGCGGTGGCCACCGCGATCGAGCTGGGGCTGCGGCGGCGCTCGGAGACGGTGTGGGTGCCGGGGGCGCTGCGGATGGTGATGTCGGCGGTGCGGCACCTGCCGCGCTCGGTGTTCCGGCGGCTGCCGGTGTGAGGCGCGCGGCCCCTGCCCTCCCGGCTACCGGGCGGGCAGGGAGCCGGTCTCCACGCGGCCGGCCTGCGGGGGCACGGTGGTGCTGCCGAAGGGGAACTCGCGCAGCTTGCGCCACACGGCGTCGGCGCCCTGCTCGTACAGCCCGAAGCCGGTGCAGGGCCACTGGGCCTCGTAGTCGGACAGCTCCTCGTAGGCGCGGTCCATCGCCGCCTCGTCGATGCCGTGCGCGACGGTGACGTGCGGGTGGTAAGGGAACTGCAGTTCGCGCGGGACCGGACCGGAGGCGTCCCGCACCCGCTTCTGCAGCCAGGAGCAGGCCGCCGCGCCCTCGACCACCTGGACGTAGACGACGGGCGAGAGCGGGCGGAAGGTCCCGGTGCCGGACAGCCGCATCGGGAAGGGCCGGCCGCGGGCCGCCACCTCCGCCAGGTGCGCCTCGACCGCGGGCAGCGCGGCGCCGTCGACCTCGGTCGGCGGCAGCAGGGTGACGTGCGTGGGGATGCCGTGAGCAGCGGCGTCGCCGAAGCCCGCGCGCAGCTGCTGGAGCTTGCTGCCGTGAGGCTCCGGGACCGCGATCGACACGCCGATCGTTACGGTCCCCACTTCGTCTCCTGTCGTTGTGTGTCCTTCGGCCGGACATCCGGATATCGACTGTACGGCCACGGCCGTGCCCTGGGCAGGCGCAACCGGAGTGATGTGCAGCGCTACGGCGGCATGCCGGGGCGCACGGACGGTGCCCGGTCGGGTGCCCCGGGCGAGGTCGCCGGCGGTGCGGCGGGCGGTGGCGCGGGTCAGTGCTTGGCGGGCAGGAAGCCCACCGCGTCGTACGCCCGGGCGAGGGTCTCCGCGGCGACGGCCCGGGCCTTCTCCGCGCCCTTGGCGAGGATCGCGTCGAGCGTCTCCGGGTCGTCCAGGTACTGCTGGGTGCGCTCGCGGAAGGGGGTGACGAACTCCACGACGACGTCGGCGAGGTCCGTCTTCAGCGCGCCGTAGCCCTTGCCCTCGTACTTCCGCTCCAGCTCGGCGATCTCGGCGCCGGTGAGGGTGGAGTAGATCGTCAGCAGGTTGCTGACGCCGGGCTTGGTCTCGCGGTCGAAGCGGACGACGGTGTCGGTGTCCGTGACCGCGCTCTTCACCTTCTTCGCGGTGGCCTTCGGCTCGTCCAGCAGGTTGATCAGGCCCTTCGGGGTGGCCGCCGACTTGCTCATCTTGGCGGTCGGGTCCTGAAGGTCGTAGATCTTCGCCGTCTCCTTGAGGATGTAGGCGCTCGGGACGGTGAAGGCGTCGCCGTAGGTCTGGTTGAAGCGGTCCGCGAGGTCGCGGGTCAGCTCCAGGTGCTGGCGCTGGTCCTCGCCGACGGGGACCTGGTCGGCCTGGTAGAGCAGGATGTCGGCGACCATCAGCATCGGGTACGTGAACAGGCCGACGGTGGTGCGGTCGTTGCCCTGCTTGGCGGACTTGTCCTTGAACTGCGTCATCCGGGACGCCTCGCCGAAGCCGGTGATGCAGTTCATCAGCCAGCCGAGCTGGGCGTGCTCGGGGACGTGGCTCTGCACGAACAGGGTGCAGCGGTCCGGGTCGAGACCGGCCGCGAGGAGCTGGGCGGCGGCGACGCGGGTGTTGTGCCGCAGCTCCTTCGGGTCCTGCGGGACCGTGATCGCGTGCAGGTCGACGACCATGTAGAACGCGTCGTGGGTGTCCTGCATGTCGACCCACTGGCGGACGGCGCCGAGGTAGTTGCCGAGGTGGAACGAGCCGGAGGTCGGCTGGATACCGGAGAGCACGCGGGGACGTTCGTTGGCCATGTTCACCATTCTCTCAGGCTTGCGGGGGCGGTCGGGCACGGGTTCGGAACAGGGGGGCTCCATTCCGTGCCCAGGGGTGTAACAAGGGTGGGAACGGGCGGGAGGGGGCGCGGTGGGGCGACGCTGGGTGCGCGCGGCGGCGGGGGCCGCGGCGCTGTGGTGGGCGGGCGTGACGGGGGCCGCCGCGGCGGACGGGGCCCGGGCCGTCGACGAGCCGGACGTGGCCGTGGTCGTGTGGGCGGGCGACGGGCGCACCGCGTCCTGGCACGCGGGCGAGTCCGACTTCGACCGGCTGCGGTGGCTGCTCGACCCGGCTTACACGGGCTCGGAGCGGGTCCCGGAGGCCTGGACGGAGGGCCGGCGGCCCCCGGTGCGGTTCACGGTGCTGTGGGGGCTGACCGGCGTCGGGGGCTGGCCGCAGACGCGGCGGGCGCCCGGCGGCGACGTGGCGATGCTGCGTCAGGACCAGTTCTTCCTGGCCGGGGACGGCACCCCGTGGGTTCGCTCGGACCTGGCGCCGGACCTGGCGGACGACGACATCCGCTGGCACCGGGCGTCGCGGCGCGCCTACGAGCAGATGACCGACGAGGGCTTCTTCACCGCCGACGGCACGGGCGCCGACGGGGACGACGACGGGTGGCACGGGGTGTGGTGGGCGGCCGCCGCCGGGCTCGGGACGGGGGTCGCGGGGACGCTGCTGATACGCCGCGCGGCGGACCGGTACCGTGCCGGACCGCCGCGCGGGGAGCCTCGTCAGGAGCTGATCGACCTCTAGAGCCCGGCGAGCGTCAGCCGAGGTCGATCTCCGGGTACAGCGGGAAGCCGGACACCAGGTCGGTCGCGCGCTGCGCGATCTCGTCGGCGACCTTCGCGTCGAGGACGTGGGAGGCCTTGGACGGGGCGCCGGACTTGGTGGTGCCGGGCTCGGTGGTGGTCAGGACGCGGTCGATCAGGCCCGCGACCTCGTCCATCTCCGCCGTGCCGAGACCGCGCGTGGTCAGCGCCGGGGTGCCGATGCGGATGCCCGAGGTGTACCAGGCGCCGTTCGGGTCGGCCGGGATGGCGTTGCGGTTGGTGACGATGCCGGAGTCGAGCAGGGCGGCCTCGGCCTGGCGGCCGGTGAGGCCGTAGGAGGACGCCACGTCGATCAGGTTGAGGTGGTTGTCCGTGCCGCCGGTCACCAGGGTGGCGCCGCGCTTGGTCAGGCCCTCGGCGAGCGCGCGGGCGTTGTCGACGATGCGCCGCGCGTAGTCCTGGAACGCGGGCTGCCGGGCCTCGGCGAGGGCGACGGCCTTGGCGGCCATGACGTGCGGGAGCGGGCCGCCGAGGACCATCGGGCAGCCGCGGTCGACCTGGTCCTTGAGGGAGTCGTCGCACAGGACCATGCCGCCGCGCGGGCCGCGCAGCGACTTGTGCGTGGTCGTCGTCACGATCTGGGCGTGCGGGACCGGGTCGAAGTCGCCGGTCAGGACCTTGCCCGCGACCAGGCCGGCGAAGTGCGCCATGTCGACCATGAGGGTCGCGCCGACCTCGTCGGCGATCTCGCGCATGATCCGGAAGTTCACCAGCCGGGGGTACGCGGAGTAGCCCGCGACGAGGATCAGCGGCTTGAACTCGCGGGCGGAGGCACGCAGCGCCTCGTAGTCGATGAGACCGGTGGCGGGGTCGGTGCCGTAGGAGCGCTGGTCGAACATCTTGCCGGAGATGTTCGGGCGGAAGCCGTGGGTGAGGTGGCCGCCGGCGTCCAGGGACATGCCGAGCATCCGCTGGTTGCCGAAGGCCCGGCGCAGCTCGGCCCAGTCGGCGTCGGTGAGGTCGTTGACCTGGCGGGCGCCGGCCTGCTCCAGGAAGGGCACCTCGACGCGGGCGCCGAGGACGGCCCAGAAGGCGACCAGGTTGGCGTCGATGCCGGAGTGCGGCTGGACGTAGGCGTGGCGGGCGCCGAACAGCTCCCGGGCGTGCTCGGCGGCGAGGGACTCGACGGTGTCGACGTTGCGGCAGCCGGCGTAGAAGCGCCGGCCGACGGTGCCCTCGGCGTACTTGTCGCTGAACCAGTTGCCCATCGCGAGGAGGGTGGCCGGGGAGGCGTAGTTCTCCGAGGCGATCAGCTTGAGCATCTCGCGCTGGTCGGCGACCTCCTGGCCGATGGCGTCCGCGACGCGGGGCTCGACGGTTCGGATGACGTCGAGCGCGGCGCGGTAGGCGGTGGACTCGGGAGAGATCTCTGCGGGCACGGGGGTCCTCCGGACGTTGCAGGCAGCGTTCAGGTCGGCCCAGGCGCACGGCACGTGTTCTCGTCGGGCCGCTCCCCGATGGTTGGACCCATCCCTGCGCGCCAGTCACGGCCCGGGGCCAGGGTACCGGGTGGGGTGGGGACGTGCCGTGGGTGTCCGTGATGCGGAAGCGTCTGCGTGGCTCTTGTCCTTCGCGGGCTGCGGGCGCGTCGGGGCTGGTCGCGCCCACGCGGCGGAGCCGCACCTGTCACGGCCCCGCGCCCCTGACAGGCCCCTGCGGGGCCCTCTACAAGATCACGTGGGGCAGGAAGCGGGCGTACTCGTCCGTGATCAGGCCCGAGGACTCCCTGATGCCCAGGCCCGCCGACTCGTTCTCCACCACCCAGGCGCCCAGGACGACGCGGTTGCCCTCGAAGTCGGGCAGCGGGGCCAGCTCCTGGTAGCAGCAGGGTTCGGGGCGGGGGGCCGGGTCGGTGCCCGGTTCGTGGATCGTGACGCCGGCGCCCTCGCGGCCGAGGAGGGGCTTGGCGACCCAGCCCGTGGTCGTGGCGAGGTCGCGCGGGCCGTCCAGGTGGGCCGGGAGGAGGTTCGAGTGGCCGGGGTACAGCTCCCAGAGGACGGCCAGCAGGGCCTTGTTGCTGAGCAGCATCTTCCAGGCGGGCTCGATCCACAGGGTGCTGCCGGTGCCGCCGCCGTTGTCGAGGGTGTCCAGGACGTGGCCGGCGAAGCGGTCGGTGGTGAGCCACTCCCAGGGGTAGAGCTTGAAGAGGCTGCGGATGAAGCGCAGCCTGTTGTCGACGAAGCGGCCGGAGAGGCGGTCCCAGCCGATCTCCTCCATGGAGATCCAGTCGGTCTCCAGGCCGGCCTGTTCAGCGGTCTCCTTGAGGTAGGCGACCGTCATCAGGTCCTCGCCGAGTTCGTCGTCCGAGGAGTGCGCGAAGTACAGGGGGTTGCCGGGCGGCAGCAGCGCGGCCTGCTTCTTCCAGGCCTCCACGAGCCGCTCGTGGAGGCTGTTCCACTGGTCGGCGCCGGGGAAGCGCTCCTCCATCCAGAACCACTGCGGGGACGCCGCCTCCACGAGGGAGGTCGGGGTGTCGGCGTTGTACTCCAGGAGCTTGGCGGGGCCGGTGCCGTCGTAGCGCAGGTCGAAGCGGGCGTAGACGGAGGGGAGTTCGGCGCGGCGGTGCCAGGCCTCGGTGACGGCGCGGACGACGCGCGGGTCGGTGATGCCGAGGTCGGCGAAGCGGTCCGCGGTGACGATGTGCTCGGCGGCCGCGAGGCACATGCGGTGCAGTTCCTCGACGACCTCCTCCAGCGCCTCGACCTCGGGCAGGGAGAAGACGTAGTAGGCGCTCTCGTCCCAGTAGGGACGCAGGGAGTCGTCGGGGTAGCGGGTCAGGGGGTAGATCAGCCCCTGTTCCTCGACGGTCTGCTGCCAGCCGGGGCGGGGGTCGGTGGTGCGGCGTTCCACGGCCGGGCTCAGCCGCCGCCGCTGCCGGAGCCGGAGCAGCCGAAGCCGCCCCGGTCGACGGCCTCGGACCGGCTGAAGGTGCCGTAGTCGGCCCAGCCGTTGCTGACGTCGGCGTCGTAGTACCAGTCGGCGTCGCCCACGGACTTCGACGAGCCCTTCTTCTTGCCGCCGTTGCCGTACGAACCGCCGGACGAGCTGCTGCCGGAGGAGCCCGACGTGCAGTTCTTGTCGGCGACGACCTTGTAGCCGTTGAGGTAGTCGTAACTGTCGCGGTCCACGCAGCGGCGGTCCGGGTCCGAACCGCAGGCGCTGAGGGCCGCCGCGAGCACGCCCATGCCGCCGAGCACCACGGTGCTCGACCGCAGCCGTCTCCGGGTCTCCGCCATGTCCGCAACTCCCCCGTTGTGCGTTCTTCTGCTTTCCGTACGTCAGTTGGACTGATCGAGTGTACGGCCGACAACGGGTTCGGACTCTACGGCAGGGTGCGGCCCAGCGCTTCCAGGGCCCCCGCCCAGGCGTGGTCGGGCGGGGTGCCGTAGCCGACGACGACGGCGTCCATCGGGTCGGCGGTGGCGTCGGGGTGGCGGAAGACCGACAGGCCGTACAGCCCGAGGCCCTGCCAGGCCGCCGCGCGGACGACCGACTGCTCGGTGCCGGGCGGCAGTCGCAGTACGGCGTGCAGGCCGGCCGCGATGCCGGTCACCCGCACCTCGGGGTTGTGGGCGGCGACGTGGGCGACCAGGGCGTCGCGACGGCGGCGGTAGCGCAGGCGGGCGGAGCGGACGTGGCGGTCGTAGGCACCGGAGGTCAGGAACTCGGCCAGGGTCAGCTGGTCCATGACTCCGCTGGTGTCCAGGCCGCCGCGGGCGGCCGTCAGGTCGTCGGCGAGGCCGGGCGGCAGCACCATCCAGGCCAGCCGCAGGCCGGGGGCGAGGGACTTGCTCGCGGTGCCGAGGTGGACGACGCGGTCGGGGTCGAGACCCTGGAGGGCGCCGACGGGCTGGCGGTCGTAGCGGAACTCGCCGTCGTAGTCGTCCTCCAGGACCAGGCCGCCGGTGCGCCGCGCCCAGTCGACGACGGCCGTCCGCCGGTCGGGGTGCAGGGGCATGCCGAGCGGGAACTGGTGGGCCGGGGTGAGCAGCACGGCGCCGGTGCCCGGGGGCACGTCGGGGTCGGTGCCGTGCGCGTCCAGCGGCAGCGGGACGGTGCGCAGTCCGGCGGCGGTCAGCAGGTCGCGGTGGACGTGCAGGCCGTACGACTCGACGGCGACGGTGTGCACGCCGCGGGCCCGCAGCACGGTGGCGAGCAGCGTCAGGCCGTGGGCGAAGCCGCCGCAGACCAGCACGCGTTCGGCGTCGGCGCGCACGCCGCGGGCCCGGGCGAGGTAGTCGGCCAGGGCGCCGCGCAGCTCGGGGCGACCGCGCGGGTCGCCGTAGCCGAGGGCGTCGTTGGGGGCGGCGGTGAGGGCGCGGCGGGCGGCCCTGAGCCACTCGGCGCGCGGGAAGGAGGCGAGGTCGGGGTTGCCCGGGCGCAGGTCGTAGACGGGGCGGGCCGGTGCGCGGGAGCGGGGGGCGGTGTCGGCGGGCGGTACGACGGCGCGGTCGGCGACACGGGTGCCGGAGCCCTGGCGAGCGGTGAGCCAGCCCTCGGCGACCAGGTCGGCGTAGGCGTCGGCGACGGTGTTGCGGGCGAGGCCGAGGTCGGCGGCGAGGGTGCGGGAGGAGGGCAGCCGGGTGCCGGGGGTAAGGCGGCCGGTGCGGACGGCCTCGCGCAGGGCGTCGGTCAGGCCGCGGCGCAGGCCGGGACCGGCCGGTTCCAGGTGGAGGTCGATGCCGAGAGTGGCCCAGGGATTCGCCATGGGAATGGACCATACTGGTGGGCTGCTTCGTTTCTAGGCTCGACGGCATGACGACGACCACTGACGAGACGACCACTGACGGCACGCAGGCAACGGGCTACGCCGCCGAGCCGCCCGTCCGGCTGAACTGGTCCCAGCACGCCCCCGACGTCTACAAGGCGATGCTCCGGCTCGACACCGCCGCCCGGCGGGGGCTGGACCCGAAGCTGTACGAGCTGGTGAAGATCCGCGCCTCGCAGCTCAACCACTGCGCCTTCTGCCTCGACATGCACACCAAGGACGCACTCGCGGCCGGGGAGAGCGTGGAGCGGATCGTGCAGCTCGGCGCGTGGGAGGAGTCGCCGCACTTCTACACGGACAAGGAGCTGGCGGCGATCGGGCTGACCGAGGCGGTCACCGTCCTGACGGACGGTTTCGTGCCGGACGAGGTGTACGAGCAGGCCGCGGCCCACTTCGAGGAGGCCGAGCTGGCGCAGCTGATCTCCGCCATCGCGGTGATCAACACCTGGAACCGCTTCGGCGTGACCTGCCGCATGACGCCGGGCCACTACCGCCCGGGGCAGCACGGATGACGGCCCGTACGACCCGTCTGGACGACCGCGTCCGCTCCGCGCTGCGGGCGGTGGGCGCCGCCGCCAAGCGGGGGCTGGGGGACGCGGGCCTGGCGGAGCTGGTGCAGATCCGGGCCTCGCAGCTCAACCACTGCGCCTTCTGCCTGGACATGCATCTCGGACTCGCCCGCCAACTGGGGGTCAGCGAGCGGCGGCTGGACCTGCTCGCCGCCTGGGAGGAGGCCGGTGACGTCTTCGACGCCCGGGAGCGGGCGGCGCTGGCGCTGACCGAGGCGGTGACGGTGCTGACGGAGGGCTTCGTGCCGGACGAGGTGTACGAGCAGGCCGCGGCCCACTTCGAGGAGGCGGAGCTGGCCCACCTGCTGGCGCTGACAGCGACGATCAACACCTGGAACCGGCTGATGGTGGCCCGCCGCATTCCCGCGAGAAGCACGGAGTGGTGACTGGGCCGGACGGCGTCGAGCGGTTCCGTGCGCTGCACCACGGGCGGGCCGCGGACGATCCGCTCGTGCTGCCCGGCCCCTGGGACGCGGCGAGCGCCCGGGTGTTCGCCGCGGCCGGCTTCCCGGCGCTCGCGACGCCGAGCGCCGGGGTGGCGGCCTCGCTCGGGTACGAGGACGGGGCGACCCCGGCGGACGAGATGTTCGCGGCGGTCGCCCGGATCGTGCGCGCCGTGGAGGACGTCCCCGTGTCGGCGGACGTCGAGGGCGGGTACGGGCTGGCGCCGAAGGAGCTGGTGGAACGGCTCCTCGAGGCGGGCGCCGTCGGCTGCAACCTGGAGGACTCCACCGACGCGGGGCTCAAGGACCCGCAGGAGCACGCCGAGTGGCTGGCCGGGGTGCGGGAGGCGGCCGGCGGCCGGCTGTTCCTGAACGCCCGGATCGACACGTTCATCAGGGGCGACGACGCCCCGGAGGCGGCGATCGAGCGGGCGGCGGCCTACGTCGCCGCGGGCGCCGACTGCGTGTACCCGATCGCCGCCCCCGTCGCCGTACTGCCGCGGCTGCGGGCCGGGATCCGGGGGCCGATGAACGTGTTCGCACGTCCCGGCCGGGGCCCCTCGCCCGCCGAACTCGGCGGACTCGGGGCCACCCGGATCACCTACGGGCCGGGACTCCAGCGGCACGCGGAGCGGGCGGTGCGCCAGGTCGCCACGAGACTCCGGACATAGGCTCACCGCCCCGCGAAGCGGCCCTCTTCGGGCCCAAGGCGCCTGCTTCGGCCCGGGCGCCCGCCTACTTCGGCAGCCAAGCCTTCCAGACGTCCGGGTTGGCCTTGACCCAGGCCGCTGCCGCCTTCTGCGAACTCATCTTCTTGTCGGCGATCATCGCGGCGACCTCGTTCTGCTGGTCGGCCGACCAGTTGAAGTTCTTCAGGAACTGGGCCGCCTTCTCGTTGTTCTTCACGAAGTCGGCACTGAAGTACTTCTTCAGCGGTGTCTGGGCGTAACCGCAGTCGATCTTGGCCGGGTCGGAGTCGCAGCCCTCCTCGTACTCGGGCAGCTTCACCTCGACGAGGTCGACCTGCGAGTTGAGCCACTGCGGCGTCCACCAGTAGCTGATGAACGGCTTCTTCGCCTTGTAGTCCTCCTTGATCTGGGTGATCTGCGCGGCCTCGGAACCGGCGTAGACCGTCTTGAAGTCCAGCTTGAGGTTCTTGATGAGCGCGTCGTCGTTGGTGGTGTACGACGGCGAGCCCTCCAGGAGCTGCCCCTTGTCGCCGCTCTCCGCGGTCTTGAACAGGTTCTTGTTCTTGTTGAGGCCCTCCCAGGTCTTCAGCTCCGGGTGCTCGTCCACGAGGTACTTCGGCACGAACCAGCCGATGTGACCGACCACGCCGAGGTCGCCGCCCTCGACGACGGACTTCTTGCTGTCGACGTACAGCTTCACCTTCTTCGGCGCGCCGCCCCAGTCCTCCAGGATGGCGTCGGACTTGCCACTGTTGAGCGCGTCGAACGCGACCGACTCGTCGAGCTGGGTGAGTTCGACCTTCGTGTCGAGTTCGTTCTCGAGGAGGTACTTGGCGACGGCCGCGTTGGCCTCGGCGCCGACCCAGGACGGTACGGCGATGTTGACCGGGTCGGAGCTGCCGCCCGACGAGGACGAGGAGTCCGTCTTGGCGGCGCTGCAGGCGCTCAGGCCGGTGACGCCGAGGACGACGGCGGTCGCGGTGGCGGCACGCAGGAGGTGCTTTCTGTTCTTCATGGCGTTCTTCATGTGAGCGTGTCTCTCGTTTCGGACAGGCAGGATGTTCCTGCGGGGAGCTGAGCCGGGTTGGGGACGGGGGACGGGCGTGCGGGCCGGCCTAGTGCGTGCCGCTCTTCAGGCCCGGCCGCTGTGTCGCGCGGTCCAGGACGAGCCCCAGCAGCACGATCGCGACACCGGCGGAGAGGCCGACGCCGAGCTGGCTCTTCTGCAGGCCGTAGACGACGTCGTAGCCGAGCGCGCCGGAGCCGACGAAACCGCCGACGATGACCATGGCGAGCACCAGCACGACACCCTGGTTGAGCGCGAGCATCAGCGCGGGCCGGGCCAGCGGCACCTGCACCTGGCGGATCTGCTGGAAGGCGGACGCGCCCATGGAGCGGGACGCCTCCAGCGTCGCGGCGTCAATCTGCTTCAGGCCCTGCACGGTGATCCGGACGACGGCGGGCAGCGCGTACAGCACGGCCGCGGCGACGGCGGCGGAACGGCCCACGTTGAACAGGGCCACCACCGGGATCAGGTAGATGAACTGCGGCAGGGTCTGCATGGTGTCCAGGACGGGCCGCAGCATGCGTTCCAGCAGCGGTACGCGGGCCGCCGCCACCCCGATCAGGAACCCGAGCACGAGCGTGACGACGACGCCCGCGATCGCCTGCGACAGGGTGTCCAGGGAGTTGGTCCACACGCCGATCACGCCGACACCGGCCATCGACAGACCCGCGGTCGCCATCGCGCCCCAGCCGCCGGCGAGCAGGGCGAGCCCGGCGGCCAGCAGGACCAGCAGCCACCACGGCACACCGGTCAGGCCGTCCCGAAGCGGGTCGAGGATCCAGATGGTGAAGTTGTCCGCCCAGGTCCGGGTGCCGCCCAGCACGGGCACGCCCTCGGCCAGGTGGCCGGTGAACCAGCCGACCGCGTCGTTGACGGGCGGGGCGATGTTCAGCTCCCACTCCTCGGGCCACTTGGCGATCAGAAGCTGCCAGCCGGCCGTGCCCAGCACGGCACCGAAGCCTGCCACCGCGGTCCAGGCGCGCCAGCCGTGCAGCCAGGAGGACCCGGACGGGGCCGCGCCCTCGCCGAGCCGCTCGCCGGCGACGGCGGTGCTGCGGTCCAGCCAGATGGCCAGCAGCACGATCGGGATGCCCGCGGCGAGCGCCCCGCCGACGTCGACGGTGGACAGCGCGCGGAACACCTCCTCACCGAGGCCGCCCGAGCCGATCACGGCGGCGATGGTGACCATCGACAGCGCCATCATGATCGTCTGGTTCAGGCCCAGCAGGACCTCCTTGCGAGCCAGCGGCAGCCGCGCGGTCAGCAGCCGCTGCACCGGGCTCGTGCCCAGCGACTTCGCCGCCTCCATGACGGACGGGTCGGCGCCGCGCAGGCCGAGCGAGGTCAGACGCGCCATCGGCGGCGCCGCGTAGATGATCGTCGCGATCAGCGCGGACGGTACGCCGATGCCGAACAGCAGCACCAGCGGCAGCAGGTACGCGAACGCCGGCATGATCTGCATGGTGTCCAGGACCGGCCGCAGGATCCGCTCGAAGCGGTCCGACAGGCCGGCGCCGAGTCCCAGCAGTGCGCCGATCACGGCGGAGACCGCGACCGCGACGGCCATGAGGGCGAGGGTCTCCATGGTGGCTTCCCACATGCCGAGCACACCGCACACCGCGAACGCGGCGAGTGTGACGCCCGCCAGCCTCAGCCCGCGCCGGTCCCGCAGACCGCCGATCCGCCAGGACAGCAGCACGGCGGCCACGATCACCGGGAACCACCCGACGGTCTCCAGCAGGTCGGTCATCCAGGTGACCGAGCTGTCGGACCAGTTGCTCAGGTGCAGCAGGAAGTAGAGGAACACCGGGTTGGTCTCCCGGTTGGTCACGACCCAGGTGTAGGCGTCGTCCAGCGGCGTCTTGACGTCGACGGTCAGCTCGGACGGCCAGGTCCCGCTGCCCCACAGGACGGCCGCCAGCGGTATGAGGACGGCGGCGGCGACTCCCAGCGGCAGCAGTCGGCGCACCAGAGGGCGGCGCAGCACCGAACTCGGCTCGGCGGAGACGGGGTCCTTCGCCTGATCGACCGGCGGGGCGGGGGTGACGACGGCACTCACGCGCTCCACCCCCGGCCTCGAAAGGCGGGCCTGCGTATGTCGTCTATCACGCGGCCACCTCCTCGCGGTCCAGTCCGGCCACGACCCGCAGCAGGGCCACCTGGTCGACCTGGCCCAGGCACTCGCCGGCCTCCACGACGCAGGCGGGCCGGCCGGTGCGGGCGACGGTTTCGACGGCGTCGACGACGACCGTGTCGGGCGTGAGGGCGCCGGGGTGGTCGGGGCCGCCGCAGCCGCCGGGGCGCATGGCCGTACGGACGGTGATGACCTGCTCGCGCGGCACGTCACGCACGAAGTCGCGGACGTAGTCGTCGACGGGCGAGCCGACGATCTCCTCGGGGGTGCCGAGCTGCACGATCTCGCCGTCCCGCATCAGGGCGATACGGTCGCCGACGCGCAGGGCCTCGCTGAGGTCGTGGGTGATGAAGACCATGGTGCGGCCCTCCTCGTCGTGCAGGCGGATGACCTCCTCCTGCATGTCCCGCCGGATCAGCGGGTCGAGCGCGCTGAACGGCTCGTCGAAGAGCAGCACCTCGGGGTCGGAGGCGAGTGCCCGGGCCAGGCCCACGCGCTGCTGCTGACCGCCGGAGAGCTGGACCGGCCGGCGCTGCTCCAGGCCCTCCAGACCGACCTTGGCGACCATCTCCATGGCCCGGGCGCGCCGCTGCTCCTTGGGCATGCCCTGGATCTCCAGGCCGTAGGCGACGTTGTCCAGGACGGAGCGGTGCGGCAGCAGGCCGAAGTGCTGGAACACCATGGCGGCACGGTGCCGGCGCAGCTCGCGCAGCCGGCTCCTGTCCATGGCGATGACGTCCTCGCCGTCGATCTCCAGCGTGCCGGACGTCGGCTCGATGAGCCGCGTCAGACAGCGCACGAGAGTGGACTTGCCCGAGCCGGACAGGCCCATGACGACGAAGACCTCGCCCTTGCGCACATCGAAGGAGACGTCCCGGACGGCCGCCGTACAGCCGGTGCGGGTGCGCAGCTCGGTCTGGGAGAGCCCGGCGAACTCCGGGTTGCCGGGAACCCGCTCGGCCTTCGGGCCGAAGACCTTCCACAGGTTGCGCACGCCGAAGACGGGCGGCTGCCCCGCCGGGTCCACGGGCGCCGTGTCCTTGCCGGGTTCGGCCCCGGATCCGGGTTTCTCGGTCATGGGTGTGCCGCTCATCAGATCTGGTTCCCTTCACTGGAGTCGGCCAGCAGTTCAGCCGCCTTCTCGCCGACCATCAGCACGCCGGTCATCGGGTTCACGGAGGGCAGGGTCGGAAAGACGGAGGCGTCGACGACTCGCACGCCCTCCAGGCCACGGACCCTGAGTTCGGGATCCACGACGGCGAGGCGGTCGTCGGCGGCGCCCATCCGGCAGGTGCCCGCCGGGTGGTAGACGGTGTGGTGCGCCTTGCGCAGCAGCTCGCTGAGCCGATCGTCGTCGGTGACGTCGGGTCCCGGGAACACTTCCCGCTTCAGCCAGCTCGCGAACGGTTCGGTCCGCGCGATCTCCCGGGCGATCTTCACACCGTCGACGAGCGTCTGGGCGTCGTAGCCGTCCTCGTCGGTGAAGTACCGGAAGTCGAGGGCGGGCTTGTCGTTCGGGTCGGCGCTCTTCAGGTACAGCCGGCCGCGGGCGCGGGACTTGGGGATGTTCGGCGTCATCGACACACCGTGCGGGGGCCGTTGGTAGCCGAGCCGCTCGGGGTTGTCGGTGAACGGGATCTGGTAGAAGTGGAACATCAGATCGGGCAGATCCTGCGTGGCATCGCGGCGCACGAACAGCGCAGCGTCGGAGTCCATCGCGGAGTTCTCCGGCAACGGCCGTTCCGTCTCCCACACGATGACCGACTCGGGATGGTCCTGGAGGTTCTCGCCGACGCCCGGCAGGTCGTGCACGACCGGGATGCCCAGCGCTTCGAGGTCCTGGCGCGGCCCGATGCCGGACAGCATCAGCAGTCGCGGCGAGTCGACCGCGCCGGCGCAGACCACGACCTCGCGACGGGCACTGATCAGCTGCTCACCGTCGTCCGCGGTACGCACCCGGACACCGGTGGCGCGGTTGCCGTCCAGTTCCAGCCGGTACGCCCAGGTCTCCAGCAGCAGCGTCAGGTTCGGCCGGTCGCCGGCCTCGATGTGGGGGTGCAGGTAGGCGACGGAGGCCGAGGAGCGCTTGTTGTTCTCCGGGTGGTAGGCGAGGTCGAGGAAGCCGACGCCCTCGTGGAAGGGCTTGTCGTTGAAGCCGACCACCTCGGGGACGTCGAGGGCGGTCCCGGCCGCCTCGATCCAGTCCTTGGCGATGGCGTTCTGGTCCTTGTCGGCGACCCGCACGATGTTGTTGCGCAGCCGCGCCCAGTACGCCTCCATCTGCACCGCGCCCCAGCCCTTGGCGCCGGCGGCCTCCCACTCGTCCCAGTCGGACGGCAGCGGCTTGAAGGCGATGAGGGTGTTGTGCGAGGAGCAGCCGCCGAGGACGCGGGCGCGGCTGTGCCGGATGTGCGAATTGCCGTGCGGCTGCTCGGTGGTGGGGTAGTCGTAGTCCAGCTCGCCGCCGAGCAGGCCCATCCAGCGGCGCAGGGTCAGCACGTCGTCGCGGCCGACGTCGCTCGGCCCGCCTTCGACGACGGCGACGGTGACGTCCGGGTTCTCGGTGAGGCGGGAGGCGATCACCGATCCCGCGGTGCCGCCGCCGACGACGACGTAGTCGTAGACCTGGGTGGTTTCGGGCATGGAGGTACTCCAGTGGGGCGTGGGGACGGGGTGCGACGGGGGGAACGGGTGCGGGAGGGTCAGCCCGAGAACCAGCGGACGGGCTTGGGCGCGAGGTTCTGGTAGACGTGCTTGCTCTCGCGGTACTCGGCCAGGCCGGCGGGGCCGAGTTCGCGGCCGACGCCGCTCTTGCCGAAGCCGCCCCACTCCGCCTGCGGCAGGTAGGGGTGGAAGTCGTTGATCCAGACGGTGCCGTGCCGCAGCCGGCCCGCGACCCGGCGGGCCCGTCCCGCGTCGGCGGTCCAGACGGCACCGGCCAGACCGTACTCGGTGTCGTTGGCGAGGGCTACGGCCTCGTCCTCGGTGCGGAAGGTCTCGACGGTGAGGACCGGCCCGAAGACCTCCTCCCGTACCACCCGCATCTCGCGGTGGCAGTGGTCGAGGACGGTCGGCTCGTAGAAGTAGCCGGACTCCGGCCGCTGGGGCGACGGCTCGGGTCGCTTGCCGCCGCAGCGGAGTTCGGCGCCCTCGGCGAGCGCGGAGGCGACGTAGTCCTCGGTCTTGGCACGCTGCTGCTCGGAGACGAGCGGGCCGCACTCGACACCGTCCTCGGTGCCGCGGCCGAGCCGGATCTTCCGGGCACGGCGGGCGAGTTCGGCGACGAAGCGGTCGCGGACCGACTCCTCGACGATGAGGCGGCCGCCGGCGGAGCAGACCTGGCCGCTGTGGATGAAGGCGGCGTTGAGGGCCTGGTCGACGGCGGTGTCGAAGCCCTCCTCGGTCTCGCAGGCGTCGGCGAAGACGACGTTGGGGTTCTTGCCGCCGAGTTCGAGGGCGACCTTCTTGACGGTGACGGCGGCGGCCTGGGCGACCTTGGTGCCGCTGGCCAGGCCGCCGGTGAAGGAGACCAGGTCGACGTCGGGGTGCTCGGCGAGGCGGGCGCCGACGGTGTGACCGGGGCCGGTGACGATGCCCGCGACGCCGGTGGGGAGGCCGGCCTCGACGAGCAGGTCGATCAGGGCGACGGTCGTCATCGGCGTGATCTCGCTGGGCTTGATCACGAAGGTGTTGCCGGCGGCGAGCGCCGGGGCGATCTTCCAGCTGGCCTGGAGGAGCGGGTAGTTCCAGGGTGTGATCATCGCGCAGACGCCCACCGGCTCGTGCACGACGACGCTGTGGATGTCGGGCGAGCCCGCGTCGACGACCCGGCCCGGGGCCTCACCGGCGACGAGGTCGGCGAAGTAGCGGAAGGCGTCGGCGACGCAGTCGACGTCGACGCGGCCCTCCTCGACGGTCTTGCCCGCGTCGCGGCTCTCCAGCAGGCCGAGCTTCTCGCGGTCGCGCACGAGCAGGTCGGCGACGCGGCGCAGCAGGGCGGCGCGCTCGGCGACCGGGGTGTGCGGCCAGTCCCCCGCGTCGAAGGCGCGGCGGGCGGCGGCCACCGCGAGGTCGGTGTCCTTCTCGTCGCCCTCCGCGACCACGGCGAACGGCAGGGCGTCCGCGGGGTCGAGGATCTCGCGCGTGGCGCCGGAGGACGCCGCGAGCCACTCGCCTCCCGCGTGGATGGTCCGGTGCGCCTGCTCCGCCGGGGTGTGCGTGCTGTTCGCCATGGTCGGTGTTGCCTTCCGTTCCTGATCGATCCCCCTGCGTCACCCGTGTGCCGCTCTCGGGGACCGGGAGCCCCTGCCCCGCGGCCCCGATTGCATGCCGAATCGATGGCCGAAAGTGTGGCGCATCACGAAGGAAAGGGGCGAAACGGGACTTCGCGGGCTCCGGAAACGGGCGCGGGCCCCGTCCCGGTCTGAACCGGAACGGGGCCCGTGCGGGCGTCGGGGGTCGGCTCAGATGAGTCCGAGACCGCGGACCGCCTCGCGCTCCTCCGACAGCTCCTTGACGGAGGCGTCGATACGGGCGCGGGAGAACTCGTTGATCTCCAGGCCCTGGACGATCTCGTACGAGCCGTCCTTCGTGGTGACCGGGAAGGAGGAGATGATGCCCTCCGGGACGCCGTAGGAGCCGTCCGACGGGATGCCCATGGAGGTCCAGTCGCCCTCGGCGGTGCCGTTGACCCAGGTGTACACGTGGTCGATGGCGGCGTTGGCGGCGGAGGCGGCCGAGGAGGCGCCGCGGGCCTCGATGATGGCGGCGCCGCGCTTGGCGACGGTCGGGATGAACTCGTCGGCCAGCCACTTCTCGTCGTTCACGGTCTCGGCGGCGTTCTTGCCGGCGACGGTGGCGTGGAAGATGTCCGGGTACTGGGTGGCGGAGTGGTTGCCCCAGATGGTCAGGCGCTTGATGTCGGCGACCGTCGAGCCCGTCTTCTTCGCGAGCTGGGTCAGCGCGCGGTTGTGGTCCAGTCGGGTCATGGCGGTGAAGCGCTCGGCCGGTACGTCCGGGGCGGCGGCCTGGGCGATCAGGGCGTTGGTGTTGGCCGGGTTGCCGACGACGAGGACCTTGATGTCGTCCGCGGCGTGGTCGTTGATGGCCTGGCCCTGCGGCTTGAAGATGCCGCCGTTGGCCTCGAGGAGGTCGCCGCGCTCCATGCCCTTGGTGCGGGGACGGGCGCCGACGAGGAGGGCGACGTTGGCGCCGTCGAAGGCCACGTTCGGGTCGTCGGTGATCTCGATGCCCCGGAGCAGCGGGAACGCGCAGTCGTCCAGCTCCATCGCGGTGCCCTCGGCGGCCTTGAGCGCCGGGGTGATCTCCAGGAGGCGCAGCTTGACCGGCACGTCCGCGCCGAGCAGCTGGCCGGAGGCGATGCGGAAGAGCAGGGCGTAACCGATCTGGCCGGCCGCGCCGGTGACGGTGACGTTCACGGGAGTGCGAGTCATGGCGTTCTCCGTATGACAGCTGGCGGGTGGGGCGTCCCGGCCCCGGGCGTTTGATCGATCTCTTGGTATCAAGAGATCGATCCAGCCGTCAGGCTATCGCGCCCGTGGTGTCCGGCACGTCCGGGTCGGTGTGGCCCGGCCCACAGGACGGCCGAGCAGGACGGGGAACTCGAACGGGATCTCCGCGAAGAAGAGGCGGCCGCCTGTCCGGGAGAGGGGGGACGAAGGCGACCGCCGCTCGGGGATACCGTTGCCGGACTCCCGTGGGGGGTGCTTCTCGCGTGCCCGTGACGCCGCGGGGCATGCCTGCCGAGGGCGAAGTTTTCTCGGTCCGCCCCCTCGCGCCGCCTTGCCCCCCTCCTCGCTGCCCTGCCCCCCGCACCGCCCGGGTGCCCGGCGCCTGCGCCTCCTGCCCGCTGCCCGGGTGCCCGGCTACTTGGTGCACCCCTGCGTGCCCGACGCCAGCGTCGCGCAGGCGGTGGCGTCGGCCGCGGAGTCCACGGCGACCATCGCGGTGTACGCGACGGTGTCCCCGGCGTTGCCGACCGTGGCCCGCTGCTCGTTCGCACCGCCGGCGTTCACCCGGATCTCGTCGCCCTGCGCGGCCTGGGTGACACGGGCCCACGCGGCGCCGCACACCTTGCTGTACCGCACCTCGACGGAGGCCGTGCCGACGACGGCGGTCGCCCCGGTGGTCACCAGGTCGCCGCCGCAGCCCATGACCTCCGGGTCCTTGCCGGTGCAGGCGTCGCCGCCGCACTTCACGCCGGGCGGCAGCTTCGGTTCGCTGCTCACGGTGGGCGACGGGGAGGGCTTGGCGCCCTCGTTCTCCTTGCCGCCGCCGTCCTTCAGGAGGAAGAAGGCGCCCGCGATCACGACGAGCACGCCGACGACGCCCGCGACGAGCGTCGTCATCCGCTTGTTGCCACCGCCCGGGGGCCGGCCGGACGAACGGGGGCGGCCGCCGTGCGGGGGCTCACCGTGGGTGCCCGACGGGCCGGTGCCCGCAGGGCCGGCGACCGGGCCGAGCACGCTGGTCTCGCCGGGCCCGACCGGCCTCGCCGCCGCTGCGGTACCGATCCGGGGCCGGGCCGTGCGGTCGCCGGTCGGTGCGGGCCCCCGGTATCCGGCGAGCCCCCACGAGTTGCCCTCGGTCGCTCCGCCGGGGGGCGGGGCGCAGGCACCGGGGCCGCCGCCGCCCCGGACCGCGCCGAGGACCGAGTCGGGGCTGTCGGCGGCGGTCGGCTGGGCCGGCACCGTCGGCGGCAGCGTGGGCGACACCCCGGCGGGGCCGGCGATCCCGGACGCGGCCGCGGCTCCACCGCCGTGGCGGCCGGTCCGGCCTCCCCCGCCGGTCGCGCCGCCGCTCCGGTCGCCGCCGCCCGACTTGGCCGCGGAGTTGCCGGACTTGGCCGCGGGCATGCCCAGTTCACCGAGCGCGGCACGCGCCTGGGAGATCCGGATGGCCTCCATGGTCATGTCGTGGCGCATCTCCGAGCGGCTCCAGGCACGCTCGGCCAGCTCCCACATGGTGGTCAGGTGGACCGGATTGGTCCGCGTCACCTCGGCCAGGGCCACGATGGCACCCTTGGGCGCCAGCAGGCGGCCGTTCAGATAGCGCTCCCAGGACGTCTTGCTGTAGCCCGTGGCGTCGGCCACCGACGCGACGCTCAGCTCGCTGCGGTCCACGAGCCGACGCAACTGGCTGGTGAACTCCCTGATCTGCGGATCGAGTTCATCCGGCAAGGCCTTCCAACGAGGCACTGCTTCCCCCTCTTCCCCCGGTGACGTGCTGGTCGTTCCCCCGCTGGTGGCCGCGTGCGGAGTCCGGCGCGCGGCACCTGGTTCTGGCTACCCACAGGGATGCGCCCGGTCAGGATCTCAGTTCCCGGGGTGGGGGCGCACAGGAGCACAGAGGCCGTGAGCGTGCACAGTCGCACGCCACCGACCCGTGGTCCAGTGTCCCACCGGCGTCGCCCCGCCCGGTACGGAACCCCGGGAACGAGCCGCGTAGCGGAGTAGCGGAACGGTCACTTCCGTGCCACAGCGCCCTGACAGGCGTTGAACGGGGCGTTCCCCGTGCAGGAGGGTTGGTCCCGGCGACGGCCCGTCCTTCCACGGGGGTGAGGACGGGCCGTCGTGCCGGGAGGGCGCCCGGCGCTAGCTGACCGTGAAGTGCAGGGTGTCCTTGAGGAACGGGATCTCCAGCACCGGCTTCGGCTGGGCCATCAGCGCCAGCAGGACGATGGAGAGGCCGAGGACGCCATAGGTCGTGATGTCCGTGAAACGGGAGCGCACGGCGAGCATGCCGACGTCGGGCACCACCCAGCGCAGCGCGGCGCCCGCCAGCAGCGCGGCACCGACGAGCAGCGTCCCCCAGCGGAAGACGTCCAGCGCGGTCAGCAGCAGGCCGATGCCGACCAGCAGCACCACCGCGAGCACCGGCCACTGCCGGGCGGGTGCCGGGGCGTCGCGGGCCGCGGCCCGGCCGCCGCCCTCGGGACGCGCCGTGTCACGCGTGAAGAGCGGGAAGCGGCGGGTGACACGCAGCGGCCGCCCCTTGGCGTCGGGCGCGCTGACGGGGTCACGGACGGTGAGCTCGTCCTCGCGCGTGGCACCCGCGGAGGCTGCCGCGGCCCCGGCGCCGTCCGAGGTCCGCGCGGACGCCGCTGCCTCCGGGGCCGGGGTCCCCGTGTCGCCCCGCCGTTCGGGTGAGTTGGTGTCCTCAGCCGGCACTGCGCTCCGCCGCCTCCACCACGTTGACGAGCAGCTGGGCCCGCGTCATGGGGCCGACGCCGCCGGGGTTCGGGGAGATCCAGGCGGCCACCTCGGCCACACCGGGGTGCACGTCGCCCATGATCTTGCCCTCGGCGTTGCGGGAGACGCCGACGTCGAGGACCGCCGCGCCGGGCTTGACGTCCTCGGGCCGCACCAGGTGCGGGGAGCCGGCCGCGGCGATGACGATGTCCGCGCGCTTGAGGTGGGCGGCCAGGTCCCGGGTGCCGGTGTGGCACTGGGTCACCGTGGCGTTCTCGCTGCGCCGGGTGAGCAGCAGCGGCATCGGGCGGCCGATGGTGACACCGCGGCCGACGACCACGACCTCGGCGCCCTTGATCTCGACGCCGTAGCGGCGCAGCAGGGTGAGGATGCCGTTGGGGGTGCAGGGCAGCGGCGCCGGCTCGTTCAGGACGAGGCGGCCCAGGTTCATCGGGTGCAGGCCGTCCGCGTCCTTGTCCGGATCCATCAGTTCGAGGATGCGGTTCTCGTCGATGCCCCGGGGCAGCGGCAGCTGGACGATGTACCCGGTGCAGGCCGGGTCCTCGTTCAGCTCGCGGACGACCGCCTCGATCTCCTCCTGCGTGGCCGTCGCGGGCAGTTCGCGCTGGATGGAGGCGATACCGACCTGGGCGCAGTCGCGGTGCTTGCCTGCGACGTACTTCTGGCTGCCCGGGTCGTCGCCGACCAGGACGGTGCCGAGACCGGGTGTGACACCCCTCTCCTTCAGCGCCGCCACGCGGGCGGTCAGTTCGGACTTGATCGCAGCTGCGGTGGCCTTGCCATCGAGAATCTGGGCGGTCATGCCCCCATCCTCGCGGATGACCGGCCCCGGGTTCCAATCAGGTCGGCATGCGGGCACCGCGAGGGGACGCTTCGGGACGCCACGGGACACGTCCGGCCCTGTCCGATCATGATCGGCGGTGTTGCACTTGCACAACGCATCGCGGACGGGCTGGACAAGTAAGAGTTCGGTCAAGAACGATTGGGCAGCACAGTGCCGCGGGGCCGTACCGGGGGGACGAACCGCTTCGAACAACTTCCTCCGAGTCAGCCGCGCGTCGTCCCCGCACTTGACAGCGACGGAGGAAGACCCGCCATGAGTTTCGGCGATCCGAACAACCCCTACGGCCCGCCGCAGGGTGGCCAGCAGCCGAACTACGGCTACCCCGAGCAGCAGCCGCAGCAGGGCCAGCCCGGCTACGGCTACCCGCAGGCTCCACCCGTGCAGCAGCCGTACGGTGCCGCTCCCACGACCATGCCCGGTACGGTCAACACCGCGCGAGTGCTGCTCTGGATCATGGTGGGCTTCCAGGTCATCGGCACGGCACTGTTCGGCATCTCGGCAGCGGCCGTGGACCAGGCCAAGGACGACGCCGCGTTCGAGGAGCTGGCCGACTACCCGACGGGTGTCCTGTGGGGCTTCATGGTCCTGGCGCTGGTCTGGGGCGTCTGGGCGGCGTTCCTGGCCGCCAAGTTCAACTCGGGCGGCAACGGCCTGCGCGTGACCGCCCTGGTCTTCGGCATCCTCACCGCGATCCTCGCCCTGTACCCGTTCACCATCGCGGGCATCGTCCACCTCGTGTTCGGCATCCTGATCGCCGTGTTCGTGGGCAACGCGAAGGGCGCGGCCTGGTTCAAGCGCCCCCGTTACTGACCGGCACGGAGCGCTTTCGCGCCAATCACCACGCAGGGCCGTGTCTCACCCGTACGAGGGGGGCACGGCCCTGGTGCGTCGCCCTAGTCTGGCCTGGGTAGCCGTCAGGCACGGGGAGACGCACCTTGTACAGCATCATCGTGGTACCTCCGCCGACCACGGGGGACGACAACGCCAGCACCCAGTACCGGCTCGCGCCCGGCGAACGCCTCGTCTTCGGGCGGTCCGTGCCCGAGGGCGGGCTGCTGATCGGGCACGACGGGGTGTCCCGCAGAGCGGGTGAGATCACGGCGCACGGCACCTTCTGGACCGTGAGCAACCTCTCCGCCCACCAGACCTACGTGGTGGAGAACCCGGAGGGCGCCGGCGAGCACATCAAGGTGGCGCCGGGCCGCCTCGACGCCCCGGTGCCGTTCGAGTTCTCGCGGATCGTGCTGCCCGCCGCGGGCGACCTGCTGCCCCTCGAGGTGTGGGCGCCGCGCCACGACTATCTGCGCGGCGAGGACGGCACCGACGGCGAGCCGACCGCCCCGGCCTTCTCCGTCGACCGCACCAAGCGGTACTTCGCGGTGCTGGCCGCGCTGTGCGAGCCGAGGCTGCGCGGGGCGCCGCACGCGCCACTGCCGACCGTGGACCAGGTCGTCGAACGGCTCCGCCCGGCCTGGCCGGCCGCCTCGCGTACGTCGGTGCAGTGGAACATCGACTACCTCGCCGTGAAGTTACGGCTGAAGCCGGGCCCGGAGAGCGCCGAGCCCGGTCCCCGGCTGAACGGCAAGAAGGAGTCGCTGGTCTCCCTGGCGCTCCGCTTCGACCTGGTCCGCGAGGACGACCTGGTGGTCCTCGCGGCGCCGTCCGGACAGGCGCTGCGATGACCGAGCCGTACGCCGTTCCGGTGCCCCGGGGGTACCGGGTGGGCGGCTGGGAGGTGCGCGAGCCGATCGCGACCGGCGCCTTCGGCAGCGTGTACGCGGCCCGCCGGGTGGACGCCGGGCCGGGCCCGCCGGAGACGGCGGCACTGAAGTTCCTGCCCACGGGTACCGGCACCCCTCGGCAGCTGTCGCACTTGCGGGACCTGATCGAGCGCGAGGTCGGGCTGCTCCGCCGGCTGCGGCGGCCCCGGCTGATCCGGATGTACGAGACCCTCACCGTCGACGACCCCGGCCGCCCCCGGCTCGACGGCGCCACCGTGCTCGTCCTGGAGCGGGCCGAGGGTTCGCTGTCCGCGCTGCTCGCCGCGACGCCCCGCCCGCCGGCCGGGCCCGTCCTGCTCGCGCAGGTCTGCGAGGGCCTGCACCAGCTGCACCGGGCGGGCTGGGTGCACGGCGACCTGAAACCGGCCAACGTACTGCTGATGAAAGACGGTTCGGTACGGCTCGCCGACTTCAACATGGCCGCCCAACTGGAAGGCACCCACGCCTACACACCCGCCTTCTCCACCCCCGACTACACCCCACCCGAGCTGATGTGGTCCGAGATCGGCGAACGCGGCCGCCGGATCCGCCCCTCGGCCGACGTCTGGGCGTTCGGCGTCCTGGCCCACCTGGTGCTCACCGGGTCCTTCCCGCTGCCGGGCGGCACCCCGACGGCCCGCCGCGACGCCGCCGTCGCCTACTCCCGCGGCGCCCACGAGCTGCGGCTGTCCCCCGAACTGCCGTCGCCGTGGCGGGAGGTCGTACGGGCGTGCCTGACCCGTACGCACGCCGACCGGATCGGCACCGACGCCCTGCTGCGCCGGGTGACGGACGCGACGGGGAACGCGGGCGGCCCGGCGAGGGCGTCGCTGTGGCCCCGGGCCCGCCCCCGGCGCCGGGCCCTGGCCGGCGCGGCCGCGGGACTTCTCGCCGTCGCCGCGCTCGGGTACGGCCTCTCCCGCTGGGCCGGCGACGGCCGGGAGCCCGGCGCGGGCGCGCGTCCCGGCGGCACCGCGAGCGCCGTCGCCGCCGCCTCCTACGGCGCGGCCGAGCTGCGCACCGACCGGGGTGTGCCGCCCGCCTACCGCCTGCTGATCGTGGAGACGGCGCACGACTGCGGACACGATGAGGTCAGCCCGGCGCTGATCGCGGCCATGCTGAAGGTCGAGAGCGACTTCGACCCGGATCTCGCCGACCCGGCCAAGGACGAGTACGGCATCGCCCGCTGGACGCCGAGCGTGCTGCGCTGGTGGATGAACGAGGACGGCACCCCGGGCGAGACCGTGCCCGAGCCGCCGTTCCCGCCCGCCGAGTCCATCCCGGCGATGGGCCGTTACCTGTGCTGGATCACGCCCCGCCTCGACGCCGGCCTGCCGGGCGACCGCCGGGTGCTGGTCGCCGTCGCGTACCGGACGTCGTACCGGAAGGTGAACGACGCGGGCGGGGTTCCCCCGAAGTACCGCGACTACGCCGACCGCGTCGCTCACCGCCTCAAGGAGTACACCCCCCGGGGCGGGAAGTGACCCTGAGAATTCCGAGGTACCGCGCGGCGGTCGTCCGGGGGACGGTGTGAGCACACCGCTTCGGCGGTGCGACCGGTACGACTCCGACGTTCACGGGGGAACAACGATGAACATCGTCAAGCCCGCAGCTCTCCTCGTCGCGGCCACGGCCCTGGCCGCGACCTCCACGGTGGCGGCCACGGCCGCCGACGGCCCGGACGGCACCCGGGTGACCGGCCTCCAGCAGAAGGCCGGCCAGGTGCTGGCCGACAGCCCGCAGCCCCTGCGCGTGACCGCCGACGCGGTCGAGTACGAGGGCCTGACCGTGACGGACGCACCCAAGACCCTGGGCGCCCGCGACCTGGCCTGCGGCTACGGCCACCTGTGCATGATCGTCAACGGCACGAAGTTCGACTTCTACAAGTGCCAGACGTGGAACCTGACCAACTGGACCGGCGACGGCCCGTTCACCAACAACCAGACGCCGGGCACGGTCGCCAAGTTCTTCAACAGGGACGGCAGCGTCCGCTGGACGTCGACGGCCTACGAGGCGGGCCGGGCGACCTGGGACCCGATCTGGTCGCTGCGCCCCTGCTGACCCGCTCGCCCGGGCCCGCACACCGGCGTGACCCGCTCCCCGGGCCCGCTCTCCGGCGGCCTCCGGTTCCCTCCTCGGAGGGGCCGCAGGCCGCCGTTTCGCCGTGCCGGGTCACCGACCCGCCGGGGTATCCGCATGCTTGGGCTGCCCTCACCCGCCCCCCGTACGCTGCCCCTTGTCGGACTGGGGAGTGCTGACCCCGAGGGGCATCGGGGGAGGGGGACGACTCCATGTACGGGGCCGCCAGGTACCTGCCGCTCAGTGGAAGAAGTGCCGCGTCCCCGTGAAGTACATCGTGACGCCGGCCTTCTTCGCCGCCTCGACGACCAGTTCGTCGCGGACCGAACCGCCGGGCTGGACCACGGCCTTCACACCGGCCGCGGTGAGGATCTCCAGGCCGTCCGGGAAGGGGAAGAACGCGTCGGAGGCGGCGTACGCCCCCTGCGCGCGCTCGGCGCCCGCCCGCTCCACCGCGAGCTTGGCGGAGTCGACCCGGTTGACCTGGCCCATGCCGACGCCGACGGAGGCGCCGTCCTTGGCGAGCAGGATCGCGTTGGACTTGACGGCCCGGCAGGCCTTCCAGGCGAAGGACAGCTCGGCCAGTTCCGCCTCGGACAGGGCCTCGCCGGTCGCGAGGGTCCAGGTCGCCGGGTCGTCGCCCTCGGCCTGGAGGCGGTCGGTGACCTGGAGGAGGGCGCCGCCGTCGATGGGCTTGACCTCGACCGGGGCGGTGGGCGCCTCGGGAGCGCGCAGGACGCGGATGTTCTTCTTCTTGGTGAGGGCTTCCAGGGCGCCGTCCTCGTAGTCCGGCGCCACGATGACCTCGGTGAAGATCTCGGCGACCTGCTCGGCCATCTCCTTGGAGACCGGGCGGTTGACCGCGATGACGCCGCCGAACGCGGACAGCGGGTCGCAGGCGTGCGCCTTGCGGTGCGCCTCGGCGACGTCCGCGCCGACGGCGATGCCGCAGGGGTTGGCGTGCTTGATGATCGCGACACAGGGCTCGGCGTGGTCGTACGCGGCACGGCGGGCGGCGTCCGTGT
Organism: Streptomyces sp. NPDC085944; assembly: GCF_040686295.1. Classification (NCBI taxonomy): domain Bacteria; kingdom Bacillati; phylum Actinomycetota; class Actinomycetes; order Kitasatosporales; family Streptomycetaceae; genus Streptomyces; species Streptomyces sp. NPDC085944. Next base: position 417,927 of record NZ_JBFBJX010000001.1, on the reverse strand, counting down.
CCGTGTAGTTGTTGTACGACATCTCCTTGCCGTGCAGCTGCTCGGCCTGCGCGAGACCGCCGCCCTCGGGGGAGGTGTAGAGCGCGGCGGGCTGGTGCGGGTTCTCGCCGTAGCGCAGGGTGTGGGCGCGCTCGTAGGTGGCGCCGAGGAAGTCGGGGAACCCGGACTCGTCGACGGGGGCGTACTCGGCGGCGAACCAGGAGGCGACGGCCACGTCGTAGGCGGCGGTGTGCTGGAAGGCCTCGGCGGCCAGGCGCTTGCGGGCCGCCAGGTCGAAGCCGCCGTCCTTGACCGCCGAGAGCACGTCGGCGTACCGGGCGGGGCTGGTGACGACGGCGACCGAGGGGTGGTTCTTGGCGGCGGCGCGCACCATGGAGGGGCCGCCGATGTCGATCTGCTCGACGCACTCGTCGGCGGTGGCGCCCGAGGCGACGGTCTCGCGGAACGGGTAGAGGTTGACCACGACCAGGTCGAACGGGGCCACGCCCAGCTCGTCGAGCTGCTGCCGGTGGCTGTCCAGGCGCAGGTCGGCGAGGATGCCGGCGTGCACCTTGGGGTGCAGGGTCTTGACCCGGCCGTCCAGGCACTCGGGGAAGCCGGTCAGCTCTTCGACCTTGGTGACGGGGACGCCGGCGGCGGCGATCCGCCCGGCGGTCGACCCGGTGGAGACGAGTTCGACGCCCGCCTCGTGCAGCCCGCGGGCCAGCTCCTCCAGCCCGGTCTTGTCGTAGACGCTGACGAGTGCGCGACGGATGGCCCGCTTGTTGCTTCCGGCGGTGGCGGTCACTGGATAACTACCTTTCGTCCCTCAATGCGATAGCCGTTGCGGGCGAGCCGCCCCACGACATCGACGAGCAGCCTTCGCTCGACTTCCTTGATGCGCTCGTGCAGAGCGACACCTTCGTCTTCGTAGTCCTCGTCCCGGACCTCCACCACGCCCTGCGCGATGATCGGCCCGGTGTCGACGCCGTCGTCGACGAAGTGGACGGTGCAGCCGGTGACCCTGGCGCCGTACGCGAGCGCGTCCCGCACGCCGTGGGCCCCCGGGAAACTGGGGAGGAGGGCGGGGTGGGTGTTGACGAACCGCCCGCCGAACCGCGCGAGGAACTCCTTCCCCACGATCTTCATGAACCCGGCCGAGACGACGAGGTCCGGTTCGTGGGCGGCGACGGCCTCGGCGAGCGCCGCGTCCCACTCCTCGCGGGTCCCGTAGTCCCTGACCTTGCGGACGAAGGTCGGCACCCCGGCGCGCTCGGCGCGGGCGAGTCCCTCGATGCCGTCGCGGTCGGCGCCGACGGCCACGATCTCGGCACCGTAGGTCTCGGCGCCGGTGGCGGCGACCTCGTCGAGGAGCGCCTGGAGGTTGGTGCCGGATCCGGAGACCAGCACGACGAGGCGCTTGGCTCGCCGGTCCACTGGCTTGGCGGCCACGGTGGGGGCCTTTCTCGGGAAAGCGATCTCTTTGTACGGTCGTACGAATGCTTCGCGTCCCGGGATACGGGGAAGTCTACGAAGCGGCCGACCGTCAGCAACGATACCGGCACACCGGACAGCCCCCTCGGGACGGGGGCGTGACCGGAAGGTAGCGTCTGCAGGGAGCGGGGGCGGGAACGCCGCCTGTGCGTCACGCGTTCACCAGACGTACCGGCCGGTTCGGCGCTCCACACGCCCGTTCCGCCCGTCCGCTTGTTCCACCAGTCCACCCGTTCCACCAGCCGCCCGTTCACCGTCGCCAAGGGGAAGACGCTCAGTTGATGCCGGACCGCAGCCTGCGACTGCTCACCCTCCCCCAGCAGTCGGCGCAGCCAGGGGAGCGCAGCACCGTGTTGCTGCGGGAGCGCCCCTCGTCACCGCCCGACTCGTCCTCGGACCGGGGGAACGGCGGCGGGCAGGACGGCGCCCCCGACCAGGACAACCCGTTCGCACCGCCCCCGGAGGGCACGCCGGACCGCCCCTGGCAGCCGCGGCACCCCTCGGGCGACGGCGGTTCCCAGGGCGACGGCGAGCGGTCTCCCTGGGGCGGCCGGTGGAGCGACCGGCAACCCGGCCGGTCCTCCGGCGGCTTCGGCGAGCGGCCCGGCTCGGGCGGTCCCGAGGCTCCGGGCGGCGGCCAGGGCCCGCGCTGGGACCCGACGGACCCCGCCCAGCGGCGTGCCCGCTACGCCCTGCTGAGCGGCATGTGGGCTCTCTTCTTCGCCCTCTTCACCTGGCCGTACGTCGCCCTGCTGCTCGGCGCCCTGGCCCTGTACTGGGGCATCAGCGCCCTGCGCACCAAGCCCCGCGCCGCCTCCGACCCCAACACCCCGGCCCCGGCCCCCGAGCAGACCGGCCGTCCGCAGCGCACCGCCGCGATCAGCGGCCTGGTCACGTCGTCCCTGGCCATCCTCCTGGTCGCCGCGTCCTTCGGCGCCCAGCTGATCTACAGCGACTACTACACCTGCCGCGAGGACGCCCTGACCCACGCGGCAGAACAGTCCTGTGAACGCCACCTGCCGGAACAGCTCCGGGACCTGCTGGGCTCGGGCGACTGAAATCAACCAGCCCGTCCGGCGTCCGAGGGCGAGGCCGTCCGGGCCGAAGCGGGGTCTGGGGGGGGCGGCAGCCGCCCCCCAGGGATGGGAACGGGAAGAAGAAGGGGCGGCGGGGGCGAACCAATCCCCCCGCGTAACGCCCCGCAACCAGCGTCACCCACCACCAGGAGCCGACTCCCCAGGACCGTCGACCGGCAGAAGGTCGTAAGCGACTCCACCATCGTCATCGACGTCGTACACCCCGTACGGCCCCGGTTCGCGCTCCTTCCCGCCCCCGCCCCCGCCCCCGCCCTTCGGATCCTTCTTCCCCCGCCTCACCCACCGCACCGTGGACCGCACGGAGAACACGGAGAACACGGCGGCTGCAGAGGGCATGCGCCGCCGGGAGGGCGAGGAAGCCTCACCGCCCGGCTCCCGCAGCGTGGCGGCGCCCCGGCACCGCCACGCCCGCGCCACCACGGCCACCGGCACCGCCACCACACCGATCCACGCCAACGTCGCGCTCCCGGCCTGCCACCACACCGGCCCGAACCGGGCGAGCGCGGCGCTCCCGAGCGGCCCGCCGGCGAACGCGGCCAGCAGGGCGACGAGGACCGCGCACAGGACGGCGGCCACGACGGCGGCACCGGCGGTCCGCCGCCACGACCAAGCCCCTGCCGCCGCGGCTCCCTCAGCCACCCCGGCCGCCGCATCCCCCGTGGCCGCCCGCGCCGCGAACCACCCCACCACCGCCCCCGCGACCAGCGGCACCGTCCCGGCCGCCCAGTGCAGCGGCGTCCCGGGCCCCGCGTCCGGCACGGCCGCCAGCAACGGGAACGGCGGCAGCAGCGGTGCCGGAGCGGAGGAGGCGGGGGCCACGACATGCCCGGCGCCGAGCACGAAGCCGGGGCCGAGGGCGTAGACCGCCGCCCACACCGCCGCGTTCGGTACCAGCGTCAGACAGAGCAGCAGCACGGCGAACCGCCCCGACCAGCCCTCGGTCAGGCGCAGGAAGGCCTCCCCCGCGGCGGCCCCGTGCCACACCAGCGACACCGCGAGCAGCAGCGCGCCGCCCCCGGCGAGTACCGCCGCACCCGCGCCCGCGGCGCGCGTCGCGGCGCCCAGGCGCGCGTCCGGCTCCACCATGAGCTCCCGCAGCCTCCGGGGCAGCACGCGCAGTGCCCGCCCCACCGGCCCGCCCGGCCGGCCGAACGCCGTCCACACGCCGGCGCCCGCCGCGCCCATGGCGACCAGCGGCAGACACACCACCGCCCACCACAACGAGGGCCGCAGGGCGCCCCCCTGCCCGTACAGGACGACGGGTGCGGCGACGCCGAGGTAGCCGAGGACGACCCCGGTCCAGGCCAGGCGCGCGGAGACGGGCGGCGGCCCGGAGTCCGGGGCGCCCGCCATCCACGCCGGGCGCGCGCCGGCTCCCGCCTTCGGAGCCGCACCGACGGCCACGCCCACACCGTCTCCGGGGTCCGTGGCGTCCCGGGCGGCGCGGTGCAGCAGCCACACCGGCAGGAGGACGAACAGCAATGGGGTGACGCCGACGGGCGCGGGGGTGCCGGAGAGCGTGTCGGCACGCACCAGTTCGGCCCCGTGCGCCAGCACCCACAGCGCGGCGGCGACGTGGAGGGCGCCGCCGGACCCGCTGTCGGGGTACGGCGAACTGATCCACAGCAGCGTCACGAGCGCGGCACACGCCGTCAGTCCCAGCAGCGCGGCGAACACGCCTCCCAGGAGCCCTGCGGCCAGCCCGGGCGCACGGTCGCGCCACCGGGTGCGCAGGCGGGAGAGCGGGGCTGGACGGGCGGTCGTCTGGATCACGCCCGACATGGTCCCAACGACACGCGCTTTCCCGGCGTAACGAGCGAAGCCCCGTTGTGTCGCTCAATATATGTTTATGTACTTTTTCGCACGAAGGGGCGTCCTGTGACCCGCGGTCCCGCGACACCGCTTCCCTCCCCCAAGGCCCGCCGACGCCTGCGGGAGGCCGCTTCGCTGACACAGACTCAGCTGGCGGAGCGGGTGGGCGTCGCTCCCGGGACGGTCCGCGCGTGGGAGAGCGGCCGTACGACTCCGCGAGGCCGGAAGCGCGAGGCGTACGCGAAACTGCTGAAGACGCTGGCCGAGGAGGAGGCACGGCAGGCGGCCCCACCACCGAAGACGGACCCGACACGTGATCGGGCATCAGGACCGGAAGCCCGCGCAGGGGCCGAAGCGGAGCCGGAGCCGGAGGCGGTGCGGGAGCCGGAGCCGGTGCCGGAGCCGGAGGCGGTGCGGGAACCGGAGCCGGAGCCGGTGCCGGAGACGGTGCGGGAACCGGAGCCGGTGCGGGAGCCGACACCCGAGTCGCAGCCCCGGTCGACCCGCGAGCCCGTCCCCGAGCCGCGTCCCGCGCCCGCCCCGCTGACGCCCGCTCAGGCCTTCGACGCTCTGTACGAGTTCAGTGCCCCCGCCCTCGTACGCCAGACCTTCCTGCTGACGGGCCGTCGCGAGCAGGCGCGCGAGTCGGTGGAGCGGGCGTTCCAGACGGCCTGGGAACGCTGGCCCGAGGTGGCCCGCGACCGGGACCCGGTGGGCTGGGTGCGGGCCACGGCGTACGAGTACGCGCTCTCGCCCTGGCAGCGCTTCCGCCCGCGCCACCGGCACCCGGAGCCGCCGCCCGCCGACCCCGGCGACCGCACCCTGCTGAACACCCTGCTCAGGCTCCCTCCGCGGCACCGCCGCACGCTCGTGCTGTACGACGGGGTGGGTCTGGACCTGCCCGAGACGGCGGCGGAGACGGAGGCGAGCACCCCGGCGGCGGCCCACCGGCTGCTGCGCGCCCGCGAGGCCGTCGCGGGCCGGCTGCCCGCGCTCGCCGACCCTCAGGTGCTGCACCGGCGGCTGGCCGAACTGGCGTCGAACGAGCGGCTGGGCGCGGCACGGCCGCCGTCGGTACGCAGGGGCGGCGAACGCCGGGCGAGGTTCCGGACCCGGGCGGCGATCGCGTTCACGGTCGCGCTCATCGGGACCACGGCCCTGACCGTACGTACCGCGCCCACGCACTACGAACCGCCCGTGTCCCCCGGGCAGGCGGTACGCGGGGTGCCGCCCAGGGTGGCCCCGGGCTCCCTGTCGGACGAGGAGCTGGAGCTGCGGCAGAAGCTGCGGGACCAGTTGCAGGACGGGCCTGAGCGGCTGAGCCCGCAGCTCGAATGACGTGGCCCGGCCCGGCGGTCCGGTGGTCTGGCGGTCTGGCGGTCCGACGGTCCGGCGGTCCGGCGGTCCGACGGCCCGGTCGGTCCGGCTGCCGGACACGCCGAGTGGCCCGCCCCTGCGGACAGGGGGCGGGCCACTCGGTGTGGAACAGGCGCTCGGGCTGCGCGCGATCCGGTGTCAGCCGGCCAGGATGGCGCGGGCGAGCTTCGCCGTCTCGGTCGGCGTCTTGCCGACCTTGACGCCGGCGGCCTCCAGGGCCTCCTTCTTCGCCTGGGCGGTGCCGGACGAACCGGAGACGATGGCGCCGGCGTGGCCCATGGTCTTGCCCTCGGGCGCGGTGAAGCCGGCGACGTAGCCGACGACCGGCTTGGTCACGTTGGCCTTGATGAAGTCGGCCGCACGCTCCTCGGCGTCGCCGCCGATCTCGCCGATCATGACGATCAGGTCGGTCTCGGGGTCGGCCTCGAACGCGGCGAGCGCGTCGATGTGCGTGGTGCCGATGATCGGGTCGCCACCGATGCCGACGGCGGTCGAGAAGCCGATGTCACGCAGCTCGTACATCATCTGGTACGTCAGCGTGCCGGACTTCGAGACCAGGCCGATGCGGCCCGGCTTGGTGATGTCGCCCGGGATGATGCCGACGTTGGACTGGCCCGGGGTGATGATGCCGGGGCAGTTCGGGCCGATGATCCGGGTCTTGTTGCCCTTCTTGCCGGCGTAGGACCAGAAGGCGGCCGAGTCGTGCACGGCGATGCCCTCGGTGATGACGACGGCCAGCGGGATCTCGGCGTCGATGGCCTCGACGACCGCGTCCTTGGTGAACTTCTCCGGCACGAAGATGACGGAGACGTTGGCGCCGGTCTTCTCGATGGCCTCCTTGACGGTGCCGAAGACCGGTACCTCGGTGCCGTCGAAGTCCACGGTGGTGCCCGCCTTGCGCGGGTTCACGCCGCCCACGACCTCGGTGCCGTCACCCAGCATGAGCTTGGTGTGCTTCATGCCGGTGGCGCCGGTCATGCCCTGGACGATGACCTTGCTGTCCTTGTTGAGCCAGATAGCCATGGTGTGTTGGTGTCCTCGTCCTGAGTGCTTACTTGGCGGCGGCGTGAGCCAGCTCGGCGGCCTTGTCGGCCGCGCCGTCCATGGTGTCGACGCGCTGGACCAGCGGGTGGTTGGCGTCGGTGAGGATCTTGCGGCCCAGCTCGGCGTTGTTGCCGTCGAGACGGACGACGAGCGGCTTCTCGACCTTCTCGCCGCGGTCCTCCAGGAGCTTCAGCGCCTGGACGATGCCGTTGGCGACCTCGTCGCAGGCGGTGATGCCGCCGAAGACGTTGACGAACACGGAGCGGACGTCCGGGTCGCCGAGGATGATCTCCAGGCCGTTCGCCATGACCTGGGCGGAGGCGCCGCCACCGATGTCCAGGAAGTTGGCGGGCTTGACGTTGCCGTGCGCCTCACCGGCGTAGGCGACGACGTCCAGGGTGCTCATGACGAGACCCGCGCCGTTGCCGATGATGCCGACCTCGCCGTCGAGCTTGACGTAGTTGAGGTTCTTCTCCTTGGCGGCGGCCTCGAGCGGGTTGGCCGCGGCCTTGTCGTGGAGGGCCTCGAAGTCGGGGTGACGGAACTCGGCGTTGTCGTCCAGCGACACCTTGCCGTCGAGGGCGAGGACGTCGCCGGAGGCGACCTTGGCCAGCGGGTTGACCTCGACCAGGAGGGCGTCCTCCTTGATGAAGGTGTCCCACAGCTTGACCAGGATGTCGGCGACCTTGTCGGCGACCTCGGCCGGGAACCTCGCGGCCTCGACGATCTCGCGCGCCTTCTCCGGCGTCACACCGTCGATGGCGTCGATCGGGGTCTTGGCGACGGCCTCCGGACGGGTGGCCGCCACCTCCTCGATCTCCACGCCGCCCTCGACGGAGGCGATGGAGAGGAAGGTGCGGTTGGCACGGTCGAGGAGGAAGGAGACGTAGTACTCCTCGACGATCTCGGGGGCCGTCTCGGCGATCATCACCTTGTGGACCGTGTGGCCCTTGATGTCCATGCCGAGGATGTCCGTCGCGCGGGCGACGGCCTCGTCCGCCGAAGCGGCCAGCTTCACGCCACCGGCCTTGCCGCGGCCACCGACCTTCACCTGGGCCTTGACGACGGACTTGCCGCCCAGACGCTCGGTGATCTCGCGCGCCGCCTCAGGCGTGTCGATGACTTCACCGGCCAGCACCGGTACATCGTGCTTGGCGAAGAGGTCCCTCGCCTGGTACTCGAACAGGTCCACGCGCTTCCGTCCCTATCAGTGATCTCGCGGTTCGTTGGATGCGTGGGCGTGCCGCGAAGGGCAACGTGACGTCCGCTCTGAGTCACAAGGGGGGCGCACACGGTGTCCGAGCGCGCGGCATGTCCGTCTCGCAGGTTATCGCCGCTTGCGGGGGGTCTCTAAATCGTGGGTCACACCTGAGCGGTGATGCCTGTCACATGATGCCGCCCTCACTGGCACGGGGTGCCGGATGTGAGCGGCGTGCGGGGGCGCTCGGGCCCCCGGCGAGGGGCCTCACCGGGCTGGGGTTGACCCGGTGAGGCCCGTGGCTCCCCCGGCGGGCCGTGTGAGTGCGGTCCGCCGGGGTGGGGTCGGCCGGTCCCCACCCCAATGGAGACCGGCCGACCCGGGCCGCGGGGCTCCGGCCGTCCGGCGGCCGACGGCTTTCGGCCGTCCGGTGCCGGCACCCCGCGGGGTCGGTGGGTGCCGCGGAAACGGGGGCCACGAGGCGCCGACGGCGTGCACCGGACACCGTGGGGTGTCCGGGGCGCGCCGGCACCGGGACGTCGAACCGTGGGAGCCGGACGCGGGACGTCCGGGCCCGGTGTTTCCCGCTGCGGGGGCTCGATGAGTCCGTCGGGTTCGGCGGATACGTCGGGTGCGTCGAAGCGGATACGTCGGGTGCGTCGAATACGGCGTATACGGCGTATACGGCGCTTGCGTGGCGGGCGCGGCGGAGGAGCGGCCGTTCTAGGCGGGAGAGACGGGGATGTCCCGGTACGGCTCCCGGACCCCGGCCGCGTCGGCTCGCTCCGGGGCGCCCGGCAGGAGCCGGAACATGATCCGGGGCTGCGGGGCGACCGCACGTGCGTCCCCGTGGCGCGGCGCCCCCTGGTCGGCGCCGGACGCGGTGCCGAGGGCGCCGTCGGGGTCACCGACGGGCCCGGGGTGGGCGGGGGCGTACTCGGTGTGTGCGATCCCTGCCGGGTGAGCGCGCGCGGGAGCGGCGGGGGCCGTTCCGAGGCCGGGTCCGGGTCCGTAGCCGGCGGCGTGTGCCGGGCTGCCGTCTCCCTCGGCGGCCGGGGAGCCGAGGGCGGCGGACCGCTTCTCGGCGCCCGAGGTGTCCGCCGTCGGCGCGGGCTCGGTCCGCGGGTCCTGGGCGCCCGGCGCCGAAGATGCGGAGGGGGCGGTCAGGTCGGTGAGGTCGGGCTCCTCGGTGAGGTCCGGCGCATCGATCGGGCCGGGCGGGGCGGGGAGCAGCCGCGACGGCGGTACGTCGGTCGCTACCGCCGCCTCAAGCTCCTCCAAGCCCTCTGTCACCGTCTGCACCACGTCACCGACCGGTCGCACGACCCGGTCCTGCACGGCCCGGACGACTTCCGAGGAGACGAGCTCCTCGGAGACGGTACGGAGACTGGAGCCGGGACGAGAGCCGGAGCCGGGACGGAGGCCGGAACCGGGACGGAGGCCGGAACCGGGACAGAGGCCGGAGACGGGACGGAGGCCGGAGTGGCTCCGTGTCCGGGGCAGGCTCCGCGTCTCGGGCCGGCTCCCCGTCTGCGCGGGGACGTCGAGGACCCGCCCGACCGTGTCCTCCAGGGCTCCCGGCGCTCCGTCGGCCGCCTGCGCCCGCCCTCCGCAGAGCAGGCCGAGCACGAACACCCCGCCCACCAGCAGCAGCACGTGCAGCGCACGCCGCCCGGCCGCCGTGCGCAGAACGCGCAGGGCGACACCGGGCAGGGCTGCTGACCAGATCAAGAGGGGGCGGAACCTCCCGTGCGGCGGAACGGGCCACGCGTCGAACAGCGCATCGACACGCCGCGCGATACTCGCACGGGAATCCGCAGGTTGCGCAAGCTCCCTTCCGCCGATGGGCCGTCATATCCGTTTTGACCGCGGGAATCGGGTCACCCCGGATCGACAAATCGTCACCCGGCATCGGGTATCGGCACAGGGCGCCTCTCGAGCGCCGCCGCCATCACTTCCGGGAAGAGGTCGGGCGTGCAGGCGAAGGCCGGTGCGCCGAGCGCGGCGAGCGACGCCGCGTGGTCCCGGTCGTACGCGGGTCTCCCCTCGTCGGACAGGGCCAGCAGCGCCACGAACTCCACACCCGCCGACTTCATCGCCGCGACCCGCTTGAGCATCTCGTCGCGTATGCCTCCCTCGTACAGGTCGCTGATCAGCACGACCACCGTGTCCGCGGGCCGGGTGATCCGCGACTGGCAGTACGCCAGCGCGCGGTTGATGTCCGTACCGCCGCCGAGTCGGGTGCCGAAGAGCACGTCGACCGGGTCGTCGAGCTGGTCGGTGAGGTCGACGACGGCCGTGTCGAAGACGACGAGCCGGGTGTCGAGCGAGCGCATGGACGCCAGCACCGCACCGAACACGGACGCGTACACGACGGACGCCGCCATCGACCCGGACTGGTCGACGCAGAGGACGACCTCCTTCTTCACCGAGTGGGCCGCCCGGCCGTGGCCGACGAGCCGCTCCGGCACGATCGTTCGGTGCTCCGGCAGGTAGTGCTTGAGGTTGGCCGCGATCGTGCGGTTCCAGTCGATGTCGTGGTGGCGGGGCCGACGGGTGCGGGCGCTGCGGTCCAGCGCGCCGGTCACCGTGGCACGGGTACGGGTGGCGAGCCGCTTCTCCAGGTCCTCGACGACCTTGCGCACGACGGCCCGCGCCGTCTCCTTCGTCGTGTCGGGCATCGCCTGGTGCAGGGAGAGCAGGGTGCCGACCAGGTGCACGTCGGCCTCCACCGCCTCGAGCATCTCCGGCTCCAGCAGCAGGGTGGCGAGCCCGAGCCGGTCGATCGCGTCCCGCTGCATGACCTGGACGACGGAGGAGGGGAAGTAGCTCCGGATGTCCCCCAGCCAGCGCGCCACGGCCGGTGCGGAGGCTCCGAGCCCCGCCGCCCGGTCCTTCCCGGACCGGGGTGTGCCGCCTCCCTTCCCGTAGAGCGCGGTGAGCGCGCCGTCCATCGCGGTGTCCCGTCGGGAGAGCGCGTGGCCGGTCCCGTCGGCCGGGTCGCCGCCGAGGACGAGACGCCACCGCCGCAGCCTCTCCCGGGCCGCCCCGTCGTCCTGCGGCCCGGTCGAGGTCGTGCGTCCGGCCGTGTGCGCGCTCAGGTGCCCTGTCGTGTGCCGTGGCACGCGGCCCGTCATGTCTCCACCCCCGCCAGGTCGTCGTCCCGCGCCAACTCGCCGTGCCTGACCGAGTCGTCGTCCCCGGCCGGCTCGTCGTCCCCTGGGTCCCGGCCCAGCAGCAGCCGGACCACCGGCAGCACCGCGTCGGCGCGCGCGGTGTCGAGGCCGGCCGCGAAGCCCGGTATGCCAAAACCGGCCGCCGTCGCGCTCCCCCGTGCCCGCGGCCCGCGTGCGACCAGCTCGCCGAGGCTGCGGCGCACTCCCGGCTCGTAGGCGGAGAAGGTGCGGCGCAGCAGGGGCAGTACGTTCGTGAACGCGTCCGCCGGCACGCCGGTCAGCCAGGCGTCGATCAGGGCCAGCAGCCGCTCGTCGTGCAGGAGGAGCATGCCGCCGCCCGAGCCGCCGCCGACGAAGCCCTCGATCCAGGCCGCCGCGTCCGCCGGGGCGGTCCCCGGGGACAGCGCCAGGCCCATGAGCCGCCCCGCCTCGTCCGGGGCCAGCTCGCCGTCGTCCAGCAGGAGCCGTACGGCACGCCCGCGGACGACGCCGGGCACGGTGTCCCGCGCGGAGAGGGTCCGCAGCACGGCTCGCCAGCGGGCCCGCAGGTCGCCGTCGCGGGGCGTGGGCGCGTCGCCGAGCAGGCCCACGGCGGTGTGCACGGCGTCCACGTGGCGGCGCATCTCCTCGGCCGCGTCGGTGTCCAGGGCCGCGCAGGCCGCGGGCAGCCCGACGAAGACACGCTCCGCGAGACCCGCGGCGACCTCGGCCAGCGCTCCGGTGTCCGTGCCGCGCACATCGCCGTAGCGCAGCGCACGGACGAGGGCGGGCAGGGCCTCGGCGAGGTGGCCGACGTCCGTGTCGAGTGCCGCCCGGTCGGCGAGGACGCGCATCACCGGCGCGAGCGCGTCCGGCAGTTCGGCCAGCAGGCAGCGTTCGGCCAGCGCGGTGACCTCGGCGAGGCCCTGCGCGGTGAGGGCGTCCGCCTCGGCCCTGGCGGTGGCGGCGGAGAGCACGGTCGTGCCCCACACCCCGGCCTCGGCGACCCGGACCGAAAGCTCCGGCTCCCACCGCAGCCGCCACGTCTCCCGGAACGTGCCCGTGCTGCGGGACGCGACCGGCTCGCCCCAGCCGACGCCGAGCAGCCCCAGCCGGTGCAGGAGTCTGCTGCGGGCGGCGTCGGTCTCCTTGCGCAGGTCGAGTTCCAGCTCGCGCTCCGGTGCCTCGGGCTTGAGCCGCAGCCGCCGCTGGGTCCGGGTCAGGTCCTGCTGCAGCGGCACCGCGGGGGCCCCGGTGGGGACCTCGCCCAGTACGTCCCCCACCACCAGCCGGTCGCGCACCAGCGCCAGCGGCACGTCCGAGCCGTCGCACAGCACCGCTCGCACGGCGTCCGTCGTCTCGCTCAGTCCGGGCAGCGGCCGGCCACGGAGCACCGCGAGCGCTCCGGCCAGCCGCGCCGCCTCGATGACGTGCGCCGGCGAGACGGCCCTGTCCTCCGCGCGCAGCAGTCCGGCCACCCTGGTCAGCCATCGCTCGACGGGCCGGTCGGCCGCGGCGAACAGGTGCCCGTACCAGCCCGGCGACTCGATGCCCGCCCCGTACCCGCCGGCCCGGGACAGTCTGCGGTGGGTCCAGGGCACCCAGGTCATGTCCACCTTGGTCCGGGGCAGCCCCTTCAGCAGGGCCCGGTCGGCCGCGACGCCCGCCTTGCGCCGCAGCGCGGGCACGTGCCAGGCCCCGCAGACCACGGCCACGCCCCGGGCGAACTCCCGCCGCGCCGCCCGGACCTGGAGCCGCATGTATGCCTCCCGCACGTGGTCCCGGTCGTACGCGCCGCCCTCCTCGCCGTCCGCCTCGGTCTCGCGCAGTGCCGCCATGGCCTCCTCGAGCGCAGTGAACGGAGCGAACACGTCCCCCTGGCCCGCGCCCCGGTGTTCGATCACGTCCTCCCACCAGCGCTCGGGGTCGTCGTGCCCGGCGGCCGCGGCGAGGACGGCGAGCGGATCGCCCCGGACGTCCGGGGGAGCCGTACCGGGCGAGTCCCCCGTGTTCCGGCCGTCCGCCCGGCGCTCCGCCTCCTCGGCCGCCGCCCGCATCGCCAGCGTGTGTGCGGCGGGGAGGTCGATGAAGCGGGCGGGAACGTCGTGTTCCAGGGCCCAGCGGAGGGCCACCCACTCGGGGGAGAACTCGGCCAGCGGCCAGAACGCCGAGCGGCCGGGCTCGTCCACGGCGTGGGCGAGGAGTGCGACCGGCGGCCGCATGTCCTCATGGGCGGCCAGCGGGATCAGGACGTCGGCCTCCGGCGGCCCTTCGACCAGCACGACCCCCGGCCGGGCCGCCTCGAGCGCGGCTCGCACCGCGCGGGCCGACCCCGGCCCGTGGTGACGAACACCCAGCAGCAGCGGCCGACTTCCTGGTTCGCCGCTACCCTCCGGCCCGCCGGATGCACCGCTCAGGCGTCCCGCGCCGGGCCGGTCAGTGCCCCCCATGCCATCCCCCTCGCCTGCGGGTCCAGCTCGAGTCCCCGTCGTCCCCCGTCGTGGCGGCCGTCGCTGCCCCCGCCCCACGGCCCGTCCACGTCCCGGTGCCCTTCACGCGGACACCTCCCGGCAGGCCCGGTAGAAGTCCTGCCACCCGGCGCGTTCGCGCACGACCGTCTCGAGATACTCCTGCCAGACGACACGGTCGGCCCCCGGGTCGCGGACGACCGCGCCGAGGACGCCCGCCGCTACGTCGCCGGACCGCAGCACTCCATCGCCGAAGTGGGCGGACAGCGCGAGACCACCGGTGACGACGGAGATCGCCTCGGCCGTGGACAGCGTGCCGCTGGGCGACTTGACCTTCGTACGACCGTCGACGGTCAGCCCGTCGCGCAGCTCGCGGAAGACGGTGACGACCCGGCGGATCTCGTCGGTGCCGTCGGGGGCCGACGGCAGGTCGAGGGAGCGGCCGATCTGGTCGACGCGGCGCGTGACGATGTCGATCTCGGCCTCGGCGCTCTCCGGCAGTGGCAGCACGACGGTGTTGAAGCGGCGGCGCAGGGCGCTGGACAGGTCGTTGACCCCGCGGTCGCGGTCGTTGGCGGTGGCGATGAGGTTGAAGCCGCGGACCGCCTGCACCTCCTCGCCCAGTTCCGGTATGGGCAGGGTCTTCTCCGACAGGATGGTGATCAGGGTGTCCTGGACGTCGGCCGGGACGCGGGTCAACTCCTCCACCCGGACGGTCATGCCCTCCGTCATGGCCCGCATCACCGGGCTGGGCACGAGGGCGTCCCGGCCGGGACCGTGGGCGAGGAGCTGGGCGTAGTTCCAGCCGTAGCGGATCGCTTCCTCCGGGGTGCCGGCCGTCCCCTGCACCAGCAGGGTGGAATCGCCGCTCACCGCCGCGGCGAGGTGCTCGGACACCCAGGTCTTGGCGGTGCCGGGCAGGCCGAGCAGGAGCAGGGCGCGGTCGGTGGCGAGCGTGGTGACGGCGACCTCGACGATGCGGCGCGGGCCGACGTACTTCGGGGTGATCACCGTGCCGTCGGGCAGGGTGCCGCCGAGCAGGTAGGTGGCGACGGCCCACGGCGACAGCTTCCAGCGGTCCGGACGCGGACGGTCGTCCTGCGCGGCGAGCGCGGCCAGTTCGGCCGCGAAGGCGTGCTCGGCGTGCGGCCGCAGCACCTCGGCCCCGGACGTCGGCTCCACGTATGCGGGCATGGCTGTTTCCCCCTCCAGCTGGGCCGGTTCGATCTGCCGTCCACGGTGCACCACGCCACTGACAATCGCCCTGACCTGGGCAAACGCTGTCGATCGGGTCATTGTCAGTGGCGGGATCTACCTTCGATGGCATGGCTCGGCGACGGGTGCCGCCGGACCACAACGAGGGTGTCGGCGCCGGTGTCTGACAAGGCGCCGAGCAGGGCGGGCGACGAGCCCGGCCCGGCGAACGCCGGGGGCCGGGGCGGGGACACGACGAGGGGAGGTGCGAGGGCCGTGCAGGGAGCGAACGGGGAGGGTGCGGTGCCGGGGGCGGAGCTGCCGGTCGGAGGGGCGCGGCGCGTTGACGGCCGGCACGAGCACACGGAGGAGACGACGGCCGCGGGCCCGCCCGCTGCCACGGCCGCGACCGGGGACCCGGAGGCGGCGCGGCGCCGGGCGGAGCGGCGGGCCGAGCGGATCACCGCGGGCGCGACGGAGCTGGAGCAGCGTCTGGTGGACCTCCTGCGCGGCGGTCTGGCCGGCGCCGAGCAGGCGGGGGGCGGGCTGTGGGAGGAGACGGCGGCCCGCATGGTCGACGCCCAGGCGCCCGGCCTGGCCTCGCGCGCACGGGAGCTGGGGTCCATACCGTCGTCGGGGCCCGGCTGGCCGGTACGGCTGCTCGAGGAATGCGCTCTGCTCCACCTGCTCGACCAGGGCTGGTTGCACCGCGAGCAGCTGCCGGACGGCCTGGCGGCGACGGTCCGATCACGCGTGGGCCTGAAGGCGGCCGCGGACGGCCCGCCGGTGCGGGACCGCTGGCTGGTCCTCGCCCAGTACGACACCGCGGACGCCCGGCTGACGACCCGTCGCGTCTGGCTGCACGGCGCGGAATCGGACCGCACGGCGCTGCTCCTCTCCTACGGGGCCGCGGGCCGGGCACCGGAGCTGACGCTGCCGGTGGGGCTGGCCCTGGACGCGGAGCTCTCGGCCTATCCGGGTGCGGGACGGCAGCGGGCGGCCCTCGGCCGGTGTTTCGCGGAGCCCGAGTCCACGCCGATACGCCCGAGAGGGTTCACAACCGCGCAGGCGGCCGTCCGTTACGGCGAGGCCCTCCGCGACGATCCGTGGCTGGACTCGGTGCCGGTGGCCCTGGACCGGGTGGTTCCCGTACCGGACGGCGACGGCTGGCAACTGGCGGACGCCGACGGGGACTCGGCACTGCCGCTCACCCGGACCACGGCGAGCCAGTCGGGTCTGTGGCGGCTGGTCGCCCTGTCGGGCGGTGCGCCCGTCACGGTCTTCGGCGAGTGCGGCCACCGGGGCTTCGCACCGCTGACGGCCTGGCCGGCCGGACCCGGCCCGGCAGTAGCGCTGAGCTGACCCGTCCCGGGCGACGGGACAGGAACGTAACGGAGGGGAACCACTTGACCAGGACGCCCACCCCCACGGACAGGTCCGCACCGGCGGCCACCGCGCCGGGGTCAGCCGTCGTCCCCAAAACCTCGGCACCGGACGACGGGACCGTGGGGTCCATGGCGCCCGAGGCAGGCATCGCGCGACGGTCGGACGTCACACCCACGGTTGGCGCCACGCCCGGGACCGCCGCCGTCCAGGCGACAGCGGCGAACGCACCAGCGGCCGAATCGAGCCGCGATCCCGCGTCCGCCCCCGGACCCGCTCCCGCGCAAGCACCGCCACCGCCGCCAGCACCAGCACCAGCACCAGCACCAGCACCTGTATCGGTAGCGACACCGGGACCTGCGCCTGCACCTGGCCTCGGGCCTGTGACCTCCGCGGCGCCAGAAGCCGCCGCTCCCGGCTCGCCGCCGGAGGGTGTCTCCGTACGGGGGGCGGAGGCGGAGGCGTTCACCCGGTCGGCGTCGCCCCGCCCGTCGGCGGCGGTCTCCGCCCCACCCGAGGCGACTTCCGGGCCCGGCGTGTGGGAGGAGCTGGTCACCTCGGCGCTGCTGGGTACGGACCGGCGTACTCCACCGGGCGGCGAGCGCGGGCCGGGAGCCGCGGCCGCGTTGCTGGACGCCGCGGCCGCGCAGACCGTTCGCCGGCGCGCAGGACTGCGCCCGGCCCGTGCGGCCCGGCGCCCCGAACCCGCGCCCGAGGACCCCCGCCCGCCGCTGCCGCCCGCGGCTGCCCGACGACTCACGATGCTGCTCACCGACCGCCCCGGTACGGCGGGCGGCGGCCGCAGAGGCAGCGCCCCCGACCTGATGGAGCTGCTGCCCCAGTGGCTGGCGACGGCGAACGCCCGCGGTTTCGCGGCGCCGCCCCAAACGCTTCCGGCGCTGCTGGACGCGGCGCGGGGCCGTACGGACCTGCGGCCGGCGGCGCTGACCTTCGCGGGGCCCCGTGCCCTGTGGCTGGCCCGGCTGAATCCGGACTGGCGGTTCGCCCTGCGCGCGACGCACGGTGGCGTTGCCGCACTGCCCGGTTCCGGGGCCACGGAGCGGGTGCGGCGGCTGTGGGACGAGGGGTTGTTCGCCGAACGGGTCGCTCTCCTGGCGTCCCTGCGCGCCCGCGACCCCGCCGGCGCACGCGAGTTGCTCGCGTCGACCTGGGCGACGGAGCGGGCCGAGGACCGCCTGATGTTCCTGGACTCGCTGCGGAGAGGCCTGGAAGCGGCGGACGAGCCGTTCCTGGAGCAGGCGCTGGCCGACCGCAGCCGCAACGTCCGGGCCACGGCGGCGGAGTTGCTGTCGGCTCTGCCGCACTCGGCACTGGCCGCGCGGATGGGGGCGCGAGCCGCGTCGTGCGTGTCCCTCGACCGCACCCTCACCCCGCCGGCGATCGTCGTCGAGGCGCCCCACGAGTGCGATGCGGGCATGGAGCGGGACGGCGTGGTGGCCAGACCGCCCGCCGGCCGGGGTGAACGGTCCTGGTGGTTCGGTCAGTTGACGGAGGCGGCCCCGCTCGCCACCTGGCCGGACCGGCTCGGGGGACGTACGGCCGAGGAGATCGTCGCCCTGCCGGTGTCGGAGGGGTGGCAGAGCGAGCTGCACGCCGCGTGGTGCCGCGCGGCGGTACGACAGCGCGACGGCGCCTGGGCGAGGGCCCTGCTGGGAGCGCCCACGGCACCCGAGGCGGGCGGTCCGGGCGCGGTCTCCCTGGCCGAGCGCGCCAAGTTGCTGGGCACGCTGGACGCCGGTGAACGCGCCGAGTGGGTGGCCGGGTTCATCGCGACGCACGGCCTGTCCGAGGCGTTCCAGCTGCTCGGCATGTGCGCGGTGCCGTGGGCCGCGCCGCTCGGCCGGGCAGTGGTCGACGCGCTCGACATCGCCCGGGACGCCGGTAGCTATCCGTGGAGTTTCAGTGGCGTCATGGGCCTGGCCGAGCGGTGCCTCGACCCGTCGGAGGCGGGCCGCCTCGACGGCCTGCTGGCGCTACCGGACGAGCCGGAGGACGCGTCGCCGGGGGCCGGAGGGTACTGGGCGGAGGCGTTCCAACGGCTGGTCAGGACGTTGCGGTTGCGCGCGGCGATGGCCGAGGAGCTACGGGCGGGGTAGGGAGGGCGCCGCGATCGGTTCGGACCGTGCCGTCACACAGGGCCCGGCAGCCGAGGACGGGGCCCAGGCAGCCACGGCGTGGGCCGGCCCCGGAGCCAGGCACCGCGACACCCACCGACACCGCCCGCGCCCAGGAGCCGACGCCCACCGGCACACGAATCGGCCCACCGGCACACGGCTCCGCGCCCACCGGCACACGGTCTCGCACCCGTCGGCGCACGGCCCGTCGCTGTTTCCTCCCGAGCGCTCCCTCGCAGGGACGCCACCCGCGGCCACGGCGGCCCCGAGGCGGCGTGCCCGCGTCGGCGCCGGTGGGGGACCCGCACCGGCCCAGCGGGCGGCGGCCGGCTTACGCCCCCGCGTGCTCCCGCACGTTCGCCCGCACCCAGTCCACGATGGACGCCGTGGTCGCACCGGGGGTGAAGATCTCCGCGACGCCCTTCTCCTTCAGCGGGGCGATGTCCGCCTCCGGGATGATCCCGCCGCCGAAGACCAGGATGTCCGCCGCGTCCCGCTCCCGGAGCAGCTCGATCACGGCGGCGAAGAGCGTGTTGTGCGCACCGGAGAGGATGGACAGCCCGATCGCGTCGGCGTCCTCCTGGATCGCGGTGTCGACGATCTGCTCGGGAGTCTGGTGAAGCCCGGTGTAGATGACCTCCATACCGGCATCGCGCAGGGCCCGCGCGATCACCTTGGCCCCGCGATCGTGGCCGTCGAGCCCCGGCTTGGCCACCACCACGCGGATCGGACCGGCTGCCACACCCATCACTGCCTCCATGAAGCGACTACATCCATCCGTACCGACAAGTACCGCACACTTCGCGTCTCGCGGCGCGGAGACCCCGCACCACAGCGTCCGGGGAAGTGAACGAACGTTATCTCCAGCATCCCGCAACCGGCAGTTTCGCGGTGGATACAGAGGGGGAAATCACACAGTGGGACACGTTCGCCACGCACCGCTCCGCGGGCGCGGCGGCACTTGCGCACGGAGCGCCGCAGCGAGGGCGGCACAGGACAGCGGCGAACGAGCCTCGGCGCCGTTTCACCACGCAGGCCACGCACACCACGCAAGCCACAGGTCTCACCTGGCCCGCCGGGCTCTGAGACCTGCCTAAACCTCGCGAACACCGCCAATCACTGGTGTCACGGCGCTCCACGAGGGCACACGGGGGACAGAGGCGTCCCTGCGCGTGCCGACAGGAGGTCGGCCCATGAAGGTCACCACGGCAGCACTGCCCCTTCTCCCGCTTTTCCAGCGTCTCCTGCCCGGTCTGCCAGGGCTTCCAGGGCTCCCCGGACTCCCGGCGATCCCCGGGCTCCCTTCGATCCCAGGACTGTCCGACGTGGCAGCGCTTCCGGGCCGGCTGACGGGCCTCTCCCTGACCCTCCTGAAGGCGAGCGCCCTGGAGGCGGCGATCCTCGCCGGGCACCTTCTCCTGTATCCGTCCGGGATCGTCCAGGAGCGCCGGCCGGCCCGGGCACTGCGCCCGACGGACGCCCACGCCCCGCAGCCTTCGCCCCCGACCCCCAGGCTCCCGGCCGCCGCCAGTCCCCCGGTCGTCCTGCTGCACGGCCTCATCGACAACCGCTCGGTCTTCCTGCTGCTGCGCCGCAGCCTGGTCCAGCACGGCAGGCACGAGATCGAGTCACTGAACTACTCCCCTCTGACCTGCGACATCCGCACCGCCGCCGAGCTGCTCGGCCGGCAGGTCGAGGAGATCTGCGAGCGGACGGGCAGCGAGCGCGTCGACGTCGTCGGGCACAGCCTCGGCGGCCTGATCGCGCGCTACTACGTGCAGCGTCTCGGCGGAGACCGCCGGGTGCGCACCCTCGTGACGCTCGGCACTCCGCACGCCGGCACCAAGGCGGTCCCCCTGGCGAACGCGCACCCGATCGTGCGCCAGATGCGCCCCGGTTCGCCGGTGATGGAGGAGCTGACCCGCCCGGCGCCCGGTTGCCGTACGCGGTTCGTCAGCTTCTGGAGTGATCTGGACCACGTGATGGACCCGCTGGAGACGGCCTGCCTCGACCATCCCGACCTGAGCGCGGAGAACGTACGGGTGAGCGGCATCGGACACCTCGCGCTGCCCGTGCACCCCGCCGTGGCCACGGGGATACGGCAGGCGCTCGACACCGCCGAACCGGAAACGGAAACCGAAACGGGCACGGGACCGGGCAAGCCCGCCGGCGGAATCACCGTCGCCTGAGACCGAGCACCAGGCGAAGCAGCAGCGGGAGAGACAGGGGCGGAGCGAGAGGGCGGAGCAAAACGCGAAACAACCCGTTCGGACTCGAACAAAGGTCGAACACAAACTCAAACTCGTGCCCGCCCTCCCCCGGAACACGGCCGATTGCCCGTTTCCTTCGCACACGAAACCTGCGGAAGATTGTCGCGCCCGTATACCGCCGGGTACAGTCGCCGCACTGCTCTCGCAGCCCCTGTTGTCGAGGCGAAAGAGAAGTTGGTGAACGACCGTCACCCGTCGGGGACCAGGAACACCCCGGCTTCGGCTTCCGACGCCGCTTCGGCGCACTACGCGTCGTACGGCACGGGGGAGGCCCAGTACGGCGACCTCACCACGTACGACGGCTACGACGCCACCGGTTTCGCCACCGGCGGTTCCGAGACCTCGGCCTTCGACGCGGACCCCCTGTTCGGCAGCATGCCGGGGCCCTACACCGGCACCCACGAGACCACGGGTTCGTACGACGCCACCCAGTGGTCCACCGGCGCCGCGCAGACCCTCCACTACGACGCGTACGCGGCCCAGCACCAAGCCGCTTACGACACCGGCGCCTACGACACGACGGCCTGGACGGCCGGGTATCAGCAGTCGGGCTCCGTGTCGCCGCAGACGACGGGCACCGAGGCCACCGGGCAGTGGGACACCGCCGCCTGGAGCCCGCCGGACCAGTCGGCCGATCCGGCCGACGGGACCCAGCAGTGGCAGTGGGGCACGCAGACCTTCGAGACCGGCACCTTCGCGACCGGCACGTTCCACACCGGCACCTTCGCGACCGGCACACACGACACCGGCACGCACGACACGGGCACGCACGACACGGGCGCATTCGAGACGAGCGCCTTCGCGACCGGCACGTTCCACACCGGCGCCTTCGCGGGCGGTCCGGTGGACACCGGCGCCTATGACGCCACGCAGTGGAACGCGGACGGCACCGTCACCGACGTCGTCGAGGAGACGGCGCGGCCGGCCGAGCACCCCGCGTCCGACGCCGCCACGCCCGACGCCGCACCCGTGACCGGGGACACTCAACCGCCCGATTACGAGGGCGAGTTGGCAGCCACCGGTGAACTCCCCACCGTGACCGCCCTCCTGGACGACCAGGAAGAGGTCACGACGGCCCCGCGGATCCCGGCCGCACGCACCGGCTCCCGCGCCGGGGCGCGTTCCCGTCGCCGCCAGCCCGCCAAACGCTCCGCGCTGCTGACCATCGCGGTGCCCTCGGCCTGCGTGATGAGCGTCGCCGGTATCGCGGCCGCCTCCGTCGGCAGTCTGACCGGCGACGAGGGCACGGACAGCGCGGCGTCCGCACCGGACCCCGGCAACGCGAAGGCCGCGCCGGTGAAACCGTCCGCCGCCAACAACAAGCTGGACACCCAGCTCACCAGCCTCGCCGCCGGAGCCGACGACTTCGCGGACCGCGCCAGCCGCACTCAGGAGCGCATCGACCTCAAGGCCGAGCAGGCCGCCGAGAAGAGGCGCGCGGCGGAGGAGGCGGCCCGCAAGGAGCGGCTGCGCCCCAAGTTCGCGCTTCCGGTGGAGCAGCACGGCCTCAGCGCGTACTACGGGCAGGCCGGCATCAACTGGATGTCCGTCCACACCGGCATCGACTTCCCCGTGTCGTACGGGACGAAGGTGATGGCGGCGACCGACGGCACCGTGCGGACGCAGTACAACAGCGCGTACGGCAACATGATGATCGTGACGGCGAAGGACGGCACGGAGACGTGGTACTGCCACCTCTCCAGCTACCAGGTCCCTTCCGGTACCACCGTGAAGGCGGGCGACGCGATCGCGTTCTCCGGCAACTCGGGCAACTCCACCGGCCCGCACCTGCACTTCGAGGTGCGCCCCGCGGGCGGTTCGTCGATCGACCCGCTGCCGTGGCTGCGCAGCCACGGCATCAACCCGACGTGACGCCGTAACGTCTCAGCAGTCGGCCGGGCGGTGACAGCCGGCCCGGGCAGGCGCCCGGAGCCTCACCGCACCGCCCCGCGGCACGTCCTCAGAGCTTATCCACCGGCGCGTACCGCAGCAGCAGCCGCTTCGGCTTGGTGTCCCCGAAGTCGATGGTCGCCTCGGCGTTGGACCCGGTGCCCTTGACCCCGACCACCGTGCCCAGCCCGAACTGGTCGTGCGTGACGCGGTCGCCGACCGCCAGCGAGACCGTCGGCTGCTCGGCGCCGGCCGACCGGCGGGTGGCGAAGCCGGACGCGCCCGACGCCGAGGAGCGGGAACGGGACGAGGACAGCGAGGCCGCCACACCCGAGACCGGCGCGGAGGGCGCGGGTCCGTTCGCCCCGGTGCGCTTCCACTCCAGGTGGAGCGCCGGGATCTCCTCCAGGAACCGCGAGGGCGGGTTGTACGACGGCTGACCCCAGGCGCTGCGCAGCGTCGACCGGGTCAGGTAGAGGCGTTCGCGAGCCCGGGTGATGCCGACGTAGGCGAGGCGGCGTTCCTCCTCCAGCTCCTTGGCCTGGCCGAGGGCGCGCATGTGCGGGAACACGCCGTCCTCCATGCCGGTGAGGAAGACGACCGGGAACTCCAGGCCCTTGGCGGTGTGCAGGGTCATCAGGGTGACGACGCCGTCGCCGTCCTCCTCGTCGGGGATCTGGTCGGAGTCCGCGACGAGCGCGACCTTCTCCAGGAAGTCGGCCAGGGTCCCGGCCTCCTCGCCCTCGGCCCGCTCCTGCTCGAACTCCAGGGCTACGGCCGCGAGTTCCTGCAGGTTCTCGATGCGGGTCTCGTCCTGCGGGTCGGTGGAGGCCTGCAACTCCGCCAGGTACCCGGTGCGTTCGAGAATCGCCTCCAGGACGGTCGCCGGTCCGGCGCCGGACTCGACGATCGTACGGAGGTCCTCCATGAGCGTGTTGAACCGCTTGACGGCGTTCGCGGAGCGCGCGGCCATGCCGTACGCCTCGTCGACGCGCCTCAGCGCCTGCGGGAAGCTGATCTTCTCGCGCTGGGAGAGGGCGTCGATCATCGCCTCCGCGCGGTCGCCGATGCCGCGCTTGGGGACGTTGAGGATGCGGCGCAGCGGCACCGAGTCCTCCGGGTTGGCCAGCACCCGCAGGTAGGCCAGGACGTCCCGGACCTCCTTGCGCTCGTAGAAGCGGACGCCGCCGACGACCTTGTAGGGCAGACCGGTGCGGATGAAGACCTCTTCGAAGACACGGGACTGCGCGTTGGTCCGGTAGAAGACCGCGACGTCGCCGGCCTTGGCCTCGCCCGCGTCGGTGAGGCGGTCTATCTCGTCGGCGACGAACTGCGCCTCGTCGTGCTCGGTGTCGGCGACGTACCCGGTGATCTGCGCGCCGCTGCCCTGGTTGGTCCACAGGTTCTTGGGGCGGCGGGACTCGTTGCGCTCGATGACCGCGTTGGCGGCGCTGAGGATGGTCTGCGTGGAGCGGTAGTTCTGCTCGAGCAGGATCGTCGTCGCGTCCGGGTAGTCCTCCTCGAACTGGAGGATGTTGCGGATGGTGGCGCCGCGGAAGGCGTAGATCGACTGATCGGCGTCGCCCACCACGCACAGCTCGGCGGGCGGCACCTCGGCCTCCGGCGGCACGTCGACGGGGTGCTCCGAGGCCCCGCCGACCAGTTCGCGCACCAGGGCGTACTGGGCGTGGTTGGTGTCCTGGTACTCGTCGACCAGGACGTGCCGGAAGCGGCGGCGGTAGTGCTCGGCGACGTCCGGGAAGGCGCGCAGCAGGTTGACCGTCGTCATGATCAGGTCGTCGAAGTCGAGGGCGTTGGCCTCGCGCAGCCGTGCCTGGTACATGGCGTAGGCCTGGGCGAGGGTCTTCTCGAAGCCGTCGGCCGCCTGGGCGGCGAAGTCCTCCTCGTCGATCAGCTCGTTCTTCAGGTTGCTGATCTTCGCGCTGAACGACTTCGGCGGGAAGCGCTTGGGGTCCAGGTCCAGGTCGCGGCAGACCAGCGCCATGAGCCGCTTGGAGTCGGCGGCGTCGTAGATCGAGAAGGACGAGGTGAAGCCGAGCTTCTTCGACTCGCGGCGCAGGATGCGCACGCACGCGCTGTGGAAGGTCATCACCCACATCGCGTTGGCGCGCGGGCCGACGAGCTGCTCCACGCGCTCCTTCATCTCGCCCGCGGCCTTGTTGGTGAAGGTGATCGCGAGGATCTGCCCGGGGTGGACGTGCCGCTCGGCCAGCAGGTGGGCGATGCGGTGGGTGAGCACGCGGGTCTTGCCGGAGCCGGCACCGGCCACGATGAGCAGCGGGGAGCCGGAGTGGACGACGGCGGCCCTCTGGTTCTCGTTCAGCCCCTCCAGGAGCGCCGCGGCGTCCAGGGCGGGGCGCGGGGCGCCGTCCCGGTAGTGGGTGTCCCGGTCCGGAGGCACGTCGAACTTCCCGCCGAACAGATCGTGCGGAACCGGCTCCGGTCCGTGATCGCCCTCGGGCGGCGGCGGGGGTTCCTCCTCGTGACCCCGAGGGGTCTGGAGGCTCGCCAGGAAGTTGTCGTCAAAGAGGCTGCTCATCGCTCTCCGAGTCTAGGGTGCCGCACCGACAACCCGGTGCCGCCCCGGAAAATGACCACCACCACCGGCGCGGACACGCCCTGCGACCAGGGGAACCACGAAGAGTGACGCCGGCTATCGCCTCGGAGGCACCTCGCGAAAGGTCACGAAAACGTATCGGGCATATCACCCGCCAACCTTCACAGCGGCCACACGAGTTGGCTACGGTGCGGGGCAGGCCGCTCGACCCCCTCCGGCGAACCTCGCCGGGCCGCGCGGCCTCCGCCGAGTCCGGTCTGCCCGCACGGCACCCGGAGCCGGGGACCCACCGAGACCTTGGGGTGAATCGGCCGCACCGCCCTCGCCGAGACGAGAGGACGGTCCGCCGTAGGGCAACCCTTCCCCGCCACACCGCCCGAACCCGACAGCTAACCCGGTAGGCGGAGCACTGGAAGGAGTCGCCTCCCTTGGCGTCGCACCGCAAGTCGCGTCCCACCGGTCCCCGCGTCGCGGGCATACGGACCCCGGCCCTCGCCACCGCGGCCCTCACCTCCGTCGCCCTGCTGTCCCAGACGGCCAATGCCACGCCGTCGGACGACCGGCCGACCCTCGAGGAGGTCGAGAAGAAGGTCGACGACCTGTACCGCCAGGCCGGGGCGGCGACCGAGAAGTACAACGCGGCCAAGGAGAAGACCACCAAGCAGCGCAAGAAGGTCGACGGTCTCCTCGACGACGTCGCCAAGCGCACCCAGAACCTCAACGACGCGCGCGCGGAGCTGGGCTCCTTCGCCTCCGCCCAGTACCGCACGGGCGCCTCGGTCCCGGAGACCGCGACCCTGCTGCTCGCGGACTCGCCGCAGGACTACTTCGACCAGAACCAGCTGATGGACCGGCTCACCGGGCGGCAGAAGAGTGCCGTGGACGACTACGTCACCCAGCAGTCCGAGACGATGAAGAAGCGCCGGGAGGCCACCGAGAGCCTCGAGACCCTCACCGAGTCGCAGAACGACCTCAAGACGGCCAAGTCGACCGTCCAGCAGAAGCTCGCCACCGCGCGCGAGCTGCTGTCGGAGCTGACCGCCGAGGAGAAGGCCCGGCTGGCGGCGATCGAGAAGAAGAAGCAGCAGGAGGCCGCCCGCAAAGCCGCCGAGCTGGCGAAACAGCAGGCGGAGGAGGCGGCCGAGCGCAAGCGGCAGGAGGAGGCCGCCCAGCAGCAGGAGAGCGGCTCCGGATCCGCGGGAACCTCCGGCGGCACCGGTTCGTCGGACTCCTCGGGCTCGTCGACGCCGGGCACCTCGACCGGCACCAAGGCCGACAAGGCGATCGCCTTCGCCCGCGCCCAGATCGGCAAGCCGTACGTCTGGGGCGCCACGGGCCCCGACTCCTACGACTGCTCGGGCCTCACCCAGGCCGCCTGGAAGGCCGCGGGCGTGACGCTGCCGCGCGTCACCTACGACCAGGTCAACGCCGGCACGACCGTCCCCGTCTCCCAGGCACAACCCGGTGACCTGGTCTTCTTCTACGACGACATCAGCCACGTCGGCCTGTACATCGGCGACGGCATGATGATCCACGCCCCGAAGCCGGGCGCGTACGTCCGCGAGGAATCCATCTTCTACGACGGCGAGTCGTCCATCTACAGCGTGGTGCGCCCCGCCTGACCAGCAGGGTTCTCTACCATCGTGGCCATGCCATCGGCCACCCACCACCCCTCCGCGCTGCGCACCTGGCTGGCGCGGCGTCCACCGGCGGCCGGGGCCGCGGTGATGGCGACCGGCATCGTGTCGGTCGCCCTGCATCTGACGGGCCGCGAGGTCCTGTCCCGGATCGCCCTGGCCCTGGCCTGTGTCGCCTGGCTGATACTGGCCGCGAACTTCGTCTACCTGCTGTTCGCCCACCGGCCGCGGTGGATCGAGCGGGCGGGGACGCCGGGCGCGCTGACGGCCGTCGCCGCGACGACCGTGGTCGGCACCCGTTTCTCGCTGCTGGGCTGGTCGCTGCTGGCGGCGGTGCTGCTGGTGCTGGCGGCGGTGCTGTGGCCGTGGCTGCTGCTCGTGGTGGTGCGGCACTGGGGGCGGAGGATGCCCGGGGCGGTGTTCCTGGGCTGCGTGGCGACGGAGGGCCTCGCCGTGCTCGCCGCGACGCTGTCCGCGGCCACCTCGACGCCCTGGCTGGCGCACGCGGCGCTGGTGCCGTTCTGGCTGGGGATCGTGCTCTATCTGATCGCGCTGTTCCGCTTCGACCTGCGGCAGGTGGCCCGGGGCTCCGGGGACCAGTGGGTGGCGGGCGGCGCGCTCGCCATCTCGGCCCTCGCCGGGGCCAAGCTGCTCGCGGCGGCCGGGACCGGCATGTACCTGTGGAACGCCGACGACCAGGCCGTCCTGCACGACCTGACCGTCTTCCTGCTCGCCCTCGACCTCGCCTGGTACGCCGTGCTGCTGGCCGCCGAGATCGCCTGGCCGCGCCTCGGCTACGACGTACGCCGCTGGTCGACGGTCTTCCCGCTCGGCATGACGGCGGCGGCGACACTGTCGGTGGCCGCCGCCGTCGACGTGCCGTGGCTGGACGCCCCCGGCCGGGCGCTGCTGTGGATCGCAGTGGCCGGTTGGCTGGTGGTCGCCACGGGGGCGGTCGTCCGGGCCCGCTCCGGGCTGCGGTCCCTGGCAGCGGGCTCCGGGGCGGCAGTCAGGTCCACAGCACCGCGATGAAGACGTTCACCAGGGTCAGCCCGCCCACCAGGCCGAACAGCGGCTTTTCCACCTTGTCCTCGTCGCGCTTCACGTAGACCAGGCCGAGGATCACGATCAGCACGGCGAGCTTGACGCCCATCTTGACGTTGTCCACGGAGTAGTCCTGGGCCTGGTTGAGGCCGATCAGGACGGCACCGGTGACCAGCATCGTCAGCGCGCCGTGCAGCATGGCGGGGGTGAACCGGGCCGCGCCCCGGCCCATCGCCTTCATCTGGGTCAGGAAGCCGCCGAGGAGCGCGGCGATACCGATGATGTGCAGGCCGACGAAGATGTGGATGAGTACGTCCATGAGGCCGGAGCCTAATGAGCGCCCGAACGCGCCCGGACACCGGCCCGCCCCGCCCGCCCGGGCGCCCCATAACAGCTCCCGTCCCCCGCCCGCCTCCGGATCCGTCCTATCGGTCATCACCCAGCGTGAAGAAGACGGCCTCCGGAGCGATCGGTGATCACATACGGTCGCCACCCGATCCCCTCCCGCCACTTCCGCGCATCCCGTCACCGGACCGTTACCGACGCGCCTAGCGTCCTGGCCCAGGCAGCCGGAGCGAACCGGCGCCGACCCGGCGCGGGCCGGGTCGAGTCGTACGGAAGGACGTGGATCGCAGGTGGGAACGCACCGCAGGCCGCGACAGCGCGCGAAGGGCGGCGGCAGAGCCCGGACGGCGGCCACGATCACCCTTGCGGGGGCGGCCACCGCGACGGGCCTGGGCGGGACCGTGCACGCAGATCCGCAGCCGACGGCGGCGCAGGTCAGGGCCAAGGTGGACAAGCTCTACCAGGAGGCCGAGGTGGCCACGGAGAAGTACAACGGCGCGAAGGAGAAGGCGGACGCCGCCGAACAGCGCCTGGAGGAACTGCGGGACGAGGCCGCCCGCAAGGAGGACCGGCTGAACTCGGCCCGCCAGGCGCTGGGTTCGGTCGCGGCGGCGCAGTACCGCAGCGGCGGCCTGGACCCGGCGCTGCAACTGGCGCTCTCCTCCGACCCGGACCGGTATCTCGACGGCGCCGCCTTCGCCGAGCGGGCGGGCAGCCGGCAGCGGGCCGAGGTGGGGCGCGTACGCAAGGAACTGCGCGACATCGAGCAACTACGTGGCGCCGCCCGCATCGAGGTGACCTCGCTGAGGTCACGCCGGGCCGAGCTGAAACGTCACCGCGAGACCGTCACCGGCAAGCTGGCAAAGGCCCGCCGCCTGCTCTCCCGGCTGACCGCCGAGGAGCGCGCCGGCGTCGGCACGGGAACAGGGGAACACGCCTCCCGCGCCTCTTCTTCCGGCCCCAGGGAGGGCCCGTCGGCCTCCGCCCAGGCGCCCAACTCCCGCGCGGCGGCGGCCGTCGCCTACGCCTACCAGAAGCTCGGCAGCCCCTACGTGTGGGGCGCGACCGGCCCGAACGCCTTCGACTGCTCGGGCCTCACCCAGGCCGCCTACCGCGCCGCAGGGGTCTCCCTCCCCCGCACGACGTACGCGCAGATCGACGCGGGCCGCCGCGTCTCACGGTCCGAGCTGCTCCCGGGCGACCTGGTCTTCTTCTACTCGGGCATCAGCCACGTCGGCATCTACGTCGGCAACGGCCGGATGATCCACGCCCCGAACCCGTCGGCCCCGGTCCGCGTCGCCCCGGTCGACGAGATGCCGTTCGCGGGGGCTGCGCGGGTGGTGTGAGACGCCGCGCCGCAGGACCGTCACACCAGCCGGCGTGCCGTCGCCCAGCGGGTCAGCTCGTGGCGGTTGGACAGCTGGAGTTTGCGCAGGACCGCCGAGACGTGGGACTCGACCGTCTTGACCGAGATGTAGAGCTGCTTGGCGATCTCCTTGTACGCGTAGCCGCGGGCGATCAGGCGCAGTACCTCGCGCTCGCGCTGGGTGAGGCGGTCGAGGTCCTCGTCGACCGGAGGGGCGTCGGTGGAGGCGAAGGCGTCGAGGACGAAGCCGGCCAGGCGCGGGGAGAAGACGGCGTCGCCCTCCTGGACCCGGAAGACGGAGTTGACCAGGTCCGTGCCGGTGATGGTCTTCGTGACGTAGCCGCGGGCGCCGCCGCGGATCACGCCGATCACGTCCTCCGCCGCGTCCGAGACCGACAGGGCGAGGAAGCGGACGGGCCGCTCGGTGTCGCTCATCAGGGGGGCGCAGCGGCGCAGTACCTCGACTCCGCCCCCGCCGGGAAGGTGGACGTCGAGGAGGACGACCTCGGGGCGGGTCGCGGTGATGACCGTGACGGCCTGGTCGACGTCGGCCGCCTCGCCGACCACCTCGACGCCGGTCTCGGCGGTCTGGCCGATCTCGGCCTGGACACCGGTGCGGAACATGCGGTGGTCGTCGACGAGCACCACGCGTACGCGCCGCTCCCCCGCGCCGCCGCCTGCGGCCGGCTGCGCGGCCTCGCCCGCCCCCGTCGTACCCGCTCTTCCGTTCGCCTCGGTCGGGTCGCTCATGACGTCATCTCCGCCCTCTCCATTTCCAGTTCGACCTCCGTGCCGCCGTCCGGCACCGCGCGCAGCCGCGCCGTGCCGCCGTTGCGCTCCATGCGGCCGATGATCGATTCTCTGACGCCCATGCGGTCGGCCGGTATCGAGTCGAGGTCGAAGCCGGGGCCGCGGTCCCGGACGGACACGAAGACCGTCCTGCCCTCGACTTCGGCGAAGACCTGCACGGCGCCGCCCTCGCCACCGTACTTGGCCGCGTTCACCATCGCTTCGCGCGCGGCCTGCATCTGTGCGCTGATCCGCTCGTCGAGGGGGCAGTCGCCGACGACGACCACCTCCAGGGGAACACCGTGCTTGTCCTCGACCTCCGCCGCGTTGCGCTTGACGGCCTCGGCGAGGGTGGTGGGCTCGTCGTCCTCGTCCTTGCCGTTGCCCTCGGGCTTGTAGAGCCAGGCGCGCAGGTCGCGCTCCTGGGCCCGCGCCAGGCGGCGCACCTCGCCCGCGTTCTCCGCGTTGCGCTGGATCAGGGTCAGGGTGTGCAGCACCGAGTCGTGGA
Source organism: Streptomyces sp. NPDC085944 (assembly GCF_040686295.1). NCBI lineage: Bacteria > Bacillati > Actinomycetota > Actinomycetes > Kitasatosporales > Streptomycetaceae > Streptomyces > Streptomyces sp. NPDC085944. The sequence goes on along the minus strand of NZ_JBFBJX010000001.1, from coordinate 387,164 downwards.
CGTGGGCGGCGACCTCGGCACGCTCCTGCGCGCGGATGCGCATCAGCCGCTCCTCGGAGAGGTCCTGCGTCATCCGGACCAGGTAGGGGCCGGCGAGGAGCGTTGTGCCGACGAGGACCGCGAGGGCCGCCTGGAGGACGGAGCCGAGGTGGGCGGCGGAGCCCTGGAGGACGAAGATGCCCGTGACACCCGCCGTCACCAGCAGGACGCCGGCCACGGAGCGCAGCAGGGTGACGGTACGGCGGTGGCGCCCCACCTCGGCCCAGCGGGCCCGGCGCGCGTTGTCCGCCTGGCGCCAGACGAGGGCGACGCCGGCGCCGACGAGCACGGTCGGCCAGAGGTAGGCCTTGGCTCCGCCGCCGAGGTCGACGTTGCCCACGAAGACCAGGGCCACGGCGACCATGAGGAGCAGGGCGACTATCTGGCCCTTGTCCGGCTTGCGCGTGACGAGTCTGCGGCGGCCGTCGGGGCCCGTCTCGGAGGTGACGAGCGACGGCGGCTTCTGCGCCTCCACTCCCCCGACGCCCAGCGGCACGAAGAACCAGAAGGCCGCGTACAGCAGCGCGCCCAGGCCGTCGGCCATGAAGAGGCCGACGAAGGCGAACCGGACCCAGACGACGGGCAGCCCGAGATGCCCGGCGAGCCCCCGCGCCACACCACCGAGCCAGCGTCCGTCGCTGCTTCGGTAGAGCTTGCGCGGCGGCCGCGGTTCGACGACGGGTGCTGCTGCGGCTTCCGGCATGACACCGATATTCACACGGGTGCGGGAGCCGGGGCATCAGGGTCGTTCCCCCACTCGCCCCTGATCTTCGGGCCGCGGAGGGCGGTGCGGGGCTCGAACGTTCCCCGGGCACGGAGTCAGGGCCGATATCAGGGTCCGACCAGGGTCGAACCGGCTGCCGTCACCGCGTCGCGCCCGTCACCATGGACTCATGACAGATCACGAGCACGCCGCGACGGGTCCGGGACCCGGCTCCGGCCCGCGCCGCCCGCAGGGCGCCGGGCCGCGGGATGCCGCGCCCGCCGCGGATGCCGGTGCGGGCGCGGCGGGCGGCGGTACGGGCGACGCCGGCGCCGTCGGTGGCGCGGACGCCCCCGGAGGCTCCGGACCGGCCGCGGCGGGACCACCGCACCGCTTCCGGCGCGACCGGCGGCACAAGTCGCTCGCCGGTGTGTGCGCCGGCCTCGGGCGGCAGTGCGACCTGGATCCGGTGATCTTCCGGATCACACTCGCGGTGCTCTCCGCGACCGGCGGCATCGGTCTGATCTTCTACGGCTTCGCCTGGCTCCTCGTCCCCTACGACGACGAGGAGGAGAACGAGGTGCGCAAGCTGCTGACCGGCCGGGTCGACGGCCAGGCACTGGCGGCCGTGCTCTTCGCCCTGGTCGGCTGCGGCGTCTTCCTCACCATGCTGCACAACGGCGGTGTGCTCACCTTCGCCGTCGTCCTCTCCCTGCTCCTCGCGGGCGCGGGCTACTGGTCCCGGCAGCGCAGAACGCCGGAACCGGACCCGCTCTCGGCCCAAGCGGTCGCCGACGCCCCGCCGGAGGCCAAGGCGCCCCCGATCATGTACACCTGGCCCTCCTGGTGGCGCGACCCCATCGTCAAGGACGGCACCCACGACGGCGGGACGGGCTACATGTGGGGCCCGCCGGACGCCGTGGAGCGGGACATCGCGGCGGCCGTCAACATCGGTCGCGGCATCCCGGGGCGCCGCGACCACGCCCTCGCGGGCGACCGGCGCTCCCGGGCCGTGCAGACGCGCGGGCCCCGCGGCATCGGCGGCTGGGTGTTCCTCCTCGCCCTGCTCGCCGGCTTCCTCGGGACCCGGCTGACCTGGGACGACCATCCGCTCGGCACCAGTCTGCAGACCGGCCTGGCGTGCGCGCTCGCCGTCTTCGGCCTCGGTATCGCGGTCAGTGCCTTCCTCGGGCGCACGGGAGCCGGTTCGGTCTTCCTGGCGATCATCACGGCCGGCCTGCTGGCCGGGACGGCCACGATTCCCGAGAGCGTGGGCACCGAATGGGTGCGGACCACCTGGGAGCCCACAGCGGTGACCGACGTGCGCGACCAGTACGACATCGGTGCGGGCAGCGGCACCCTCGACCTGTCCGGCCTCGACCTGGCCGAGGGGCAGACGGTGAGCACCCGGGCCGACGTGGGCATGGGCCGAATACGGGTCGTCGTGCCGCAGGACGTGACCGTGCGGCTCAGTGTCGACGTGGGCGTGGGCGACATCCAGTTGCCGGGCGACGACGAGAAGGACGTGGACGTGGCACCGGGCAAGCACAAGGAGATCACCCTGTCCCCCACCAAGGGCGGCAAGGACGCCGGCACCGTCGCCCTCGACCTCCAGGTCGGCGTCGGCCAGGCGGAGGTGACCCGTGCTGCGTCATGAGTTCCAGCCGGGTCGACTGGTGGCCGGTGTCTGCTTGATGCTGGCCGGGGTCATCTACGCCGGCGACGCGGGCGGCCTCTGGGAGACGCCGTGGTTCGTACTGGTCCCCGTCGTCACGGGCGGGCTCTGCCTCGCGGGTGCGGTCGGGGTCGTGGCCCGGTCCGCGCACCGGCGCCGCGGAGCGCCGGGCGCGGCGAAGCCCGACGACCCCCGGGCGGACCTCCCCCGGTGACGGCGTCGGCCGGACGACGGCTCGGGCCAGGGTGCCTGTCCGACCATGCGCGTCGTCGCCCGAAGGGCGGCCGCGCGGCGTCAGGTGCGTGCTCTCGGCGTGCCGGACCCGGAGTCGCGTACTGGACGTACCCGGGTCTGGTGCCGGTGCGGCGAGAGTGCGTGCATGGCGTTGCGCGGCGGACGGGAGTGGTCGGACAGGCCTAGCGGAACCCGCCGCCGGTCCGTCCCCGCCGCCGGGAGCGCAGTACGGCGTCCAGCGACAGCAGCGGGGCGCCCGCCAGGACGAGAGGGAGCCAGGCCATGAGGTACGGGAGATCGTTGCCGTAGTAGTACGGATCGGCGGCCCAGCTGACGGTCAGCCACAGGCTCAGTGAGATCAGCGCACCGCCGAGCGCCGCGAGGCGGGTGAGAAGTCCGAGCAGGGCGCCGATGCCGACGGCCAGCTCGCCCAGGGCGATGGCGTAACCGAACCCGGCCGGGCTCTTGAGGGCCAGGTCGATCAGGGCGGGGACGGCCGAGGAGTCGCGGACGGCGCGCATCATGTCGCCGACGGACCCGGCGCCCGCGTCCTTCATGAACGCGCCGTCGGTGAGCTTGTCCAGACCGGCGTAGACGAAGGTGACGCCCAGGAAGATCCGTAGGGGGAGGAGCGCGTACCGGGCGGCGTTGTCCCGCCAGTCTCCCCTGCCGCCGCTCTCGGGTGAGGTGTAGACATCCGTACGCATCCCGTGAGTCATCACTGCCAGCCGCCTCTCGCCGCCCATGCCCAGCCCCCCACCAGACCATACGTAGGGCACGGGGGCCCCGCTCAACCCTCGGCCACCGGTTTCTTGCTGTCGGTTTCGACAGGTTGCCGACCGGACTTCGGCGCGGGCCGCCCGGTCGCCCGGGCCGGGGGCGCGACGAGGCCGCGCGCTGTCAGTCCGTGACGTCGATCGGGTACCGGTTGGTCTCCACGCCGGCGCCGGTGACCACCTGGACCTCCACCCGGCCCGGTTCGACGTCCGCCGGGACGGGGACCGTCAGCAGGTCGTCCGACGGGTTGCTGAAGCCGCCGGTCACCGGGACCAGGGGTACGTGGACGTTGACCGCGCCGATGCGGACGACCATCCGGGAGAGCCGGTCCGCCCGCTGGGCGCCCGGCGGCACGAAGCCCGCGCCGCGGATCTCGATGTCGTCGCCGGTGCGGATCGGCGCGTCCAGGTCGCCGGCCTCCCGGGCCCGGACCACGGAGAGGATCACCGGCCGGCCGCCCTCGGCGTACTTCCCGGCCACGTAGGTCGCCGCCGACACCAGCACCACCACCGCCAGCCCCCACGGCAGGTCGGGCAGCTGCTCCGGGCGCCGGGCCAGCCGGACCGCCGCGAACACCAGGGCGACGGTGCTGATCACGACGTACTGGATGTCGGCGAAGGCCCCGCGGCCCGCGTCGTCCGTCAGCAGGTCGGACGCGCGCGGCCGGTCGGCGCGTACCTTCTGCAGCCGCTGGCCCAGCACCCGCAGTCCGACCACCCTCCGCACCAGGACCGCGACTGCGCAGACCACCGCGAGCACGGTCACCGCGCCGGCGCCCCGGCCGAGTTCGAGACCGGAGATCAGCGCGTCCCGCCGGTCGTGGCCGGATGCGACGGCCAGTTGTCCGGCCAGCACGAGGACCGCGTAGGCGACGAAGAGGACCCAGGCCGCGGCCACGGCGCGTGAGGTGGACAGGCGGTTGTCCTCGCCGATGGCGGGGGCCAGCGCGCCGCCCCGCGCCCGGTGGAACCACGACGCCGCCGTCAGCGCGCCGGCCACCACCACGGCCGCCGCGAGGCCCGCGGTGCGCGCCGCCGACCAGCCCGCGCCGACGGCGGTGAGGCACTGCCCGAGGAGCAGCAGGACGACCGCCGCCCACACGGCGGCCGCCGTACGCCGGCCCAGCCCCGCGAGCCAGGCGTCGCCCTCGGCACGGCCGCGTTCGGCGACGGCTTGCGCGGACTGGGTCAGTTCCTCCGAGACCCACTGGCGGGACGCAGAGGCCGAGTGGGCCACCGCGGCCGGCAGTCCCTGCCCGGCCGCGAACTCGTCCCGCCGCAGCAGAAACGCGGCGACCGCCCTGCGGTGCCCCTCGCGGGCGCCGTGCGGGCAGTCCCCGCAGGTACAGCCACCACCGTGTGCAGCCGCCCGGTACGCGCCCCTGTCCGAGCCGCTCGCGCCTCTCGCCTCCTGCACCGCCACGCCCGACGCCCGCCTTCCCGCACCCTGTGAAAGAGATCGTCCGCATACCCGGGAGCAAAGGCCGTGGGAGCCTCTAAGTCCCTTGGGACGACAGCGAATTGTGCCGTACCCCGGCCCCCCGCCGCCCGCCGCCCCGCCTTACGTCTGCTCAGCGCGGGTGAAGCGCGCATCGCCGTGTTGACCGGCCCCCGACACGAGATGCCCGCGCATCCCGACAGGAGGTGTCGGCATTCGGCTCCGCACTCGGCGCATGCCCTCCAGAACACCTGTGACCACCCCCGTGAACTGGGCCCGTTTCGCCGCCGCCGCACCCGCGCCGGCCGGCACCGTGGAGGCGCGTTTCGGCGCGTACACGCACCACGTCCTCGCCACCCTGCGCAAGGACGGCTCGCCGCGCACCACCGGCCTGGAGGTGCGTTTCCTGAACGGCGAGCTGTGGCTCGGCATGATGCCGGGCTCGCTCAAGGCGCTCGACCTGCGCCGCGATCCGCGATCCGCGCTTCGTGCTCCAGGCGAACCCGGGGGACGGCACCGGCATGGGCGGCGGGGACGTGCGATTCGCCGGGCGGGCGATCGAGGTGGAGGACCCGGCGACGAAGGCCGGGTACGTGAAAGAGGTGGAACCGCCGGAGCCGTTCCACCTCTTCCGGACCGAGCTGACGGAGGTCGTGCGGACCTCCGTGGAGGACGACGAGTACCTCGTCGTCGAGATCTGGCAGCCCGGAAAACCCCTGCGCACCGTCAGGCGCGCCTGGGCGCTACTCCCACTCGATCGTCCCCGGCGGCTTCGAGGTCACGTCGAGGACGACGCGGTTGACGTCCTTGACCTCGTTGGTGATCCGGGTCGAGATCTTCGCGAGCACGTCGTACGGCAGCCGGGACCAGTCCGCCGTCATGGCGTCCTCGGAGGAGACCGGGCGCAGGACGATCGGGTGGCCGTAGGTGCGGCCGTCGCCCTGGACTCCGACGGAGCGGACGTCGGCCAGCAGCACCACGGGGCACTGCCAGATGTCGCGGTCGAGGCCGGCCGCGGTCAGCTCCTCGCGGGCGATGGCGTCCGCCTCGCGGAGCAGGTCCAGCCGCTCCTTGGTGACCTCGCCGACGATGCGGATGCCGAGACCCGGGCCGGGGAACGGCTGGCGCTGGACGATCTCGTCCGGCAGGCCCAGCTCCTGGCCGACCATCCGGACCTCGTCCTTGAACAGCTGGCGCAGCGGCTCGACCAGCTCGAACTCGATGTCCTCGGGGAGCCCGCCCACGTTGTGGTGGGACTTGATGTTGGCGGTGCCGGTGCCGCCGCCGGACTCGACGACGTCCGGGTAGAGCGTGCCCTGCACCAGGAAGGCGACCTCCGGGCCGTCCTCCTTCATGATCTCCAGCTGCGCCTGCTCGAAGACCCGGATGAACTCGCGGCCGATGATCTTGCGCTTCTCCTCGGGGTCGGACACCCCGGCGAGCGCCTTGAGGAACCGCTCCTCGGCGTCCACGACCTTCAGCTGGACGCCGGTCGCGGCGACGAAGTCCTTCTCGACCTGCTCGGTCTCCCCCTTGCGCATCAGGCCGTGGTCGACGTAGACGCAGGTCAGCTGGGAGCCGATGGCCTTCTGGACGAGGGCGGCGGCGACGGCGGAGTCCACGCCGCCGGACAGGCCGCAGATGGCGCGCTTGTCGCCGACCTGCTCGCGGATGGCCGCGACCTGCTCCTCGATCACGTTGCCCGTGGTCCAGTCGGGGCTCAGGCCCGCGCCCCGGTACAGGAAGTGTTCCAGCACCTGCTGCCCGTGCGTGGAGTGCATGACCTCGGGGTGGTACTGGACGCCGTAGAGCTTCTTCTCGTCGTTCTCGAAGGCGGCGACCGGGACGACGTCCGTGGAGCCGGTGACGGTGAAGCCCTCGGGGGCGGCGGAGCAGGCGTCGCCGTGCGACATCCACACGGACTGCTCGGCCGGGGTGCCCTCGAAGAGGGTGGAGGACGGCTTGGAGACGGTGAGAGCGGTCCGGCCGTACTCACGGGCGCCGGAGTTGTCGACGGTGCCGCCGAGAGTCCGCGCCATGAGCTGGAAGCCGTAGCACATGCCGAAGACGGGGACGCCGGCCTCGAACAGGGAACGGTCGAGGGTCGGGGCGCCCGGCTCGTACACCGAGGAGGGACCGCCCGAGAGGATGATGGCCGCCGGGTTCCTGGCGAGCATCTCCTCGACCGGCATGGAGCTCGGCACGATCTCGCTGTAGACCCGCGCCTCGCGGACACGGCGGGCGATGAGCTGGGCGTACTGCGCGCCGAAGTCGACGACCAGGACGGTGTCGGGGGCGGCGGCAGCGGGAGTCGCTGATGACACGGGGTGCCTTCCGGCGGTCGGGCGGGGTTTGTACCCCTGATTCTACCGAGGTGGGCGGGTGCCCCGGCCCGCCGCCGGGTCCGCCGACGGGTCTCACCATGCGAACCGGCTTGGACACCGACCGTCGCCGGGGCATACTGGGCCCATGCGCAAGCACCAGACCTTCCTGTTTACCTATGGCAACCGGCCCACCGGCTGCCATGGTCGTGCTGCTTGAGCAACTGACAAGCGACTTCCCAGGCGCCCCGGGCCGACAAGGTCCGGGGCGCCTGGCGTTTGCGGACCGTGCCGGTCCCGGGTGCCGCCAGCCTTCGGCGAGGAGCCACCGACATGAGTGTCACCGCAGCGAACAAGACCGTCACCGCAGCCGACAAGACCGGCGCCCACACCCCCGAGGCCGCCGACGTGATCACCGGCGCCCGGGAGCGCATCGACGCCCTGGACGACCGCATCATCGGACTGATCCAGGAACGCATGGCCGTCTCGGCCGTCATCCAGGAGGCACGGATCACCTCCGGCGGGCGCCGCGTGAACCTCTCGCGCGAGATGGAGGTGCTCGACCACTACCGGCAGGCGCTGGGCAAGCCGGGCACGACGCTGGCGATGACGATGCTGGAGCTGTGCCGCGGGCGCGTGTGACCCGCCCCGGGGCCGTGGCCCGACCGGGGTCGTGGCCCGACCGGGGTCGTATCTGAGTTCGGGCGACTTCTCACCCGTACGGCGCGTGACCGGTGGGCGAGCGGCTTCGTTGGTCCCGATGTCCGTGTCAGCCAGGGGCGGGCCCGAAAGAACCACGCGTGGCTCACTGGAGCGATGAGGCGTACGGATCTGCCGTGCGTCGTGGGACCTCGCTCCAGGAAGTGACCGGACGGCAGGGGACAGCAGCCCGGTCACCCAAGAGAACGGCCGGCTCCGGGGACGCCCGGAGCCGGCCGACGGAACGGGTCCCACGTTCGAGCAAGCGACGAAGGCGACAAGCATCCAAGGCAAGCGGCGCAACCCCCCGGCGCCGCTCCCGAGGCACCGGCGCTGCCCTGACGCCGGTGCCGGCCGAGAGGGAGGGCCCTGCGGCCGCAGTTCCGCGGGGCCCTTCGCCATGCCGCCCACCCTCGCCCTTGCAGTGACGCAGGCCACATAAGGATTCTGTGAAGGTGAGGACAACCCTTCACAGGTTTCGTTGATCACACCGGGCATGAAGCTTCGTCGCGCCCTGGCCGCAGCCGCCGTCACGGCGGTGGTCGCCCCCGCCGCGCTCCTCGCGGCCCCGTCCGCCCATGCGACCGGTGACGCGTCGGCGTCCCCGTCCGCCTCCACGTCCGACCCTTCGGATGAGACGGACGTGACGGGCACGACCGACGAGACGGCGAGCGAAACCGCGACCGACCCCGCGCCCGGCGACGCGACGGGCGGCCCGACGGGCTCCCCGGACGCGACGGCGGAGACGGGCGAGGAGGGTTCCGGCGAGGAGGAGACTGCCGCCCCCGACGCCTCGGAGTCGACCACGTCCGCCCCCGCGAGCCCCTCCCCGAGCGCCTCCGCTCCGGAGGAGTCGGAGGAATCCGAGGCCCCGGACCCCGAGCCGTCCGTGTGCGCGGACACCAAGGTCGACGTCGACATCGAGGGCCTGCCCGGCGAGATCGCGGCGGGCGGCGGCTGGCACGAGTTCTCGCTGAACGTGGCCAACAACTCCGGTTCGACGCTGCAGAACCTCGAGTACCTGGCCGGCGCCTCCGCCGACCTCGACGGCGAGGAACTGTTCGAGAGCGAGAAGGTCGGCCTCCAGGCCTGGAACCCCGAGGACGAGTCCTGGGAGGCCCTCGACGAACTCGGCTACGCGGTCGGCTACATCGGCTACACCGACGAGCTGGCCCCCGACTACGAGGTCGCCATCCCGATGCGGATCAACGTGCGGGCCGACGCTCCGGTCGGCGCGGGCTTCACGCTCGGCGCGACGATCTACGGCGACGCGGACGGCGAGTGCACCGGCTTCGGTGACGCCGCCTACAAGTTCCGGATCGTGGCCCCCGGCACGGACACGGAGGGGACCGCACCGCAGGAGGGCGGCAAGGCACCCCTCGCGCCCGTCACCGTCGAGAAGGCGCCCGCGAACGTCCCGGAGGTCACCGGGAGCCTCGCCTCGACCGGCTCCAGCTCGGCGCTCCCGGTGATCGGCCTCCTCGGCGGGCTCGCCGTGGTGGTCGGCGGCGGTGCGGTGTTCGTGGTGCGGCGGCGCAGGACCGGCTCGGACACGTGACGCCCGCGCCGGCGGCGGCGTGACACAGGCCGGGTGAGTGGAACCCGCACTCGGAGGGGGGTGCGGGTCCCACTCACCTTTTCGTTTCTCCTACTTCTTCGGCGGTACGGCGGGCACGTCCAGGAACGGCAGCCGCAGCGCGCCGAAGGCCTTCTCGGGGACGGCCGGGGCGTGCGGCTCGACGGGGGCGAGACGTTCGTACGCGGCGCCCTGCGCGGGGCGCGGGTCCTCCTCGCCCTTGTTCGGCCAGTACGACATCGCCCGCTCGGCCTGCGCCGTGATGGTGAGGGACGGGTTGACCCCCAGGTTCGCCGAGACGGCGGAGCCGTCGACGACCGAGATGCCGGGGTGGCCGTAGAGCCGGTGGTACGGGTCGATGACACCGGTCTCCCGGGAGGCGCCGATGGGGCAGCCGCCGAGGAAGTGGGCGGTGAGCGGGGTGCCCATCAGTTCGCCGACGTTGGAGCCGGCGAAGCCGTTGATCTCGGCGGCGAGTGCGCAGGCGCCCTCGGTGGCGGCCTTGATCTGCTTGGGGTTGGGCGAGCCGTGCCCCTGGCGCGCGGTGAGCAGGCCCTTGCCGACACCCGTCGGTTTCAGGCGCGTGGTCAGGGAGTTGTCCAGGGACTGCATGACCAGGCCGATGATGGTCCGCTCGGACCACTTGCGGTTGGAGAGCGAACGCAGGACCAGCAGCGGATGCTTGGCCGCGTGGCCCAGGAAGCCCAGGACGCGCGAGGCGCCCGAGGCGGTCGGCCCGGCGTAGGGGACCTGGAGGATCGACAGGCCGCCCATCGAGTTGGAGCCCTTGCCGTAACGCACCGGTTCGATGTGGGTGTTGGCGTCGGGGTGGATCGAGGACGTGATGGCGACGCCGCGCGTGAAGTCGGCGCGGGGCTCGCCGGTGGCGCCGCGGTAGCGCCGGTCGTCGGTCTGGGCGCCGACCAGCGCCTCGGAGTTGGTGCGGGTCAACTCGCCGAGCTTGTCCGACATGCGGGGCAGCTGGCCGCCCGCCTTCATGCGGTGCAGCAGGGTCTGGGTGCCGTAGGTTCCGGCGGCGACGACGACCCGGCGGGCGGTGAAGGTGCGGCCCGCGTCCTGCTTCCCGCGCTTCTTGCGGTCGGTGGGGAGCGTGGCGATCGCGAAGCCGCCGCGCGAGTCGTCCGTGACGGAGACGACCGTCGTCATCGGGTGCACGACGGCGCCGGCCTTCTCGGCGAGGTACAGGTAGTTCTCGTTGAGAGTGTTCTTCGCGCCGTGCCGGCAGCCGGTCATGCACTCGCCGCACTCGGTGCACGCCTTGCGGTCGGGGCCCGCCCCGCCGAAGTACGGGTCGGGCACCTGCTCGCCGGGCCTGGCCTTCGCTTTGCCGTCGGCGTCCTCGCCGTCGCCGAAGAAGACGCCGACCGGGGCCATGTGGAAGGTGTCGCCGCAGCCCATCTTCTCGGCGGCGGCCTTCAGATGCACGTCGGAGGGGGTCGTCGTCGGGTTGAGACGGACCCCGAGCATGCGCTTGGCCTGGTCGTAGTACGGCGTCAGTTCCTCGTGCCAGTCGGTGATGTCGCGCCACTGGGGGTCGTCGAAGAAGGGCTTCGGCGGCACGTAGAGGGTGTTGGCGTAGTTGAGGGAGCCGCCGCCGACCCCGGCGCCTGCCAGGACCATGACATTCCCGAGGAGGTGGATGCGCTGGATGCCGAACATGCCGAGCTTCGGCGCCCAGAGGTAGTTCTTCAGGTCCCACGAGTTCCGGGGCAGGGACTCGCGGGTGAAGCGGCGGCCGGCTTCCAGGACGCCGACGCGGTAGCCCTTCTCGGTGAGGCGCAGGGCGGAGACGGATCCGCCGAAGCCGGAACCGACTATGAGGACGTCGTAGTCGTACCCGTTCTCGTCCCGGGTCTGGACAGAGTTCTCCTGCGACACGTGCTCTCCTCGTTGAGAACGGGCGGTGGTGGGGTGGGTCAGCGGAGGCGGAACGCCTTCATCAGGCGCAGGCTGCGGCTCATGAACGCCGCGTACTTCTCGTCGTCCATGCCCAGCGACGGTGCCATCGGCAGCAGGCGCTGGTGGGCGACCGTCTGGGCCTCGGTGTACTTGAGGATGCCCTCGGAACCGTGCCGGCGGCCGAGGCCGGAGTCCTTCATGCCGCCCATCGGGGACTGGACGCTGCCGTAGGCGGGCGCGTACCCCTCGTTGATGTTGACGGTCCCGGTGCGCATACGCGCGGCGACCTCGTGGGCGCGCCGGGCGTCCTTCGTCCAGACCGATGAGTTCAGGCCGTACGGCGTGGAGTTGGCGTGCTCGACGGCCTCGTCCTCGGTCGTGAAGCGGTAGACGGAGACGACCGGCCCGAAGGTCTCCTCGGTGCACACGGTCATGGGGTCGGTGACGCCGTCGAGGATGGTCGGCTCGTAGAAGTACGGGCCGATGTCCGGGCGGGCGACGCCGCCCGCGACGAGCTTGGCGCCCCGCTCCACGGCGTCCGCGACGTGCGCCTTCACGGTCTCCAGCTGCCGCTCCCCCACCAGCGAGCCCATGTCGGCGCCGTAGGAGAGGGAGGTGCCGAGCCGCATGGCCTTGGTGCGGGCGGCGAAGCGCGCCAGGAAGGCGTCGGCGACGGACTCGTGGACGTAGAGCCGCTCGATGGAGATGCAGAGCTGGCCGGCCGAGGAGAAGCAGGCGCGGACGGCGCCCGCCGCGGCCTTCTCGATGTCGGCGTCCTCGAGGACCAGCATGGCGTTCTTGCCGCCGAGTTCGAGGGAGACGCCGACCAGGCGTGCGGCGGCGCCCCGGGCGACCTCGCGGCCGGTGCGGGTGGAGCCGGTGAAGGAGACGTAGTCGGCGTGCTTGACGACCTCGGGGCCGACGACCGGGCCCTCGCCGAGGACGACCTGGAAGACCTCGGCGGGCAGCCCGGCCTCGATGAGCAGGTCACGGGCCCACAGGGCGGTCAGGCAGGTCTCGGTGTCGGGCTTCATGACGACCGCGTTGCCCGCGACGAACGCGGGAAGCGCGTCGCCGACGGACAGCTCCAGCGGGTAGTTCCAGGGGGCGATCTGGCCGACGACGCCGCGCGGGTGGCGCAGCTCGGTCACCTTCGTGAGGGTCGGCACGGCGCCGGTGTGCCGCTTGGGGCGCAGGTACGCGGGGGCCCTGCGGCCGTAGTGGCGGGCCGCGACGGCGACGGCCTGGACCTCCTCGTGCGCGTGCAGACGGGCCTTGCCGGTCTCCAGCTGGATGAGGTCGAGGACCTCGGCCTGCCGCTCCAGGACCAGGTCGTGGAAGCGCAGCAGGACCGCGGCCCGCTGCCGCACCGGCACCCGCGCCCACACGGCCTGGGCGGCGCGGGCCCGCTCGAAGGCGCCGGCCACGTCCTCGGGCGTCGACTCCGGCAGGTCGGCCAGCTTCTCGCCGGTGAACGGGGTGTGGTTGGCGGTGCGGCCGGACCCGGCCACGCCCTTGGTGAGCCGGGCGACCAGCTCGGGCGTGACCACGTCGGCCGCGGTGCGGGCGCCCTCCGGGGCGGGGGCGAGGGGATTCGTGCCGGTGAGTTCCGTGGCCTGCGCGTCCGTCATGAGCCGCAGGGTATGACGCCGGGCGGGCTTTGTGTACCCGTCGGTAACGGTGATTCACCGTGATTCACCGAGTGCTCACATGACGCCAGTGATCGCTGGCAACAAACCCGCTGATCAGGGCGTTACGTCGCGGGACCGCCGGTCTTCCCGACCTCCCAGTTCGCGATCACCGCGCGGGCGATCTCCCGTCCCTCGTCGGCGAAGTAGCCCTCGCGGGGGTAGTCGATCGACACCTTGCACATGTCGCCGTTGCCGGCTCGGTAGTACAGGATGCGCAACTCGCGGGCGCGGGGGTTCTGGGTGTCCGCGGTCGTGTAGGCGATGGTGTTCTCGGCGGCCTTCTCGCCCCGGTACTCCGTCTCGCTCGGTTCCCCCTCGGGCGCGGGGTCGGCGGCGAAGTTCCAGGAGTACTCGCCGTCCTTGAGTATCTCCCAGTCCGCCCAGGCGTTGGCGCCGGCGGTGTCCGGGATCTTGCCGTCCTCGTCGTCGGCCTTGATGTCCCGGTCCACGAAGACGGTGACGGCGCCGCTCGGGTCGGCGAACGTCTCGTTCGTGCCGTCCCAGTCGTCCGGGTGCTTCGCCTTCACGAACTCGGCGGGCACACCGACGCTCATGCCCACCCTGCCGTCGAGTGCGTGCTGCTTCCAGCCGCCCGGCAGGGTGTCCGCGAAGGGGTCGGCGACCACGAGGTACGACGCCACCGCCGCCGCGACGACGGCCGCGCCGAGGGTGATCCACGCGTTGCGGCCCAGCCGGACGCTCCAGCGGGACACGGGCGCCGGGGCCGGCTGCCGGGGAGCGTCGAGCCGGACGACCTGGGTGGGTGGCGGCGCGGGCGGGTTCGCGGCGGCGTCCAGCAGGGCGCGGACCCGGGCGGCGTCCGGGCGGCGCGCGGGGTCCTTCTCCAGCAGGCCGGTGATCACCTCGGCCAGCGGGCCCTGCGCGGAGGCGGGCGGCGCCGGCGCGGCGTTGAGCACCGACTGGAGCGTGGCGGGGGTGTTGCTGCGGCGGAACGGCGAGACGCCCTCCGTCGCCGCGTACAGCACGACGCCCAGCGACCACAGGTCGCTCGCCGGTCCCGGCCGCTGCCCGAGCACCCGCTCCGGGGCGATGTACTCGGGGGAGCCGACGAAGCCGCCGGTGTCGGTCAGGCTGGTCTCGCCCTCGATCTGGGCGATGCCGAAGTCGGTGAGGACGACCCGGTCGTGCCGGCCGAGCAGGACGTTGTCCGGCTTCACGTCCCGGTGCAGGACTCCGGCGGCGTGTGCGGCCTCCAGCGCGCCGAGCACCTCCAGGCCGATCCGGGCGGCCTCGCGCGCGCCCAGCGTGCCCTCCCGGAGGACATCGCCCAGCGAGCGCCCGCGCACGAGTTCCATCACGATCCACGGCTGCTCGTCCACGACCGCCACGTCGTGCACGTCGACCACCGCGGGGTGGTCGAGCCGGGCCGCGGCGCGCGCCTCGCGGCGCATCCGCTCGAAGGCGTTGTCCCGTTCGCGTTCGGGAAGGTGATCGGGGACGCGCGGCTCCTTGACGGCGACCTCGCGGTCGACGGTCTCGTCCTTCGCGCGCCACACCGTGCCCATGCCGCCGTGCCCGAGCTTGGCGATCAGCCGGTAGCGCCCGGCGACGAGCCGCCCGGCGCCGGGGTCATGCGCGGCGGCGGAGGAAGCCACCGGTGCGGGCGAAGGACGGTCCGGCGACGGGGTCCCGGCGGCGTTCACGGCCGGGGGCTGCGACGGCGACGGTACGACCTGGGTCCCGGCCGCGTACGGATTGCCCGGATGCGGCACGGCGGCCGGCCGGTTCGGCGGTTGCAGGTCAAAACTGGTCGGCTCGTCCGGCCTGCCGTGTGATCCCCCGTTGCTGCTCATGCGTCCATCCATATCGCGCCGGGCGCGCTCCTTTCCACCGCCGGTGCGCGGTGGTCACAGACCCGTGACGCAGGGGTGCCGCTTATCTCCCTTTCAGGTCTTCCGTCAGGTACCGGAGCCGGTTGCGGAGGGCGGCAGCTGCGTGGCCGACGGCTCGGACGGCGCCGACGTCGGCCGATCCGTCGGCGTCGGCCGGGTCGTGGGCGTCGCGGGCACCGAAGTCGCCGGCGTACCGCTCCCGTCGTCGCCCGCGTCCGCGAGCAGTACGGCGGCCGAGACCCCGGCGCCCGCCGCGGCGACGACCAGCAGCACCGCCATGAGCACGCTCCGCTTCACGCTGCGTCGCGCCCGCGGGGGCCCGCCGGTCGCGGCCGCCGCCGCGGTCGCGGGCGTACGGCCCGTGCTGAGGTAGGCGCGCAGCATCCGCTGCGCCGACGCCGCGTCCAGCCGCCGTCGCGGATCGCGCTCCAGCAGACCCCGTACGACCGGCAGGAGCGGTCCGGCCTGCGCGGGCGGGCGGATCTCCTCGGTGACCACGGCGTGCAGCACACCGCCCAGCGAGTCGCGGTGGAAGGGGGACGCGCCGCTGAGGACCGCGCACAGCAGCACGCCCAGCGACCACAGGTCGGACTCCGGGCCGGTCCCGGCCCCGGACATCCGCTCCGGAGCGGTGTACTCGGGGGAACCGACGAAGGAGCCGTTCTCGGTGAGCGTGGTGGAGCCCGCGACCTGGGCCACGCCGAAGTCGGTGAGGACGACCCGGCCGTCCTCGGCGAGCAGCACGTTCGACGGCTTCACGTCCCGGTGCAGGATCCCCGCCGCGTGGGCCGTGTCCAGGGCGTCGAGCAGGGCGATGCCGATGCGGGCGGCCTCGGCGGCGTCGACGGGGCCGCGGCCGAGCACCCGGTCGGCGAGCGAGCCGCCGTCGACCAGTTCCATGACCATGTAGGCGCGTTCGTCGTCCTCGACCACGTCGTGCACGACGATGACGTGCGGATGCCGCAACTGCGCGACCGCGCGGGCCTCGCGCAGGGTGCGTTCACGGCGCCGTCGGGCCTCGGCCGCGGAGAGACTCTCGTCGAGGGGGAGCGCCTTCACGGCCACTTCACGGGCGAGCAGTTGGTCGGTGGCCCGCCACACGATGCCCATGCCGCCGCTGCCGAGCCGCTCATGGAGCCGGTAACGGCCCGCGATGACACGCCCGCCCGCCCCCTCGGTCACCATGCGTCCCATCATGCCCCACCGGACGCACCGGCTCCGGGACGCCGTCACACGGGTGGCCGACAACCGACGGGTGCGTGTGTGCCGTGGCCGCCGCCACGGGGGGGGTTCAGCCGGTCTTCTCCTGCCAGCCCTGCAGCACGGCCTTGAACCGGCGCTGCGTGCTCGCCCAGTCTCCGGCCGGTCCCGTCATGTTGAGGGCGTACTCGACGCCGTCGCGGGACAGGTACGCCTGCGACACGGCCCGGCGCGGGCCGGGGAACTCGGTGTCCTTGGCCAGCGCGGTCCAGCCGTACTCCCACCGGGAGCTGTCGCGGTCGCGGTAGGTGGCGCGGTCCAGGGCGATGCGCCGGTAGCCGACCAGCCGCCCGGCGAGTTGCGCGTCCAGGTCCTGCTGGTGCGCGTACGGGTCGTTGTAGTCGGGGGCGGTGTCCACGGAGATGCGGATGACGTGCTCGCCGCCGTCGGGGGTGTAGTCGATCTGCCGGAGTTCGCCGCTGTCGCCGTCGAAGTCGCTGCGCTGCCAGTTCGCGGGCAGGTAGAGGCTGAAACCCAGCGGGTCGTCGCGGCGCACCCAGTCGGCCGGGACGGCACCGCCGGGGCCCTGGCCGGTCTTGCCGGAGGCGGACGGGGAAGCGGAGCCGGACGGGGCGTGGGTGGGGTCGGAGCCGGCCGACGTGCCGTCCCCGTCGCGCTGTTGCAGCACCACGGCGGTGCCCGCGCCGATGAGCGCCGCGACGGCGACGACCAGGGCGAGCGTGCGTATCCGCGACCGTCGGGGGCGTCGGGGAGCGACCGGGGCGGCCGGAGCGACGCCGCCCGCCGTTCCGGCCACGGCTCCGGCGGCCGGGTAGCCGGGCGCCGTGTGCCCCGTCGCCGCGGGGCCGACCGCGGTGGGGCCGGTCACCGGCGGGTACGGCGTGGCGGTTGTTCCGCCCACGGCGCCCGGCATCCCCGGCGCCCCGGGTGTTGTCGTTCCGGGCGTCCCCGCGGCCGCCGGCGCCCAGGGCATCCCCTGCTGGACCGTGTCGCCGGACCGCGGCGGGGGCCCCGCGCAGCGGGTGGTCGGCACGTAGGCCTGGGCCTCGTTCGGGCGCCGGCCCTCGGCCGCCTGGGCGAGCAGGTGCTCGGCCTCGGTGGCGTCGGGCCGCTCGGCCGGATCCTTGCGGAGCAGGGCGCTGATGACGGGCGCGAGCACACCGGCGTACCGGGGCTCGCCGGCCTCCTCCTCGACGACTGCCTGCATGGTGGTCAGCGGTGAGGTGCGACGGAACGGCGACCTGCCCTCCACCGCCGTGTACAGCGTCGCGCCGAGCGCCCACAGGTCGGAGGACGGGCCGGGGTCGTGGCCGCGGACGCGCTCGGGCGCGAGGTAGTCGACGGAGCCGACGACCTCTCCGGTCCGGGTGATGGTGGAGTCGCCCTCGATCTGCGCGATGCCGAAGTCGGTGAGCAGGACGCGTCCGTCGTCGGCGAGCAGCACGTTGCCCGGCTTGACGTCGCGGTGCAGCACCCCGGCGGTGTGCGCGGCGCGCAGGGCACGCAACACCCACAGGCCGATCCGGGCCGCCTCGCGCGGGTCGACCCGCTCCTCCTCCTTGACGGCGTCGGCCAGCGAGCGCCCCTCGACCAGCTCCATCACGATCCACGGCCGGCCGTCGTGTTCGAGTACGTCGTGCACGGTGACGACGGCCGAGTGATTGATCCGTGCCGCCGCGCGTGCCTCGCCCCGGGTGCGCGCCAGGAGGATGGCCTGGTCGCTCTCCGAGACGTAGAGCGCGGCGGTCAACTCCTTGATGGCGACGGTCCGGTGCAGCACCTCGTCGTGTGCGCGCCACACCCGGCCCATGCCGCCGCTGCCGATGGCTTCCCCGAGCCGGTAGCGATCCGCGACGAGCCGGCCCTGCATCTGATTCACGTTGCCCCGCAATGGTCTTGTCAGGGTCAGACTAGGGACCGGTCACCGTCCGGGGAACGGGTGGGGTGGTATGGAAACCGCTCTGTGACGGTTGTCGCTTTCCGTGACGGCAGGCAACCATCGTGCCGAACTGCCGTCAGCGTGTGTACTGGTAGGTCGCCGAGGCCTGTTCGAACAGCCGGGAGACCTCGTCACGCTCCGCCTCCGGACCGCGGACCTGGACCACGTGGTAACGCCCGTCGATGAGCATGGCGACGTTGCGCACGTACAGCTCGCCGCCGGCGCCGGTCCAGGTGAACTGCCCCTCCGCCATGGTCCGTCCGCCGACCTCGATGGTCTTCAGGCCGCTGGAGGTGGCCCAGCTGGAGGCCCGGTACGACGCCAACTCGGGCTCGCTGTCGCGCTGGTAGGTCATCGGATCGTCGCCGAACTCGGAGGCGCGGTCCCGGCCGGGGACGACGATCAGCTCGAAGTCGCCCTTGCCGTAGACGACCTGGCCGCTGCCGTTGCGCGGGGTCCGGTTCCAGCCCTCGGCTACGGCGATGCGGAAACCCTCCGCGTCCTTGCGCAGGGTGAATCCGTCGGCGACGTTGGACTGCGTCTCGGGGCCGCCCGCCGTCCGCGAGGCCTCCGGGCCGGGCGTCGGGGACGTCTCCTCCGGCCGGGGTTCGCCGCCGGCCTCCGGCGACTTGGCGGGCGGCGCCTGGCTCGCCTCCCCGGCTGCGCCCGTCCGGTCGGCGGCTCCGGCTCCGCTCGTGTCGCTCTTGGGCATGAAGAACATGGCGTACGCGACCGCGCCGGCCAGCGCCAGCAGTATGAGCAGGAGCAGGGTCCGGCCGAGGCTGCGGGGTGAGCGGCCGGTCTCCGCCCTGCCGCGCTTGTGCCGTCCGTGGTGCGCGGGCAGCCCGGCACGCCGCCTGCGCACCAGCTCGCCGCGGCGGCGCACGATGGGCAGCCGGCCGGTCTCGACCGGCGGCGCGGAGATGACGTGCAGGCCGGCCTCCGGCTCGGGCGCGGAGCGTACGAGGGAGCGCAGCCAACCGCTCAGCTCCTCGAACTCGATCCGCTCGGTGGGGTCCTGACGCAGCAGCGACTCCACGACCGGCCGCAGCGGCCCGCACTCCTCGGCGAACGCGGGCGGCTCCGCGCACACGATCTGCACCAGTTCGGCGGTCGACTCCTCCGGGTAGGGCGCATGGCCCTGTACGGCGCGGAAGAGCAGCGCGCCCAGGGCCCACAGGTCGGTGGCGGGGCCGATGGGCGCGGCCAGCTGCCAGTTCTCGTGCACGGACCCGGCCTGCTCCGGCGCCCAGCGCTCGGTCACGGGCCCGACCACGGCCATCCGCGTCTGCCGGGACCGCTCGGCGGCGAGCGCGGTGGCCGGCCCGCGCGGCACGGGGGTACGCGCGACCAGGTCGTCCCAGCGCGCGGCGGACGCGGGCCCTCCGGCCTGCGCCGGCACGCCCGGCCCTGCGGTCCCGTCCTGCGGCGGGACGACCGGCCCTGCGGTCCCCTCCTGCGGCGGGACGACCGGCCCGGAGACGGTCTCCTGCGGCGGAGTCCCTGGCCCGGAAGCTGCCTCGTACGGCAGAGCATCCGACTCGGTCTCGTACGGCAGCGCACCCGACCCGGTCTCGTACGGCAGCGCACCCGACCCGGACGCGGCCTCGTACGGCTGAGCGGCACCCCCGGCCGGGGTACCCCGGCGTCCGGCGGCGGACTCCGCGGTGCCCTCCTGCCGGGCGGCCGGCAGGGCTCGCCCGGCCACCGGTCCGGATCCGGCCGTCGGCTCACCGTCCGGACGGGGGGCGGGGAACGCCGGGTCGCCGGGTCCCCGGGCTGCGGAAGACGCCGGGTCCCCGGGCGTACGGGGGGCGGCGCCGCGCCAGGAGGGGGTGCGTACGCCGTAGGGGTCGGCGATCCGCCCGGGCGGGACCGGGTCGCCGGACGACTCGGGGCCACCGACCGCACCGGTGCCCTCCGGGCTGCCGGACGCGGCATCGGACGCGGCGGCAGGCTCGCCGGAGTACGGAGCCGGATCCCCGCCCGAACCGGCGGCACCCTCCCACCACCCGCCCCCCGTGTCGGCCTCGGCGCCGGACGCCGCTTCGCGGTCAACGGGGTACGGAGCCCCGTCCGAACCCGCGGCGAAGCCCGGACGCGTCCTGCCCGTGCCGGGCGCGCCGCCCTGCTCCGGTCCACCGTCGGTTCCGTGCGCGGGCCCCGTCCCGCCGAAAGCCGTGCCGTGCGGAGAACGGACCGGGCCGTAGGCGTCGTCGTACGAGGGGCGGGGGCCGTCGGTGACTCCAGGTCGTCCGCCGCCCGTGCCGGGGCCCTCGGCCCGCGCGGCGGCGGCGTCGGGGGCGGGTCGGGCACCCGGCAGGGCCGCGCGGCCGTTCTGGCCCTCCTGGACGCGGGCGGCGGCCCTGGCACCCGCGCGGTAGGCGGCGATCGCACCGGCACGAGCGGCGCGGGCGTCTCCCCCGGCGTCGAGCGGCGCGGGGGCGAGCGGGGCGGGGGATCCGCCCGGTCCGGGGCCTTGGGTCACCGGGAGCCCGCCGACGCCCCGCGCCTCGATGGCGGCCCGCCGGGCGGCCTCGGGGTCGGCGTCGCCCGGGCCGAAGACCGCGGTCCGGGTGACCCCGCCGCCCGGGCCGAAGGTGCCGTTCGGGTCGACCGCGGGGGCCGGCTCCTCGTCGGGCGGCCGGGGCACCGGGTCGTACCCGCACAGCGCCTCCTCCGCCGCGCCGACCGCCAGGCCGGTCAGCATGACGCGCCCGTCGTCGCAGACGAGCACGGTGCGCGCGGTGATGTTGCGGTGCACCCAGCCGTACGAGTGCAGCACCCGCAGCGCCAGCAGGACGTCGGAGGCGACCTCGGCCGCCCGGTACGGCGTCAGGGCCTGTTCGGCGAGCAGCGCGGCCAGCGGCCTCGCGGCCACCAGCTCGCTGACGACCCACAGCGAGCCGCCCTCGGCGAACACGTCGAAGACCTGGTCGAGGCGAGGGTGGTCGGGCACCGCCGCCGCGGCCTGTGCCGCCTCGACCGCACGCCGGACCACCGGATCGGCCGGCCGCCCGGGGCCGCCGCACGCGGCCGGTGACCGCCGGCCGGGGTGGCGGGCGCCGCCGTCCCGGGCCGTGAAGCCGTCGGGCAGGCCGTCCGCGTCGAGCACCTCGGCCTCGACGACTTCGGGCAACGGCACCTGGCGGACCAGGACTTCCTGTCCGCTGTAGGTGTCGAAGGCCCGGCTCTCGGTGAGTTCGTACTCGTCGGAGGGCGGCAGCGGCAGGCGGTAGCGGTCGGCGAGTACCCGTCCCGCGTAGTCGTCCACGTCGCCACCCCCCGGCAGCCGTCGGTCAAGTCCGTTCGCCCGGCGGGCCGTTCCGGCTGCGTACGGTCCGCAACCACTCACGATACGTGCCGGAGGCAACCCGCAATGAGCTGATGCCAGATATCGGGCGGGTCAAACCCGGGACCGGGTGCCCGGGCGCCGGGTCCCCTCCGCTCAGGACTTGGGTTCGAAGGTCTTCGACAGGGTCCGCCAGGTGTCCCGGCGCAGGTCCTCGCCCCAGTCGGCGGCCTTCGCGGTGTACATGAGCGCGTAGCCCTGGTGGTCGTTGACGACGAAGCCCCGGTCCACGGTCCGGTACTTGGTGCCGCCGTCGGTGTAGGTGAACTCCCAGTCGGCGGCGTTCCAGCCCCGGTAGCCCACCTTCTCTATGCGGATCTTCTTGTAGTTGGAGCGGACCATGTACCGCTCCTGGTTCTTCCAGTCCGCGACGGGGTCGCCCTTGGGTGTGGCGGTCCAGGCGACCAGCAGCTTCTGTCCCCCCGGCCCGGTGAACCGGTCGCCCGCGGAGCCCGTGGAGGCGTACTTCCAGCCCTTGGGGAGTCCGATGCGGTAGCCCTGGTCGCCCTGGTGGGTGGTGGCCACGTTCTCGTCGTCGTCGGACTTCCCGGCGTCGTCCGACTCGCCGCCCTCCCCGCCGGAGGCGCTCGCTGCGGTGTCCGGGGCGCCGCTCGCGGCCCCGTCGGTCGTGGGGTCGGAGGCGGAGCCGTCGGTGCCGGTGCCGCTCCCCTCGTCCTGCCTGGTGTCGCCGCTCGCTCCGGCGGAGGCCACGGCCTTGCCACCGCTGCCGCCCTCGGCACCCTTGTCGTCGTCGCCCCCGCCGAGCGTGAGGGCCAGCACGGTGCCCAGCACGGCCAGGGCCACCACCACCGCGATGATGATCAGCGTCCGGCGCGGCACCACGTCGGTGAGCGGCGCCCGGGGCACGGACCGGGTCGGCAGGTCCGGCGGCGGCACGACGGGCCAGCCGGAGCTCTTCACGCCCCCGGCGGCGGACGACGCACCGGCCCCCGGGCCGACCGACCCGCCGACGGCACCGGCACCCGATCCCACCCGAGGCGCAGGCGCGGCAGCTGTCGCCCCCGCCGAACCCGCGGTGTCCGCGGCACCGGCAGCACCCGATGCTCCCGTGGCCCGCGTGGCACCCGCCGCGGTGCCGCCGCCGTCGCCCGGCCGGGTCCGCGAAGCGGCCGCCGCACCGGCGGCACCGGCCCCGACGGCGGCCTTGCGCACGGAACGCAGCGCTCCGCGCAGCTTCTCCCCGGCCTCCTCGGCCCGCTTGGCACCCGTGCCCGCGGAGCCGCCGCGACGCCCGCGCCCGTCCGGCTGCGGGGGCAGCGGTACGACCTTGGTGGCGTCCACCGGTTCGGCACCGGCCGTCCGCTCCGGGGCGTGGATGACCCTGTTGAGCATCGCGCGGGCGCCCGCGTCGTCGAGCCGCCGGTCGGGGTCCTTGGTGAGCAGCCCGTAGATGACGTCGCGCAGCGGGCCGGCGTTCTTCGGCTCCTCCAGGTTCTCCGTCATCACCGCGGTGAGCGTCGCGATCGCCGAACCCCGGTCGTAGGGCGGGGTGCCCTCGACGGCGGCGTACAGCAGCCCGCCCAGCGACCACAGGTCGGCGGCCGGACCGGGCTTGTGGCCGCGGGCGCGCTCGGGGGAGATGTAGGAGGGGGCGCCGACGAGCATGCCGGTGGAGGTGATGGAGGGGTCGCCCTCGACCTGGGCGATGCCGAAGTCGGTGAGCACGACCCGGCCGTCCTCGGCGATCAGCACGTTCGACGGCTTCACGTCGCGGTGCAGGATGCCCTCGCGGTGCGCGGAGCGCAGCACGTCCAGGATGGCCAGCCCGACCTCGGCGGCCCGCTTCGGCTCCAGCAGGCCGTCCTCACGGATGGCCTCGGCGAGCGACCTGCCCTCGACGAGTTCCATCACGATCCACGGCCGGTCGTCCTCCTCGACGACGTCGTAGACCGTGACGGCGCTGTTGTTGCGGATCCGCGCGATCGCCTTGGCCTCGCGCAGCGTGCGCGTGATCAGGCGCCGCTTCTCCTCCTCGTCGATGTTCCCCGGGAACCGCAGCTCCTTGACGGCGACCGTGCGTCCGAGGGTCTCGTCCTGCGCGCGCCACACCGTCCCCATGCCGCCGCGGCCGAGCACGTCTCCCAGCCGGTACCGCCCGGCGAGGAGACGTGCGCTCTTGTCCGTACGGGATGTCCCCGCCCGCTCCGCCTCCGACATGCGTCCCCTCATGCAACCCGCCCTGACAGAGCCTTCATTGTCCCTCACCCGACAAGTGCTCTACGCCCAGGGTGCCCGCAGGGTTCCCGCCCGGTTCCCGCCCGCCGTCCTTACCGCGCCACGATGTCCGGCGCCCCCAGCCGGGCAGCGTCGGCCGTCAGGTCGTCGGGCTGGCGCTGCGACTCGCGCTCGGCCTCGACCCGCTTCTCGTAGTGCTGGACCTCCCGTTCGACCTGGCCCTTGTCCCAGCCGAGGACCGGTGCCATCAGCTCGGCGGCCTCGCGGGCACATTGCGTACCCCGGTCGAAGGTCTCGATGGAGATGCGGGTGCGCCGGGTGAGTACGTCGTCCAGGTGCCGGGCGCCCTCGTGCGAGGCGGCGTAGACGACTTCGGCGCGCAGGTAGTCGTCGGCGCCGGTGAGGGGTTCGCCCAGGGAGGGGTCGGCGGCGACGAGTTCGAGCAGTTCCTCCGTCAACGCGCCGTAACGGTTCAGCAGATGCTCGACGCGTACGACGTGCAGTCCGGTGCGCGCGGCGATCCGGGCCCGCGCGTTCCACAGCGCGTGGTAGCCCTCGGCACCCAGCAGCGGGGTCTCCTCGGTGACGCAGTCGGCGACCCGCAGGTCGAGCCCGTGCACGGCCTCGTCCACGGCGTCCTTGGCCATCACCCGGTACGTCGTGTACTTGCCGCCCGCGACGACGACCAGGCCGGGCACGGGGTGGGCGACGGTGTGCTCGCGCGACAGCTTGCTGGTGGCGTCCGACTCGCCGGCCAGCAGCGGGCGCAGCCCGGCGTACACGCCCTCGACGTCGTCGCGCGTGAGGGGCACCGACAGCACCGAGTTGACGTGTTCCAGCAGGTAGTCGATGTCGGCGCTGGACGCGGCCGGGTGGGCCTTGTCGAGGTCCCAGTCGGTGTCCGTGGTGCCGATGATCCAGTGCCGGCCCCAGGGGATGACGAACAGCACGGACTTCTCGGTGCGCAGGATCAGGCCGGTGCTGGAGTGGATGCGGTCCTTGGGCACGACCAGGTGGATGCCCTTGGAGGCCCGCACGTGGAACTGGCCGCGCTCGCCCACCATCGCCTGGGTGTCGTCGGTCCACACCCCGGTCGCGTTGACCACCTGCTTGGCGCGGACCTCGTACTCGCCGCCCGCCTCGACGTCCCGCACCCGCGCGCCGACCACCCGTTCGCCCTCGCGCAGGAAGGAGGTGACCCGGGCGCGGTTGGCGACCTTGGCGCCGTACGCCGCCGCGGTGCGCACCAGCGTGGCCACGAAGCGGGCGTCGTCCATCTGGGCGTCGTAGTACTGCAACGCGCCGACCAGCGCGTCCTTCTTCAGCGCAGGCGCCACGCGCAGGGCGTGACGCCTGGTCAGGTGCCGGTGCAGCGGCAGCCCCCGGCCGTGACCGCGGGCCATGGACATGGCGTCGTAGAGCGCGACGCCCGAGCCCGCGTACAGCCGCTCCCAGCCCTTGTGCTGCAGCGGGTACAGGAACGGAACCGGCTTCACCAGGTGCGGCGCCAGCCGTTCGAGCAGCAGTCCGCGCTCCTTCAGCGCCTCCCGCACGAGCACGAAGTCGAGCATCTCCAGATAGCGCAGCCCGCCGTGGATCAGCTTGCTGGACCTGCTGGAGGTGCCCGAGGCCCAGTCCCGGGCCTCGACCAGGCCGACGGACAGTCCGCGCGTCACGGCGTCGAGCGCGGTGCCCGCGCCGACCACACCCGCGCCCACCACCAGGACGTCGAGCTCGCGCTCGGCCATGGCGGCGAGCGACTCGGCGCGCTGCGCCGGCCCAAGGGTCGCTGTCCTCACTGCTGCCTCCCGCTGTCGGTCGCGTCGGCCGCACCCGTCGGGCGAGCCCGTTTCCTGGTACCCACCATGCCCAGATTCTGACCTTCCTGCCCGACTTCGGCAGCCGCAGGCCCGAACCTGTGGACAACTTCCCCCGGAGCCCGTACCGGCAGGCGGCGCGCCGTCGACACTCGCAGAAACTCCGCAGATCAATCCCGCAAATCGGTCATATTTACTCCTAGTCTGACGTTGTGCTCGCCCGTCCTGTCCACCGGGCTTGCGCACCTGTCCCGCTTCGGTTACTGGGAAGGACGGCCCACGCCATGCCCGCAGATCTCGCCGTCATCGGACTCGGCCCGTACGGCCTGCCCCTGGCCCAGGCCGCCGTCGCCGCCGGCATCCCCACCCTCGGCTACCGCACCGGGCCCGAGGCCGACCCGCTCACCCCCGCCGAGGTGCGCCGGATGCTCGCCACGGGCTTCCGCACCCCGACCGGACCGGCCGGGCCGGCCGAGCTGGGCCGGGTCCGCACCGCCGTCATCTGCGCGCCCACCCCGCCGGGCGCGGACGGCGGCCTGGACCTCACCCAGGTGGAGGCCGCGGCCCGCACCCTGGCCGCCCACATGCGCCCGCACACCACCGTCATCCTGGAGTCCCCGGTGCGGCCCGGGACGACGGAGGACTTCCTGCGCCCGCTCCTGGAGCAGGGCTCCGGGCTGCGCGCCGGCCGCGACTTCCACCTCGCCTACTCCCCCAGCCGCGTGGACCCCGGCAACCGCGACTTCACCCCGGCCAACACCCCGAAGGTCATCGGCGGTCTCACCCCCGCCTGCACCGAGTCGGCCGCCGCGTTCTACAGCCGCCTCACCGACAAGGTGGTCCGGGCGCGCGGACCGCGGGAGGCGGAGACGGTGCAGCTCCTGGAGACCAACTTCCGGCACGTGAACATCGCCCTGGTCAACGAGATGGCCGTGCTCTGCGACGGCCTCGGCGTCGACCTGTGGGACGTCCTGCGCTGCGCGGAGACCAAGCCGTTCGGCTTCCAGGCCTTCCGCCCCGGCCCCGGCGTCGGCGGCCATTCCGTCGCCCAGGACCTGACCGGCCGGGCGCCGCACAGCCTGCGCATGGTGGAGCTGGCCCAGCAGGTCAACGCCCAGATGCCCCGCTACGTCGTCCAGCGCGCCGCCGCCCTCCTCAACGAGCACGGCAAGTCCGCGCGCGCCGCCCGGATCCTCCTCCTCGGCGTCACCTACAAGGCCGACCTCGCCGACCAGCAGGCCACCCCGGCCGAGGAGATCGCGACCCGCCTGATGTCGATGGGCGCCGCCGTGAGCTACCACGACCCGCACATCCCGTCCTGGAACGTCGCCGACCGCCCCGTCCCCCGCGCCGACTCCCTCTACGAGGCCGCCGCCGACGCCGACCTCACGATCCTCCTCCAGCAGCACCGCACGTACGACCTGCAGGGCCTGTCGGTCAAGGCCCAGCTGCTGCTGGACACCCGGGGGGCCACGCCGACGGGGGCGGCGCACCGGCTCTGACCGCGCCGCGCGGACACGCGAGGGGCCCGGAGCATCCGCTCCGGGCCCCTCGGTACGGCGTTCGGGTGACTACCGCCGGTGCTGCGAGTCCGCGACCGTCACCTCGACGCGCTGGAACTCCTTCAGCTCGCTGTAACCGGTGGTGGCCATGGCGCGGCGCAGGGCGCCGAAGAAGTTCATCGAGCCGTCCGGGGTGCGGGACGGGCCGGTGAGGACCTCCTCGATGGTGCCGACCGTGCCGAGGTCGACCTTCTGGCCGCGCGGCAGCTCCACGTTGACGGCCTCCATGCCCCAGTGGTGGCCCTTGCCCGGCGCGTCGGTCGCGCGGGCCAGCGGGGAGCCCATCATCACGGAGTCGGCGCCGCAGGCGATGGCCTTGGGCAGGTCGCCGGACCAGCCGACGCCGCCGTCGGCGATGACGTGGACGTACCGGCCGCCGGACTCGTCCATGTAGTCCCGGCGGGCCGCCGCCACGTCCGCGACCGCGGTGGCCATGGGCACCTGGATGCCGAGCACGTTGCGCGTGGTGTGGGCGGCGCCGCCGCCGAAGCCGACGAGGACGCCCGCGGCGCCGGTGCGCATCAGGTGCAGGGCGGCGGTGTAGGTGGCGCAGCCGCCGACGATCACCGGGACGTCGAGTTCGTAGATGAACTGCTTCAGGTTCAGCGGCTCGTGCGAGCCGGAGACGTGCTCCGCGGAGACGGTGGTGCCGCGGATGACGAAGATGTCGACGCCCGCGTCCACGACGGCCTTGGAGAACTGGGCGGTGCGCTGCGGGGAGAGCGCGGCGGCCGTGACCACGCCCGAATCGCGCACCTCCTTGATGCGCTGCCCGATCAGCTCCTCCTTGATGGGGGCGGCGTAGATCTCCTGGAGGCGGCGGGTCGCGGTGTCCGCGTCGAGGCCGACGATCTCGTCGAGCAGCGGCTGCGGGTCCTCGTGCCGGGTCCAGAGCCCTTCCAGGTTGAGGACGCCGAGGCCGCCCAGCTCGCCGATCCGGATCGCGGTGGCCGGGGAGACGACCGAGTCCATGGGAGCGGCCAGGAACGGCAGCTCGAAGCGGTAGGCGTCGATCTGCCAGGCGATCGAGACCTCCTTCGGGTCCCGGGTACGGCGGCTGGGGACGACGGCGATGTCGTCGAAGGCGTACGCCCGGCGGCCGCGCTTGCCGCGCCCGATCTCGATCTCAGTCACGTCTGTGGCCTTTCCCTGATGCGTTGCAGCGCCTTCCAGTATCCCCGACGGGCGCGCCGGGGCACCGCAGAGGGCGGCCCCGGATGCTCCGGAGCCGCCCTCGGAGGCTGCTGCCCGTGTGCTTGCTTGCTGTGGCCGCTTACTTGCTGCGGCTGTAGTTCGGCGCCTCGACCGTCATCTGGATGTCGTGCGGGTGGCTCTCCTTGAGGCCCGCGGAGGTGATCCGGACGAAGCGGCCCTTGGACTCCATCTCCTCGATGGTGGCGGCGCCCACGTAGCCCATGGTCTGGCGCAGGCCGCCGACGAGCTGGTGCAGCACGTTGGCCAGCGGGCCCCGGTAGGGGACCTGGCCCTCGATGCCCTCGGGCACGAGCTTGTCGTCGGAGGCGACCTCGGCCTGGAAGTACCGGTCCTTCGAGTACGACCGGCCCTGGCCGCGGGACTGCATGGCGCCCAGCGAGCCCATGCCGCGGTAGGACTTGAACTGCTTGCCGTTGATGAACTGCAGCTCGCCCGGCGACTCCTCGCAGCCCGCCAGCAGGCTGCCCAGCATCACGGTGTCGGCACCGGCGGCCAGCGCCTTGCCGATGTCGCCGGAGTACTGCAGGCCGCCGTCGCCGATCAGGGGCACCCCGGCGGCGCGGGCGGCGAGGGAGGCCTCGTAGATCGCGGTGACCTGGGGGACGCCGATGCCGGCGACGACGCGGGTGGTGCAGATGGAACCGGGGCCGACACCGACCTTGATGCCGTCGACACCGGCGTCGATCAGGGCCTGGGCGCCGTCGCGGGTGGCGACGTTGCCGCCGACGACGTCGACGCCGACGCTCGACTTGATCTTCGACATCCAGCTCAGCGCGTTGCTGTTGTGGCCGTGCGAGGTGTCGACGACGAGGAAGTCCGCCCCGGCCTCGGCGAGGGCCTGGGCGCGGTCGAGGGCTTCGGGGCTGGCGCCGACGGCGGCGCCGACGAGCAGGCGGCCCTCGGCGTCCTTGGCGGCGTGCGGGTACTGCTCGGCCTTGACGAAGTCCTTGACCGTGATCAGGCCCTTGAGGACGCCGTCGGCGTCGACCAGCGGCAGCTTCTCGATCTTGTGGCGGCGCAGCAGCTCCATGGCGTCCACGCCGGAGATGCCGACCTGGCCGGTGACCAGCGGCATCGGCGTCATGACCTCGCGCACCTGCCGGGTGCGGTCGGTCTCGAACGCCATGTCGCGGTTGGTGACGATGCCGAGCAGCTTGCCCGCGCCGTCGGTGACCGGGACGCCGCTGATGCGGAACTTGGCGCACAGGGCGTCGGCCTCGCCGAGGGTGGCGTCCGGGTGGATGGTGATGGGGTTGGCCACCATGCCGGACTCGGAGCGCTTCACCAGGTCGACCTGGTTGGCCTGGTCCTCGATGGACAGGTTGCGGTGCAGGACGCCGACGCCGCCCTGGCGGGCCATGGAGATGGCCATCCGGGACTCGGTCACCTTGTCCATGGCCGCGGAGAGCAGCGGGATGTTGACCCGCACGTTGCGGGAGATGCGGGACGAGGTGTCGACCGCGTTCGGAAGCACCGCGGAGGCGCCCGGCAGCAGCAGCACGTCGTCGTAGGTCAGCCCGAGTGTCGCGAATTTCTCGGGCACTCCGTCGACGTTGGCAGTCATGACACCTTCCCCAAATGGCCTTGATCGGTGCGGATGTCCATGCTAACGGGAAGTGGACGTGGGTCATTCCACGATCAAGGAAGCGTGCGACCTTCGTGCTTTTGCACGAGAGGCGCCGCCTCGCGGGTCGGATGCGGGCCGTCGCCCGAACTACTGCTCCGCCAGCGCCCGTAGCCGGCTCAGCGCCCGGTGCTGGGCGACCCGCACGGCCCCCGGTGACATTCCCAACATCTGCCCGGTCTCCTCGGCGGTGAGCCCGACCGCGATGCGCAGCAGGAGCAGCTCGCGCTGGTTCTCGGGGAGGTTGGCCAGCAGTTTCTTGGCCCAGGCGGCGTCGCTGTTGAGGAGCGCGCGCTCCTCGGGGCCCAGGGAGTCGTCCGGCCGCTCGGGCATCTCGTCGGAGGGGACGGCCGTCGAGCCGGGGTGGCGCATCGCGGCCCGCTGGAGGTCGGCGACCTTGTGGGCGGCGATGGCGAAGACGAACGCCTCGAAGGGGCGCCCGGTGTCCTTGTAGCGGGGCAGAGCGAGGAGCACCGCGACGCAGACCTCCTGGGCGAGGTCCTCGACGAAGTGCCGGGCGTCACCGGGCAGCCGGGACAGCCGCGTGCGGCAGTAGCGCAGCGCCAGGGGGTGGACATGGGCGAGCAGGTCGTGCGTGGCCTGCTCGTCCCCGTCCACGGCGCGGTGGACGAGCCCACCCACCGTCCCCTGGTCCGGGGGCGCCTCGTCGTCACGCATCGGTCCATGGTGCCTTGCGGCCGTCCGATCCGTGGCTCCGTGCCCGTTGTTGTGCACCGAAGCGTTATGAGCAGGTGCGCCGGAACTCATCCCCTGCGCCCTCCCCTTCCGCTCGACCGACTCGTCCCCGAGGAACTCCACACCTCAAGGATGCGTCATCCGCGCCGAAACGAGCAGCGGGCACTCGGCGGGTCGCCTTGTCACCCCCGCTCACCTCGCGATAAGCGGGGAGCGTCACGTCCCCGACGGGCCCTTTCGGACTCCCTCGCACGGGGAGCCCCTAGCGGACCAGGCCCCACCGGAAGCCGAGCGCCACGGCGTGCGCCCGGTCCGAGGCGCCGAGTTTCTTGAAGAGCCGACGGGCGTGGGTCTTGACGGTGTCCTCGGAGAGGAACAGCTCGCGGCCGATCTCCGCGTTGGAGCGGCCGTGGCTCATGCCCTCCAGCACCTGGATCTCCCGCGCGGTGAGCGTGGGCGCCGCGCCCATCTCGGCCGAGCGCAGCCGGCGCGGGGCGAGCCGCCAGGTCGGGTCGGCGAGGGCCTGGGTGACGGTGGCGCGCAGTTCGGCGCGCGAGGCGTCCTTGTGCAGATAGCCACGGGCACCGGCGGCGACCGCGAGGGCCACACCGTCCAGGTCCTCGGCGACGGTGAGCATGATGATGCGCGCGCCGGGGTCGGCGGACAGCAGCCGCCGGACGGTCTCGACGCCGCCCAGGCCGGGCATGCGCACGTCCATCAGAATCAGGTCCGAGCGGTCGGCTCCCCAGCGGCGGAGGACTTCCTCGCCGTTGGCGGCCGTCGTCACGCGCTCGACGCCGGGCACGGTCGCGACCGCGCGGCGGAGCGCCTCTCGGGCAAGCGGGGAGTCGTCGCAGACGAGGACGGAAGTCATGGCCGTCCTCCGCAGCTCTTGCGCGTCACGTTGAGCCTCCAGGCTGGTACGAAATCGTCACCTGTGCGGTCGACCGTCCCGGACGCCCGCCCGAGCACTTGTTCCTTCAACCGCCTCCGCACTCTCAACGATGGTCACTCGAAAGAGTTACGGGGCTGTGTGTCGTCTTCGGCACTCTACGTGAGGGGGCGGCCACGCAGCAGACATGCGCGTGGGACTCGCGCCGTTTCATCACCAGCAGTGCCCCATTCAGCCGCTTTTCTTCCACTTCGCTGGTGTCTGCGGCTAGATTCGCAATGAGTCATATTTTCATCTCCTTAGATCGTAGTTGTACGGTCGTGGATACCGTATCCACCCAGAACGGCTACAAGGGGTCACGCAATGGCAGATTTCTCCCGCCTTCCCGGACCGAACGCGGACCTGTGGGACTGGCAGCTCCTGGCTGCATGCCGAGGGGTGGACAGCTCGCTCTTCTTCCATCCGGAAGGCGAACGCGGTGCGGCACGGAGCGCTCGCGAGAACTCGGCCAAGGAGGTCTGCATGAGGTGCCCGGTCCGCGCCGAGTGCGCGGCGCACGCGCTGGCGGTGCGTGAGCCGTACGGCGTGTGGGGCGGGCTGACCGAGGACGAGCGCGAGGAACTCATGGGCCGGGCCCGCAACCGCCTGGTGGCGGCCTCGGCGTCGGCCGGCGGGGAGGCGGCCGCACCTCACTGAAGGAACGTTTCTCTGGAACGGCTCGAGAAGGGATGCGCCGAAGGACCCGAAGTGGGCGCCCGCGAAGCGGGACCCGGACAGACCCGGCGCGGGACGGCTCCCGAAGCGGTCAGCGCGCCGTGGACTGGCGCGTGCCCGCCCGGGCCAGCTCGTCCAGGGTCGCCGTCACCGCCGGCACCTGCGCCAGGTCGGGCAGCGTGAGCGCGACGATCTCCCGCCGCACGGCCGGCTTCAGCGTGACTGTCCGTACACCCCGGGGCCGTACGGACTCGACGGCGAGCTGGGGCAGTACGGCCACCCCGAGCCCCGCGCCGACCAGGCCGACCACGGCGGGGTAGTCGTCGGTCGCGAAGTCGATGCGGGGCGAGAACCCGGCCCCTTCGCACACCTCGACCAGCTGGCCGCGACAGCGGGGGCAGCCCGCGATCCAGGACTCCCGGGCCAGCTCCCCGATGGCCACGGCCCCCGCGGTTCGGGCGAGTCGGTGCCCCTCCGGGACCAGCGCCACCAGCCGGTCGGTCAGCAGTGGCCGTACGACCAGGTCGTCCCACTCCTCCGCGCCGGCCGCACCCTCGTAGCGGAAGGCGAGCGCCACGTCGCAGTCGCCCTCGCGCAGCAGCTCGACGGACTTCGGCGGCTCGGCCTCCTCCAGAGAAACCCGGGTGCCGGGGTGCGCGGCGCGCAGCGCGGCCAGGGCGGTCGGTACAAGGGTGGAGCTGCCGCTGGGGAAGGAGACCAGCCGGACCCGGCCGGCCCGCAGCCCGGCGATCGCGGCGACCTCCTCCTCGGCCGCCGTGAGCCCGGCGATGATCCCGGCGGCGTGCCGCACCAGCGCCTCTCCGGCCTGGGTGAGCCGCATCTCGCGCCCGGTGCGCACGAGCAGCGGGGTGCCGACGGAGGACTCCAGGGCCTTCATCTGCTGGCTGACAGCGGGTTGGGTGCAGCCCAGCTCACGCCCGGCGGCGGAGAAGGAACCGGTCGATGCCACGGCGCGCAGGACGCGGAGATGACGAGCCTCGATCACACCCACGAGGATAAGCGACCCTTTGACCGGACACCGAATAACGGGTCGCCGCTTTGGGCATGCACGACCTACCCTTCTCGCATGCACCTTCCCGCCATGAGGCTTCTGTCCGTCAACCTGGGCCGCGCGAAGGCGGTGCCCTACACGGACCAGCCCGAGGGCGTCACGGGCATCGACAAGCGGCCCGCGGACGGACCCGTACGGGTGGCGGCGCCCGGGACGAAGGGCTTCGGGGCCGGCGGTCTGGCCGGCGACGCCGTCTGCGACACGCGGCACCACGGCGGCGACGACCAGGCGGTGTACGCGATGGCGCGCGAGGACATGGACGCCTGGGAGCGCGAGCTGGGTCGCGAACTGCCGAACGGCTCGTTCGGCGAGAACCTCACCACCACGGGCCTGGACCTCGCCGGCGCCCTCATCGGCGAGCACTGGCGGATCGGTCCGGAACTGCTCCTGGAGGTGACGTCCGGACGCATCCCCTGCCGCACCTTCCAGGGTCACCTGGGCGAACCGCGCTGGGTGAAGCGCTTCACCGACAAGGGCGCGCCGGGCGCCTACTTCCGCGTGCTCGAACCCGGTGAGATCCGTGCGGGCGACCCGGTGCGCGTCGTGCACCGGCCCGCCCACGAGGTGACGGTGGCCCTGCAGTTCCGCGCGGTGACGACCCAGCGGGAGCTGCTCCCCCGGCTGCTCGCGGCGGGTGACGCGCTGCACCCGCAGGCGCTGGCTTCGGCGCGGAAGTACGCGGCGGAGTACGGGGCCTGAGCAAAGCGGACGCGCTCGGTCCGCACCCATGATCGCGCCCCCCTAATCTTGCGCCATGACAACGGCATTGATTACGGGATCGACGGCGGGCCTCGGCGCCGCGTTCGCGCGCCGGCTGGCGGCCGACGGGCACGACCTGGTGCTGGTGGCCCGCGACACCGAGCGGCTGCGCGAACAGGCCACCGAACTGCACGACCGGCACGGCATCGAGGCGGAGGTGCTGACGGCGGACCTGTCGACGGACGCCGGCATCGACGCGGTGGCCGCCCGGCTGTCGGACCGCAGGAGCCCCGTCGACCTGCTGATCAACAACGCCGGTTTCGGCAACAAGGGCCGTTTCCTCGACGTCCCCATGGCCGACGAGCTGACCATGCTCAAGGTGCACTGCGAGGCGGTGCTCCGGCTGACCTCGGCGGCGGTGGAGGCGATGCGGGAGCGGGGCCGCGGCGGCGTCGTCAACGTGGCCTCGGTCGCCGCCTTCGTCCCGCGCGGCACCTACGGCGCCTCCAAGGCGTGGGTCGTGCAGTTCACGCAGGGCGTGGCGAAGGACCTGGCCGGCAGCGGCGTACGCCTGATGGCCCTGGCCCCCGGCTTCGTGCGCACCGAGTTCCACGAGCGGGCCGGAATGGGCACGGACAACATCCCGAACTGGATGTGGCTCGACGCGGACAACGTCGTCGCGGCGGCACTCGCCGACCTCTCCCGCGGAAAGTCCCTGTCGATCCCCGACCCGCGCTACAAGACCCTGATGGGCGCGGCGAAGCTGGTGCCGCGGGGCCTGCTGGGCGGAATCACGTCACGGACGGGACGCAAGTACGGGCCGCAGTGAGGACGCGGCCGGCGCGGGGAGCAGCCGTGGCCACCCGACGGTCGGGATCCGCAGGCCGGCCCGGGCTGGGCGCAACTGCTCCAGCTCGGCGGGGTGCAGATCGTCGTGGGGTCACCGTGAACGCCGCGGTCATGCCGGCCGCGGCACGGGTGTCCGGGTCCCTGGCCGCTCGGCCACGGGTGATGACCGCTCAGCGGTTCGCGTCGGGCGGCCTGCTCGGCGTCTTCGCGCTGCGCACCGCCCTGTCCCGTACGCCCGTCTCGACCTGAGCCCTGCCCGCACGCCGGGGACCGGCGGTGTCGCCGCACCTGGGCCCGACGGAATCGTCACCCGAACGTGTGGTCCATCCCGGTCCTTGCCTGGTCGGATGCCCGTGCGACATAGCGTCGGGTGGCTGCGCCCGCAGCGAGCGGGAGGTCGCAGGTTCGGCGAGGGAAGGACGGCATCGCGTGAACGCGGGCACTGGTGAGGGGGGCGAGTTGTTCGTCGACGGCACCGGCAAGGGTCGTACGGACGGGGTGAGGACGGGCCGGGGAGCGGTGACCGGGGATGGGGCGATGCTGTTCTCCGACGCTCCCGGCGGTGGCGGCGGGTCGCCGTCGGCGGCTCCGGCGCCGCCCCGCCCGGGTGCCGCCGGTCGCCGGGCCGCCTCCGTCCCGCACGCCCGGACCGCCCCCCGTCCCCGCCCCGGCGGTGTTCCTGCCAGGTCCCGGAAGGCGGGACGATGGGCGAAGGTCGGGCAGCGGATCGTGCCGGACGACCTCCGGCCCGAGGTGCTGCGGGAGGAGCTGACCGAGCTCGGGGACGCGTTCCGCGCCTACCAGCGGCGCCCCGAGCCGGACCTCGCCGTCCTCGCCGAACTCCACGACCGCAAGGCCCGTGCCTTCGCCCTGTGGGCCGACGTCACCGGCGACGCATCCCTGCGCGAGGAGGCGGACCGGGCCGCGGCGGCCGCGCGGACCACCCGCGAGATGGACGCCAACCGGCACGGCGTCCCGGTGGGCGTGGACGGGCCGGCGGTCGAGCGGTTGCTGACCCGGGGCCAGGGTGTGCACCTGCGCACTGTGCTGGAGCACGTCCGGGTCGACTCCCCGTTCCCCGAGGCCGAGGCCCGCCTCGCGGTGCTGATGCTCACCCTGCGGGCCGCGCGTGCGGGTACCGGGAACGTCACCGGGCAGGATCTCGGCGGCTGGCTGCAGGGCGACGCCGAGCGGGTGCTCCAGGCGCTGGCCGACGCGGGCTGGCTGGTGCTGCCGGAGGCCGTCACCGTCGACGACGCGCTGATGTCCCGGCCCGAGGAGCCCACCCGGATCACCGTGCCCACGCTGATTCCCACCCGGCCCCGTCCGTTCTTCTTCGGCAAGGTCACCCGGGCCCGGCTCTCGGGGTGGGCGCAGAAGGTGGTGGGCGACCGGAAGCTGCGCAAGAAGAAGGCGGGGGCCGCCACGCGGCTCCTCGCCGTGTACACCGCGGCCCACAGCCGTCCCGACGGGTGCCTGGGAGAGGCCGGCGAGGACGGTGACGGGCTCGCGCTGGAGACAGTGGCCTCCTTCTGCGGCCTGCGGCCCGAGGACGTCGCCGAGCACGCCGGACTGCTGGCCGCCGCGGGCTGGCTCGAGGAAGACGCCGACACGGCCGGGGGGCGGCTGCGGGGGCGGCTCGCCGAGCGCGTACTGCCGCTGAGCGGACTGCTGTGACGACGCTTTCCTGAGGTTCGTCAGGTCCAACACCCCAAGGGGCGCGGGGAACTGCGTGACCGACCACGACGGCGCCGCACCCGGCCACCTGCCCAGCGGGGCGGACTCTCACCCGGTAGTGACAAACGGTGCCCGGCCCCCCGCAGGGGACCGGGCACCGTTCGCTCAGCTCAGCGCAGCGCTCAGTGGGCGTGGCCGTGGCCCGCGGCGGCCGGCTCTTCCTCTTCCTTCTTCTCGACGACCAGGGTCTCGGTCGTCAGCAGGAGGGAGGCGATGGACGCGGCGTTCTCCAGGGCGGAGCGGGTGACCTTCACCGGGTCGATGACGCCGGCCTTGACCAGGTCGCCGTACTCGCCGGTGGCGGCGTTGAAGCCCTGGCCCTTGTCGAGCTCGGCGACCTTGGAGGTGATGACGTAGCCCTCCAGGCCGGCGTTCTCGGCGATCCAGCGCAGCGGCTCGACGGCGGCGCGGCGGACGACCGCGACGCCGGTGGCCTCGTCGCCGGTCTTGTCGAGGTTGCCCTCGAGGACCTTGACGGCGTGGACCAGCGCGGAGCCACCACCGGAGACGATGCCCTCCTCGACCGCGGCGCGGGTCGCGGAGATGGCGTCCTCCAGACGGTGCTTGCGCTCCTTCAGCTCCACCTCGGTGGCGGCGCCGACCTTGATCACGCACACGCCGCCGGCCAGCTTCGCGAGGCGCTCCTGGAGCTTCTCGCGGTCCCAGTCGGAGTCCGTGGCCTCGATCTCGGCCTTGATCTGGGCGATGCGGCCGTCGACCTCGTCGCGCTTGCCGGCACCGTCGACGATCGTGGTGTCGTCCTTGGTGACGGTGATGCGGCGGGCGGTGCCGAGCACGTCCAGGCCGACCTGGTCGAGCTTGAGGCCGACCTCCTCGGAGATGACCGTGGCACCGGTCAGGACGGCCATGTCCTGCAGCATCGCCTTGCGGCGGTCGCCGAAGCCCGGGGCCTTGACGGCCACCGCGTTGAAGGTGCCGCGGATCTTGTTGACGACGAGGGTGGAGAGCGCCTCGCCCTCCAGGTCCTCGGCGATGATCAGCAGCGGCTTGGAGGCGTTGGCCTGGATGACCTTCTCCAGCAGCGGCAGCAGGTCCGCGATGGAGGAGATCTTGCCCTGGTTGATCAGGATGTACGGGTCGTCGAGGACGGCCTCCATGCGCTCCTGGTCCGTCACGAAGTACGGCGACAGGTAGCCCTTGTCGAAGGCCATGCCCTCGGTGAAGTCCAGCTCCAGACCGAAGGTGTTGGACTCCTCGACGGTGATGACACCGTCCTTGCCGACCTTGTCCATCGCCTCGGCGATCAGCTCGCCGACCTGCTGGTCCTGGGCGGACAGCGCGGCCACGGCGGCGATGTCGGACTTCTCGTCGATCGGGCGGGCGGTGGCGAGGAGGTCCTCGGAGACGGCCTTGACGGCGGCGTCGATGCCCTTCTTGAGCAGCGCCGGGGAGGCACCCGCGGCGACGTTCTTCAGGCCCTCGCGCACGAGCGCCTGGGCGAGCACGGTGGCGGTGGTGGTGCCGTCACCCGCGATGTCGTTGGTCTTGGTCGCCACCTCCTTCACCAGCTGGGCGCCGAGGTTCTCGTACGGGTCCTCGACCTCGACCTCGCGGGCGATGGTGACGCCGTCGTTGGTGATGGTGGGGGCGCCGAACTTCTTGTCGATGACGACGTTGCGGCCCTTGGGGCCGATCGTCACCTTCACCGTGTCGGCAAGCTTGTTGACGCCGCGCTCGAGGGCGCGACGGGCGTCCTCGTCGAACTTCAGGATCTTCGCCATGGGAGCGTGAGCCCTCTTCCGGAAATCTTGGGGTTATACGGCAACTGCGCCCCCGACGCCCGGCTTTTTATGGTCGCGGGAGCCAGGGGCGCAGCTGGAAAGCAAGGTGCTTCGAAGTGAAGTGCTACTTCTACTTCTCGACGATCGCGAGCACGTCGCGGGCCGAGAGGACGAGGTACTCCTCGCCGTTGTACTTCACCTCGGTGCCGCCGTACTTGCTGTAGAGCACGACGTCGCCGACGGTGACGTCGAGCGGAAGACGGTTGCCGTCCTCGAAGCGGCCCGGGCCCACGGCCAGGACGACGCCCTCCTGGGGCTTCTCCTTGGCGGTGTCCGGAATGACCAGGCCCGAAGCCGTGGTCTGCTCGGCGTCGAGCGGCTGGACCACGATGCGGTCCTCGAGCGGCTTGATGGCAACCTTGGAGCTGGTGGTCGTCACGATCCGACCTCCCCCTTCGGAGATCTCACGGGGTTAACTGTCTGAGGTGGCGACCAGGTCGATCCGTCGTCGCGGGTGCCGGACCTGCCCGTCGCTGTGTTGGCACTCTCCGGTGGGGAGTGCCAGAGCCGAGACTATGACCGCGATTAGCACTCGGTCAAGCGGAGTGCCAATGCCGGCGGCGCGTCGGCGGAGTTTTCGTGTGAACGCCGGTTCGTGAAGGCACCCTGCGTGGGGGTGGGCGTCGCTGGGGGCTGCCGCCCCCCGGGCCCCCGCTTCGGCCCTGAACGGGCCTCGTCCTCAAACTCCCCCAGAGCGGGCACCCCCAACGGGCTGGACGATGCCGGCCGGCGTCGAGAGGTCAGACGTAGTCCTCCAAGTTGCCCACCCTCAGCCCCTGCTGCTCGATCGTCTTCAGCAGGCGTTCCGTGCGGGCCGTGAGGTTCGTGGCCGTCGGGTGGTCCGGGTCCACGGCGATGATGTCGCCGGGGTGGAGGCGGGGC
This sequence comes from Streptomyces sp. NPDC085944, assembly GCF_040686295.1. Classification (NCBI taxonomy): domain Bacteria; kingdom Bacillati; phylum Actinomycetota; class Actinomycetes; order Kitasatosporales; family Streptomycetaceae; genus Streptomyces; species Streptomyces sp. NPDC085944. The sequence goes on along the minus strand of NZ_JBFBJX010000001.1, from coordinate 347,970 downwards.
TCGCCGCGGGTGCAGGTGAGGTCGCCGTCGGTGTCGAGGGTGGCGCGCCACAGGACCAGCGCCGTGATGCCGCAGTCGGCGGCGGCACGCAGGGTCGTGGTGTCGTACGTGCCGTGCGGCGGCCGGAAGAGGTGGGCGCGGACGCCGAAGCGGGACTTGAGCTTGGTCTGCTGGCCGCAGATCTCGGCGCGCTGGCCGGCGTAGGGCAGGCCGCGCAGGGTGCGGTGGTCCAGGGTGTGGTTCTGCAGGCTCGCCCCGAACGGCCGCAGCCGGGCGAAGTCGCCGTACGCCGGTCCGGCGACGGTGTCGGTGAGGAACAGGGTGACCGGGAGCCGCCGTTCGCGGATCAGGCCCGCGAAGGCGGGGTCGCGCTCGGCGCTGTCGTCGTAGGTGAGGAAGACGACCGGGTCGTCGGTGCGGACGTGGTCCACGACGGGCGGCAGCCGGCGCCCCCGGTCGGCGTCCTGGGCGGGGTCCCCGGCCACCGCCGCCTGTTCGGCGGGGGCGGCGAGCCGGTCGCAGGCGGTGAGCGGGAGCAGCAGGACCAACGGGAGCAGGAGGGCGGCCGGGGCGGTGCCTGCCGGGCGGGACCGCCCTCGCCTCACAGGTAGTCCTCCAGGCGGGCCACCGCGTACCCGTCGGCGGTGATCCGGTCCAGGAAGCGGCGGACCATGTCGGTCATGGTGCCGTCCCAGTCGTTCTCGCCCCGGAAGTGGGTGAGGACGATGTCGCCGGGGTGCAGGTCCTGGTCCCACTCGCGGTACTCCCAGTGGTCGACGTACACCTCCTCGCTCCAGATCGGGGCGTACTCGATGCCGCAGGACTTGGCGGCGCGCAGGGTGTCGCGGTTGTAGTTGCCGAAGGGCGGGCGGAAGAGGACGGGGCGCTTGCCGTAGTGCTTCTCCATCACGTCCTGCATGCCGCAGATCTCGTGCTTCTGCTCCTCGTAGGAGAGCGCGGGCAGGTAGGGGTGGCTGAGCGTGTGGTTGTTGAGGGTGACGCCCCGGGCCTGCATCTTCTTGAAGTAGCCGTAGTCGTCCTTGATCTCCTCGTCGGTGAGGAAGACGGTGTACGGGATCTTCAGCTCGCTCATCATCCTCAGGAACGCCGGGTCCTTCTCGGCGCCGTCGTCGATGGTGAGGAAGACGACCTTCTCCTTGGTGGGGACCGTGGTGAAGACCGGCGGGAGGCCGTCCTCCTCCTGGCCGTCGACCTCGAAGCCCTCGCGGGCCTTGATCACCGGCTTCTTCTCGGGCGGCGCGGGGGCCGTCAGCGGGACCTTCTCGAGGTTCCAGCGCTTGGCGGCGGCGACGAGGGCGGCCCGGGCCTCGCGCGCCTCGGCCGCGGCATCGGCCGCGGCATCGGCCGCGCGGGCCGGGGCAGCCTCCGGACCCTGCCGGCCGGCGGCGCCCCGCTCCCCGTGGCCGTCGCCCTGCGCACAGCCTCCGGCGAGGGCGGCGACGGCGAGGACGGCGGCGGCCGCCGCCCCGGGCCGGCGCAGCGCTCGGCGGCGGACCCCGCGGAGTGCGGGACGGGATGCCCGGGACACGCGACGCGACGCCCGACTTTTGTCATTTTGTACGACTGCTCGCATGGTGCCGGATCCTCGCAGGACCCGGCCGCCGAACCCGGTCCGACACCGCGCCGGAGGCACACCGTCCACCGACTGGCCCACAATGTCCCGGTGAACGACCTCGATTCCCTCCACGCCCTGCTCGCCCCCGAGGGCCGCGCGCTGCTCGACGAGGTGCGCGACACCGACCCCGCGCAGGAGTTGGCGGTCGCCACCCGGCTGCGGCGCACGCACCCCGCCGGGCTGGTCTCGGCGGCGCTCGGGCAGGCGCGGCTGCGTCAGCGGGCGGTGGCGAAGTTCGGGGCCGAGGACGCGCGGCGGATGTTCTTCACGCCGAACGGGGTGGAGCAGTCGACGCGGGCGAGTGTGGCGACGTACCGCGCCGAGAGCCTCCAGGCGCTCGGGACACGGTCGGTCGCCGACCTGTGCTGCGGGATCGGCGGCGACGCGATCGCGTTCGCCCGCGCCGGGATCCGGGTCCTGGCCGTCGACCGGGACCCGGTGACCTGCGCGGCGGCCCGCGCCAACGCCGACGCGCTCGGTCTCGCCGACCTGATCGAGGTGCGCGAGGCCGATGTGACGGAGGTGGACACCGCCGGATACGACGCCGTGTTCGTGGACCCCGCCCGGCGTTCCTCCAAGCGCGGCCGGATCTTCGACCCGGAGGCCTACTCCCCGCCGCTGTCCTGGGCCGTGTCCGCCGCACTCGGGGCACCGCTCGGCCTGCTGAAGATCGCGCCGGGCATTCCGCACGAGGCGATCCCCCCTCAGGCGACGGCGGAATGGGTCTCGGACGGCGGCGACGTCAAGGAGGCCGTGCTCTGGTTCGGCCCGGACGTGACGCCGGGCGCGCGACGGGCGACGCTGCTGCCCACCCGGGCGGGGCTCTACGCGACCCCCGGCACCATGCTCCCGGATCCGGAGGTCCGGCCGGTCGGGCGGTACCTGTACGAGCCGGACGGCGCCGTCATCCGCGCCCATCTGGTCGCCGAGGTGGCCGACGACCTGGACGGCGGGCTGATCGACCCGACCATCGCCTACGTCACCGCCGACGAGCCGCACCGCACGCCGTACGCCACGGCCTACGAGATCACCGGTCAACTCCCGTTCAACGTCAAGAAGCTGAAGGCGCTGCTGCGGGAGCGCGGGGTGGGCACGCTGACCGTGAAGAAGCGGGGCTCGGCGGTCGAACCGGAGGAGCTGCGCAAGAAGGTCAAGCCGCAGGGGCCGAACGCCGCGACCGTGTTCCTGACCCGGGTCGCGGGGGCGCCGACGATGCTGATCGGGCACCCGGCGCGTTAACCGGTCGCCTCCTGTGCGCGGTGCAGCAGGAGAGCGCGCTCGCGGGCGTTGCGGGTCAGGGACGCGGCCCGTTCGAACTCCTCGCGGGCCTCGGCCGTGCGGCCCAGACGGGCCAGGAGGTCGCCGCGGACGCTGGGGAGCAGGTGATAGTCGCGCAGGGCGGGTTCCGCGGCGAGGGTGTCGACGAGGGCCAGGGCGGGGGCCGGTCCCTCGGCCATCGAGACGGCGACCGCGCGGTTGAGTTCGACGACCGGGGACGGGGCGCGGGCCGCGAGCAGGCCGTAGAGCGCGGCGATGCGCGGCCAGTCGGTCTCCTCGTAGGTGTGGGCCGTGGCGTGGCAGGCGGCGATCGCGGCCTGGAGGGCGTACGTGCCCGGGGCGGCGGAGCCGGTGGTGGCGTGGGCGTGGCCGAGGGCGGTGACGCCGCGGGCGACGAGCAGGCGGTTCCAGCGGTGGCGGTTCTGGTCCTTCAGCAGCACCGGCTCGCCGTCGGGGGCGGTACGGGCGGCGGTGCGGGAGGACTGGAACTCCAGCAGCGCCGCCAGACCGTGGACCTCGGGCTCCTTCGGCATCAGGGCGGACAGGACGCGGGCCAGCCGCAGAGCGTCCTCGCACAGGGCGGGGCGGAGCCAGTCGTCGCCGGCGGTGGCCGCGTAGCCCTCGTTGAAGATCAGGTAGATGACCTCCAGAACCGAGCCGAGACGGGCCTCGCGGTCCGGTCCGTACGGCACCTCGAAGGCGACGTTCTTCCTGGCCAGCGTGCGTTTGGCGCGGACGATGCGCTGGGCGACGGTCGGTTCGGGCACGAGGCAGGCACGGGCGATCTCGGGCGTGGTCAGGCCGCCGAGCAGGCGGAGGGTGAGGGCGATGCGGGCCTCGGCGGACAGCACCGGGTGGCAGGCGGTGAAGACCAGCCGCAGCAGGTCGTCGTCGATGTCCTCCGGGTCGGCCGGCTCCTCGGGCGGCGGCGCGGAGGCGGGCAGGTCGCGGCCGATCTCCGCGAGCTTGCGGGCGTAGTTCTCCCGGCGCCGGATCAGGTCGACGGCGCGGCGGCGGGCGGTGGCCATGAGCCAGGCGCCCGGGTTGTCGGGCAGGCCGTCCCTGGGCCACTGTTCCAGGGCGGCGACCAGGGCGTCCTGCGTGAGTTCCTCGGCGATGCCGACGTCCCGGACGAGCCGGGCGACGCCGGCGATCACCCGGGGCGACTCCAGCCGGAAGACGGTTTCGAGGGCGGCGGTGGGCTGCGCTTCCACAGCCCACCATGCAACACCCTCGGGCCGCCGGGGCAAAACGGCGCCCGGGCCCGGGCCCGTCGGCTCAGCCCTCCATCAGCTCCCGGACCTCGCAGGTCACCGTCCAGTGCTCCTCGTGCACCTTCAGGAACCGCTTGGTCCACTCGACCGCCTCGGCCCGGTCCTTCGCCTGGAGGAGGGAGTAGCCGCCGATGACCTCCTTGGACTCGGTGAAGGGCCCGTCGGTGACGGAGATCCGCCCGCCCTCGTAGTGGACGCGGGTGCCCTGGGCGGTCGGGGTGAGCCCGGCCGTGTCGAGCAGGACGCCGGCCTTGGTCATCTCGTCCATCAGCTTCTCCATCCGCTGGATCAGCTCGGGGCTGGGGCCGCCGGCGAGGGTGTCGGACTCCTCGATGCGGATCAGGGACAGGTAGCGGGGCATGGTGACTCCTCGGGTGGTTCGGTGCCGGGATCTCCCGGCCTCTCACCCTTGCGTCGAACGGGCCGGCCGCGGATCGACACCCGCCGCGGAGGAATTCCGGGACGTCGCTCAGCGCAGCGATTCCCACAGCTCGGCGGCGTCCGGCTGGTCCGCCACCACCCGGTTGGGGTCGGAGGGCGCGGGCAGTACCGGCATCGTCAGCGTGCGTACGTCGTCCGCGTCCAGGTGGCCGAGACTGCGGCCCAGGTTCGTCAGCTCGCCCAGCGAGTCCAGGCCGGTGTCGGTGGTGAGGCTGCCGGTGAGGGCGTCGGCGACCTGGTAGAGGCGTGCGGGGTCGGCGAGCAGGTCGGTGGCGGAGATCTGTTCGAGCAGCGCCTTGACGAGCTTGTGCTGGAGCTCTATCCGGGCGAGGTCGCTGCCGCCCGCCAGTCCGTACCGGGTGCGGGCCAGGCCGAGGGCCTCGGTGCCGTCGAGGTGGTGGGTGCCGGCGTCCAGGTGGAGGTGGCTCTTGTCGTCGTCGATGTCCACGTCCGTGGTGACGGTGACCCCGCCGAGTGCGTCGACCAGGTCGGCGAAGCCGGCGAAGTCGACCTCGACGTAGTGGTCCATGCGGACGCCGGTGAGCGACTCGACGGTCTTGACGGCGCAGACCGGACCGCCCAGTTCGTAGGCGGTGTTGAACATCGCGCCGCTCGCCGCCCTGGTCGTGCCGCCGGACGGCAGCGGGCAGGAGGGCCGCTCGACGAGCGTGTCGCGCGGGATGCTGACGACGGTGGCGGCGGTGCGGCCCGCGTCGAGGTGGACGACCATCGCCGTGTCCGAGCGGGCGCCCCCGCTGTCGCCGCCGCCGAGTTCCCGGTTCTCCTCGCCGCTGCGCGAGTCGGAGCCGAGGACGAGGAGGTTCAGGGCGCCGGTGGGCACCGGGGACTCGGAGGGCGAGGCGGAGGGGACGGTGACGGGGCGGGCGGGGCGGTCGTCGCCGAGCGCGCCGTTGATGTCGACGCTCTTGATGTTGCCGTTGAGGTGCCAGTAGGCCCAGCCCGCCGCCCCGGCGCCGAGCAGCAGGGCGCCGGTCAGGGCCAGGCCGGCCGCCTTCAGCCCCCTCCGGCGGCCGTCCCGGCCCTCCTGCCCGCCCCGCGCCGCCATGCGTCAGCCTCCGCCCCGCCCGTCCCGTTCGCGTCCCCACTCGGATGCCCCGCCGGAAGGAACATAAGTCCGAATTATTGAAAACTGGAACAGGTGGGTCGGGCTTCTGCGGAAATTCTCAGACTTCTGAGGCCGCCGGACACTCCCGGGCCCGGGGCGTGCGCGGCCGGCTACGCCTCCCGGGGCGGCGCCGTACTGCTGCGCACCTCCAGGCTGGTGGCCAGCTCCACCCGGGTCGCCGTCGGCGAACCGTCGTCCCGCCCGAGGTCCAGGACCAGCCGGGCCGCAGCCTCGGCCATCTCCATCAGCGGCTGCCGTACGGTCGTCAGCGGCGGGCCCACCCAGCGGGCCACCGGCAGGTCGTCGAAGCCGACCACGCTCAGGTCCTGCGGGATGCGCAGCCCCAGCTCGCGCGCGGCCTCGTACAGTCCGAGCGCCTGGAGGTCGTTGCCGGCGAAGACGGCGGTCGGCCGGTCCGGGCGGCGCAGCAGCTCCAGGCCCTGTCGGTAGCCGGCCTCGTGGTGGAAGTCCCCGGTCACGATCAGGCCGGGGTCGACGGGCAGCCCGGCCGTCTCCAGGGCGGCCCGGTAGCCGTCGACGCGGGCGCGGCTGCACATCATGCGGGTGGGGCCGCTGATCGCGCCGATGCGGGTGTGGCCGAGGTCGACCAGGTGCCGGGTGGCGGCGAGTCCGCCCTGCCAGTTGGTGGCGCCGATGGACGGCACGTCGGCGCCCGGGTCGCCGGCCGGGTCCATCACCACGAACGGGATGGACCGGCTGGTGAGCAGGGCCCGCTGGGACTCGTCGAGGCCGGACAGCACGAGGATCACGCCGTGCGGACGGCGGGCGGCGACCTGGTCGGCCCAGGTCCGGCCGGGGGTGAGACGGCCCGCGCTCTCGGAGAGCACCACGCTGAGCCCGGCGTCCCGGGCCACGTTCTCCACGCCCCGGATGACCTCCATCGCCCAGGCGCTCTCCAGTTCGTGGAAGACCAGGTCGATCAGGGGGGAGCGGGTCGACTCCGCCCGCCTGCGCCGGTAGCCGTGCACGCGCAGCAGCTCCTCGACGCGGGCCCTGGTCGACGGGGCGACGTCGGCGCGGCCGTTGAGCACCTTCGAAACAGTCGGCGCCGACACACCGGCCTCACGCGCGATCTCGGCGAGGGTCGCGGTCTGCGCGGACCGCTTTCGCGTCGGAGTCTCAGCAGGCTGCGGGGAGGTCATGGCGGCGATCGTAACCCCACGCGCTCCCAGGGCGAAGACGTCGGCCGCTCAGGGCCGTCAAAACATTAGGCGTTGAATTCGAAACATTCGAGGCTCAGTCGTCGCGCATCGCCAGGTCGGCGAGGTTCAGGAACGCCTCCGTGGTGGCCGGACGCAGCCTGCGCAGCTCCCAGCCCGAGGACTGCAGGGCCCCGTCGAAGGGCACGCGCACCACCTGCTCGGGCTCGACGCGCAGCCGTGGGGCGAAGGACTCCGGCAGCTCGCGTACGGACGCCCCGCCGGTGTCGGTGACCACGACGAGGGCGGTGCGCGCGAGGTGCTCCCGGCCGGCGCCCCGGACGAGGGCGAGGACGCGCACGGCCGCGTCCAGGAACCAGTCGGCGGTGCCGCAGCACAGGATCAGCCGGTCGGTGTGGTCGAGGACGGCGGCGGCCGACTCGTCGAGCCGCAGCGGGGCCCAGTCGGTGAGGACGAAGGGGTAGTAGTGCGCCGTCTGCGCCAGGACGCGCACGTACTCCTGCTGGTGCGCCGGGTTGGGGCTGAAGTGCCCGCTGCGGTGGGCGACCACCTCGAGGCCGGAGGGCAGCCGGGTGGTACGGGCGCGGATCTCCTCGTAGGGGACGTCGGCGGGCAGCGCCGCCAGGTCCCGTACGACGGCCGGGTTGCGGCGGGTGAGGAAGGCGTCCAGCGACCCCTCGGTGGGGGACCCGTCGAGGGCCAGGACCGGCTCGCCCCGCGCGGCGGCCAGGAGGGAGCCGAGCACCATCGTGGTGGTGGCGCGTCCGCTGTAGTGATAGGCGCCGATCAGGGTCAGGCGCCTGCTGCGCGGCATGGGTGCCCGCAACCGGTCCAGACGGTGCAGGGCCTGCCTGCGGGCGGTGCCGAAGCGGGGCAGCCGCAGCTCCGGGCGCGGGGCGCCGGCGTCCGGGGCGGGCGGGGCGAGCGGGCCGCGCGGGGCCCGGCTCTCCCACTCGGCGGCCGGGCCGGCCCCGGCCAGCTGGAGCCGGGTGCGGGCAACGTACCGGGCGAGGACCTCGGCGACCTCGCTCGCGGAGGGCCGCTCGGCGGGGTCCGGGTCCACGCAGCGCAGCACCAGCCGCCGCAACTGCTCCCAGGTGTCGCCCTGCCACAGGTGCATGCCCTCCGGCAGCGACGGCAGGTCCCAGCCGGCCTTGCTGCTGATGACCTGGAGCAGCTCCCCCAGCGCCCGTACGTTGTCCTCAGGGGTGGGCGCGGCGCCCGAGCCCAGGTACACGCCGTCGACGGCGCAGTCCGACAGGTCGCCCAGGACGACGGTGCGCCGCAGGACGTACACGCTGTCGGCGTCCAGGGTGGCGGGCACGAGGTTGTTGAGGTGGCACAGGGCCACCGCGTTGGCGAGGTAGCAGGAGACCAGCAGGCCGCGCAGGGTGTCGAAGGGGGCGGTGCCCTCGGTCAGGGCCCGGTCGAAGAGTTCCGTGAGCCGGGTGGGCTGGACGTCGGGGTCCCCCTCGTCCGCGATGGGGGTCATGGCGAGCCAGGGCGGGGAGTCCTGGAGCCCGGCGGCGAGCAGTACCGGCGCATACTGCCCCTGGAGGCGGCGCAGCGCCTCGGCCTCCACCGTGACGAGCTGCGCGTTGACGGCGGGCAGGTCGGGGCGCGGCACTCTGAGGACGGCCGCGTTGCCGCGGCCGTCGACGCCCCGGTAGAGCAGGGTGCGCCGGCCGCGGCGGCGGCCGCGCAGCCCGTAGCCGCCGAGGTGGGCCGGGTCGTCTTCGGTGAGCGGCTCCCAGAGTCCGCCGCCGGTCCGGGCCCCGGTGCCGCCCGTGCCCGGCCGGCCGCGGCCGAGGGCGGGTGAGGTCCTGCCGACCGACACTCCGAACCGGGCGAGCAGCCTGCGTTCGACGCTGGTGAACGGCTGCTGGGAGCCGGGCAGGCGGTCGGAGCCGTCGGGATGGAGCAGCCAGGCCGGAAAGTCGGGGGAGTTGCCGGCGAGCTCCTCCAGCCGTCGTCCGATCCGCCGGCCGGTGCGCAGCAGTTCGGCCTGCGGGACCGCGTCGAGCAGTACGGCCTTGGAGGCGTCGGAGAAGTCGAAGACCCGGTGCTTGGCGGGCAGCGGACCCGACACGGGCGCCGGGTGGGGCCGGACCAGGCCGCCGAGGAACACCTCCGCGAGGTGGGAGGTGGTGGCGGCCCAGGGCACGGCGCTCTGCACCAGCCGCATCACGGGGACGGACAGCGGGGCGACCGCCGCGAGGTGGGCGGCCAGACGGTACGCCTCGGGGGTCGCGGCGTCCCGGAAGTGCTGGGCGCCGCCGAGGTCCCGGGCGGGGGCGACGGCCGCGTGCCGGTCGGGGCTGGCCAGCAGCGGAAGCTCCACGGTGGCGCCCGGAGAGGCGAGCAGCCGGGCCCACACGCCGAGGGAGCCGACAGTGGGTTCCAGGACGGGGACCGGGATGTCGTCGAAGCGGCTCAGCTCCGGGGGAAGTACGGGGTCGACGACCTTCCAGGAGGTGTTGGCCCCGCCCACCCGGCGGGTGGTGGCCTGCCAGCGTTCGGCGGCGATCCCGGAGGCCTCCCACATGTCGGGCGGCAGGGTGTGCAGGACCGCGACGGGACCGCGCGCCGCCCGTTCGGCCAGCAGCGCGTGGACGGCGCCCGAGCGCCACGCCGGGCCCATGCCGTCGCTGACGACCAGCAGCAGGGTGCGGCCGGAGGGGTCGTTGACGGTGCTCAGCGGCAGCTCGGTACCGGTCTGGGCGAACGGCCGCGCGTGCAGGCGCGGTCCTGCCGCGTTGCCCGTGTCCAGCCCCAGGACGCGGGTGACCGCGAAGGCCCCCAGGCGTTCCAGGAGGGTGCGCAGCTCGGTGGCGAGCCGGTGCCAGAGCAGCATCGACAGGCCGTCGTCGACGAGCAGCGTGAGGTTGAGCCAGCGTTCGCGCACCGGCCGTTCCACCACGTCGGGCAGCTCGGTCTCGGCGAGCTGGGTGGCCGTGCGGTCCTCGTCGATCTCCGTGCGGTGGCGGCTGTCGTGGCGGCGACGCAACGGCCTCAGCGACCGACCGAGCGCCAGCTCGCCGTCGAGTGCCTTCTCCTCCGGGACGCGCACCGGCAGCGCCCTGCGGGGCTCGTGGCCGGTGGCCGCGAACCGGGGCGGGGGCTCGGGAGCGGTCCGGGCGCCCGCGTGCAGGGTGGCGGGGCTGGTCAGGTCGGGCAGGTCCCGGTCGCCGGGCTCGGGCGGCGGACGTCGCGGCACGGACGGCTCGGAGACTCCGGGGCCGTCGGAGGACATGGGCTCCGGAGTGCGGTCGGGTGCCTGCCGGTGGAGGGGTGCTTCGGGGCCCGCGGGCAGTTGCCGGGCCAGCCACAGCACGTCGAGGACCTGGTCGGCGTCCAGGTCCACCCGGCAGGCGCCGAGGTGCCGCAGCGCCTCGGCGAGCCGCTCTCCCCCGGCGGGCACGGTCACATCGCCCCGGTGAGCTGGTGCAGGACGGCGTCCAGCAGGCCCTCCGCGTCCAGATCGACGCCGCCGGCGCGCAGGAACACCGCGTTGAGGAGCTGGTCGGTGGCGAGTTCGCCCAGGGCGCGGCGGCGCAGGAACGCCCCGATCAGGTCGTCCGCCTCCCGCATGGCCTCCTCGCCGAGGTGCGCGACGACGATGGTGCGCAGCCGCTCCTCGTCGGGCAGCGGCAGGTCGAGGCGCAGGCAGCGGCGCAGGAACGCCGGCGGGAAGTCCCGCTCGCCGTTGCTGGTGATGACGACGACGGGGAACTCGGCGCACTGCACCAGCCCCTGGTGCACCCGTACGGTGCCCCGGTGGTCGTGGGTCTGCACCTCCACGTCGGCCATCTCCTCGGGCAGCCGGGTCAGTTCGGGGATGTCGAAGAACCCCTCCTCGAAGACGGTGAGCAGGTCGTTGGGCAGGTCGACGTCGCCCTTGTCCATCTCGTCGATGAGCAGGCAGCGCGGCACGGCCGACGGCACCAGCGCGGTGCCGAGCGGGCCGAGCCGGACGAACGTGCCGATGGACGGCTCTCCTTCGCCGCGGTCCCGGCTGAGGGTGGTCTCGCGCAGCCGGCCGATCGCGTCGTACTGGTACAGCGCGTCCTTGACGGTGGAGCGGCTGTTGACGGGCCAGCGCAGCAGTTCGCCCAGGCTCAGTTCGTGGGCGACGGCCCGGGCCAGGGAGGACTTGCCGGTACCCGCCGGCCCGGTCACCAGCAGCGGACGGCGCAGGTGCAGCGCGGCGTTGACGACGTCGGCGTGCTGCGGGGCGATCACGTACGGCAGTTCGGGGCGCGTCGTGCGCAGGGGGACGAAGCGCCGCCACGGTGGTGCCGGGGGCAGGGCGACGGGCCGGGGCTCGCCGTCGCCGCGGAAGAGGCGCCACTCGGCGTCGGCAGCGGACGTCATGTGCTCTCCTGGGGTTCGGTCAGGCGCAGACGGGGCACGGTGCGGTCGGCGTCCGCCCAGGCGAGGACCGGGCGGCCGGGGTAGTCGGGCGGGCTGGCCCGGGCACCCGCGCGGTAGTCGCGCACACCGTCGGGCAGTTCGCGGGTGGCCACCCGAGCCATGTGGCGGACGGTGTGCGCGGCGCCGTCCCGGCCCCGGTCCCACACCACCACCGGTATGCCCAGGGCGAGGCAGGTCTGCACGATGCCGTCCCGCGGGCCGGGCGGTACGTCCACACAGACGCGCACGGTGTCGAGTTGGTTGACCAGCCGGGAGTAGATGGTGTCCCGGTCCATGGCCTCGGAGACCACGAAGGTCTTGCCCGAGTCGAGCCGGTTCCAGCGGCTGCGCCAGTGGGACATGAACCGTCCGTGCCGGCGCAGGAGTTCGGGGCAGTGCACGACCAGCGGGAACTCCACGCCGAGCACCCCGGGCACCAGCGCGTCCGGGTCCCGGACGGTCCACTCGTCGACGGGCAGGTTGAGCCCGGCGCGGTCCACCAGCACCTCGACGAGGGGAGGCCGTTCGTCCTCGGCGGGCGGGGTGAGGGAGTCCAGCACGCGCAGGACCTCGCGGGCCGCCTGCGGCGCGGAGTAGGAGCGCACGCTGTCGGTGGAGACCTGGCGCGGACCCGCGCCCTCGTCGCACCAGATGCGCAGCCGGTGGCGGCCCTGCCCGGCGGGGTTCACCTGGACCAGGACGCGGACGCGGAAGACGCGGGCGCGCAGGGAACGCGCCCACTCCTGGGCGTCGAAGCGGCGTTCGCCGAGGGCGGCGCGCTCGATGCCGAGCCGGGCCGCCACCCCGTCCGACCACAGCCGCAGCGCGGCCCGCCGGGCACCGCACAGCGCGGCGACGTACTCCATCACCCGCAGCAGCGCGGGGACCCGGCGTTCGCCGCTGGGTGCGCGGCCGTCGCCGGGCAGCGCCTCCAGGTGGTCGAGCAGTGCCTCCGCGCCGTCCCCGTCGGGCAGCGCCGCCAGGTGCGGGAGGGCGGCGCGGACCGCCTCCGGGAACCGGGCGAGCACCTCGGGCGGCAACGTGCGCAGGTGTCCGCGCAGGGCGGTGTGCTCCTGCGGGGACAGCAGCTTGGGGGTGTGCGAGAGTCCGCCGGCGGCCAGCACGCGGTCGGCGTCCTGGGGAGCGCCGCGCCGCAGGGTGCCGGACAGCGCCGCCAGGGCCCGCGGGTGGCTGAGCAGGAACACCGCGAACTCCTGCGGCGTGGGCGGGACCACGTCGCTGCCGGACGTGACGCCGCAGGCCCGGGCCAGCCGCTGCGCACCGGCCACGAGGCTGCTCGACGAGGGGAAGGCGTCCTCGATCGCCTCCGTCAGCAGCAGGAGGGCGGGATCGTCGGGGTCGGGGGCCCCGGGCGCCGCGTCGTCCAGCACGCCCAGGGGATGCAGCTCTTCCTGGACGCGCTGCCAGGGCACGCACCAACTGCGCCGCACCATGTGCTGGGGGCTGTGCGGGAGCGCGGCGCCGGTGGCCCGGTCGCGCGGCGGCATGAAGTGGGCGACGACCAGTCCGACCACGGCCTGCTCCGTGCGGCACCACAGCGGGCCGCCGCTGTATCCGGGCCCCACCGCCATGCCCGTGGGGGCGCCGTCCAGGTAGGCGCGGGCATCGACGGGTCCGTGGACCGTCAGCCAGGCGTACGTGGCCGGCTCGCCGCTGCCGTGCCAGGCCGTCACCCGCTGGCCGGGTGCCATGGCCGTCAGCCGGGGCACGGGCAGACCGCCGGGGGAGCCCGCGATCCGGAGCACGGCGAGGTCACCGAGCCACTCGTCGGCCCCCGCCGGCACCGGCCCGCCCTCCCGGGTGCGCGGGGCGATCCAGTGGGCCACGCTCGCGTGGAAGCGCCGTGCGCCGCCGGAGTCGTCGCGGATCTCGACGGCGACCTCTCCCAGACCGGGCGACCGCGGCTCCAGCATCGGCCTGTCCAGCGCGGCGTTGACGACGTGGGCGCAGGTCAGCACGGTCTCGGAGCCGAGCAGCAGGCCACCGCCCACGATCTTGCCCGTCCCGGCCCCGCGTACGGAGACCACGTGATGGACGGGGTCTTCGACATCGCTCGCCGCGGTCCCGAACCACCCCACGCCTCACTCCCCCGTGGCTGCGGGGCCGGCCGCGGGCGCCGTCGGGCTCCAGCTCGCGGTGACGGTGAGGTGGGCCGTTCCCGTGCCGCCCACGATCCCGAGCTTGAGGTCCTGGCCGACCTGGACGCCGAAGGTGACGCTCAGTTCGGTGGGCGGGTCGGGTACGGCCGTGGCCGCGTCGTGGACCTCCTGGATCAGCGGTCCCAGCGGGCTCAGCGCGCCGCGCAGGGCCCCGGCCGCGAACCGGGCCACGGTGCCCGTTCCGCGCGCCACGGGCACCGCCCGTCCCATGCCCTCGGGCAGGTCGTCGTCGGACGGCGCCCCGGGCGTGCCGTCGGCGGGCGCGAGCAGGAACCGGACCGGGCTGCCGTCGTCGAGCGTGAGGTCAGGTGTAGTGGACACGCCTCATATTGTCGTCGTCGACGGTGACTTCGGCGGCGATCTTTCTCAACTCGGTTACGAGATCGATGCATTGCGTGAGGAATCAGTCACCGTACCGGTCCGGCTGCGCCGCGGTCACCCACCCACCGACTCGAACCGCCACCGGTGCACCGCGCGGGTCACCAGGCCCTCCTCCGGTTCGGGCAGTTCCGGGAGTTCGGCGTCGTAGGCGGCGTCCCACCAGGTGATGACGAGGACGCGGTCCTGCGGGGCGCGCAGGGTCTCCCGGCGCAGCGGCCGCAGCTCCAGCTCCTGCCGCCGCGCCCAGGCCAGAAGCTCCCCGCCCCGGCCGGGCACCGCCCGCGCCTCCCACATCAGCGCGACGGTCACGAGTACAGGTTCTCCTTGCCGACCTCGTGCACGTGGTCGTGCGTATGCGTGTGGCCGTGTCCCGGCACGTGCGGGTCCGTCACGGGGAGGGAGGAGTCCGCCGAGAGGTCCCAGTCCGAGGCGGCCCGGTTGCGGGCGACCATCTCGGCGCCGAGGGCGGCCACCATCGCGCCGTTGTCCGTGCACAGCTTGGGGCGCGGCACCCGCAGCCGGATGCCGGCCGCCTCGCAGCGCTCCTGGGCCAGGGCCCGCAGCCGGGAGTTGGCGGCCACGCCACCGCCGATCATCAGGTGGTCGACGCCCTCGTCCTTGCAGGCCCGCACCGCCTTGCGGGTCAGCACGTCCACGACCGCCTCCTGGAAGGAGGCCGACACGTCGCGCACCGGCACCTCCTCCCCCGCCGCCCGCTTCGCCTCGATCCAGCGGGCCACGGCCGTCTTCAGCCCGGAGAAGGAGAAGTCGTACGCCGCGTCGCGCGGGCCGGTCAGACCGCGCGGGAAGGCGATCGCGTTCGGGTCGCCCTCGCGCGCGTACCGGTCGATGACCGGGCCGCCGGGGAAGCCCAGGTTCAGCACGCGGGCGATCTTGTCGAAGGCCTCGCCGGCCGCGTCGTCGATGGTGGCGCCCAGCGGGCGGACGTCGGAGGTGATGTCCGTGGAGAGCAGCAGGGAGGAGTGTCCGCCGGAGACCAGCAGGGCCATCGTCGGCTCGGGCAGCGCCCCGTGTTCGAGCTGGTCGACGCAGATGTGCGAGGCGAGGTGGTTGACGCCGTACAGCGGCTTGCCCAGCGCGTAGGCGTACGCCTTGGCCGCCGAGACGCCGACCAGCAGGGCGCCCGCGAGGCCGGGTCCCGCGGTGACGGCGATGCCGTCGAGGTCGCGGGCGCTCACCCCCGCCTCCTTGAGGGCGCGGTCGATGGTGGGGACCATCGCCTCCAGGTGGGCGCGGCTCGCCACCTCCGGGACGACGCCGCCGAAGCGGGCGTGCTCGTCGACGCTGGACGCGACGGCGTCGGCCAGCAGGGTGGTGCCGCGCACGACACCGACGCCGGTCTCGTCGCAGGAGGTCTCGATCCCGAGGACGAGAGGCTCGTCGCGTGAGTCAGCCATGGTTGTCGGTTCCTCGTTCGGTTCCCGGTACGGAGGTGGAAGGGTCGGTCAGGCGCATCACCAGGGCGTCCACGTTGCCCGGCTGGTAGTAGCCGCGTCTGAAGCCGATGGGCTCGAAGCCGAAGCGCTCGTACAGCCGCTGGGCGCGGGTGTTGTCCACCCGGCACTCGAGCAGCACCTCGGTGCACTCGAAGGCGGTCGCCGCCCGCAGCAGCTCGGTCAGGAGCCGGGCGCCGAGCCCGGTGCCCCAGTGGTCGCGGGCGACGGCGATGGTCTGCACGTCGGCCTGCTCGCCGGAGGTGACCAGGCCCGCGTAGCCGACGACGTGGCCGTCCTCCTCGGCGACGAGGTAGCGCCGGGTCGCCCCGGGGCCGCGCGCGTGCGCCAGCTCGGACCAGAACATCCCCCGCGACCAGGCGTCCTCCGGGAACAGCTCGCGCTCCATGCGGAGCACGGGGCCGATGTCCCACCAGCGCATCTCGCGCAGTACGGCGGGTGCGGGCTCGGCGGTGGCTGGCTCGGTCACTTGGGGGTGACCACCTTGTAGTTCTTGGGGACCTGGGCGTCGGGCCGGCGCAGGTACAGCGGCCGGGGCGCCGGCAGCTCCTCCCCCGCCGCCAGCCTCTCGGCGGCCAGGCGGGCCAGGGCGGCGGCGGACACGTGCTCCGGCTCGTGCGCCCGGGGGAAGGTGTCCGGGTAGAGCAGCGCGCCCGCGCCCACGGCCGGGAGCCCGGCCACCCGCTCGGCGATGTCGGCGGGGCGGTCGACGGCCGGGTCGGTGAGGCGGGTGCGGGAGTCGGCGTAGCGCGCCCAGTAGACCTCTTTGCGGCGGGCGTCGGTGGCGACCACGAAGGGGCCCTCCAGGTCGGCGGCGAAGGCGAGGCCGTCCAGCGTGCACAGGCCGTGCACGGGCACGCCGAGGGCGAGCCCGAAGGCGTCCGCGGTCATCAGGCCGACGCGCAGCCCCGTGTACGGGCCGGGTCCGGTGCCGGCGACGATGCCGGTGACGGCGTCGAGCCGCAGGCCGGTCTCGGAGAGCACCCGGTCGACGGCGGGCAGCAGCAGCTCACCGTGGCGGCGGGCGTCGACCTGGCTCGACGAGGCGATGACGTCCGTACCGTCGTGCAGCGCGACGGTCACGGCGGGCGTGGCGGTATCCAGAGCGAGCAAGAGCACACAAACAGCCTACGGCGCCGCGCGGCCCTCGCCGGACGCCCTGTGGACAACTTCGGGGACCCTCGGTCGGCACGCCCCGGCCACTCCGTGTCGCTCACCGCGTTCACCTGCTCACGTACTGCTACCGTCGCCCCGAGACACGGCACGCAGGACGCACAAGTACGACGACGAGGTGGTCGCCCGTGGCAAGCAGCAGCGCCGGTATCGTCACCGGCCTCGTCACGGCGGCCCTCGTGACGATCGGCGCCCTCGCCCACCAGGCGTCCGTCAGCGCCCCGGCCGACCTCGGCCCCGCCCGCGCGACCGCCAGTCCCGCCCCGGGCGCCGTCAAGGCACCGCGTGACCGGCGGCACCCGGACGCCCTGCCCGGGGGGTCCGGAACGGGTGAACGGGTGGTGTACTCGGTGGACGACGACCGCGTGTGGCTGGTCGGCCCGGGGAACAAGGTGCGGCGCACCTTCGAGGTCACGCCCAGCACGGTCGATCCGGTGCCGGGCGCCTACACGGTCACGTCCCGGTCCAACCGGGTCACCGGGTCCGACGGCGTCCCGGTCGAGCACGTGGTGCGCTTCGCCAGCGCCCAGGGTGTGGCCGTCGGGTTCAGCGCGGCGATCGACGGCTCGACCGCGAAGCCCGACCCGGACCGGCGCACGGGCGGCATCCGCGAGTCCCGCGCGGACGGCGACGCGATGTGGGAGTTCGCGACGATCGGGCGGCCGGTCGTCGTCGTCCGCTGACTGCGCGCCAGTCGGACGGGGCACACCGGCGTCAGGCGGCCTCGCGGTGGTCGGGGCCGTCGCGCCGTTCGCGGCCGCCGGGACGGTCGCGGACCGGGCGGCGCGCCTCCGGCTCGGGGGCGCTCGGCGGTGTCGAGACCGCCGCCGCCGCGGCGCACGAGGCGAGCAGGTCGCGCATCGACACCCCGGCGGGCGCGGACGCCTGGGGCCCGGGGCGGTCCTGCGGCTGGGCCTGGGACATGGACGACATGGACGCCTCCTGAAGCTCGGGGGCCGGGCGCCGCGGTAAGGCATGCCTAACTACGAGCCGACTACCATGTGACCACGCGCAAGACCCCCGACGCAATCTTTTGCCGACGCTTTGTCGGAAAACCCGGCGCGGGGGTCCGGCCCCGGGGGCCGTGGGGTGCGGTCGGGGCCCTGTGCCCGGTCCGGGGGCGCGTGGGTCCGGTCGAAGACTCGTGGGCGCGTGGGCCCGGTCGAAGGCTCGTGGGCTCGCGGGCCCGCTCCAAGGCCCCTGGGCTCGCGGGCCCGGCCAAGGCCCGCGGGCTCGCGGGCCCGCTCCAAGGCCCGCGGGCCAGTGGGCCCGCTCCAAGGCCCCTGGGCTCGCGGGCCCGGCCCAAGGCCCCTGGGCCCGGTCCGAGGGCTCGCCGGGGCAGCTCAGCCCGCGAGGACGTTCACGTCGGCGGTGGCCCACCGCTCGCCGAGTCCGGTGACCGTCACGTGCCGCACCTCGTCCGCGGTGTCGCCGACGGCCCGGTCGATGCGGACCCGCAGCCGGTCCTCGGTCAGTTCCTCGACCTTGCCCTCGCCCCACTCGACCACGATCACCGAGTCGGGCAGGGAGACGTCGAGGTCGAGGTCCTCCATCTCGTCCAGGCCGCCGGACAGCCGGTAGGCGTCCACGTGGACGAGCGGCGGTCCGTCGCCGAGCGAGGGGTGCACGCGGGCGATCACGAAGGTCGGGGAGGTGACGGCACCGCGCACGCCGAGGCCCTCGCCGAGACCGCGGGTCAGGGTCGTCTTGCCCGCGCCCAGCTCGCCGCTGAGCATCACCAGGTCGCCGGCGCGCAGCAGTTTGGCGAGTCTGCGGCCCAGTTCCCGCATCTGCTCGGGGGAGGTGACGGTGATCTCGACGTCGGCGGACGAGCCGGAGGAGTGACCGGAGGGCTCAGCCGGGCCCTGCGCTGCTGGTGCTTCCATAACCGTCCACGTTAGCCGCTGCCGGCACCGCGCCCGCGCGGGCGAGCAGGTCGGCGAGGCGGTCGGTGACCAGCTCCGGGTGCTCCAGCATCACCAGGTGCCCCGCGTCGGGGACCAGGACCAGCTCCGCGTCCGGGAGCAGGCCGGCGATCGCCTCGCTGTGCTCGCTCGGCGTCACCAGGTCCCGCACCCCGGCCAGGACCAGCACCGGAAGGTCGGCGAAGTGGGCGAGGGCCTCGGTCTTGTCGTGGTCGTTGAAGGCCGGGTAGTACTCGGCGACGACGTCGATCGGCGTCGACTCGATCATCCGCTCGGCGAACCGGGCCACGGCCGGGTCGACGTCCCGGGACGCGAACGAGTACCGCTTGATGATCCCCGCGAACAGGTCGGCCGTCGCCCGCCGCCCCTTCTCCACCAGCTCGGCCCGCTGCCCCAGCGCCTTCAGCACGCCCGGCAGCACCCGCCGCACCGCGTTGACGCCGGCCACCGGCAGCCCGAAGTTGACCTCACCCAGCCGTCCGGACGACGTGCCGACGAGGGCGACGCCGACGACGCGCTCGCGGACCAGGTCGGGGAAGGCGTCGGCCAGCGCCATCATGGTCATGCCGCCCATGGAGTGCCCGACCAGCACGAGCGGGCCCTCGGGCGCGGCCGCGTCGATGACGGCCTTGAGGTCGCGGCCCAGTTCCTCGATGCTGACCGGCCGGTCGTCCCGGGTCTGGGCCACGCCCCGCCCGGATCGTCCGTGGCTGCGCTGGTCCCAGTGGACGGTGCGGACGACGCCCCTGAGGGCCGCCCGCTGGAAGTGCCAGGAGTCCTGGTTGAGGCAGTAGCCGTGGCTGAAGACGACGGTGACGGGCGCGGGCGCCTTGCGGCCGAACAGCCGCCTGCGGCGCGGGGCGCGGTGGATCTCGGCGTCGACCGCCGGATCGACCTCGTCGACCTCGTAGTACAGCTCGGTGCCGTCCTCCGCGTACGCCCTGGCGGGGGTGCCGCGCAGTCCGCCGTACGGGCCCGCCGAGTCGAGGGCGAGGCGGGCCTTCTGGCGCATTCCCCGGCCGACGGTGAGCCGTTCTATCGCCACGCCGGCCGCGGCGCCCGCCGCGACCACGCCTATCGCGACCCCGGCGATGCCGGTCGCCCGGCGCCAGCCGCCGCCTGCGGCCTCCGTGGCGGAGGCGACGGCCGCAGCGACGGCCTCCCCGCTGCTCTCGCTCACGTGTACCGCTCCTCTTCGCCGGTTCACCGGGCCGCTGTGCGCCACCCGCTGCTCGTCGCCTTCTCACCTGGACGCGCGTCGGTACGCCCTGTCACTCGTTGACGTAGACGCGCGGAACGCGGGTTCCGATCCGGGTGACGATCTCGTACGCGATGGTGCCCGCCGCCTGGGCCCAGTCCTCGGCGGTGGGCTCGCCGCGGTCGCCGGGACCGAACAGCACGGCCTCGGCGCCCGGTTCGGGCCGGTCGCCGCCCAGGTCGACGACGAACTGGTCCATCGCGATCCGCCCCGCGACCGTGCGCCACTTGCCGTCGACCAGGACGGGGCCGGTGGAGGAGGCGTGGCGGGGGATGCCGTCCGCGTAGCCGAGCGGGACGAGGCCGAGGGTGGTGTCGCCGGGGGTGGCGTAGTGGTGCCCGTAGCTGACCCCGTGGCCGCCGGGGACCTGCTTGACCAGGGCCAGGGAGGCGGACAGCGTCATCGCGGGGCGCAGCCCGAAGTCGGCCGGGGTGCCGATCTCGGGGCTGGGCGAGACGCCGTACATCGCGATGCCGGGGCGTACGAGGTCGAAGTGGGTGTCGGGAAGGGTGAGGGTGGCGGGCGAGTTGGCGATGTGCCGCACCTCGGGGCGCAGTCCCTGCCGCTCGGCGTAGGCCGTCATCTCCAGGAAACGGGTGAGCTGCGCGGCGATGGAGGGGTGGCCCGGCTCGTCGGCGCAGGCGAAGTGGGACCACAGCCCGGTGACTCGCAGCAGCCCCTCCGCCTCGGCCCGCAGCGCGGCCCCGACCAGCTCTTCCCAGTCCGCGCCGGGCTGGCAGCCGTTCCGTCCGAGGCCGGTGTCGGCCTTCAGCTGCACGCGCGCGGGCACGCCGGCCGCCCGGGCCGCCGCGACGAGCTCCTCCATGGCCCACAGAGCGCTGACGGACACGTCGAGACGGGCCTCGACCGCCTCCCGCCAGGGCCCGCCCGGCGTCCACAGCCAGCACATGATCCGTACGTCGTCCGGCAGTCCGGCCTGCGCCGACCGCAGGGCGAGGGCCTCCTGCGGGGTGGCGGTGCCGAGCCAGCTCGCGCCGGCCCCGACGGCGGCGCGGGCGCAGGGGAGCGCGCCGTGGCCGTAGGCGTCCGCCTTGACGACGGCCATGAGAGCCGCCCCGGGGGCCCGTTCGCGCAGCGCGCGGACGTTGGCCCGCAGGGCGGCCAGGTCGATCTCGGCCCGGGCACGCAGTACCGCGTCCGGCCGAGCAGGTGTCTCGCTCATCGTGCCCCAGTCTCTCAGAGCACCGGGCGCCCCGGTTCGCCACCGCCCGGCAGTGGCTAGGGTTCCGGCATGAGCATCATCGGGGTCGGGATCGACGTGGCCGAGGTCGAGCGGTTCGGGGCGTCGCTGGAGCGCACGCCGGCCCTGGCGGGGCGGCTCTTCGTGGAGAGCGAGTTGCTGCTGCCCAGCGGTGAGCGCCGGGGCGTCGCCTCGCTCGCCGCCCGCTTCGCGGCGAAGGAGGCGCTGGCCAAGGCGCTGGGCGCACCGGCGGGACTGCTGTGGACGGACGCGGAGGTGTACGTCGAGGACAGCGGGCAGCCCCGGCTGCGGGTGACGGGGACGGTGGCGGCGCGGGCGGCTGAGCTGGGCGTGGCGTCGTGGCACGTGTCCCTGAGCCACGACGCGGGGATCGCGTCGGCGGTGGTGATCGCGGAGGGCTAGGGCGTTCGGCGGACCGGGCCACGGCGGGCTCGTCGTCGGCGCCGAGGGGCGAGCACGGCCCGGAGCCGTCCACAGACCGACCCCGCCGGCATCGACGGGCCAGCACGACCCCAAGCCGTACAGACCGGCCTCGGCGACGTCGAGGAGCGAGCACGGCCCCAAGCCGTCCACAGGCACGGCGGACCAGGACGGCGAACCGGCGCGACGGACGAGGCCGGGGCGGGGGACGGAACGCGGGAGGCGGGGGCGACGGACGGGGCGCGGGAGACGAAGGGCGACGGACGGGGCACGGGAGACGGGGGCGGGGGACGGAACGCGGGAGACGGGGGCGACGGACGGGGCGCAGGAGACGGGGGCGACGGACGGGGCACGGAAGCCGGGGGGCGACGGACGGGGCACGGAAGCCGGGGGGCGACGGACGGGGCACGGAAGCCGGGGGGCGACGGACGGGGCGCGGCGGCGACCCCGTGGCCGGACGGTCGGCCCTCCGTGGCGGCCAGGCGCCCCGGACCACGGCGGCCAGGTGCCCCGAGCCCATGACCGGACGGCCCGGACCCGTGGCAGGACGGCCCGGACCCGTGACCGCGGTGTGAGCCGGACCCGTGACCGCGGTGTGGGCCGCCGTACCGCAGCCCGGTCCCGCAGCCCGCGGTGCGGTCAGTCCGCGGTCGGGCGGACCCGGATGTGCATGCGTTCGCCCTGGGCGCCGTAGAGGGCGATCCACTCCACGGGCCGGTCCCCGGCGTTGGCGATGCCGTGCGGGACGCGGGTGTCGAACTCCGCCGTCTCCCCCGCCGTCAGCACGAGGTCGTGCTCGCCGAGGGCGAGGAGGAGACGGCCGGAGAGGACGTAGAGCCACTCGTGGCCCTCGTGCGAGCCCTGCGCCGGGCGAGGGGTCCACTCGTTCCGCGGGGTGGCCGGGGCGGGGAGGATCTGTTTGTAGGCGTGCAGACCGTCGTTCGGGTTGCGGGTGAGCGGGACCCACGTCTGTCCGTGCCGGGTGAAGGGGCGGGGGTGGACGCGGGGGTCGCCGGTCCGCGAGCCGACGAGTTCGTCCAGGGGCAGCCGGTGCTCCCGGGCCAGCGGCAGCAGGTGCCGCAGCCCCGGCTCGCGCCGCCCCGACTCCAGCCGGGACAGGGTGCTCACGGAGATGCCGGTGACGGCGGCGAGCTGGGCCAGGGTGAGCCCGCGGGCCTGCCGGATGGCGCGCAGACGGGCCCCGAGCGAGGTCATCACCTGTGCCGTCTCGTCGTCACCGCCCGTCATGGGACCACTGTCCCCCATCGCGCGTCCCGGAGGACGGCGGGGCTCGGGCCGTGCGTGTTCCCGGCGTACGGGGAAGACTCGACGGCATGCGGACTGCGTACAGCGTGGAAACGGTCAGGAACGCCGAACGGGAGCTGATGGCACGGCTGCCGGAGGGGGCGCTGATGCAACGGGCCGCGGCCGGGCTGGCCGCCGCCTGCGCCCAGGTGCTGGGCCGGGTGGCCGGGCGGGTCTACGGCAGCCGGGTGGTGCTGCTGGTCGGCAGCGGTGACAACGGCGGCGACGCCCTGTACGCGGGCGCGCGGCTGGCCCGGCGGGGCGCGGGCGTGACGGCGGTGCTGCTCGCGCCGGAGCGGGCGCACGGCGGCGGGCTCGGGGCGCTGCGCCGGGCGGGCGGCCGGACACTGGACGACGGGGCGGCCTCGGCCGCGGCGGCGGAACGGATCGCGCGGGCCGACCTGGTCCTGGACGGCATCGTCGGGATCGGCGGCAAGGGCGGCCTGCGGAAGGAGGCCGTACCGCTGGCGGACGCGGCCGCGCGCTCCCGGGCCACCGTGGTCGCCGTCGACCTGCCGAGCGGCGTCGACGCGGACACCGGCCGGGTCCCGGGGGGCGTGGTGCGGGCCGACCTGACGGTGACGTTCGGGGCGCACAAGCCGGGTCTGCTGATCGATCCGGCGCGGGAGTACGCCGGGTCGGTGCGGCTGGTGGACATCGGCCTGCCGCTGCCTCGCGAGGGGGCGGAACTGGAGGCGTTGCAGCACGCGGACGTGGCCCGCCTGCTGCCGGTGCCGGCGGCCGAGAGCGACAAGTACCGGCGCGGGGTCGTGGGCATCGCGGCCGGCTCGGCCCGCTACCCCGGCGCGGCGGTACTCGCCGTCGCGGGCGCGCTGCGGGGCGGGGCCGGGGCGGTGCGGTACGTCGGGCCGGCGGGGGACGCGGTGATCGCCCGCTTCCCGGAGACGCTCGTGTCCGACCGGGGGCCGCAGCGGGCGGGGCGGGTGCAGGCGTGGGTGGTCGGGCCGGGGGCGGGTGACGACGCGGCGACGGTGGCCCAGGTGCTGGCGGCGGAGGTGCCGGTGCTGATCGACGCGGACGGCCTGCGCCTGGCCGACGCGGACGCCGTACGGACGCGCAGGGCACCGACGCTGATGACCCCGCACGCCGGGGAGGCGGCGGCGCTGCTCGGGGTGGCCCGGGAGGAGGTCGAGGGGAACCGGCTGGCCTCGGTGCGTGAGCTGGCGGCGCGGTACGGCGCGACGGTGCTGCTGAAGGGCTCGACGACGCTGGTGGCCGGCGCGCGGGGCGGTCCCGTCCGGGTCAACGCGACGGGGACCTCGTGGCTCGCCACGGCGGGCAGCGGGGACGTGCTGTCCGGCCTGGCGGGCTCACTGCTGGCGGCGGGCCTGTCGGCGGTGGACGCGGGGAGCGCGGGCGCCCACCTCCACGGCCTCGCGGGCCGCTTCGCGGCACAGGGCGCGCCCGCGGGGGCGCACGACGTGGCGGAGGCGATCCCGCGGGCCTGGCGGGACGTGCGGGGCGGATGAGACCGCGGGCCCGGGTGCGGGCCGCGCCGGTACGGTGAGCACATGGCCGCCGCACCGGCCCCGGACCCGGACCTCGACGCGCTCCCCCGGGCGGAGTTCGCGTTCCCCGGCCCGCTGCGCGACCGGCTGGTCGCCGCGGTCCTCGACGGTTCGAAGACCTCGACGACGGGTCTGGTCGCCGACTCCGAGCACGACGGCGATCCGCTGCCGCGGTCCGGGCACCGTGAGGTGGTCGTCGACGCGTCCGGCCGCCCGGTCGCCGTCATCGAGGTGACACAGGTCCGCGTCGTCCCGCCGGTCGAGGTGGACCCCGCCCACGCGGTCGACGAGGGCGGGGGACACACGAGCGTGGCCGAGGGGCGCGCGGACCACGAGCGGTTCCGGCACGGCGAGGAGATGCGCGCGGCGCTGGGCGACCCGGGGTTCACGGTGGACGACACGACACCGGCGGTCCTGGAACGCTTCCGGGTCGTCACCGTGCTGCCCGGCACCGGCGCCTGAGGGACCCTCCGGGGCTACTCCACCGTCACCGACTTCGCCAGGTTGCGCGGCTGGTCCACCTCGTTGCCGCGGGCCGTCGCCAGCTCGCAGGCGAAGACCTGCAACGGCACCGTGGCCACCAGGGGTTGGAGCAGCGTCGGGGTGGCCGGGACGCGGACGAGGTGGTCGGCGTAGGGGACGACCGCCTCGTCGCCCTCCTCGGCGATGACGATGGTGCGGGCGCCGCGGGCGCGGATCTCCTGGATGTTGGACACGATCTTGTCGTGCAGGACCGAGCGGCCGCGCGGGGACGGCACCACGACCACGACCGGCAGGTCCTCCTCGATCAGCGCGATCGGCCCGTGCTTCAGCTCACCCGCCGCGAAGCCCTCGGCGTGCATGTACGCCAGCTCCTTCAGCTTGAGGGCGCCTTCGAGGGCGACGGGGTGGCCGACGTGCCGGCCGAGGAAGAGCACCGTGTTCTTGTGGGCGAGGGAGCGGGCCAGTTCCCGTACGGGGTCCATGGTCCCCAGGACCCGTTCGACGGCGCCGGAGATGCCGGACAGGTCGCGGACCACGTCGCGGATCTCGTCGCCGTACTTGGTGCCGCGCACCTGGCCCAGGTAGAGGGCGACCAGGTAGCAGGCCACCAGCTGGGTCAGGAAGGCCTTGGTGGAGGCGACGGCGACCTCGGGGCCCGCGTGGGTGTAGAGCACGGCGTCGGACTCGCGGGGGATGGTCGAGCCGTTGGTGTTGCAGATGGCGAGGACCCGGGCGCCCTGTTCCCGGGCGTGGCGCAGGGCCATCAGGGTGTCCATGGTCTCGCCGGACTGGGAGATCGCGACGACCAGGGTCTGCTGGTCGAGGATCGGGTCGCGGTAGCGGAACTCGCTGGCCAGCTCCACCTCGCAGGGGATCCGCGTCCAGTGCTCGATGGCGTACTTGGCGATCAGCCCGGCGTGGAAGGCCGTGCCGCAGGCGACGACGACGACCTTGTCGACCTCCCGGAGCACTCCGGCGGGGATGCGCACCTCGTCCAGGCTCAGCGTGCCGGAGGCGTCGACGCGGCCGAGCAGGGTGTCGGCGACGGCCTTCGGCTGCTCGGCGATCTCCTTGAGCATGAAGGAGGCGTAACCTGCCTTCTCCGCGGCCGAGGCGTCCCAGTCGACGTGGTAGGAGCGGACGTCGGCCGGGGTGCCGTCGAAGGCGGTGACCGTGACGCCGTCCCGCCGCAGTTCGACGACCTGGTCCTGGCCCAGTTCGACGGCGTCCCGGGTGTGGGCGATGAAGGCCGCGACGTCCGAGGCGAGGAAGTACTCGCCCTCCCCCACGCCCACCACGAGCGGCGAGTTGCGGCGGGCGCCCACCACCACGTCCGGCGCGTCCGCGTGCACCGCGACCAGCGTGAACGCGCCTTCCAGCCGCCGGCACACCAGCCGCATCGCCTCGGCGAGGTCGGCGCAGCCGGAGTACTCCTCGGCGAGCAGGTGGGCGACGACCTCCGTGTCGGTCTCCGAACCCAGCGCGTGGCCGCGCTCCGCCAGCTCGGCCCGCAGCGGTGCGAAGTTCTCGATGATGCCGTTGTGGACCACGGCGACCCGGCCCGCGTTGTCGAGGTGCGGGTGGG
The DNA here is from genome assembly GCF_040686295.1 of Streptomyces sp. NPDC085944. Classification (NCBI taxonomy): domain Bacteria; kingdom Bacillati; phylum Actinomycetota; class Actinomycetes; order Kitasatosporales; family Streptomycetaceae; genus Streptomyces; species Streptomyces sp. NPDC085944. The sequence goes on along the minus strand of NZ_JBFBJX010000001.1, from coordinate 321,685 downwards.
CGTTGGCGTCGGTGGGCCCGCCGTGGGTGGCCCAGCGGGTGTGGCCGATGCCGGTGGCGGCGGACGGCAGCGGGTGCTCGGACAGTTCCTTGTCGAGGTTGACGAGCTTGCCGGCCCGCTTGGCGGTGGCGAGGCCGCCGTCCGCGAGCACGGCGACGCCCGCCGAGTCGTATCCCCGGTACTCGAGCCGCTTCAGTCCGGCCATCACGACGTCGAGTGCCGACTGAGGCCCTACGTATCCCACGATTCCGCACATACGCGGCAGCCTACGAGCAAGATCGGCGGTGCAGCGATCCAGAAGGGGCCGTTCTGTGCCCGAAATCGGAAATTCCCACCGGGGTACGAACGCCGCCCGCCCGACTCCGGCGCCTCAGCCGAGCTTGGCGACCTGGGCGTCGACGACGTCCGAGGGGACCTCGAAGTCCGCGCCGGTCATCATCGCGGAGAGGTTGACCACGCTGAAGGTGGCGAGGGTGGAGCCCTTGCGGACCGCGACGAGCTTCATGAGTCCGCTGTCGTCCCCGCCGGTGGCCACACCGAGGTTGACGGTGAGCCCCTCGTCACCGGCCTTGAGGCGGTCCACGCCGCTCACCTCGGTGACCCGCATCCTGTCGCTGCCCACGGTGGTCTCGAAGCCGCCCGCGCACTTCTCGACGGCCGTCTTCAGCCCCGCCATCGCCTGCTCGGCGCCGCCGTCCGCGTAGGAGGCGACGTTCAGCAGGATCTTGTTCACGTCGACGTCGGTCATGTCCTGGCCGTCCGGGCCCTTGCTCTCGGAGGGCGACTGAGTCTGCCCCTGCCAGGAGCGCTGCACGTTTGCCGCCGGCTCGCCCTGGGCCAGGGCACCCTGGACGTGGACGAGCGGCAGACAGGCCTTGTCGTCCGTCGAGATCTCGCTCTTGGCCACCTTGTCGTCCGCCGACAGTTCGGTGGCGACCTCGCCGTTCTTCACGTCGGCCTGGGCGAGGGCGACCTTCTCCAGCTCGGCGGCGGTCAGCGCCTCGCCCGCGGGGGCGGACGGGCCGGCCTCGCCCGCCGGGACGGACTGCTCCGCCTTCGCCTTGTCGTCACCGGCCGAACCGTCGTCGTCGGAGGAGCCGCCGCAGGCGGTGGCGAGCAGGGCCAGGGCGGCGGCGGACGCCGCGAGGACGGTGCGGCGGACAGCGGTCGAACTCACGTCGGCACTCTTTCGTCGGAGGCGCGTGGGGACGTGGCCGAGTCGGACCACGTCCGGTCGCGTCGGAGTTTGGGGATTCGCGTCGACATCGGCGTTCGGATCCGGTCGACTTTGCCCGTACCTTACCTACGGCAATCGCACGTACGATCGAAACAGGCCGACCGAAACCCGACCGTGATCTCACCGGGGCGTGACGCACCCCACCTGCCGCCCCGTTCGTACTCCGTTAACAATGGACTGTGATCTCTCCGGTCCCCTCGATATCCCGGAGCGCCCACCGGCAGCGGCCGGAGGCGACTCCCTACGTCGACCTCACCCGCCCCGAGTGGAGCGCGCTGCGCGACAAGACGCCGCTGCCGCTGACCGCCGAGGAGGTCGAGAAGCTGCGCGGTCTCGGCGACGTCATCGACCTCGACGAGGTGCGGGACATCTACCTCCCGCTCTCCCGGCTGCTCAACCTCTACGTCGGCGCCACCGACGGCCTGCGCGGCGCGCTGAACACCTTTCTCGGCGAGCAGGGCTCCCAGTCCGGCACCCCCTTCGTCATAGGGGTCGCCGGCTCGGTCGCGGTCGGCAAGTCCACCGTCGCCCGCCTGCTCCAGGCGCTGCTGTCGCGCTGGCCCGAGCACCCGCGCGTGGAGCTGGTCACCACGGACGGCTTCCTGCTGCCGACGCGGGAGCTGGAGGCGCGCGGCCTGATGTCGCGGAAAGGTTTCCCCGAGTCGTACGACCGCCGGGCGCTGACCCGGTTCGTCGCCGACATCAAGGCGGGCAAGTCGGAGGTGACCGCGCCGGTCTACTCCCACCTCATCTACGACATCGTCCCGGACCAGCGGCTGGTGGTCCGCCGCCCCGACATCCTGATCGTCGAGGGCCTGAACGTGCTCCAGCCCGCGCTGCCCGGCAAGGACGGCCGCACCAGGGTCGGTCTGGCCGACTACTTCGACTTCAGCGTGTACGTCGACGCGCGCACCGAGGACATCGAGCGCTGGTACCTCAACCGCTTCCGCAAGCTGCGCGCGACCGCCTTCCAGAACCCGTCCTCGTACTTCCGCAAGTACACGCAGGTGTCGGAGGAGGAGGCCCTCGACTACGCCCGCACCACCTGGCGCACCATCAACAAGCCCAACCTGGTGGAGAATGTGGCCCCCACCCGGGGCCGGGCCACCCTGGTGCTGCGCAAGGGCCCCGACCACAAGGTGCAGCGCCTGAGCCTGCGCAAGCTGTGAGCCCGGCCGTCCGCGCCGGTCAGGGGGCGGGGCTGTAGGTGACTTCCCCGACCGGGTCGGTGAAGGAGTCCTCGACCGCCTGCTGGAGCTCCGGATCCACCTCGGGCGTGCTCTCGGGGCGCGGGTGGGGCGTGTCGAGCGCGTCCTGGATCCGGGCGGCCAGGTCGGACCCGGACCCACTGCCCGTCGCAGTGGAACCCCCCGCCGCCGATCCGTCGTGAGCCGCCGCCCCCGCCGAAACGCCGTCCTGCCCCCGGCCCGGTTCAAAGACGGTGGCCGAACCGGCGCCCAGCGCCGCGGCCTTCCACTCCCGAGCCCGGGACACGGCCTCGCGCACGGCCTCCTGGTAGGCCGCTTCCCGTCGTGCGTCCCAGACGGCGAGTTCCTGTGCGGCGGCCTGCCGCGTCACCGCCACGGCCGCCGCCGTCCGGCCCCCGTCCCACGGCAGCGCGGCGCCGGTCGCCGCGACGGCCGTACCGCTCGTCGCCGCCCAGACGCACGCCACCGACAGTGCGGTTCGCGCCCGCATACGACTCCGGTTCATCACCAGGCCCCTCTCACCTCGGCCAATGCGCCCTGAACGGTAGCGTTCGCAGATCACCTGATGATCACGGACCGGTGGCGTTGAGGCCGCTCCCGTCGCACCGATCAGACGCGCCGCCCCGCCTGGCTACGCTGCCGCCATGCTGCATCTGCGCCTGATCACCCCGGCCGACCGCACCGACGAGGTGGTCCGCATGATCGACCGTACGGTCGGCACCACCCACCTGGTCGTCCTGCCGGGCGCCGCCCGCGAACCCCAGGGCGACGTCGTCATGTGCGACGTGGCCCGCGAGGCCGGTGACGAACTCATCAACCGGCTGCGGGCGTTGGACCTCGAAAGCTGCGGTGCCATCACCGCCGAGAACATCGACCTGTCGCTGTCCGAGCGCGCCGACCGGGCGGAGCGGGACGCGCCCGGCGAGGCCGCCGACGCCGTGCTGTGGGAGCAGTTGGAGGAGGCGACCCACGAGGAGTCGACGCTCTCCCTCACCTACGTCGCCTTCATCACGCTGGCCACGATGATCGCGGCCTGCGGCGTGGTCCTCGACAACGCGATCCTGATCGTGGGCGCGATGGCGGTCGGCCCCGAGTTCGGCCCCCTCGCCGGGATCTGCACGGCGATCGTCCAGAAGGCACCGCGCCTCGCCCTGCGTTCCCTGATCGCCCTGCTGGTGGGCTTCGCGGTGGCGATGGCGGTGACGGTGGGCTTCAGCTGGATCATGGACGGGTTCGGCCAGTTCAGCGAGGGCAAGCTGGAGGGCGACCGGCCCAACACCGGCTTCGTCTACGCCCCGGACGCCTTCTCCTTCGTGGTGGCGATCCTCGCCGGCATCGCGGGCACGCTGTCCCTCACCTCGGCGAAGTCCGGCGCCCTGGTGGGCGTCGCCATCTCGGTCACCACGGTCCCGGCCGCCGCGAACGCGGCCGTGGCCCTGAGCTTCGGCGACACGAAGCAGACGGTGGGCTCCACCGAACAACTCCTGCTCAACCTGGCGGGCATCGTGGTCGCGGGAACCCTGACCCTGCTGACCCAGAAGGCTTTGTGGTCGACTCGGCGCTCAAGACTGACGAAGCCGGAGAACTCCTGACGGACGGCCATCTTCGAACGCCGGGCCGGGCCGACCCCCCAAGGGGCGCGGGGAACTGCGCGACCAGCCACGGCGAAACCCGCAGCCCGCATCACACACCATCCCCCACGCCGAACCCGCCCCGTGAAAACTACCCCAGCGCCGACTTCACCGAATCCGCCAGCCGCCCCGCAACAGCCCGAGCCTGCTCGATGTCGGCAGCCTCCACCATCACCCGCACCAAGGGCTCCGTCCCCGAGGGACGCAGCAGTACCCGCCCGGTGCTGCCGAGCTCCCGCTCCGCCTCCGCAACCGCCGTGGCCAGCTCGGCGGAGCTCGTCACCCGCGACTTGTCCACGTCCGGCACATTGACCAGCACCTGCGGCAGCCGCTCCATCACGGACGCCAGGTCCCGCAGCGTACGGCCGGTCTGCGCGACCCGCGCCGCCAGCATCAGGCCGGTCAGCGTGCCGTCACCGGTGGTGGCGTGGTCGAGGATGATGACGTGGCCGGACTGCTCGCCGCCCAGGGCGTAGCCGTGCTCCTTCATCTCCTCCAGGACGTACCGGTCGCCGACCGAGGTCGCCACGAACCGGATGCCCTCGCGCTCCATGGCGAGCTTGAAGCCCAGGTTGGACATGACGGTCGCGACGACGGTGTCCGAGCGCAGCGCCTCCCGTTCCCGCATCGCGAGCGCGAGCACGGCGAGGATCTGGTCGCCGTCGACCTCCGCACCGGTGTGGTCCACGGCCAGGCAGCGGTCGGCGTCGCCGTCGTGGGCGATGCCGAGGTCGGCGCCGTGCTCGACGACGGCGGCCTTGAGCAGGTCGAGGTGGGTGGAGCCGCAGCCGTCGTTGATGTTGAGGCCGTCGGGCACCGCGCCGATGGTGACCAGTTCGGCTCCGGCCCGCGCGAACGCCTCCGGGGAGACCCGGGAGGCCGCGCCGTGCGCCTCGTCGAGGACGATCTTCAGCCCGTCGAGACGGTTCGGCAGGACGCCGACGAGGTGGGCGACGTACTGGTCGAGCCCCTCGTCGTAGTCGCGGACGCGGCCGACGCCGGCGCCGGTCGGGCGGTCCCAGGGGGCGCCGGTGCGGTGCTCGGCGTAGACGGCCTCGATGCGGTCCTCCAGCTCGTCGGCGAGCTTGTGGCCGCCGCGGGCGAAGAACTTGATGCCGTTGTCGGGCATGGCGTTGTGGCTGGCGGACAGCATCACGCCGAGGTCGGCGCCGAGCGCGCCGGTGAGGTGGGCCACCGCGGGCGTCGGCAGTACGCCGACCCGCAGCACGTCCACGCCGGCGCTGGCCAGGCCCGCGACCACGGCGGCCTCCAGGAACTCCCCGGAGGCGCGCGGGTCCCGGCCGACCACCGCGGTCGCGCGGTGCCCGGCGAAGGTGCCCGCCTCGGCCAGTACGTGCGCCGCGGCGACGGAGAGGCCGAGCGCCAGCTCGGCCGTCAGATCCGCGTTGGCGACACCGCGCACACCGTCCGTGCCGAAGAGTCGTCCCACTTGTCCTCCTGAGGAAACGTCAATTCCGGAAGCGGCTGACGATGAGTGCGGCCCACGCAGTCGGCTCCCGAAGGCCCGGGCGCGCGGCGCCCGACCATCGATCACATAAGCCTTAGAACGTCTTGTGCCGTTATACGCCCAACGGCAGGGATAAACGAATGCCCCGGCAGCACAGTGGCGTGCCGCCGGGGCGTTCGGAGTACAGCCGGACCAGCCGGTACGACTTAGCGCTTGCTGTACTGCGGAGCCTTGCGGGCCTTCTTCAGACCGGCCTTCTTCCGCTCGACCGCACGGTCGTCACGGGTCAGGTAGCCGGCCTTCTTGAGGGGACCGCGGTTGTTGTCGACGTCCGCCTCGTTCAGCGCACGCGCGACACCGAGACGGAGCGCACCGGCCTGACCGGAGACGCCGCCGCCCGAGATGCGGGCGATGACGTCGTAGCGGTTGTCGAGCTCGAGCACCTTGAAGGGCTCGTTGACTTCCTGCTGGTGCACCTTGTTCGGGAAGTAGTCCTCGAGCGTGCGCCCGTTGACCTTCCACTTGCCGGTGCCCGGGACGATCCGGACACGGGCGATGGCGTTCTTGCGGCGGCCCAGGCCGGCGGCCGGCTGGGGCTCGCCGAACGCGGAGGCCAGGGACTCCGAGGTGTACTCGCCCTCGACGGGGACCTCGGACTCGGTGGTGTAGCTGTCGATGTCAAGCTCTTCGAGCGGCTGCTCGGCAGTGGTCTCGGCCACGATGCTCCTCAGATTCTCTTCAGTCTTAGGGGGTGGCCGGACTTACTGCGCGACCTGGGTGATCTCGAACGGCTGCGGCTGCTGCGCGCCGTGCGGGTGCTGGTCACCCTTGTAGACCTTCAGCTTCGAGAGCATCTGACGGCCCAGGGAGTTCTTCGGGAGCATGCCCTTGACGGCCTTCTCGACGGCCTTCTCCGGGTTCTTGTCGAGCAGCTCGTCGTAGCGCACGGAGCGCAGGCCGCCCGGGTAGCCGGAGTGGCGGTACGCCATCTTCTGGGTCCGCTTGTTGCCGGAGAGGTGCACCTTGTCGGCGTTGATGATGATGACGAAGTCACCAGCGTCGACGTGCGGCGCGTAGATCGGCTTGTGCTTGCCGCGCAGCAGCGTGGCAGCGGTGGTGGCGAGACGACCCAGGACGACGTCCTGAGCGTCGATGACGTGCCACTGGCGCGTCACATCGCCGGGCTTGGGGCTGTACGTACGCACGGTTCGTAGCCTTCGCTTCTTCAGTGAGTGGTCCTGACATGGTCACCGAAGACGATCACGACAGCCCTGACCGCACCGCGGTGACGCAAACCGCGTGCAGGTCGCTGGTCATCGGTCCCGGTGGACCGGTGTAAGGGCCCCTCACGTGAGAATGAGCAAGCCAATACACATACAGCTGTGCAGAATACCCGGGCCCCGGCGGCCCGGTCAAAACGGGGCCGCGGGGGCGCGCTCGGGCTCCGGCGCCCGGCCCGGCGGCACCCGTCCCCCGGCGCCCGCCGCACCGGTCCCGGCCTGCCGGGCGACCGTCACCGCCAGCACACACAGCGTGAACGCGTCCCGGAAGGCCCGCCGCCGCTCCCCCTCCAGCCAGGGCCAGGTCAGTCCCGGCACCTGGGGCACCAGGGCGATCCAGAACCACACCCCGCGGGCCACCGACCCGGCGTACGGCAGCCCGGCGAGCAGCAGCGGCAGGGCGACCAGCAGGTAGTGGTCGTAGGACGGCCGGGAGACCAGGAAGGCCGAGAGCATCAGCCCCGCGCCGGTCTCCGCCAGCCGCAGCGGCCCGGGGTCGGCGCGCCGCCAGCGCCGGTACGCGCAGAGCACCCCCGCGCACGCCGCCGCCACCGCGAGCCCCTGCGCGAGTGCCGCCGGCACCCCGAGCCGAGGCAGCACGGCCGCCGGGGAGGCCTCGTAGAGCCGTACGAAGCCGTCGTCGCCACGCAGCAGGAAGGGGAGGGTGCGGGTGAAGAAGCCCGCCGGGTCGGGCATCGCCAGGGCCGCCGCGGCGGAGGCCAGCGCGGGCACCAGAACGGCGGCTCCCAGGGCCCGCCACCGCCCGGCGAAGAGGAAGAGCAGGGCGACCGGCGCGAGCAGCGGCTTGAGCGCCACGGCCGCCCCGATGACGGCCCCCGCCCCGGTCCAGCGCCCCCGGCTCGCCAGCAGCAGGGCCAGCGGCAGCGCCACCGTCGCCGTCACCGTCCAGTTGCCGAGCCGCACCAGGTGCCCGAACGGCGCGAAGCCCAGCGCGAGCCCGGTCAGCCCGAGGGCCGCGAGCCGGCTGCCCAGCGGCACCCGGTGCAGCCGCAGCGCACAGGCCCAGGCCAGCGCCAGCAGGGCCGTCACCGCGCACGGCACCAGCCCCCGCAGGACGGCCCCGGGCAGCAGCGCCTGCGGGGCGGCGGCCAGGACGGCGCTCGGCAGATAGAGGAAGTGCGGATCGTCGTACGGGGAGCCGCCGGCCAGCCAGGTACGGGCCGCCCGCACCACGATCGCGTTGTCCATCCCGCCGTCCGGGGTCGCCCGCGCCGCGTGCGCGGCGGACGCCGCCAGCACCGTCACGAGCACCGCCCACAGATGTCCGCCCGCCGGCCGCACCAACCACCCGGAGATGTCGCTTTTGCCCGTCCGCATGTACGGAACGCTAGGCCCTGCGGGCCCCAAGTCCCGGCACCAGCACGCCCATAGGCCCGTCTAAGATGCCGCCCATGAGCTTTGGGCAGGGGGGACCTCAGTCGCAGTGGGATCCCTGGACACCGCAATCGCAGCAGCCGCAGTCGCAGCAGCCCTGGAACAGCGGGAACAGTGACGACACCCCGGACTGGGCCGCCCTCGCCGAGGCCTCCGAGGCCCGTGCCAAGCGGCGCCGGCTGCTCTTCATCGGCGGCGGCGCGCTGGCCACCGTGGCGATAGCCGGGGCCGTGGCGGTGGCCGTCGTCTCGGCGAACGGTTCCGGCCAGGCCTCCGACAGCCCCTCCTCGCAGCTCCCCTCGACGGCGGACATACCCAGCGCCACGGCCACCCGGCCGTCCTTCGCCCCGACCAGCGCGCCGCCGCCGCTGGACCCGAAGGACTTCGTCTCCAGCGCCAAGAAGGACAAGGCCCCGCTCAGCCCGGACCTGCTCTTCCCCGGCACCCAGCTGACCATGGGCGAGACGGTGTACAAGAAGGGGCCGACGGCCGACACCCGCACCTGCGGCTCCGCCGCCCAGGGCACCCTGCCGAAGGTCCTCGACACCAACCAGTGCACGCGCCTGCTCCGCGTCACCTACACCAAGGGCGACACCGCCGTGACGGTCGGCGTGGCCGTCTTCGACACCGAGGCTCAGGCTTCGAAGGCGAAGAAGGACGCCGACAAGGAGAGCATCGTGCGCTCGCTGTCCGGCGGCGGCGTCAAGTCCTTCTGCGCCGGCGCCATCTGCCGCTCCACCACCAACTCCTACGGCCGCTACGCCTACTTCACGGTCGCCGGTTTCACGGACGGCGAGAACGTCACGGAGAAGTCCACCGGGGTGTTCCGGGCCGGTGACGACCTGGCCGAGTTCGCCTTCCGGCAGATCCGCCGGCGCGGCGAGGCCCAGGCATCGGCGGCGGCGGAGGGCTGACGGCCCGCCTCAGCAGCAGCCGGTCCCCGGCAGCGACCGCTTGTTGCGCGCCTCCTTGTTCCGGGCCGCCAGCAGCTCGTCGGCCGGGTAGCCGACCTCCTCCAGGGTCAGCCCGTGCGGCCGCACGACGTGCACGGCGGAGTCCCGTACGCCCGCGGCGAGCACCTTCGCCGGCCAGTCGGGCGTACGGTGCCCGTCGCCGACGAAGAGCAGCGCCCCGATGAGGGAGCGCACCATGTTGTGGCAGAAGGCGTCGGCGCGCACGGTCGCGGTGACGATGCCGTCCTCGCCCCGCACGAGACTCAGCTCCTGCAGCGTCCGGATGGTGGTGGCCCCCTCCCGCTTCTTGCAGTAGGCGGCGAAGTCGTGCTCGCCGAGCAGCCCGCGGGCGGCCTCGTTCATGGCGTCCGCGTCGAGGGGCCAGTCGTGCCACAGCACGTGTCCGCGCAGCAGCGGGTCGACGCCGCCGGGATTGTCGGTGACCCGGTAGGCGTAGCGCCGCCAGAGCGCCGAGAACCGCGCGTTGAAGCCGCTCGGCGCCTCCCTGAGCGCCCACACCCGCACGTCCCTGGGCAGCCGCCCGGCGAGCCGCTTGAGCAGCTTCACGTGGTGCTCGGCCCACACCTCGCGCGGCAGATCGACGTGCGCGACCTGCCCCCGCGCGTGCACGCCGGCGTCGGTCCGCCCAGCCACGGTCAGCTCGTACGTCTCCCGCGACCGGGTGACGGTCCGCAACGCGTCCTCGATCTCCCCCTGCACGGTCCGCCGCCCCCCGGCCTGCTTGGCCCACCCGGAGAACTCGGCGCCGTCGTAGGAGAGATCCAGCCGCACCCGCACGAACCCGGCCTCTGCTTCATCACTCACCCGGAGATCCTCTCACCAAAGAAAAAAGCGGGCCCGCCCCGAAAAGGAACGGACCCGCAACGCCCTCCAGGGGCGCGGGGAACTGCGCGAACGATTACGACGAAGCCGCAGCCGCGATCGCACAGCCACCCGGCAGACGCCTACGCGTCCTTCGACTCCTCGGCCGCAGCCTCGTCGTCGGCCTTGGCCGTGTCGACCTTGGCCTCGGCAGCCTCGGTGCCCTCGGCGTCCTTGGCGGCACGCTTGGTCGCGGCCTCGGCCTCACCGGTGGCCTGCTGCGCCACGGTCAGCGCCTCGACCAGCTCGATGACGGCCATGGGCGCGTTGTCGCCACGGCGGTTACCGATCTTGGTGATCCGGGTGTAGCCACCGGGACGGTTCTCGTAGCGCGGGCCGATCTCGGTGAAGAGCGTGTGGACGATGCTCTTGTCCGTGATCACCTGGAGCACCTGACGACGGTTGTGAAGGTCGCCCTTCTTCGCCTTGGTGACCAGACGCTCGGCGTACGGACGCAGCTTGCGCGCCTTCGCCTCGGTGGTGGTGATGCGGCCGTGCTCGAAGAGGCTCTTCGCCAGGTTCGCGAGGAGCAGCTTCTCGTGCGCGGCACTGCCGCCCAGACGGGCACCCTTGGTGGGCTTCGGCATGGTGTTTCTCCTAGGTGTCTGCCCCGGCCGTATCAGGTACCGGAGTCAGTATCTGCGCAGACGGTTGTCTGTCAGAGATCCGGAGGCAGCCCCGAAGGGGCGTCTCCGGAAGCGGCGCGGGGAACTGCGCGACCAGCCGCAGTCCACCCGCACCCGCAATACGGCCCTCCTCGCGGAGCGCTCAGTACTGCTCGGTCTCCACGAAGCCCGCGTCCGCGTCGTCGTCGGCGCCAAAGGCGTCCGCGGCGGCGGTCGGGTCGAACCCGGGAGGCGAGTCCTTCAGCGCGAGCCCCATGCCCGCGAGCTTGGCCTTGACCTCGTCGATGGACTTCGCACCGAAGTTGCGGATGTCCAGCAGGTCGGCCTCGGAGCGGGCGACCAGCTCACCCACGGAGTGGATGCCCTCGCGCTTGAGGCAGTTGTACGACCGAACGGTGAGCTCCAGCTCCTCGATCGGCAGCGCCAGGTCGGCGGCGAGCGCGGCGTCCGTCGGGGACGGGCCCATGTCGATGCCCTCGGCGTCGATGTTCAGCTCGCGGGCGAGACCGAACAGCTCGACGAGGGTCTTACCGGCGGAAGCCATGGCGTCCCGGGGGCGCATGGCCTGCTTGGTCTCGACGTCGACGATCAGCTTGTCGAAGTCGGTGCGCTGCTCGACACGCGTGGCCTCGACCTTGTACGTGACCTTGAGAACCGGCGAGTAGATCGAGTCGACCGGGATACGGCCGATCTCCTGGCCCACCTGCTTGTTCTGCACGGCGGAGACGTAGCCGCGACCGCGCTCGACGGTCAGCTCCATCTCCAGCTTGCCCTTGGCGTTGAGCGTGGCCAGGACGAGGTCGGGGTTGTGCACCTCGACACCGGCCGGGGGCGCGATGTCGGCGGCGGTGACCAGACCCGGGCCCTGCTTGCGCAGGTACATCACGACGGGCTCGTCGTGCTCCGAGGAGACGACCAGCTGCTTGATGTTGAGGATCAGGTCGGTGACGTCCTCCTTGACGCCCGGCACGGTGGTGAACTCGTGCAGGACACCGTCGATGCGGATGGACGTGACCGCCGCACCCGGGATCGAGGACAGGAGGGTCCGGCGGAGGGAGTTGCCGAGGGTGTAGCCGAAGCCCGGCTCCAGCGGCTCGATGACGAACCGGGAGCGGAACTCGTCGACGACCTCTTCGGTCAACGAGGGACGCTGAGCGATCAGCATGTGGTGATCCTTCAGTCAGGGGCGCCCGCTATTTGACGCCCGACTAGTACTGCAAGGGTACGGGCGATACGACCCGAAAGAGCCGTACCGCCCGGGAAACCCTGGTGAAGCGCTGAGGCGAGATCAGACGCGACGACGCTTCGGCGGACGGCAGCCGTTGTGCGGGGTGGGCGTGACGTCCTGGATGGAGCCGACCTCGAGGCCGGTCGCCTGCAGGGAGCGGATGGCGGTCTCACGACCGGAACCCGGGCCCTTGACGAAGACGTCGACCTTGCGCATGCCGTGCTCCTGCGCGCGGCGGGCAGCCGACTCGGCGGCCATCTGCGCGGCGAACGGCGTGGACTTCCGGGAGCCCTTGAAGCCGACGTGGCCGGCGGAGGCCCAGGAGATCACGTTGCCGGTCGGGTCCGTGATGGACACGATCGTGTTGTTGAACGTGCTCTTGATGTGCGCGTGGCCGTGAGCGACGTTCTTCTTTTCCTTGCGGCGCACCTTCTTGGTCGCGCCCTGACGTCCCTTGGGGGGCATGTCGTTCTCCTACGGGAGGTGGTCGGTCCTACAGCGAAGACCGCTGGACGGCGAGTCCGCTGCGGACTACTTCTTGCCCGGCTTCTTCTTGCCGGCGATGGCGCGACGCGGGCCCTTGCGGGTGCGGGCGTTCGTGCTGGTGCGCTGACCGCGGACGGGCAGACCGCGACGGTGACGGAGACCCTGGTAGGTACCGATCTCGACCTTGCGGCGGATGTCGGCCTGGATCTCGCGACGGAGGTCACCCTCGGTCTTGATGTTGTTGTCGACGTACTCGCGGATCGCGACTAGCTGCTCCTCGGAGAGGTCCCGAACACGGGTGTTCGGGTCCACGCCGGTGGCGGCGAGCGTCTGCTGCGAGAGCGTCCGGCCGATGCCGAACACGTAGGTGAGGGCGATCTCCACGCGCTTTTCGCGCGGGATGTCAACACCGGAAACGCGTGCCATTCAATGGCTCCAGTTGATTGTCGGAGGTCTTCCACAGAACCGGATCCCAGCCGCCGTATGAGGTACGAACCGGGTCCCCGGCCTCCGAGCCGGGGGTGTCGGGCGATTGCTCACCCGGGTCCTGCGTATGAACATGTTCAGCTCGCGTCGCGCGAAGTCATGCGAATCGCGGAGGGAACGGTCAGACGTCAGCCCTGGCGCTGCTTGTGGCGCGGGTTGTCGCAGATGACCATGACCCGACCGTGACGGCGGATCACCCTGCACTTGTCGCAGATCTTCTTGACGCTCGGCTTGACCTTCATGGGTGTGAGGTTCTCCGGGTCAGTTGCCGGCGGACCCGCGCGCGGGGCGCACGGGACGTGGGCAAGATCTACTTGTACCGGTAGACGATCCGTCCACGCGTCAGGTCGTACGGAGACAGCTCCACCACGACCCGGTCGTCAGGGAGGATGCGGATGTAGTGCATACGCATCTTGCCGCTGATGTGTGCCAGGACCTGGTGGCCGTTCTGGAGCTCCACCTTGAACATGGCGTTCGGAAGAGACTCGACGACAGTGCCTTCGATCTCGATGGCACCTTGCTTCTTGGCCACGCTTCGCCCTTCGAATCGACTACCTTGATCGGCTCCCGCGGGCGGCGCATCCCCGGGGCGAACCACCAGACATGCGGGCACACGTGAGCCGACGAGTCAGTCTACGTCAGCGAACCCGGAAAGGCGAAACGAGGAAGTCTGCCCCGGATACGCGATCGTTATGCAAGGGGGTCCGGGGCCGCGGTGATCCCCAGCTCCGCCAGCTTGGCCTTGCCCCCGTCCGGGGCGGTCAGGACCAGGGGACCCTGCTCGGTCAGGGCCACCGAGTGCTCCCAGTGGGAGGACCAGGTGCCGTCCGTGGTGATGACCGTCCAGTCGTCGGAGAGGACCTCGGTGCGGGGGGTGCCGAGGGAGACCATCGGCTCGATGGCGAGGCAGAAGCCGGGGACGAGCTTCGGGCCCTTGCCGCGCTTGCGGTCGACGTAGTTCAGCAGGTGCGGGTCCATGTGCATCTCGGTGCCGATGCCGTGGCCGCCGTAGTCCTCGATGATCCCGTACTTGCCGCCGCCGGGCTTGGGCTGGCGGCGGATGTAGGTCTCGATGGCGCGGGAGACGTCCACCAGGCGGTTGCCCTGCTTCATGGCCGCGATGCCCGCCCACATGGACTCCTCGGTCACCCGGGAGAGCTCGACCAGCTCCGGGGAGTGACCGGAGCCGACGAAGGCGGTGTAGGCGGCGTCGCCGTGCCAGCCGTCGATGATCGCGCCGCAGTCGATGGAGATGACGTCGCCGTCCCCCAGGACCACGTCGTCGGACGGGATGCCGTGGACGACGACCTCGTTCACCGAGGTGCAGATGGTGGCGGGGAAGCCGCCGTAACCGAGGAAGTTCGGCTTGGCGTCGTGCTCCGCGAGGACCTTGCGGGCGACCTGGTCCAGGTCCCTGGTCGTGGCGCCGGGCACGGCGGCCTCGCGGGTGGCCGCGTGGATGGCGGCGACGACCAGCCCCGCCTCGCGCATCTTGGCGATCTGCTCGGGGTTCTTGATCTGCACCATGGGGGCTGCGGCCTTTCTGGACCGGGGGGTCTGGGGAACGCTTCCAACGATACGGGGCGGGGGCCACCCCCACCGCACAGCACAGCCGCGGGCCCCGGGCGGGGACCGCGGCTGCAGCCGGAGTCGGGAACTACTGGTCGCGCTTGAGCGCCTCCAGCGCACGGCGGGTGACCTCGTCCACGGGGCCCGTCGCCGCGATGGTGGCGACCAGGCCCTGCGACTTGTAGTAGTCGATGATCGGCTCGGTCTGCGTGTGGTAGACCTCGAGCCGCTTGCGGACCGTCTCCTCGGAGTCGTCGTCCCGCTGGTACAGCTCGCCGCCGCAGACGTCGCAGACGCCTTCCTGCTTCGGCGGGGTGTACGTCACGTGGAAGACGTGGGCCGAGTCGTTGCGGCAGACGCGCCGGCCGGCGATCCGCTTGACGACCTCGTCCTCGGGGGCCTCCAGGTCCAGCACCGCGTCGAGCTTCATGTCCTCGGTCTCGAGCAGCTCGTCCAGCGCCTCGGCCTGGGAGACGTTGCGCGGGAAACCGTCCAGCAGGAAGCCGCCCTCGGCGTCGGGCTGCTCCATGCGGTCCTTCGCCATGGCGATGGTGACCTCGTCCGGCACGAGATTGCCGGCGTCCATGTAGGACTTCGCGAGCTTGCCCAGTTCGGTCTGCTGGCTGATGTTCGCGCGGAACAGGTCGCCCGTGGAGATGTGCGGAATGTGCAGCGTCTCGGCAAGGCGGGTGGCCTGCGTTCCCTTTCCGGCACCCGGAGGCCCGACGAGGACGATTCGCATCAGCGGAGGAACCCTTCGTAATTGCGCTGCTGGAGCTGGCTCTCGATCTGCTTCACCGTCTCGAGACCGACACCCACGATGATCAGGATGCTGGTGCCGCCGAACGGGAAGTTCTGGTTTGCCCCGAAACCAGCCAACGCCATTGTCGGGACGAGAGCGATCAGACCCAAGTACAGCGAACCCGGCCAGGTGATCCGGTTGAGTACGTAGCTCAGATACTCAGCGGTCGGTCGGCCAGCCCGGATGCCCGGGATGAAGCCACCATACTTCTTCATGTTGTCCGCGACTTCCTCGGGGTTGAACGAGATGGCCACGTAGAAGAAGGCGAAGAAGACGATCAGGAAGAAGTACAGGACGATGTGCGGCGTCGCCGCGGTGTCCGCGAGGTTCTTCTGGATCCAGACGGCCCAGCCCGAGGTCGAGCCGGAGAACTGGACGATCAGCGCCGGGATGTAGAGCAGCGACGAGGCGAAGATGACGGGGATGACGCCCGCCTGGTTCACCTTGAGCGGGATGTACGTCGACGTACCGCCGTAGGAGCGGCGGCCGATCATGCGCTTCGCGTACTGCACCGGGATGCGGCGCTGGGCCTGCTCCACGAAGACCACCAGGCCGACCATGACCAGGCCGACGAGGATGACGGTGCCGAACTCGATCCAGCCGCCCGCCAGGTCGCCCGACTCCTTGATGGCCCACAGGGCGGAGGGGAAGGTGGCGGCGATCGAGATGAACATCAGGATCGACATGCCGTTGCCGATGCCGCGGTCGGTGATCAGCTCACCGAGCCACATGACGACGGCCGTACCGGCGGTCATGCAGATCACCATGACGATGGTGGTGAAGATCGCCTGGTCGGGCACGATCTGGCCGGCGACGGTGCAGCCGGAGAACAGGGCGCCGCTGCGGGCGGTGGCCACCAGACCGGTGCCCTGGAGGATGGCGAGCGCGACGGTCAGGTAGCGGGTGTACTGCGTGATCTTCGCCGTGCCGGCCTGGCCCTCCTTCTTGAGGGCTTCCAGGCGCGGGATCACGACGGTCAGCAGCTGAAGAATGATGCTCGCCGTGATGTACGGCATGATGCCGAGCGCGAAGACCGTGATCTGCAGCAGGGCGCCACCGCTGAACATGTTGACCAGGCCGAACAGGCCCTGGTTGCCGGACGCCTGGTCCACACACTCCTGGACGTTCTTGTAGTCGACGCCTGGAATGGGGATGTGGGTACCGAGCCGGTACACCACGATGATGCCGAGCGTGAAGAACAGCTTCTTGCGCAGGTCGGGCGTCTTGAACGCCCGGGCGAACGCGGTGAGCACGGTGCCTCCTGCGACCCCCGCGCTACTGCGTCAAGGGTGACGGTCTTGAGGTTCGACTGACGACTGATAAGTGGACGGCTAAGTGGGTAACGCTGAACCGCCGCCCAGAGTGCCTCATGTGAGACACCCGGGAAAGAGGGCAGCGCAGGCCACCTTACCGGCGGGACCTATGCCCTTGGAACGACCAACCGGGGATACCCCTTTTGTGGGGCATCCCCGGTTGGGATCGCTCAAGTCATCGAGACGCCTGATGGGTTCAGACGAGCTCGGTGACGGTACCGCCGGCGGCGGTGATCTTCTCCTTGGCGGAGCCGGAGACGGCGTCGACCGTCACCTGCAGCGCCACGGAGATCTCGCCCTGGCCGAGGACCTTGACGAGGCTGTTCTTGCGAACGGCGCCCTTGGCCACCAGGCCCTCGACGGTGACCTCGCCACCCTCGGGGTACAGCGCGGCCAGCTTGTCGAGGTTCACGACCTGGAACTCGGTCTTGAACGGGTTCTTGAAGCCCTTCAGCTTCGGAAGACGCATGTGGAGGGGCATCTGGCCACCCTCGAAGCGCTCCGGAACCTGGTAACGGGCCTTCGTACCCTTCGTACCACGACCGGCCGTCTTGCCCTTCGACGCCTCACCACGACCGACACGGGTCTTGGCGGTCTTGGCGCCGGGGGCCGGACGGAGGTTGTGGATCTTGAGCGGGTTCTGCTCACCCATGATCAGTCGACCTCCTCGACCGTCACGAGGTGGCGGACGGTGTGCACCATGCCGCGGAACTCGGGGCGGTCCTCCTTGACGACCTGCGTGTTGATCCCCTTGAGACCAAGGGAACGCAGGGTGTCACGGTGGTTCTGCTTGCTGCCGATGTAGGACTTGACCTGCGTAATCTTGAGCTGCGCCATGATTACGCACCCGCCCCGGCACGCGCACGGAGAAGAGCCGCGGGGGCGACGTCCTCGAGCGGCAGACCACGGCGGGCCGCGATCTCCTCGGGACGCTGCAGGCCCTTGAGGGCCTCCACGGTCGCGTGCACGATGTTGATCTGGTTGTCGGAGCCGAGCGACTTCGACAGCACGTCGTGGATACCGGCGCACTCGAGCACGGCGCGCACCGGACCACCGGCGATCACACCGGTACCGGGGGACGCGGGCTTGAGCAGCACGACGCCGGCAGCCTTCTCACCCTGGATGGGGTGCGGGATGGTGCCCTGGATGCGGGGGACCTTGAAGAAGTGCTTCTTGGCCTCCTCAACGCCCTTGGCGATGGCGGCCGGCACCTCCTTGGCCTTGCCGTATCCGACACCCACGGTGCCGTCACCGTCGCCCACCACGACCAGCGCGGTGAAGCTGAAGCGACGACCACCCTTCACAACCTTGGCGACGCGGTTGATCGCGACGACGCGCTCAACGTAAGCGGTCTTCTCGGCGGCACCTGCGCCACCGTCACGGCCCTTCCGGTCCCGCCGCTCGCCGCCACCGGCACCGCTGCCGCGGCGCTGGGGTCCAGCCATTGGAATTACCTCTCTCTGTTTCCGCTAGCGTTACGGAACCGGCTCAGAACTTCAGACCGGCTTCGCGGGCGGCGTCCGCCAGGGCGGCGATGCGCCCGGCGTACTGGTTGCCACCACGGTCGAACACGACGGCCTCGATACCGGCGGCCTTGGCGCGCTCGGCGACCAGGGCGCCGACCTGCTTGGCCTGCGCGGACTTGTCGGCCTCGCCGCCGCGGATCGACGTGTCCAGGGTGGACGCCGACGCAAGGGTGTGACCCTTGATGTCGTCGATCACCTGGGCGACGATGTGGCGGTTCGAGCGGGTAACGACCAGACGGGGACGCTCCGCCGTACCCGAGAGATTCTTGCGAATCCGGATGTGGCGGCGCTTGATCGCGGCGCGCTTGTAGGCGTCGCCCTTGAGGATCTTCTGTCCGTATGCCATGGCTTACTTACCCGCCTTTCCGACCTTGCGGCGGATGACTTCGCCCTCGTACTTGACGCCCTTGGCCTTGTACGGGTCGGGCTTGCGCAGCTTGCGGATGTTGGCCGCAACCTCGCCGACCTTCTGCTTGTCGATGCCCTCGACCGAGAAGTGGGTCGGGTTCTCCACCTTGAAGGTGATTCCCTCGGGGGCCTCGACGAGGATCGGGTGGCTGTAGCCGAGGGAGAACTCCAGGTTCGAACCCTTGGCGAGCACGCGGTAACCGACACCGCTGATCTCGAGCTTCTTCACGTAACCCTGGGTCACGCCGGTGATCATGTTCGCCACCAGCGTGCGGGACAGGCCGTGCAGGGCCTTGCTCTGACGCTCGTCGTTGGGGCGGGTGACGTTCAGAACGCCGTCCTCACCCTTGGCGATGTCGATCGGCGCCACGACGGTGTGGGTCAGCGTGCCCTTGGGGCCCTTGACCGAGACCGTACGGCCGTCGATGGTGACGTCCACGCCGGCGGGAACCGCGATGGGGAGCTTGCCGATGCGCGACATAGCTGTTTCCTCCGTTCCCTTCCGTTACCAGACGTAGGCGAGGACTTCTCCGCCTACGCCCTTCTTGCCGGCCTGCTTGTCGGTGAGGAGCCCGTGGGACGTGGAGATGATCGCCACGCCGAGGCCGCCCAGCACCTTGGGCAGGTTGGTGGACTTCGCGTACACCCGGAGACCGGGCTTGGAGATCCGCTTGATGCCCGCGATGGAGCGCTCACGGTTCGGGCCGAACTTCAGCTCGAGAACGAGGTTCTTGCCGACCTCGGCGTCCTCGGTCTTCCAGCCCGTGATGAAGCCCTCCTGCTGGAGGATCTCCGCGATGTGAGACTTGATCTTGGACGCCGGCATCGTCACGGAGTCGTGGTACGCCGAGTTCGCGTTCCGCAGACGCGTAAGCATGTCTGCGATCGGATCAGTCATGGTCATGAATTGGCCTTCGGCCTCTCTCGCCGGGGTTTCCTGGTGCGCCATCCCTCTCCCCGATCCGAGACGGGACGGGTGCGGCGCGGTGGACCTACGGCGTAGTAAGTCGTACGGGCGCGACAGACGCCCAACCCCGCAAGCCTACGGCATGCGGAGGTGGGCCTCTGCCGACCCAGATGCTTACCGAGAGTCTGAATAACCCGGGATTACCGGATTACCAGGAGCTCTTGGTCACGCCCGGCAGCTCGCCACGGTGAGCCATCTCACGAAGGCACACGCGGCACAGGCCGAACTTGCGGTAGACGGAGTGCGGACGGCCGCAGCGCTGGCAGCGCGTGTAGCCGCGGACACCGAACTTGGGCTTGCGAGCAGCCTTGGCAATCAGAGCCTTCTTCGCCATCTCGCTCACGCCTCCTTGAAGGGGAAGCCGAGGTGACGGAGGAGCGCGCGGCCCTCAGCGTCGTTGGTCGCCGTGGTCACCACGGTGATGTCCATACCCCGGGTGCGGTCGATCTTGTCCTGGTCGATCTCGTGGAACATGACCTGCTCCGTGAGACCGAAGGTGTAGTTGCCACGGCCGTCGAACTGCTTGGGGGACAGACCGCGGAAGTCGCGGATGCGCGGCAGCGCGAGCGACAGGGTGCGGTCCAGGAACTCCCACATGCGGTCGCCACGGAGCGTGACGTGGGCACCGATCGGCTGACCCTCACGCAGCTTGAACTGCGCGATGGACTTGCGGGCCTTGGTGACGGCCGGCTTCTGACCGGTGATGGTGGTCAGGTCGCGGATCGCGCCCTCGATCAGCTTCGAGTCACGGGCGGCGTCGCCGACACCCATGTTGACCACGATCTTCACGAGGCCGGGGATCTGCATGACGTTCTCGTAGGAGAACTCCTCACGCAGCTTGCCCGCGATCTCCTCGCGGTACTTCGTCTTGAGACGCGGAGTGGTGGTGGTAGCCATCAGATGTCCTCACCCGTCCGCTTGGCAACGCGAACCTTGTTGCCCTCGTCGTCGAAGCGGTAACCGACGCGCGTGACGACCTTGTTGCCGTCCTTCTCCACGACCAGCTGGACGTTGGAGACGTGGATCGGGGCCTCGGTGGTCACGATGCCGCCGGCCTGCGAACCGCGAGCGGTCGGACCGGCCTTGGTGTGCTTCTTGACCCGGTTGACACCCTCGACCAGGACGCGGTCCTCACGGGGGAAGGCCGCGATGACCTTGCCCTGCTTGCCCTTGTCCTTACCGGTGATGACCTGGACCAGGTCGCCCTTCTTGATCTTCATGCTCACAGCACCTCCGGCGCGAGGGAGATGATCTTCATGAACTTCTTCTCGCGCAGCTCACGGCCCACCGGGCCGAAGATACGGGTGCCGCGAGGGTCGCCGTCGTTCTTCAGAATGACGGCGGCGTTCTCGTCGAAGCGGATGTACGAGCCGTCGGGACGGCGGCGCTCCTTGACGGTGCGAACGATGACCGCCTTGACGACGTCACCCTTCTTCACGTTGCCACCGGGGATCGCGTCCTTGACGGTGGCGACGATGACGTCACCGATACCCGCGTAGCGGCGGCCCGAGCCACCGAGCACACGGATGGTCAGGATTTCCTTCGCACCCGTGTTGTCGGCGACACGCAGCCGCGACTCCTGCTGGATCACGTCTATCTCCTGAATGTCTGCCGGTTCCCCGGGAGTCGGTCACCTTGGTGAACGACTCCCGGAGCCTGGCGGAACTGTCCTGTGGGGAATGCCCCGCAGGAGATTTCTTACTTGGCCTTCTCGAGGACCTCGACGACGCGCCAGCGCTTCGTCGCGGACAGCGGCCGGGTCTCCATGAGGAGGACACGGTCGCCGACGCCCGCGGCGTTCTGCTCGTCGTGAGCCTTGAGCTTCTCGGTACGGCGGATGACCTTGCCGTACAGGGCGTGGGTCACGCGGTCCTCGACGGCGACGACGACGGTCTTGTCCATCTTGTCGCTGACGACCAGACCCTGGCGGGTCTTGCGGAAGCCGCGCGCGGCCTTCGTCTCTTCAGTCACGTTGCTCTCGCTCATCAGGCGCTCTCCACCGTCTCGATGCCCAGCTCGCGCTCACGCATCAGGGTGTAGATCCGGGCGATGTCCTTACGGACGGCCTTGAGCCGACCGTGGTTCTCGAGCTGGCCCGTCGCCGCCTGGAAGCGGAGGTTGAACAGCTCTTCCTTGGCCTCGCGGAGCTTCGCCAGAAGCTCCTCGTTGCCCAGCTCGCGCAGCTCGGACGCCTTGGTACCGGCCGACATCACGCTTCACCTGCCTCGCGCTTGACGATCCGGCACTTCATCGGCAGCTTGTGGGCCGCACGAGTCAGCGCCTCACGGGCGATCTTCTCGTTGGGGTAGGACAGCTCGAACATGACCCGACCCGGGTGCACGTTCGCGATCCACCACTCCGGAGAACCCTTACCGGAACCCATGCGGGTCTCGGCCGGCTTCTTCGTGAGCGGGCGGTCCGGGTAGATGTTGATCCAGACCTTGCCGCCACGCTTGATGTGGCGGGTCATCGCGATACGGGCCGCCTCGATCTGGCGGTTGGTCACGTACGCCGGCGTGAGGGCCTGGATGCCGTACTCGCCGAACGCAACCTGCGTACCGCCCTTGGCCATACCACGGCGCTTCGGGTGGTGCTGCTTGCGGTGCTTGACCCTACGGGGGATCAGCATGACGGTCAGGCCTCCGTTCCGGTGCTCTCAGCCGGAGCGGCAGCGGCGGGCGCGTCGGCCTTGGGAGCCTCGGCGGCCGGAGCCTGCTGCTGCTGCGGCTTGCGCCCACGACGCTCGCCACCGCGGCCACCGCGGGCCGGGCGGTCGCTGCCGCCACGGGCCGGACGGTTGCCGGCGCGGGCGGCGGCGTTCTCGGCGCGGACCTCGGCGATGTTCTTGACGTCGCCCTTGTAGATCCAGACCTTCACACCGATGCGGCCGAAGGTCGTCTTGGCCTCGAAGAAGCCGTAGTCCACGTTCGCGCGGAGCGTGTGCAGGGGCACACGGCCCTCGCGGTAGAACTCCGAGCGGGACATCTCGGCGCCGCCGAGGCGGCCACCGCACTGGATCTTGATGCCCTTGGCGCCGGCCTTCATCGTGCCCTGCATGCTCTTGCGCATGGCGCGACGGAAGGAGACGCGGGAGGAGAGCTGCTCGGCGACGGCCTGGGCGACCAGCTGGGCATCCGTCTCGGGGTTCTTGACCTCGAGGATGTTCAGCTGGACCTGCTTGCCGGTGAGCTTCTCGAGCCGACCGCGGATCTTGTCGGCCTCCGCACCGCGGCGGCCGATGACGATGCCCGGACGAGCCGTGTGGATGTCCACGCGGACGCGGTCACGGGTGCGCTCGATCTCGACCTTGGAGATGCCGGCGCGCTCCATGCCGGACGTCAGCATCCGACGGATGGCGACGTCTTCCTTGACGTAGTCCTTGTACAGCTTGTCGGCGTACCAACGCGACTTGAAGTCGGTCGTGACACCGAGCCGGAACCCGTGCGGGTTTACCTTCTGGCCCATTACCGGGTTCCTTCCTTGCTGCTGACGACCACGGTGATGTGGCTGGTCCGCTTGCGGATCCGGTAGGCGCGGCCCTGGGCACGCGGACGGAACCGCTTCAGGGTCGGGCCCTCGTCGACGTACGCCTCGGAAATGAAGAGGCTGTCGGCGTCGGTGTGGTCGTAGTTGTGCGCGGCGTTGGCGATGGCGCTGTCCAGCACCTTGCCGACCGGCACGCTCGCGGCCTGCGGGGCGAAACGCAGGACCGCCTGAGCCTCCGTGGCATCCATGCCACGGATGAGGTCCACCACGCGGCGGGCCTTCATGGGCGTGACGCGGATGTACCGCGCCTGGGCCCTGGCTTCCATGGTTGTCCCTTCAGTGTTTGTCATGGTCATTCCACCCCGCTGTTAGCGGCGCTTCGACTTCCGGTCGTCCTTGACGTGACCCCGGAAGGTGCGCGTCGGCGAGAACTCGCCGAGCTTGTGGCCGACCATGGACTCGGTGACAAACACCGGGATGTGGGTCTTGCCGTTGTGCACCGCGATCGTGTGGCCGAGCATCGCCGGGACGATCATCGAGCGACGGGACCAGGTCTTGATGACGTTCTTGGTACCGGCTTCGTTCTGCGTGTCCACCTTCTTGATCAGGTGGTCGTCGACGAAGGGTCCCTTCTTCAAGCTACGAGGCATCTCAACCCGTCCTTAGCGCTTCTTGTTCGTCTTGCGGCGGCGGACGATGTACTTGTTCGACGCCTTCTTGGGCGAACGAGTACGGCCTTCCTTCTTGCCCCACGGGGACACGGGGTGACGACCACCGGAGGTCCGGCCCTCACCACCACCGTGCGGGTGGTCCACCGGGTTCATGACCACACCACGGACGGTCGGGCGAACGCCCAGCCACCGCTTGCGGCCCGCCTTGCCCCAGTTGATGTTGGACTGCTCGGCGTTGCCGACCTCGCCGACCGTGGCGCGGCAGCGCTGGTCGACCAGGCGGATCTCTCCGGACGGCATACGAAGGTGGGCCATCGTGCCCTCCTTCGCGAGCAGCTGCACGGAGGCACCGGCGGAGCGGGCGAACTTGGCGCCGCCACCGGGACGGAGCTCGATCGCGTGGATCGTGGTACCGACCGGGATGTTGCGGAGCGCCAGGTTGTTGCCCGGCTTGATGTCGGCCCCGGGACCGTTCTCGACGCGGTCGCCCTGCTGCAGGTTGCGCGGGGCGAGGATGTAGCGCTTCTCGCCGTCGGCGTAGTGCAGCAGCGCGATGCGCGCGGTGCGGTTGGGGTCGTACTCGATGTGCGCGACCTTCGCCGGCACGCCGTCCTTGTCGTGCCGACGGAAGTCGATGACGCGGTAGGCGCGCTTGTGTCCGCCACCCTGGTGGCGAACGGTCACACGACCGGCGTTGTTACGGCCGCCCTTGCTGTGCAGCGGGCGGACCAGCGACTTCTCCGGCGTGGACCGCGTGACCTCGACGAAGTCGGCGACGGAGGAGCCACGGCGGCCCGGCGTCGTCGGCTTGTACTTGCGGATTCCCATTTCTCAGTCCTCGTCCGATTCCGGACGATCCGGACCTCCGTCAGGAGGTCGGACCGCCGAAGATGTCGATACGGTCGCCCTCGGCGAGGGTCACGATCGCGCGCTTGCTGTCGGCACGCTTGCCGAAGCCCGTGCGGGTCCGCTTCCGCTTGCCCTGGCGGTTGATCGTGTTGACCCCGGTGACCTTGACCGAGAAGACCGCCTGGACGGCCTCCTTGATCTGGGTCTTGTTGGAGCCCGGCGCGACGATGAACGTGTACTTGTTCTCGTCGAGGAGCGCGTAGCTCTTCTCGGACACGACCGGCTTCAGCAGCACGTCACGGGGGTCCGTGAACGCCTTGCTGGCCGGGGTGACGACGGTGTTCTTGCCCTCGGCCTCGTGGCGGCGCGCCTTGGCGACGCGCGCGGCCTTGGCGGCCTTGGCCGCCTTGGAGGCGATACTCGGGTGACGCGTAGCCATCAGGCCTCGCTCCCTTCGGTGTCATTGGCCTTCGGGCCGGACACGAAGGACTCGAAGGCGGCCTGGGTGAAGACCACGTCGTCCGAGACGAGAACGTCGTACGTGTTCAGCTGGCCCGGCTCCAGGATGTGGATCTGGGGCAGGTTGCGGGCGGACAGCCACGCGGCCTCGTCGCTGCGGTCGGCGACCAGGAGCAGGTTCTTGCGCTCCGAGATCTTGCCGAACAGCGTCCGGGCGGCCTTCGTGGACGGGGTCTCGCCCTCGATGACGCCGGAGACGACGTGGATGCGGTTGTGGCGGGCCCGGTCGGTGAGGGCGTGGCGCAGGGCCGCGGCCTTCATCTTCTTCGGGGTCCGCTGCGAGTAGTCACGCGGCACGGGACCGTGGACGACGCCACCGCCGGCGAACTGCGGCGCACGGGTCGAACCCTGACGGGCGCGGCCGGTGCCCTTCTGGCGGTACGGCTTCTTGCCGCCACCACGGACCTCGCCGCGGGTCTTGGTCTTGTGCGTGCCCTGACGGGCAGCGGCCAGCTGCGCGACGACGACCTGGTGGATCAGCGGAATGCTGACCTTCTCCACGCCGAAGATGCCCTCGGGCAGCTCGACGCTTCCGGTCTTCTCGCCGGCCGGCGAAAGGATGTCAACAGTGCTCATCGGTTACCTCAGGCCCCCTTGGCCGCGGTGCGGACCAGGACGAGGCCGCCGTTCGGACCGGGAACCGCGCCCTTGATGAGCAGCAGGCCCTTCTCCGCGTCAACGGCGTGGACGGTCAGGTTCTGGGTGGTGACCCGCTCGTTGCCCATGCGGCCGGCCATGCGGAGGCCCTTGAACACGCGGCCCGGGGTGGCGCAGCCACCGATGGAACCGGGCGAGCGGTGCTTGCGCTGGGTGCCGTGTCCGGCGCCGAGGCCCTTGAAGTTGTGACGCTTCATGACACCGGCGAAGCCCTTGCCCTTGCTCTTGCCGGTCACGTCGACCTTGATGCCGGCCTCGAAGACCTCGGCGGTGACTTCCTGACCGAGGGTGTACTCGGCGGCGTCGGCCGTACGGATCTCGACGAGGTGGCGGCGGGGGGTGACGTCGGCCTTGGCGAAGTGGCCCTTGAGGGGCTTGTTCACCTTGCGCGGGTCGATCTCGCCGAACGCGATCTGGACGGACTCGTAGCCGTCGACGTCGTTCGTGCGGACCTGGGTGACGACGTTGGGGCCGGCCTTGACGACGGTGACCGGAACAACGCGGTTGCTCTCGTCCCACACCTGCGTCATGCCGAGCTTCTCGCCCAGGATGCCCTTGATCTGCTTCGTCATCTTCAGATCACCGGCCTCAGAGCTTGATCTCGATGTCGACACCGGCCGGGAGGTCGAGTCGCATCAGAGAGTCAACGGTCTTGGGAGTCGGGTCGAGGATGTCGATCAGGCGCTTGTGCGTGCGCATCTCGAAGTGCTCGCGCGAGTCCTTGTACTTGTGCGGCGACTTGATGACGCAGTACACGTTCTTCTCAGTGGGCAGCGGCACCGGGCCCGCGACCGACGCACCAGTGCGGGTCACCGTCTCGACGATCTTCTTCGCCGAGGAGTCGATGACCTCGTGGTCGTAGGCCTTGAGCCGGATGCGGATCTTCTGTCCCGCCATGGCTACTCAGTAGTCCTGTCTCTCGTAACGCTCTGGACCCGGTGGTCCTTGTCCATTCCGCTCCCCCTCCGACCCACGCGGTCGGGCGTGTCGCACTCTCGCTGACATGGATGTCCCTTTTCGGGACTTCCCTGCGATGGGGAGTGCGGGCCCTTCCGGAACCGCGGACCGGGGGCGAGAGGCCCACCGGGTGCCTGGCCGGAACCCCGCTGACGCTTCCCGGAAGATTCCCGTACGTCCGCCCCTACACCTCTCGATGTAATACGTGGGACGACGAGTACTGTGGGACTCGCTTCCGGTCCCCCCGGCGGGAGGCGCGCAGCATCGGCACTCGACCGAGCAACCCCGCTAGTCTGCCATACGGGGCGCGGGGCTGGCCAATCGGGCCGGAGAGAATACCCCGGGGGTGACGGAGATCAAACCCGGGCGCCGCGTCCGGACGGTCGCCCCGTCAGGACACGGCGAGCAGCTGATCCAGAATCTCGTCGTATGCCCGGAATCCGGCCTTCCCTTCCTCCGGTGCGTCGGACTCGGGCCGCAGGATGCCCGGCAGGGCGCCTGAGGGGCCGAGGACTACGAAGGGTTCCGTCGTGGCGTTGCGGTGTGGGTGAGTGGCTGACGCGGCGTCATCGTCCGCGCACAGTCTTCCAAACGTCGATCACCGCGTAACAGGAGCTCAGCCGCCATGCGTCCAGCTTGTCCCCCACTGTTGAGACGACGCTCCAGCATTTCAGCCATGCCGGCAGGCGCCGGAACGGTACGAAGGTCAGGGTGTCGGCGATGGCGTTCACCGCGATGCTCCTGCGGCCCGGTCCCGCTGGCCGCAGCGCGGCGTACAGCTCCGGCGTCAACGCGCCGTTGAGGCGGGCCGCCGTTCCTGCCGCCGTGAAGGCGAACCCTCTCTGGGCAACGTCCGCGAGCCCCATCGCCCTGACGATGCGGGGCGACGCCTCCTCCAACGGGCAGTTGAAGGCCAGGCCGATCGCCGCCGTGCCGAGGCTTCTCTCCCCGCGATCGAACGCGGCGTCCCATTCCTTTGGGTCGTTCAGGGCCAGCAGGCCTTCGCCGGTTTCCCAGTCCCAGTGTGTCGCCATGGTCAGTCGGCCCACGGCATGCGCAGCGGCCTGCGCCTCCACCACTCGCCGAGTTCGTCTTCCGGCCTCTGCGTCGTGGGACGTACCCAGGGGCGGAGCGAACGCTCCGGGTCCGGGAGGGTGGCGGCACGGAAGCGTGCGTCCAGCCGAGCAAGGAGTTGCCCCAGCGGGCCTTCGTCGGCCTTGTCGGGCAATGCACGCATCACCCGGTCCAGAGCGTCCCTGGAGTCGAGGTCGTTGCCGTAGGCGCTGATGGGGTAGAAATCGTCACTGCCCCAGCCCGGCTCCATACGGCGGACCACACGCTCCCAGGAGGCGAACCGGTCCGCCACCGAGTACACCGGCACCGTCATCTTCTCCCCGACGTGCGGCGCGACTCGCGACCTCTCCACCCCCAGCCGATCCGTATCGCACCGGCCGATCGCTTCCAGAACGGACGGAGGCAGCGCGTTCCACACGGTCCTGCTCTCCGGAGCGGCCCAGAACACGTCATGGGTCTGTCGGCCCGGGCCCCGCCGCGTTGCCAACGTGCTTCCTCCCAGCGCTGCCGACAAGGTCTGCGACACCAGGGCCCGCTCGTCCGTATCGTGATCCCAGGCGATCAGTTGCTCGATCCGGCCCAGAGTGTGTAATTCCGCGGGCCTGCGCGACAGCGCTGATGGGAACTTCTCGATGAACTCGCCCCACGCCGGAGTCACTGCGGCAGCGTCCAGAAGCGCGAGTCCCGGGCCGGGGCCGGATGGACCGGCAGGCGGGAGAAGTCGATGTGGGCGTCGGCGTCCGGGTCGCCGGTCGGGGGGAGCAGGTGGTCGCCGCGGCCGTAGTAGGCGGACAGGGCCCAGAACTCCGGTGCCTCGTGGCACATGAGGTCCGGGTACGGGGCGATCTCCAGGTCCGCGTACCGGCGGTTGATCCTCGCCACCGCCTCGGGGCGGGAGATGCCGCAGCGGTCCACGAGGACGTCCGCCATCTCGCGGAAGTACGCCAGCATTCCCTCGTCCAGGTCGAGGACGAACTCCGCGGTCACCGCTCCCCCGCTCCCCTCAGCCCACGAACCGGAACGTCGACGTGATCGCGTCGAAGATGTCGAAGAAGGAGTCCGCGAGGTCGAGGACCTGGCTGCTGCCCGCCACCAGGGCGACCTTGCCCTCCTGGCCGGGGACCGGGATGTAGGTCTGCATGAGGACCGCGCGGACCGTGCGGTTCAGGGCGTCGTCCGGGACCGGGATGTCCTCGACGCCCTGGGTGCGGGCGGCGGGGCCGACGCCGGGGATGTCGACCGTGGTGACCTTGCGCCAGGAGTCGCCGGGCTTCCTGGCCTCCTTGACGGCCAACTGGCCGGCGACGGCGGCCGGGTCGGTGGGAAGGGGGTCGCCGGAGGACGTGCGGCCGCCGACCAGGGAGACGGTGACGGAGCCCGTGATCGGGGTGTCGCCGCCGAAGCTCTCCGCCATGCAACCGCAGTACAGCGCACCCGACTTCCACGCGTCGGACGCCGCCTTCTGGAGGAAGGTGACGTACGCGGACCGGGAGGGCTTCAGTTCCGGGTGCCGGCGTATTCGGTCGTCGACCATGCGGCGGATCGAGTCGTCCCGGGACTCCGGGCGTACGTCGAACTCCCACCAGGACTCCGGCACCTTGATACGGAAACCGCCCCGCTCGACGGTCAGTGCCTCCGTGTAACGGGCCATGTCGTGCCCGGCCTCCCCGCGCGTCGCTCGATCGGCTGAAGCGTCATCGTCCCACTGATCGGTGGCCCGGCGGCCGGTGGTGTCCGGTGCGGGAGGCGCGGCGGGCGCCGCACGCTCCCCCCGGTACAGAAAGTCACTCACCTGCTTGGCGGAAAATCTGTAGCGGCTGATGTAGACATGCGGCTGCGGCTGTGGTTAGTCTTATGCCGTAGCCAAGAAAGTCCGTAGGGCGCGGCAGAGACGAACTGCCCGCATGCGAACAGAGAGAAGAAGGAGGAGGACGCCATCAGGATCGCCCGGGCGAGCAGGTGCTCACCGGGTACCGCAGACCCCGGAACGGAAGGTGGTCTCACGGTCACGCATCCGCGATCCCGCAACAGAAGGCCGGCCGTGCAGTAGGCCGGCAGATGGTGTTACAAATCCCTCGGGGCCTTGGTGCCGTACGGCACCAAGGCCCCTCGACGCGTTCCGCAAACAGAGGTGCAGATGACCGAAGACACACCGCTCGACCCGATCGACGACGACGACTACCCCGCGTACACCATGGGGCGGGCGGCCGAGATGCTGGGCACCACGCCCGCCTTCCTGCGCGCCCTGGGCGAGGCCCGGCTGATCACGCCCCTGCGCTCGGAGGGGGGACACCGTCGCTACTCCCGCTACCAGCTGCGCGTCGCCGCCCGCGCCCGCGAGATGGTCGACCAGGGAACGTCCATCGACGCGGCCTGCCGCATCATCATCCTGGAAGACCAGCTCGAAGAGGCTCAGCGCATCAACGAGGAGCTGCGCCGCGGTGGCGCCGGGGCATCCGGGGGCAAGCCGGGAAGTACCGCCCGCCCTGCCCGGTAGTGCCACCGGCCGGCCGTTCCGAGCGGACGGGCCTGCGGATAAAATCCGTACCCATGTCGAAGCCCGATGAGCTGCTCCTTGACATTGCTGCCCGTGTGGAGTCCGCACAGAGCAGTCGCATGTCCTTGACCGTGGTCACCCACGGTGCTGTCATCACCGGTCGTCTGGCCCCCGAGTCCGTGTGGCGGCAGAGGGTGTCGGAGGTACTGACCGGCTCCACCGACCTGGGCGCCTTCTCCGCCGTGTTCGACGCTCCGGCGGAGTCGGCGGCGGCGCCCACGCACCTGCACTTCCACGTCGCCCGGATCCTCCAGGGCACGATGGGGATCCCGGAGACGGGCGGGATGTACCGCGTGGCGATCGAGGACGTCAGCGCCTGGACCGTGGGCGACTTCAGCTACTCCGACCACTGAGGCATTGCCGCAGCTGATGGGCGATTCCCTCAGCGTTTCGCCACCGTCAGCAGCACAGCGGAGTCCTCCAGAGCCTCCAGACTGTGGCGGGCCGGGGGGATCAGGACGAGGTCGCCCGTGCGGCCGTCCCAGGAGTCGTCACCGCTGGTGAGTCGGACGCGGCCGCGCAGGATCTGGACGGTCGCCTCGCCGGGGTTCTCGTGTTCGGCGAGGGTGGTGCCGGCGGTCAGGGCGAGGAGGGTCTGGCGCAGGACCAGCTCGTGGCCGCCGTGGACCGTGGTGGCGCTGCGGCCGCTGGAGGAGGCCGCGGCCTGTTCGAGGTGTTCGCGGGCGAGGGCGTCGAGGGAGAGTTTCCGCATGGGCGCCAGTGTCGTCGGGTGCCCCGGACGGCCACCAGGGCCATACGGGGCACACCGCCACCCATGTCCTCGCGGACGCGTCCGTCAGATGACGCCCTGCGCCAGCATCGCGTCGGCCACCCGCTCGAAGCCCGCGATGTTCGCGCCGGTGACGTAGTCGCCCGGGGCGTCGTAGCGCTCGGCGGTTTCGTGGCAGGTGGTGTGGATGTTGGTCATGATCGCCGCCAGCTCCTCCTCCACGCGCCCAGCCGTCCACGCCGTACGGGCGTGGTTCTGTGCCATCTCCAGGGCGCTGACCGCGACGCCGCCCGCGTTGGCCGCCTTGCCGGGGCCGAAGGCGACGCCGGCCTTCTGGAGGAGGTGGACGGCCTCAGGGGTCGTCGGCATGTTCGCGCCCTCGGAGACCGCCTTCACGCCGTTGCGGATCAGGGCCTCGGCGTCGGCCTCGTTCAGCTCGTTCTGCGTGGCCGACGGGAGTGCCAGGTCGGCCGGGACCTCCCAGACGCGGCCGCCGGGGACGAAGCGGGCCGAGGCGCCCCGGCGCTCGGCGTACGCGTCGACGCGGCCGCGCTCGACCTCCTTGATCTGCTTGAGCAGGTCGAGGTCGATGCCCTTCTCGTCGACGACGTAGCCGGAGGAGTCCGAGCAGGTGATCGCGTTGGCGCCGAGGGCGGTCAGCTTCTCGATGGTGTAGATCGCCACGTTGCCGGAGCCCGAGACGACCGCGGTCTGGCCCTCCAGGTCCTCCCCGCGCTCGCGCAGCATCGCCGCCGCGAAGAGCACGTTGCCGTAGCCCGTCGCCTCCGGGCGGATCAGCGAGCCGCCCCAGCCCCGGCCCTTGCCGGTGAGGACGCCGGCCTCCCAGCGGTTGGTGATCCGGCGGTACTGGCCGAAGAGGTAGCCGATCTCGCGGCCGCCGACGCCGATGTCACCGGCCGGGACGTCGGTGTGCTCGCCGATGTGCCGGTACAGCTCCGTCATGAACGACTGGCAGAACCGCATGACCTCGGCGTCGCTGCGCCCGTGCGGGTCGAAGTCGCTGCCGCCCTTGCCGCCGCCGATGCCGAGGCCGGTCAGCGCGTTCTTGAAGATCTGCTCGAAGCCCAGGAACTTGACGACGCCCAGGTTGACGGAGGGGTGGAAGCGCAGGCCGCCCTTGTAGGGGCCGAGCGCGCTGTTGAACTCGACGCGGAAGCCGCGGTTGACGTGGACGCGCCCCTGGTCGTCCTGCCACGGCACCCGGAAGATCACCTGGCGCTCCGGCTCCACCAGCCGCTCGATCAGGCCCGGCTCGGCGTACTCGGGGCGGGCCGCGACGACCGGGGCGAGCGATTCCAGGACCTCGTGCGCCGCCTGGTGGAACTCCGGCTGGGCCGGGTTGCGGTGCTCGATCTCGGTGAGGAGGTGGTCGAGGGTGGTCTGCGTCTCGCTTCGCGTCGTCACAGGGGCCCTTTCCGGTACGGCGGGCACCGGTCGCGTGCAGCGACCGGTGGGAGGCGCTCGGCGCCATTGCCGCGCGCGGGACGCCTAAGTGTTACGCGCAGGTAAACGCCGTGGCCAGCACCCGATCACTGGATGAGACGAAGGCCTCCCGGCGACGTCACCCCTCCCCGTTCAGCATCGCGGCGGTGAGGACGTTGCCCGCGACGCCCCAGCCGCCGTCCGGGACCTCGTCGACCAGGACGACGGTGGTCGGGCGGGCGCGCTCCCCGTAGATCTCCGCGTAGAGGTCGGTGGTGCGTTCGACGATCTTCTTCTTGTCCTCGGCCGAGAGAGTGCCCGCGGGGACCTTGAAGTGTGCGAAAGGCATGTCAGATCATTCCTCCGTTGGCGCGCAGAATCTGGCCGTTGACCCAGTGCCCGGCGGGGCTGGACAGGAAGGCGACCACGGCGGCGATGTCCTCCGGGGTGCCCAGCCGCTCCAGCGGCGGCGTCTTCGCGAGCCGGTCGATCTGCTCGGGCGTCTTGCCGTCGAGGAACAGGTCGGTGGCCGTCGGTCCGGGTGCGACCGTGTTCACGGTGATGTCCCGGCCGCGCAGCTCGCGCGCCAGGATCATCGTCATGGCCTCCACGGCGCCCTTGCTGGCCGCGTAGGCGCCGTACATGGGGAACTGCGTGCCGACGACGGACGTCGAGAAGCCCACGAACGAGCCGCCGGTACGCAGCCGCCGTGCCGCCTGCTGGGCGACGACGAAGGTGCCCCGGATGTTGGTGCGGTGCACGGCGTCCAGTGCCGCGAGGTCCAGGTCGGCGATGGGCGAAAGGGTCATCCGGCCGGCCGAGTTCACGACGACGTCGACGCCGCCGTACTCCTCCTCCGCCCGGTCGAACAGGGCGACGACCTCCTTCTCCTCCGCCACGTCGGCCCGTACGGCGACGGCCCGTCCACCGGCCTCGGTGATCGCCGCCACCGTCTCGTCGGCGGCCGAGGCGTCCCTGGCGTAGTTCACGACGACGGCCAGGCCGTCCTCGGCGAGTTTCTGGGAGACCGCCCGGCCGATGCCGCGGGATCCGCCGGTGACGACGGCGACCCGTTCGGCGGGGGTCTGTTGATCGGTGTGCGTGGTCATGGCTCCACGATGCGCCCGGTCGGGCGGCGCAGCCAGGGGATGCCGTCCCCTGGGTCAGCGGCCCGGCCCGGCGCAGAATGGAGGGCATGAGCGCTGTGAAGTACGCCGAGCTGGGAGCTTTCCTGCGGTCGCGGCGGGAACGGATCCGCCCGGCCGACGTCGGGCTTCCGGCGGGGCCGCGCCGCCGGGTGCCGGGGCTGCGCCGCGAGGAGGTCGCGCACCTCGCGGGCGCGTCCGTGGACTACTACAACGAGCTGGAGCGCGGCGCCGGGTCCCAGCCGTCCGAGCAGATGCTGGCCGCGCTGGCGCGGGCGCTGCGGCTGTCCGGCGACGAGCGGGACTACCTGTACCGGATCGCCGACCGG
Source organism: Streptomyces sp. NPDC085944 (assembly GCF_040686295.1). NCBI lineage: Bacteria > Bacillati > Actinomycetota > Actinomycetes > Kitasatosporales > Streptomycetaceae > Streptomyces > Streptomyces sp. NPDC085944. The sequence continues at coordinate 287,803 of NZ_JBFBJX010000001.1, read as the reverse complement.
CCGGTGCCCGTGCAGGGCGGGGCCGCGTCGCACGTCCATCCCGGCATGCTGGATCTGCTGGGGCGGCTGGACTCGACCCCGGCGCAGGTGATCACCGACCTGCACGTCACCCTCGTACAGAATCCGCTGGCGGTGGCGCTGCTCGGGGACCACTCCGGTTTCCGGGGGCCCCGCGCCAGTTTCGTGCACCGGTGGTTCACCGAGCCGGACGCGCGGCGCCTGTACCCGGAGGACGACCACGAGGAGAAGTCCCGCTCCTTCGTCGCCGACCTGCGGGCCGCCGCCGGGCGCCGGGACGCGGACGACGCGGAGGTCGGCTCGCTGATCCGCACGCTGCTCCGCGTCTCCCCCGAGTTCGCCGCGCTGTGGGCCGACCACGACGTGGCCTTCCGACGGCGGGAGGACCGCAAACGCCTCGTCCATCCCACGCTGGGCCTGATCGAGGTCAACTGCCTCCACCTCTTCAGCGAGGACGGGCGCCAGCGGCTCCTCTGGTTCACCCCGGCCGTCGGGACCGACAGCGCGGGACTGCTGGAGCTGCTGTCGGTGGTCGGCACGCAGGAGGTCGTCGAGCCGACGGTCAGCGCGACGCGTACGGCAGGAACGTCACCCAGGCGGCGGGGGTGAGCGTCAGGCGGGGGCCGTCGGCGGTCTTGGAGTCACGGACGTGGATCGCGGTGGGGGTCAACGCCAGTTCTACGCAGGAGTTGCCGTCATTGCCGCCGCTGTAGCTGCTCTTGAACCAGACCAGTTCGGCCTCGCGGATCATGTTTCTCCCAGCAGTTGCTCGATGAACGCCAGCGACTCCCCTGGTGAGAGCGCCTGAGCCCGGATCGTGCCATACCGCAACTCAAGGATGCGCAGGTGTTTGGGCTCGGTGACCGGCCGGTTGTTGAAAGCTCCGTCGGAGCGCCCCACCGCCGTGCCGTCCGGGAACTTCAGCAACTCGATCCTCCCGTCCAGGCCGGAGTGGGTATCACAGCCCGTCCGCATCACCTGAAGCACGACGTTGTGCAACCGCCCTAGCTCCAACAGGCGTTCGAGCTGCTCACGCCAGACCATTGTGCCGCCAATGGGGCGTCGCAGAGGGCCCTCTTCCAGGACGAAACTCAGCGCTGGAGCCGGCTCGCGCTCGAATACCGTCTGCCTGGCCAGTCGCGCGGCCACCATGCGTTCCACGTCGTCCGGCGAGTACGGCGGTTGAGCCGCCCCGATCACGGCACGCGCGTGGTCCCGTGTCTGCAACAGGCCGGGGACGATGTGGCACTCGTACAGCGCGATCTCGACGGCCTTCGCCTCCAACTTCCCCAGCTCCCGGACCTTCTTCGGGTACCGGACCTTCTTCACGTCCTCCCAGGCCGCCGAGATGAGCCCATCGGCGCCCAGCACCTCGTCGGCCCTGTCCAGATACTCCTGCCGGGGAATCCGCTTGCCGCCCTCGACCTTGTAGACGAGGTCCTCGCCGTACCCGACCGCGACGCCGAAGTCGCCGGCCCGCATGCCCGCCGCCTCGCGGCGGAGCTTCAACTGCCGTCCCACCGTGGTGATGACCGCAACGCCCCACTCGTCGTCGGGGTCGACCTCCCACCCCGACTCGTCCGTCTCGACCGCCATCCCCTGCCCCTTCCCCGACAGCTCCGACACCGCTGGACAAGCGCCGGACAGTCACCGTACGTACCCGTTGAGTCACTTCTCACGGTACGCACACACCGCCACGCTGAGTGACGTGAATCAGGAATCCACCACCGAACTCACCGCGCCCGTCCGCAATTTCAGCGTGCAGCTGTCGCCCACCCCACGCGGCGCCCGCCTCGCCCGCCTGCTCGCGACCGAGCAGCTGCGTGCCTGGGGCCTGCCCCTGGACCCGGCACGCCTGCTCGTCGCCGAGCTGGCCAACAACGCGGCGGACCACGGACGCGTCCCCGGTCGCGATTTCCGGCTCACCCTGTACGTCATCGGCGACATCCTCCGCATCGAGGTCACCGACACGCGGGGCCAGGAACTCCCCGCCCCGCAAGAGCCGTCCTCCGACGCCGAATCCGGCCGGGGTCTGCTGCTGGTCGAGGCGTTGTCGCACCGCTGGGGAGTGACCGAGGGGCGCTTCCCCCGCAAGACCGTCTGGGCCGAACTGCGCTGTACGCCACCGAAACCCGCGTTCTGAGGTTCCGGTGCCGTCGGTGCCCTACCAAGACAAGAAACCGGGGGAAATGACCCCTACCAAGCCCCACCCCTCCCGCCCGAGGCACGTCGTCACTCGGGTGGGTGAACATCACCGGCTGAGCTGGATTTCCGGGTCCCCAACTCCCCTACTCTCAGCGCAAGCAAGCACAACCGAAAAGACATCGGCCCCCGCTGGGACTGGCATCCCGGTGCGAGGGCCTACCACCCAGGAAGCAAGGAATCAGAACCTTCCCGATGGATGTCCAGAACCCTAGCGCGCCCCCGCACGCCCAGTCAGCCCCCGCCGACAATCCAACGCGTACGCGTCGCCACGGCGGCGGCATCACCCATGACAACACCCGCCACACCACCCGCTTCGTGGTGATCGGCAACCACCTGGTCCAGCACAAGGAGCTGTCGCTCCTCGCGATCGGCCTCGGCTGCCACCTCCAGTCGCTGCCCACCGGCGCGGGCGCCGACATCAAGTCGCTCGCCGCCCGCTTCCCCGAGGGCCCCACCCGCATCGCCGCCGCCCTGCGCGAGCTGGAGGCCCACGGCTACCTGCGCCGCGAACGCCACCGCACGGAGACCGGCCGGATCGTCACCCGCACGGTCTCCTGCAACCAGCCGCACGCGGACCGACGCCGCGAACCGGCAGACACGGGCTGCCCGCCCGCGAAGCGCACGCCCCCGCCCCCGCCCCCGCGCCGTACGGGACACAAGGCGCTGCCCGCCGTACCGCAGCCGGTCAGCACCGCCCCCGCGCTCCTCCAGACAGCCCTCGACCTCCTGGCCGACCTGCGACGACGCGATGCCCGGCTGCTGCTCTCCGCCACCGACACGGCCCACCTGGTGCCGGGCGTCGCCGCCTGGCTGGAACGGGACGTCGCTCTCGGCGCCGTACGTCACGCACTGACCGACGGCCTCCCCGACGAGCCCCTGCGTCGCCCGGCCGCCCTCCTCGCCCACCGTCTCGCCGACCGGCTGCCACCGCCGCCCCCGTTCCGCACACGGTCGGCCGCCGTACCGCCGCCGCGCCACCCGCTCCAGAACTGCGAGGGCTGCGACCGGGGTTTCCGGGCGTCCTCCCCAGAGAGCCGCTGCCGCGACTGCCGCGCAGCCTCCCACCCGTAACCGAACCAAGGACTTCCATGGTCAGCTCGTCCCACGAGGCGATGCACCGCATCTTCCAGCACGATCCGGGATTGTTCAGCCGCGTCACGCACTTCCTGGGAATCGACCTTCCCAGGCCCATCGGGGCGACGGCGTTGCCGACCGACCTCACCGAGGCCAGCCCCGTCGAACGCCGTGTGGACACACTGCTGCGCTTCGAGACCGCAGAGCGGGGACCGTTCCTCCTCGCGGTGGAGGCGCAGGGAAAGAAGGACCCGGACAAACCCGCGAGCTGGGCGTACTACGTCTCGTATCTGTGGACGAAGTACCGGCTGCCCACAGCCCTCCTGGTGGTCTGCCAGGACCACGCCACGGCGAAATGGGCGCAGCGGGCGGCGACCAGCGGACCGCCCGAATTGCCCACCCTCACTCTGCGGCCCGCGGTCGCCGGCCCCCACAACATGCCGGTGATCACCGATCCGGACGAGGCCCGCGCCGACCTCGTCCTGGCCAGCCTGGCGGCCATCACACACGCCGCGGAACCGGTCGTGAATGCGATACTGAAGGCCCTGTCCACCGCGTTGAGTGACGCGCCCGAAGACATTGCCGCCCCCATCGTCGAATTCACCGCACATGGGCTGGGCAATCGCCCGGCCAGGCACCTCTGGAGGAATCTGGTGGCCGTGGACCTCTCCTTCTACAAGTCGTACATCTCCGAAGAGATCCGCGACGAAGGCCGCGAACAGGGCCGCGCCCAGCAGGGCGCCCAGGATGTGCTGCTGGTCCTGGAACAGCGTGGACTCGACGTCTCCGACGAGGTCCGTACGCGCATCACGGAGTGCGGCGACCCCGAGGTTCTCCGTCACTGGCTCGCACGGGCCGTCACCGCCTTCTCGGCCGAGGCCGTCTTCGAGAGCGAGTAGCCCTCCCCCTCACGCCACCGTAGAAACACAGAACGGGTGCCCCGCCGGGTCCAGCAGGACCCGCCAGCGGTCCGGTGACGGCTGGAAGTCGGGCTTCGTCGCGCCCAGGGCCAGCAGGCGGGCCTCTCCTTCGTCCAGGTCGTCGGCCGCGATGTCGATGTGGGCCTGCTTCTCCTGGTCGGTGCCGGGCCAGGTCGGCGGGCGGTAGTCGGCGAGGCGGTGGAAGCCGAGGCCGGCGGCGCCGTCCTTGCCGCCGAGGAAGTAGAAGTCGTCCGTGTTGAAGGCGACGGTGAGGCCGAGGGCCTCGCCCCAGAAGCGGGCCATCTCGGCGGGGTCGGAGCAGTCGAAGGTGACGGCCGAGTAGCGGAAGGCCGGGGCGGAAGGGGCGGGGGTGTTCTCCGTTGTCGTCATGGAAGGAACCGTAGGACGTGACCAGGACAGGCTCGGTCCTGGTCACTCGTCATTCGGTGGCAGACTTCACCACCGTGCTCAGTACTTCCGCCCGGCTGCTGCGACTGGTCTCCCTGCTCGCCGTCCGTCCCGCATGGACCTGCGGTGAGCTGGCCGAGCGGATGGAGGTCACGGACCGGACCGTGCGGCGGGACGTGGCGCGGCTGCGGGAGCTGGGGTACACCGTCGACTCCGACCCCGGTCCGTGGGGCGGGTACCGGCTGCGGCCGGGGACGCGTACGCCGCCGTTGATCCTGGACGACGAGGAGGCCCTCGCCGTGGCCGTCGGGCTGCGGGAGGCCGCGCTGAGCGGGGCGCTCGGCGGGGACCAGGCCGCGCTGTCGGCGCTGCTGAAGCTGCGGCAGGTGCTGCCCCGGCGGGTCGCGGAGCGGCTCGGGGACATGGACGACGCGTTCGTGCAGACGCCGAGGGCGGCCGGGGAACCGCAGGTCGCGGCCGGGACGCTGCTGGAGCTGGCGGCCGCGTGCCGGCGGGGCGAGCGGGCCCGGATGGCGTACCGGGACTGGGAGGGGCGGGCCAGTGTGCGGGACGTCGACCCGTACCGGCTCGTGCACACCGGGCGGCGCTGGTATTTCGTGGCGCGGGACGTCGCGCGGGGCGAGTGGCGGACCTTCCGGGCCGACCGGGTCGAGCGGCTGCAGCCGACCGGGCGGGCCGTCGAGTTCACCGAGCCGCTGCCCGATCCGGCGCTCCTCGTGTCCCGGGCGAGCGCGACCGGGCCGTACGCGGTGCTGGCCACCGTCCGCCTGCCGGTGCCCATGGAGCAGGCGCTGCGGTCCATTCCCGCCACCGTCGGGCTGCACCGGGCCGACGGGCCGGACGCCACGGTCGTCGAGATCGGCGGGTCGAGCGCGGAGGGGCTGGCCCGGTATCTGGTCAGCCTCGCCACGCCGTTGCGCGTCCTGGCGCCGGACGCCGTACGCCGGGCCCTGCTGCACCGCGTCCACGAACTCCTCGAAGAGAACGTGGAGGAGAGGGACCGACCGGTCCCGGACACCCCGGCCCGGAGGCGATCATGACGGCATGACCCACACCTCACGGCGCGGCGTGCTCGCCGCCTTCGCGGCCTCGGCCGCCACGGTTCCGTTCGGCGGCGCGGCCGCCGCCTCCCCCGCACGCGCCACCGCAACGGCCGCCGCGTCCGCCGCTCCGGCCGGTCTGACCGCGGCCCGTTCCTCCGTGACACTGCCGCCGTTGAACCCCGCGTACTTCAGCGGCCTCGCCCTGGAGTCCGCGCTCACCGTCACCGTGCTGCCGGGCACTCCGGTCCGCACCGAGGTCACCTCCGGCGGCAGACGCGTGGCGCTGCTGACGCACGGTGCCCGCAGTGTGCTGCTGCCCGGGCCGGAACGGACGTTCACCGAGAACAAGAAGCCCTTCGTCGACGACTTCGCGCGCACCCTGCCCGACACCTCGCTGCCCGTCGGCGACCGCGCGTACTGGGGCACCTCCCCGGGCGGGGGGAGCTGGTCCACCCTCGGGCCGGTGGAGAGCGACTACGCGGTGGTCCCGGGCGCCGGGATCATCACCCTCACCACCGACTACGCCAGTCGCCACGCCAGCCTCCGGGACGGCGAGGTCACCGACGTGGACGTGCGGTCCGTCGCGCGGTTCGACAAGGTGCCGGAGGGCGACGCCTGCTCGTACGCCCTCTCCTTCGGCTACCAGAACACCCACAACAACTACCGGGCCCGGCTGTCCTTCACCACCTCCGGCTCGGTCCAGCTCCGGGTGGAGAAGGAGGTCGACGACACGGTCACGCAACTGGCCCCGGCCGTGGCCCTCGCCGACGGCGTGCCCGCAGGCACCGACTGGACGATACGGGTCCGCCGGGAGGGCACCCGGGTCCGCGCCAAGGCGTGGCCCTCGGCGGGCACCGAGCCGTCCGCGTGGTCCTTCGACGTCACCGACGACACCTTCGGCAAGGGCCGCGTGGGCCTGCGCGTACTCGCCAACCGCGGCTGCACCAACCTGCCGGTCACCCTGCGCGTCGGCCGGTTCCAGGTGGACGCCGCGAACTGGGCGGAGCCGCCGGCCGTCACCCACTCGGACTGGGTGCGGGTCCTGCCCGAGCCCTTCGACGGGGTCTGGACACCGCAGCTGGAGCAGGTGGTCCGGGGCTGGTCCGGCTCTCCGGCACCCGACGTCCTGGCGCATGCCGCGATGTTCCTCGCCGGGGCGTCCCCCGTGGTCGCCGGTTCCGGCCCGGCCGAGGGGCGGCAGGTCATGGGCGAGGCGGGGTACGGCTACCTGGACCCGCAGGGCTACCGCTACGAGGGCGCCGACTTCCACGAGTACATGGGCACCGGCTGGACCTTCCCGGACGGCGCCCACACCGGCCCCTCCAGCAGACAGACCGGCAACCTCGACTGCTCCGGCTACACCCGCATGGTCTACGGCTACCACATGGGCGTGCCGCTGGCCGCGGGCGAGGACACCTCCGGCACCCGCCTGCCGCGCAAGTCCCGGGACATGGCCGACCACTCCCCCGGCGTGCGGATCGCGCGGACCGACGGCACGCTGCCGCCCCCGGCCGAGCAGCTTCAGCCCGGCGACCTCGTGCTGTTCAACGCCGACTCGGGCGACGACAACGCGGTGGCGACGACCGACCACGTCGGCATCTACCTGGGCGCGGACACCGCCGGCCGGCGCCGCTTCCTGTCCAGCCGCAAGACGGTCAACGGGCCGACCATGTCGGACCTGGGCGGCAACTCGCTGCTCGACGGCACCGGAACGTACGCGCGGACCCTGCACACGGTGCACCGGATCTGAGCCGGCCGGGCGCCGGGGAGAGCCGGCCCCCACTGGTCTGTACCAGCCTCTTGCCCTCTGCCCCGAGACGTCGCAAGCTCCCCTCATGGAGCTGGAGTTGCGGCATCTCAAGACGGTCCGGGCCATCGCCGACGCCGGCAGCCTCACCAGGGCGGCGACGGCTCTCGGTCTCGCGCAGCCCGCGTTGAGCGCGCAGCTCAAGCGGATCGAACGAGCCCTGGGCGGAGCGCTGTTCGTGCGCGGCCGGCACGGCGTGCGGGCCACCGCGCTGGGCGAGCTGGTACTGGAGCGGAGCCGGATCGTGCTCCCGGCGGTGACCGAGCTGCAGCAGGAGGCGGCCCGGTTCGCCCGGGCGCCGCGTACCACGGAGCGGCTGCGGATCGGCGGCACCCACGGTCCCTTACTGGGCGCCCTCCTCGACCGGCTGGCCGATGTGGCGCCGGACGCCCGGATGACCACCTGCACCTCCTGGTCCGAGCGCGAGTTGGCCGGGCAGCTCGCCGAGGGGCGGCTGGACTTCGCGCTGGCCGGGACCTGCGGCACCGCACCGCCACCCGCCGGGGAGGGGCTGGTGTGGCGGGAGGTCGCCGTCGACCCGGTGTTCGTCATGATGACCGACGGCCACCCGCTGGCCCACCGCACGGAAGTGGACCTGACCGCGCTGGCCGACGAGGAGTGGGCCTGCGTACCCGGCGACGGCTGCTTCGGCGACTGCTTCACCGCGTCCTGCGCCCGGGCCGGCTTCACCCCGCGCCGCATGTACGAGACGGACACCGCGTCCCTGGTGCACCTGGTGCAGGTGGGGCGGGCGGTCGGGCTGTGCCGGGCGACCTTCCCGACCACGCCCGGCATCGTGACCCGGCCCCTGGCCGACACCCCGCTGACCTGGCGGCACCTGCTCGGCTGGCACGCGGCGACGCAGCGGCGGGACACCGCCGCCGCCGTGCTCTCGCAGGCGCGCATGGCGCACGCGAGCGTGGCGGCGAACAGCGACAGCTACACGGAGTGGATGTCGGCACACCGGGTTCCGTGAGGCGGCGTGCGCCGGCGTTCCATAACGCCGGGGAGAGGGACGACTGAGCTCTTATGGCGGCCGGTCGCCCCTCCCTACGGTTTCGGCACCTCCCCACCGAGACCGAGGAGATCCCCCATGCCCCACCGACACCGACACCACAGAGCCGTGGGTGCCGCCGTAGCCGCGACCGCGGCCCTGCTCGTGGCCGGGCTCAGCGGCTCCGCGAGCGCCGGGACGGCACCCGCCGACGCGGCCCCCACCGCGGCCGAGACGCTGCGCACCGACGCCGCGCCGCCCGCTCTGGTCAAGGCCATGCAGCGGGACCTCGGCCTCGACCGCCGGCAGGCCGAGCGCCGCCTGGCCAACGAGGCCGAGGCGGGGGCCACCGCGGCCCGGCTGCGCGCCTCGCTCGGCGGCGACTTCGCGGGGGCGTGGGTGGCCGGTGCCGAGTCCGGCACCCTGACCGTCGCGACGACCGACGCGGGCGACGTCTCCGCGATCGAGGCCCGGGGCGCCGAGGCGAAGGTCGTACGGCACTCGCTCGCCGACCTGGACGCGGCCAAGGCCCGCCTGGACAAGGCGGCGGCGAAGCACGACACCGCCGACGCGCCCGTCTGGTACGTCGACACACGCACCAACACCGTCGTCGTGGAGGCGATACGCCCGGCGGCGGCGCGTTCGCTGCTGGCGGCGGCCGGTGTGGACCGTTCCCTGGCCCGCGTCGAGAGCCGCACCGAGCGGCCGCGCACCTTCTACGACCTGCGCGGCGGCGAGGCGTACTACATCAACAACAGCAGCCGCTGCTCGATCGGCTTCCCGATCACCAAGGGCACCCAGCAGGGCTTCGCCACCGCGGGCCACTGCGGCCGGGCGGGAGCCAGTACGACGGGCGCCAACCGGGTGGCCCAGGGCACCTTCCAGGGCTCGATCTTCCCCGGCCGCGACATGGCGTGGGTGGCCACCAACTCCAGCTGGACGGCGACCCCGTACGTCCTGGGCGCCGGTGGGCAGAACGTCCGGGTCACCGGTTCCACGGCCGCCCCGGTCGGCGCGTCCGTGTGCCGGTCCGGCTCGACGACCGGCTGGCACTGCGGCACCGTCACGCAGCTGAACACCAGCGTCACCTACCAGGAAGGCACCATCTCGCCGGTCACCAAGACCACGGTGTGCGCGGAGCCCGGCGACTCCGGCGGCTCCTACATCTCCGGCAGCCAGGCGCAGGGCGTCACCTCGGGCGGCTCCGGCGACTGCCGCAGTGGCGGCGAGACCTTCTTCCAGCCGATCAACGCGCTGCTCCAGAACTACGGGCTCACGCTCAAGACCACCGGCGGCGACGGCGGCGGCGGTGACGACGGCGGCGAGGAGCCCGGCGGCACCTGGGCGGCCGGCACCGTCTACCAGCCGGGCGACACCGTGACGTACGGCGGCGCCACCTACCGCTGCCTGCAGGGCCACCAGGCCCAGCCGGGCTGGGAGCCGTCGAACGTTCCCGCGCTGTGGCAGCGGGTGTGACGTGACCGGTGCGACGGTTGTGACGGCGTGAAGCCCCTCTGACCCCCACAGGGGGACAACGGGGGACGGGTCCGGGCGTGCGTGAGGGAGAGCGCCCGGGCCCGGTCGCGTCGTCGTACGGGGGTCGCGAGGGTCAGGTGCGGGTGACCGTGCCGCACTCCTCGCCCTGCGTGTCCCTCAGCTCCCCGCTGCGGTCGTACGGGTCGACGGAGGGCCCGGCCGCCCGCTCCCGGTCCTCGGGGAAGACGGGGTGCAGGTAGCCGTCGTACACCGCGCAGGCGGTGTTGAACGTGTTGACCTTGTACTCGTGGATCGCGAGCTTGCCCGGCGTGGCGTACCAGCGGTCGGGGTCCAGCAGCAGCGTCGTGATCTCCCGGCGCACGATGGTGCGCTCGACGTGGTCGCCGCCGTCGGCCCTCACCAGCGGATACACGAAGGTGTAGTCGGCGTGCACCTTGATCTCGCCCGACTTGCCCCCGCCCAGCGACATGCGGCCGCGCACCTTGACCACGTCGCCCGCGAGCCGCACCTCGTTCGGGTCGAACCGGCTGAACAGCCCGACGGGGTCGTTTTCGCGCGACGGCTCGCGCAGCCCCCGCCGCCGGTCCGGCAGCAGGTCCTTCTGCGCCTCGGGGTCGAGCAGGTCCAGCGCCTCGTCGGGCCGTCCACCCGCGATCACGTCCGGATCGAGGTTCGCGGCGACCAGGAACTCCTTGGTGCGCCGCAGGGCCAGCTCCGCGTCGGCCCTGCTCATCCCGGCCACCGCCTTGGCCTCCGGCAGCTCGATGGCGTCGGCGCCCTCGGCCCAGCGCAGGGCGGGCGAGCCGCGGAACGGCTCGTCGCGCGTGGCCTGTTCCGACCCGCCGGTGTCCCCGGGGGCACCGCTCGGCCGCGCCGTCTCGGCGGGCTGCGGCGCCGGCGCCGCAGCGGCGGCGCCCGCCTCCCCGCCGGGGAAGCGGTCCGTGACCAGGGAGGGCCGCAGAGCGATCACCGCGACCGCCGCCAGCGCCACCACGCCGACGACCGCGCCCCACCGGCGCCGGGGCTTCGGGGCGGGTTGCGGACCGCGCCAGGGCGTGGGCTCCTCCTGCTCGCGCAGCCGGGCCGCCACCATCCGCGCCCGCGCCGACGGCTCCTTGGGCGCGGGGGCCCCACCGCCTTCGGCGGCCTCCCGCAGGAACGACTCCAACTCCTCGTCGGAGAGGGAGGGGGCCGGTTCGTCGTCGGAACGGTCGGGAGGCGGGACGGAACTCACGGGCTCGCTTTCCTGGTGACGCGGTGCGACGCGATCAAGGGCTTGTGGTGCTCCATCGTGCCGCCGCGTGGAGAGGAAGTGCCGTTCCGTGCGGGACTTGTGACCGAACCCGTACACCTTCCCGCACCCCGCCGGGCGAAACGGGCGTCAGGCCCGCAGATAGGTCAGCACCGCCAGCACCCTGCGGTGGGTCTCGGTCGCCGGGGGCAGGTCGAGCTTGGTGAGGATGCTGCCGATGTGTTTGCCCACGGCCGCCTCGGAGACGACGAGTTCGCGGGCGACGGCCGCGTTGGACCGGCCCTCCGCGATCAGGGCCAGCACCTCGCGCTCGCGCGGGCTCAGCCGCTCCAGCGGGTCACGGCGGCGGCGCAGCAACTGGCGTACCACCTCCGGGTCGACGACCGTGCCGCCGCCGGCCACCTCGGCCAGCGCGTCGACGAACTCCTCGACCTGGCCGACGCGGTCCTTGAGCAGGTAGCCGACGCCGGTGCCGTCGCCGGAGTCCAGCAGGTCGGCGGCGTAGGTCCGTTGCACGTACTGGCTGAGGACGAGGACGGGCAGCGTGGGCCGCTCCTCGCGCAGGCGTACGGCCGCGTGCAGTCCCTCGTCCTGGAAGCCGGGCGGCATGCGGACGTCGGTGACGACGATGTCCGGGGCGTGTTCCGTCACGGCGGTGACGAGCGCGTCCGCGTCGCCGACGGCCGCCACGACCTCGTGGCCGAAGCGGGCGAGCAGGCCGGTCAGGCCGTCGCGCAGGAGCACGCTGTCCTCGGCCAGCACTACGCGCAGGGCCGGGCCCGCTCGCGGGGGTCGCAGGGCTCGCACGGAATCTCCACGCTCAGCAGGGTCGGTCCGCCCGGCGGGCTGGACAGGGAGAGTCTGCCATCCAGGACCGACACCCGGTCGGCCAGTCCGGTCAGCCCGCTGCCCGCCGCGGCGTCCGCCCCGCCCTGCCCGTCGTCCCGGACCCGCAGCACCAGCCGTCCGTCGCGGTGGCCGCCGGTCACCGCCGCGCGGGTGGCGCCGCTGTGCCTGCCGATGTTGGCGAGGGCCTCGCAGACCACGAAGTAGGCGGCGGCCTCCACGGCCTGGGGCAGCCGTCCGGGCAGTTGCAGGGTGACGTCTACGGGGACGGCGGAACGGTCGGCGGCGTCGGCGACGGCCGCGGGCAGGCCGTAGTCGGCGAGGACCTTCGGGTGGATGCCGTGGATCAGCTCGCGCAGCTCCGCCAGCGCCCGGCCCGCCTCGCCGTGCGCCTTGGCGAGCTGGTCGGCGAGCGGTCCCGGCGGCGCGTCCAGGCGAGCCAGGCCGAGGGCCATGGTCAGGGCGACCAGGCGCTGTTGGGCGCCGTCGTGCAGGTCGCGTTCGATGCGGCGCCGCTCGACCTCGAAGGCGTCCACCAACCGTACGCGGGAGCGGGTGAGTTCGACGACCCTGGCCGTCTGGTCGTCCTCGCGCGGGGCACCCACGAGCACGCGCGTCAGCTCGGCCCGCGCGCCCGCCGCCAGGCCCAGCGCGTAGCCGCCGAGGGCGAGGAGCAGCAGCCCGAGCGCGGCGACGCCGGACGCGGCCGGCCAGGTGGTGACCGTCCACTGCTTGAGCACCTTCGCCTCCTCGCCGCCGCCGGCCGTGGCCATCAGCAGCGGGGTGCCGGCGAGGTGGAGGGGCACGGCGAGCGCGAACGCGACGACCAGGGCGTCCAGCGGCCACAGGACGAGGGCGAAGAGGAGGGCGTGGCCCAGCTCCCGCCAGGTCGCCCGCTCGCGCAGCCGTGTGGTCAGCCAGGGCCACGGGCCGGTGGCGGGCGGCTGCCGTACGGGGCGGGCGGGGGCGGGGGCGCGGTCGATCAGGCGCAGCCGGTGCCGTTCCAGGCGGGCCACGGGGATGCCGGCGAGGGCGGTGAGCACCAGCAGCGGCAGCCCCACCAGGACGACGGCGAGTACGCCCCCTACGGCGACCGCGGCCACGATGCCCACCAGGGTCGCGGCGCCGGCCACCGCGCCGGTCGCCAGGTAGGCGAGGGCGCGCCAGGGCCACGGTGAGAGCAGGTACCCGTGGGCGGGCAGGGCCTGCCACACGGTGCGGTGGCCGGTGCGGGGGCGGGGATGCATGCGGATCACCGTAGAGCCGTGCGCGCGGCGGGGCCATCGGCCCAGTGGGCGTCTCGGGGGTATGGCCTGCCCTACCTCTCCTCTCGCCCCTGCCGCACTGCGCCGACGTGGTCGCGAAGGGTTGTGTGGGGCCGGTCAGCGAGCGATACGGCACCGGCGAGAGGGCACGACATGAACGGCAGCGACGACGATGCGGTACGGCTGCGCTCCGTCAGCCGGCGGTACGGGGCGGGCGACGGCGCGGTGCCGGCCCTCGACGACGTCTCCCTCGCCTTTCCGCGAGGCACGTTCACCGCGGTGATGGGGCCGTCCGGCTCGGGCAAGTCGACCCTGCTGCAGTGCGCGGCCGGTCTCGACCGGCCCACGTCGGGGTCGGTCGAGGTCGGCGGCACGGAGCTGACGGGGCTGAGCGAGCGGCGGCTGACCCTGCTGCGACGGGAGCGCATCGGCTTCGTCTTCCAGGCGTTCAACCTGCTGCCGTCCCTGACCGCAGCGCAGAACGTGGTGCTCCCGCTGCGGCTGTCCGGCCGTCGCCCTGCGCGGGGCCGGGTGCGCGAGGCACTGCGCCAGGTCGGCCTCGCGGACCGCGCCCGGCACCGGCCGACCGAACTCTCCGGCGGCCAGCAGCAACGCGTCGCCCTCGCCCGCGCCCTGATCACCCGCCCGGAGGTGCTGTTCGCCGACGAGCCGACGGGGGCGCTGGACTCCCGGACCGGCCGGGAGGTGCTGGCCCTGCTGCGCGGCATGGTCGACGACACCGGCCAGACGGTCGTCATGGTCACCCACGACCCGGTGGCCGCGTCCTGCGCCGACCGCGTGGTCTTCCTGGTCGACGGCCACGTACACGGCGACCTCCCCACCCCGACCGCCGCCACGATCGCCACCCACCTGTCCGGGCTGGAAACACCGCGGTCGTAGCTACGGGCAGCCGCCATGCCGTCGTAGCTGCAGGCAGTCGCCATGCCGCCGTCGCTGCGGCCAGTCGCCCCCCGCTGCGGGCAGTCGTGCCGCTGGGGCGGCACGGGTGGGCGCTGGGGGTACCTCGCAGGCCGTTCAGGCACTGGGGAAGGCACCCCGCAAGGCCGGGCCGCCTACCCCCGCCCCCGCACCCACGCCGGGCACGCCATCGGCGCCGAGGCCCTGGCCCCTCCCGCTCACAACGGCACCCCAACCCAACCCGGCCGGAGGCCACCCGTGCTGATCACCGCCCTGCGCACCCTACGCACCCGCTGGCCCGCCTTCATGGGCAGCTTCGTCGCCCTCACGCTCGGAGTAGCGCTCCTGACGGTGATGGGCCTGGCACTGGCCTCCACACTGGACGCGCCCGACCGCGGTCCCGAGCGGTTCGCCGCCGCACCGGTCGTGGTGCGGGGGCAGGACACCCTGCGGGTGCCGACGCCCTCCGGTGAGAAGACGGAGAAGCTGGCCCGACCGCGCCCCGTACCGGAGCCGCTCGTGACCCGCCTGAAAAGGCTCGGCACCGTCGTCCAGGACCGCTCCTTCCCGGTCCACGTCCAAGGCGGCCACGGCCGCCACGCCCCAGGCGACCTGGTCGGCCACCCGTGGTCCACCGCCGCGTTCGCCCCGTACCGCCTCGACGCCGGCCGCGCCCCCCGCGCCGCCGACGAGGTCGTCGTCACCGGTGACTGGAGCGCGCCGGGCGAGCGGTTGCGCACGGACCGGGGCACGCTGCGGGTGGTGGGCACGGTGCCCGGCCTCGGGTTCGAGGACGCCGTCTTCTTCACCGACGTACGGGCCTTGCGGCTCGCCCCCGTCAGCGCGCAGCTGGTGGTCGAAGCGGAGGCGCCCGCCGTACGGAAGGCCGTACGGGACTCGGTGCCGGCCGGCGCGGGCGTCCGCGTGCTCAGCGGGGACGAACGCCGGTACGCGGACGCCGATCCCGACCGGGACCGTGAGGCGCTGACCGCCCTGAACGCGCTGTTCGGCACCGCCGGCGGCGTCACCGCGTTCGTGTCGGTGTTCGTCGTGGCGTCCACGTTCGCCTTCGCGGTGGCGCAGCGACGCCGGGAGTTCGGGCTGCTGCGCACGGCCGGGGCGACACCGGGGCAGCTGCGCCGGATGGTGCTGACCGAGGCCCTCACAGTCGGCGCCCTCGCGTCCGGGGCCGGCTGCGTGCTCGGCGCGTACGCCGCGCCGCTTCTGGCGGCACACGTGGTGGACGGCGGCCTCGCACCGGCCTGGTTCACCATCGGCGACCCCACCTGGCCGTATCACCTGGCCTTCTGGACGGGGCTCGTCGTCGCCCTGTGCGGCGCGACGGCGGCGGCGTGGCGGGCGGGACGCACCGGCCCCGTCGAGGCCCTGCGCGAGGCGTCCGTCGACACCGGGACGATGACCCGGGGCCGGTGGGTGTGCGGGGCGGGGCTGCTGCTGACCGCGCTGGTGTCGCTGGGTGTCTCGCTGGCCGGCGACCCGGGCGACCTGCTGCACCGCAAGACGTACGTGACCCGCCCGATGCTGCTGATCACCGCGGCCGCGCTGCTCGCACCGGTCGTGGTGCGCCCGGTGACGCGTCTGCTCACCTGGCTGCCGGCCCGCCTGCCCGGCGCCACGGGCCTGCTGGTCCGGGAGAACACGGCGGCAGGGGTACGCCGTACCGCGGCCCTCGCGGCGCCGGTGCTGGTCACGGTGGCGCTCACGGGCTCCCTGCTCGGCGCCGTCGCGAGCCTGAACGAGGCGAGGGCCGCAGAGGTCCGTCAGCGGACCGCCGCCGCCTTCGTGGTCACGGCGCCGCCCGGTACGGGCTTCGACGCGGCGACCTTGGGCCGCCTGCGCGCGGTGCCCGGGGCGGAGATCTCCCCGACCTCGTCGGGCGCGGTGTACACCCTGGAGGACGGCGTGGCCCTCGTCAGGTCCGACCTGCGTGCCGTCGCCGACCCCGAGGCCTTCACCGCCACCACCCGACTCCCGCTCGCCGCGGGCAGGGTGTCCGGCCTCGACGACCACTCGATCATCGTGAACGAGGAGTGGGAGGAGCACACGGTCGGCCGGAACGTACGGATCTGGCTCGGGGACGGTACACGGAAGACCCTGCGCATCGCCGCCGTGATGCACACCGGAACCGGCGACAACGGCGTCTACGTCACCGCCGCCAACGCCGCCGGCGCCCCTGCCGACCGGGTGGACGTCGCCCTCGCCGACGGTACCGACGCCGACGCGGTGGCCGCAGGGCTGCGCGAGGCGGTGACACCGGTGGGCGGACGGGTGGCGAGCGGGGACGCGTGGGCCGCGGCCGCATCCCCCGGCTCGACGGACACGACGCGGGCCGGTCTGCTCCTGGTCCTGGGCATCGCCCTGCTCTACACGGGGATCTCCGTGGTCAACACGATGCTGACGGCGACGTCCGACCGGGTCCGCGATCTGACGGTCCTGCGGCTCACGGGCGCCACCGACGCACAGGTGCTGCGGCTGCTCGCCGTCGAGTCACTGACGGTCACCGCGGTGGGCGCCCTGCTGGGGCTGCTGGTCGCCGGTCTCAACCTGGCGGGCATGGGGGTCGCCCTGCACCTGCTCGCGGTGCCCGCCGCCCCGGTCCTCCCGTGGGCGGCCGTCGCCACGGTCGCGGGTGCCTGCGCGACGCTCACCGTGGCGGCGACACTCGCATCCGCCGCCCTGCCGGTGCGCCGCCGCGCACTCGTCCGCGAATGACCGGGACTTCAGCCGCCGTCGGACGCCCCGAACACCTCGGCGACCGACACGGCCGTGATCGCCCTCCTGAACCAGACACCGAGAACACCGAGGTCCTGACAGCCCAGAATCCGCTCCCGCGCCTCCTCGGACA
Source organism: Streptomyces sp. NPDC085944 (assembly GCF_040686295.1). NCBI lineage: Bacteria > Bacillati > Actinomycetota > Actinomycetes > Kitasatosporales > Streptomycetaceae > Streptomyces > Streptomyces sp. NPDC085944. The sequence continues at coordinate 270,669 of NZ_JBFBJX010000001.1, read as the reverse complement.
CCTCGACACCCCGGTCCCCGAGCAGGAGCAGGATGTCCTCGGCACGAGTGGCCACCCGCCCCTCCGCCCGAAGGTTCTGCGCGGTCTGCGACTGGAAGAAGGAGAGGTCGGGACTCGTCCCGCTCATCCCTCGGCATCCCCGAACACCTCGGCGACCGACACCGCCGTGGTCGCCCGCCTGAGCCAGACGTCGAGGATGTCGAGGTCCTGACAGCCCAGGATGCGCTCCCGCGCCTCCTCTGACACCTCAACCCCCCGATCCCCCAGCAGAAGCAGAACGACTTCGGCACGGCCGACCGCCCGCCCCTCCTCGCGCCCCTCCGCCCGAAGGTTCTGCGCGGTCTGCGACTGGAAGAAGGAGAGGTCGGCGGCCATGATCTGCCTCCAGAGGTTCGCGGCCGGCGTCGTGCCGAGGCCTTGTTCCGTGAGTTCGATGAACTTGCTTGCGGTGCTCTCGTCGTCGGCCGACAGGTCTTTCAGTGCCGTCGCCAGCGCTTTCAGTATGGCACCGGCATCCGGGTCCCGGCGGTGCACGGCCGCGGAGAGGACCGTCAGGGGGATGTCGCGCGCGGCCTCGTCGGGGCTCTTGATGACCGGCAGGCTGTCCGGCCCCAGGACCAGCGGGCGCACGGTGAGCGAGGGCCACTGCACCGGGCCGATGTCGACGTGCCGGGACGCCCAGTCGGCGGTGCGGCGGTCGGCGCAGACGACCAGGAGAAGCGGCGGCAGCTGGTACTTGGCGTGCAGGTGGGACAGGTAGTACGCCCAGCTCGCGGGCTTGTCGGAGTCCGGCCTGCCCTGGGACTCCACGGCGAGGAGAAACCTCGCGCCGTCCCCGGTCTCCAGGCGCAGCAGCGTGTCCACGCGCCGTTCCACCGGGCGGTTCTCGGTGAGGTCGGTGGGGAAGGGGACGGCCGCGACGGGGTCGGCGAAGGTGACGCCCACGCCTTTGACCGCGCGTACGAAGAGACCCGGGTCCTCTTGGAAGATCCGGTGCAGCGTCTCATGGGATGAACTGACCATGCGGCGAACGTAGAAGAGCGCCGAACATTGCCAGGCGTATATGCCGACCGTGCACGCGATCGAGTGAAGGCTCAGGCACGCACATGACGCCCGGGCGGTCTCCGGCAACACGGAAAGGGCCCGTACGACCGAAGTCGTACGGGCCCTTCCTCAGGCATCAGCCCATGTCAGGTCAGGTGACCGACAAGCAAGCGAACTTACTTGTTGATCTTGGTGACCTGGCCGGCGCCCACGGTCCGGCCACCCTCGCGGATGGCGAACTTCAGGCCCTCTTCCATGGCGACGGGCTGGATGAGCTCCACCTTCATCTCGGTGTTGTCACCCGGCATGACCATCTCGGTGCCCTCGGGGAGGGTCACGACGCCGGTCACGTCCGTCGTACGGAAGTAGAACTGCGGACGGTAGTTGTTGAAGAAGGGGGTGTGACGGCCACCCTCGTCCTTCGACAGGATGTAGGCCTGGGCCTCGAACTCGGTGTGCGGGGTGACCGAGCCCGGCTTGATGATGACCTGGCCGCGCTCGACGTCCTCGCGCTTGATGCCGCGCAGGAGCAGACCGACGTTCTCACCGGCCTGGCCCTCGTCGAGGAGCTTCCGGAACATCTCGATGCCGGTGACCGTGGTGGTGGTCTTCTCCTGCTTGATGCCGATGATGTCGACGGTCTCGTTGACCTTGAGGACACCACGCTCGATGCGGCCGGTGACGACCGTACCGCGACCGGTGATGGTGAAGACGTCCTCGATCGGCATCAGGAACGGCTTGTCGACGTCGCGCTCGGGCTCCGGGATGGCCTCGTCCACGGCCTTCATGAGCTCGAGGACGGAGTTGCCCCACTCCTTGTCGCCCTCGAGGGCCTTCAGGGCGGAGACCTTGACGACCGGAACGTCGTCGCCCGGGAACTCGTACTCGGAGAGGAGCTCACGGACCTCGAGCTCGACGAGCTCCAGGATCTCCTCGTCGTCCACCATGTCGGCCTTGTTCAGGGCGACGACGATGTACGGAACGCCGACCTGGCGGGCCAGGAGCACGTGCTCCTTGGTCTGCGGCATCGGGCCGTCGGTGGCGGCGACCACGAGGATGGCGCCGTCCATCTGCGCGGCACCCGTGATCATGTTCTTGATGTAGTCCGCGTGACCGGGGCAGTCGACGTGGGCGTAGTGACGCGCCTCGGTCTGGTACTCGACGTGCGCGATGGAGATGGTGATACCGCGCTGGCGCTCCTCGGGCGCCTTGTCGATCTGGTCGAAGGCCGAGGCCTCGTTCAGGTCCGGGTACGCGTCGTGCAGCACCTTGGTAATGGCGGCCGTGAGGGTCGTCTTACCGTGGTCGATGTGACCGATGGTGCCGATGTTGACGTGCGGCTTAGTCCGCTCGAACTTCGCCTTCGCCACTGGGGTCCTCCTGTGGAGTGGTTCTGTACGCCTTACTCATCGGCGCCAGGATGATCTTTGCTGGAAAGCCCGGGTGCCGGGGGCATTCCACCGGGTTCACGGCGGAATGCCCCATGCGGGCTCCGGGGTCAAGCCTAAAGCGTGAGAACGGGGTCCGTTGAACGGAGTAGCCCGTTACTCGCCCTTGGCCTTCGCGATGATCTCCTCGGCGACGTTCCGGGGAACCTCGGCGTAGGAGTCGAACTGCATCGAGTAGCTTGCGCGACCCGACGTCTTGCTGCGGAGGTCGCCGACGTAGCCGAACATCTCCGACAGGGGCACGAGGCCCTTGACGACGCGGGCGCCCGCACGCTCCTCCATGGCCTGGATCTGGCCACGGCGGGAGTTGATGTCGCCGATGACCTCACCCATGTAGTCCTCGGGCGTGGTGACCTCGACGGCCATCATCGGCTCCAGGAGCACGGGCGAAGCCTTGCGCGCGGCCTCCTTGAAGGCCTGCGAACCGGCGATCTTGAAGGCGAGCTCGGAGGAGTCGACCTCGTGGTAGCCACCGTCGATGAGCGTGACGCGGACGCCCGTCATCTCGTAGCCGGCCAGGATGCCGAACTGCATGGCCTCCTGGGCACCGGCGTCCACCGAAGGGATGTACTCCTTCGGGATCCGGCCACCGGTCACCTTGTTCACGAACTCGTACGAGGCGTCGCCGCCCTCGATCGGCTCGATCGCGATCTGCACCTTGGCGAACTGACCGGTACCACCGGTCTGCTTCTTGTGGGTGTAGTCCACGCGCTCGACGGTCTTGCGGATCGTCTCACGGTACGCGACCTGCGGCTTGCCGACGTTGGCCTCGACCTTGAACTCGCGCTTCATCCGGTCGACCAGCACCTCGAGGTGAAGCTCGCCCATACCGCCGATGACGGTCTGGCCGGTCTCCTCGTTGGTGTGCACCTGGAAGGAGGGGTCCTCCTCCGCGAGACGCTGGATGGCGACACCCAGCTTCTCCTGGTCGCCCTTGGACTTGGGCTCGATCGCGACCTCGATGACCGGCGCCGGGAAGTCCATGGACTCCAGGATCACCGGGCTCTTGTCGTCGGACAGCGTCTCACCGGTGGTGGTCTGCTTCAGGCCCATGACGGCGACGATGTCGCCGGCGCCCACCGACTCGATCTCCTCACGCTTGTTGGCGTGCATGCGGTAGATCTTGCCGATGCGCTCCTTCTTGCCCTTGACGGAGTTCAGCACCGCGGTGCCGGACTGCAGGCGGCCCGAGTAGACCCGGACGAAGGTGAGCTTGCCGAGGTGCGGGTCGCTCATGATCTTGAACGCGAGCGCGGCCAGCGGCTCGTCCTCGGACGGCTTGCGCTTGACGACGACCTCGGGGTCCTTGACGTCGTGGCCCTCGATGGCCTCGACGTCGAGGGGGGTCGGCAGGTAGCGCACGACCGCGTCGAGCAGGGGCTGGACGCCCTTGTTCTTGAACGCGGTGCCGCAGAACACCGGGGTGACCGTGGTGTCGTCGGACTTGCCGGTCGCGATGGTGATACGACGGATCGCGGCGTAGAGCTGCTCCTCGGTGGGCTCCTGGCCCTCGAGGAACATCTCCATGATCTCTTCGTCGTTCTCCGCGACGGCCTCGACCAGCTTGCCGCGCCACTCCTCGGCGGCCTCGGTGTGCGTGGCCGGGATGTCGACGGTCTCGTACATCTCGCCCTTGGCCGCCTCGGCGGACCACACGAGCGCCTTCATGCGGACCAGGTCCACGACGCCCTTGAAGTCGGCCTCGGCACCGATCGGGAGCTGCATGACGAGCGGCTGGGCGCCCAGGCGGTCCGAGATCATCTCCACGCAGCGGTGGAACTCGGCGCCGGTACGGTCCAGCTTGTTGACGAAGCAGATACGCGGCACGCCGTAACGGTCGGCCTGACGCCACACCGTCTCGGACTGCGGCTCGACACCGGCGACACCGTCGAACACGGTCACGGCACCGTCGAGCACGCGCAGGGAACGCTCCACCTCGACGGTGAAGTCGACGTGCCCCGGGGTGTCGATGATGTTGATCGTGTAGTCGTTGTCCTCGAGCGGCCAGTGGCAGGTGGTGGCAGCGGACGTGATCGTGATGCCACGCTCCTGCTCCTGCTCCATCCAGTCCATCGTGGCGGCGCCGTCGTGGACCTCACCGATCTTGTACGACACACCCGTGTAGAACAGGATCCGCTCGGTGGTCGTCGTCTTGCCCGCGTCGATGTGGGCCATGATCCCGATGTTGCGGACCTTGGCCAGGTCAAGTGAAGTGGTAGCCATAAGGCTTCAGTCTTCTCTCGGTCTCGATGTGGGGAGCGACTACCAGCGGTAGTGCGCGAAGGCCTTGTTGGACTCGGCCATCTTGTGCGTGTCCTCGCGCTTCTTCACAGCGGCACCCAGGCCGTTGGAGGCGTCGAGGAGCTCGTTGAGCAGACGCTCGGTCATGGTCTTCTCGCGACGGGCGCGGGAGTAACCGACGAGCCAGCGCAGGGCGAGCGTGTTCGCACGGCCCGGCTTGACCTCGATCGGGACCTGGTAGGTCGCGCCACCGACACGGCGGGACTTGACCTCGAGGGTCGGCTTGATGTTCTCGAGAGCGCGCTTGAGCGTGATGACCGGGTCGTTGCCGGTCTTCTCGCGCAGACCCTCCATGGCGCCGTAGACGATGCGCTCGGCGGTGGAGCGCTTGCCGTTCAGCAGCACCTTGTTGATCAGGGAGGTCACCAGAGGAGAACCGTAGACCGGGTCGATGATGACCGGGCGCTTCGGGGCGGGGCCCTTACGAGGCATTCTTACTTCTCCTTCTTGGCGCCGTAGCGGCTGCGAGCCTGCTTGCGGTTCTTCACACCCTGGGTGTCAAGCGAACCGCGGATGATCTTGTAGCGAACACCCGGCAGGTCCTTCACACGGCCGCCGCGCACGAGCACGATGGAGTGCTCCTGCAGGTTGTGCCCCTCACCCGGAATGTAAGCGGTGACCTCGATCCCGCTGGTCAGACGCACACGCGCGACCTTACGCAGGGCCGAGTTCGGCTTCTTCGGGGTGGTCGTGAACACACGCGTGCAGACGCCGCGACGCTGAGGGGAACCCTCGAGTGCGGGCGTCTTGTTCTTCTCGACCTTGTCCTGCCGGCCCTTGCGGACCAGCTGCTGGATCGTAGGCACTACTTCTCCGGTTTCTGTGTGCCGAATGGTGAAGCTAACCTGGAACGTCACCGACCCACGCGGTCGGGTGTGTCGAAACCGCGAGCCCCGTCCGCGAGGCGGAAGGAGACGCGGAATGCGGTGGCCACATACGGCCCCGGTGCGGTCGTAGGCACGCACGAGGGCCAGGGCACACCCCAGGCACAAGGTCTGAGCGTACCTAGCGCATTCGCTGCGGTCAAAACAAATGGGCGACACCGGCAGCCGCACCCGTTTCGCTCCACTGTGTCCCCGTTCGGTGGAACGCCCGGCAGAGGGCGGGGCGGGCGCGTCCCCAGGGCCGAGTGCTCCGTACGGACGCCGCCCCCCGCCCTCACAGCGCGTCGCCGCCCGGGGTGCCGGCCCGGCCTCCGCCGGCCGGCCTCCGGCGGTTGGTGCGCAGCTTGGGGATGGTGGGCGCGCGGGAACTGGGACTCTTCGGCACCAGCGCGGGCGGCGCGGCGGGCTGCCGCCCGTCATCCGGGTCCGGGTGGGGCGCGGAGCCACTTCGCTTCCCCGACTCGGCGCCGCCGTCACTTTCGTGCCCGTGCCCGTGCCCGTCGGCAGGGTCGCGGCCGGTCCTTTGCGTCCCCTCCTGGCGCAGCGGGATCACAGCAGCCTGGCCCGGCGTCCCCCGCACCAGGCGTAAGGTCCGCCCGCCCGCGGCCCGCGCCTCGGCCAGCGCCGGTTCGTACTGCGCCGCGGCGTCCTGCCAGCCGCTGGCGTACGCCGCCGCCTCACGGCGGTCCAGCTCCGCCCGGAGCAGCACCACGACCTCGTCGGGCGCGTGCCGGTCGAGATGGCGGCCGAGTACGGCGAGGAGCCCCGTGTAGTCCTCCGCGCCCTCGACCGAAGGGGCCGGGGCCCGCTCGCCGGGCGGGGCACCGCCGGAGGGGGCCGGGGAACCGCCGGCCGCGGGGGACTCGGCCCCGGAAGCACCGGATTCGGTGGAGGGGGCGTCTGATGCCCGGAGAGGCCGGTCGCCCTGCTCGGCCATGCCCCATCCCCCGTCCCCCAGAAATGCCGGCGCTGCGTTCACGGCAGTTCCGTACCCGGGACGACGCGCGCACCACTTCGCCCGAAGGGCGCGCGCCGACTCCGATGACTGCGCCTGCCGTGGTGGGGGGACAGGCCTCCACAGTTTACTGGCGCCCCTTCGAGCCCCTTCGGCCAGGCATGCGACAAGATCAACATCGCACAGAGGGGCATGTGTGGGGCACCTGGGGGCCGGGGTCAGTCGGAGGCCAGCGGAGTCCTCTCCTCGGGCACCGCCGCCGACGCGTCGGGGAGGAACTGGCCGGCGATCCTGATGAACATCTCCCGCTGCTCGGCGACGACACCGAGACCGTCGGCGGCCTCCTCCAGCGTGAGGCGCCGCCCCTGGGCGGCACCGGCCGCGGGCACTGACGGCAGGGGGAGGTCGTCCTCGGTGAGGCGGCCGGAGCGGATCAGCATGTCGCGCACCGGCACCTGGAGGACGTGGGCCAGCCTGCGCGTCGTCTCCAGGTCGGGCATGCTCTGCCGCTGGAGCAGCCGGGTGATGGCCGCCCGGTGCACCCCGGCCTCGTCGGCGAGGCGGGATTTCCCGCCACCACGCGGGTTGTCGATGTCGAAGCCGCGTCGGCGGATCAGTTCCTCGATCCAGGCCGCGAAGCGGTCGAGTTCTCCTGTGGTCACGCGCGGTCGCCTCCCTCCAAAGCGGATATCAGCGTATCGCGCTTGCGCGCAAGGAATTACCGGCTTACGCCGTCTCGTTTGTGAGGGTTCTGTCGAGCCGATCCGCGCCGAGCACGCGCCAGACGCGGTGGGATTGGCCGGTTCCGACCGGATCGGCATATGACACTTGCGCGCGAGCGCGCAACATGCAAGTGTGCGGGCTCGCAACACACTGTTGCCCGGGGAGAAAGGACCACCGATGTCCGCACCGAACGACGCCGCGAAGACGGCCCAGCCGGCCCGTGACGCCCTGCTCTGGATCGAACTGCTGCTGCGGCAGTTCCCCGAGCTGCTGGCGGAGCTGGCGCCGGCCCACCACTCCCCCTCGGCTCCGCCGCCGGCCGCGGTGCGTCCGACCACCCCGTCGCCGGGTCGCACCCGCGCCGAACGGGAGGAGGCACTGCGAGCCGAACAACTGCACGGCCTCACCCCGTCGGGACCGTCCACCGCACCCCTGCGTCTGCACGTCTCCGATGCCGTCCGCGACATCACCGACGGCGTGGTGGAGCTCGACGAGGCCGTGCACGACCGGCTCCGGCTGCCGCGCCCCCGCCGGACCCAGGTGGCCGGACGGCTCCTGCGCGTCGCCGCGCTGCTCGGCCGGGCCGCCGACGACACCCTGCTCGTGGAGCACATCCGCGACGAGGTCCGCCGGATGGCCCGGCGCTGCACCCGCGCGCTGGGCGCCGCGGAACCGGTGGTGCGGGTGAGCGGCCGCTGCCCGTGGTGCGACTCCGTCTCCCTGCGCGCCCTGCCCGCCCGGCGCGCGGTGCTCTGCGTCAACCCCGCCTGCCGGTGCACCGACCAGGACTGCGACTGCCGTACGGACCCGGCGCACCGGCACGCCTGGGGCGTCGGCGAGTGGGCCCGGCTGGCGGCCGAGTCCGGTGCCGACCTCGCGGAACTGACCGGCTCCGCGACCGACACCGCGGACCGGGAGATACGCCGATGACGACGCCGATGACGACGCCGACCCTGCTCACCGGCGCGCTGGCCGCCGTCGAGGCCGGTGTGTCCCCGGCGACCATCCGCAAGTGGGTCCAGCGGGGGCACCTCTCCCCCGCCGGCAGACAGGGGCGCGCACAGCTGTTCCGGCTGGAGGACGTCTTCGCCGCCGAGCGCGACGCCCGGGGCGGGCGGCCGGGCGCGTCCGGCCGAAGCGCGTAGGACGTACAAGACGCACGAAAGAGGAAGAGGGGCGGTCCACCCGGACCGCCCCTCTTCCCGTGCGCGCCGCTACTCCCCCGGCCCGGCGGGCATCCGGAAGACCCGGGCCCCGTCCTGCGCTCCGTCCGCCGACGGGACCACCGCCTCGCGCCAGCCGCAGCGGAACCCCCGCGTCTCCGCCTCGGCGGCGATCCGCGCCCCGACCTTGCCGACGACGGCGGCGAGTGTGCGGGCGACGTCGGCGGTGTACGTACCCGATTCCCCCGCCTCCGCGGCCACTTCGACCACCGCGACCACGACGTCGTCCAGCCGTTCCTGGGCACTGATCACCATCACGCTCCGTTCACCCCGCCGCAACTCCTTCGTGCTTGCGCCGCGTCACGGCGCTCCCCGCTTCGGAACCGCCACCCTTCGAATCCACGCACTCGAATATGTGTTCGACATAGGCAGACTAACAAACAGGGCCCCGCGATGCGGGAGTTACGCGTGCGGCGCATCGGCGTCGCCACATGGATTGATTGCGCGTCCGCCCTAGTTAGTTGCGCACACGCACGGAGTGCGTCACAATGGATGCAGCGGCGGAGCTGTGCCCATCCCTCCCTTCCGGGCACCGCTCCGCCGTTCGCGTTCCCGCCCTCGCCCCACCCGCTGCGGGCACCCCACCACCGACAGGAGTGATGCCCTCCCATGAGTTCCTCTCCGAGCACCTTCCCCGACGTGGAGGCCATCGTCGTGGAACTCCTCTCCGACCGCCCCGATCTCGCGGAGGCGGTCGTGGACGAGACTCCGCCGCCGGGCTTCGACGGCACCCAGCCGGCGGTGATCGTCTCCCGGCGCGGCGGCGCGTGGATCGACGACCTCCACCTGGACCAGCCGCTCGTCGAGCTGGAGGCCTACGGGCCGGACAAGCCGACGGCCCACCGGCTGGCGAACGCCGCCCGCGCCGAACTGCTCGCGGCGGCCGGCCGGACGTACGGGACGAACGTCGTGATCAGCGACGTGGTCGAGGCCGACGGCCCGCGCTGGCTGCCGGAGTACCTGTACCCGGCGGCCAACCGCTACCTCTGCGTGCTGCGCGTCTCGCTGCGCATCGGCTGACCCCGGCAGCACCGGCCCACCCGGGAGCGGACCGCACTCCGCGCCCCCACAGACGAGGCCCCGTCGACCGGCGGGGCCTTCGCCGTACCCACGGCAGGCACCACCGCACCACCGCACCACCGCACCACCGCACCACCACCTACGGAAACCCATCCCAAGGAGACATCCATGGCAGGCAACAACTCGTCCGAGATCCGCGTCGCCGGCACGGGCCGCGTCCTCATCGCGGACGTCAACGCCCCCCTCCCGGCGGCCTTCTCCGACGACCCGGCGTCCGACTGGGGGTCGGCGTGGACCGACCTCGGCTACACCTCCACCGACGGCGTGACCTTCTCCAAGAAGGACAAGCTGGACCCGGTCGAGACGTGGCAGTCGATCAGCCCGGCCCGGTTCGTCTACGCGGACCGGGACCTGACGCTGAAGTTCTCGATGCTGCAGTTCAACGAGGACACGCTGCCCTTCTTCCTGGGCGGCAAGTCGGCGGACTTCCGCCGGGACGCCACCTCCGGCGCCGTCCAGTTCGACGTGCCGGACGGCCCGACCTTCGACGAGCGCGCGCTCGGCCTGGAGTTCACCGACGGCTCGGCGGTCACCTACCGCTTCGTCATCCCGCGCGGCCAGGTGACGGCCACCGACGACATCAAGCTCGCCCGCAAGGCGGCCGCGCTGCTCGGTGTCACCTTCACCGCGCTGTCCCCGGGTGACGGCCAGGCCCTGGCGACCTTCGTGATGAAGGACGCCGCCTACGCGGTGCCGACCGCCCCGTGATCCCCGCCGGGTGGGGCCGGGCCGCCCGCCCGGCCCCACCCGGCACCCTCCCGCGCCACCTCACCCACTCCACGGACGGAGCAGAACACCCATGACCTCATTCGACGTGAACGCCGCCCGCGCCCAGCGCATGGAGGCGGTCGGCCGCTCCTGGTCGTTCGCCCTCGACGGCGACACCTTCGAACTGCCCACCGAACTGAGCCGCGCCACCGCCAGGGCGCTGCGCGGCCTCGACGACAACGACGTCGACGGGCTCCTGAAACTGCTGCTGGGCGACGAGCAGTTCACCCGCTTCGAGCGGCACGACATCACCATGCAGGACATCGCCGCGATCCTGGAGGCGTACGGCAAGGAGACCGGGCTCGGCCTGGGGGAAGGCTGAGCCTCGACGCGTTCGTCGAAGAACACGCCGAGGCTCTGGAAGCCGACCTGCTGCGGCACTTCGGTGTGGACCTGCTCGACTGGCACCGCGGCCGGCTCACCTCCCGCCGGCTCGCGGTGCTGGTCAAGCACATGCCACGCGACAGCGCCGTCAACCAGGAACTCCACGGCGACGGGGCCGAGTGGACGGTCACGGACTACCTCCTGGCCGCCGCCGTCGACCACCTGGCCGCCGCCAACTGGATGTTCGCCTCCGTCAACACGGACGAGGACTCCGAGCCGCCCGAGCCGCCGGTGCCGGTGCCCAGACCGGGTGACGAGGCACTCTCCGCGGACCCGCCCGGGGAAGCTGCGGAGCCGACGGCGGCCGACGCCGAGGGGCCGAGCCCCGGTGAACTCATGCGCTTCTTCATGTGAGTGAGAGCCGGACTGTCGGCACACAAAACGAAGGGCACAGTCGCAGCGACCGTCGGCGACACCGCTTCACCGGGGCACGGCCCGGCGGCTTTCCCACCCACGACCGGGTTCAGATCTGTCGGATTCCGTTGAAGAGAAAGATCGCCGAGAGAACGAGGCAGACCGCAGCAAGGCCGTACGAACCGATACCGGCGGCAACACCGTTGACCAGAGGGTTCGACTTCCCATCGGGGTCATACCGCACCGAGGCCTTTTCACCGACCGGCACGAGAATGGTCCGGTGCGGCTGCGTCCACACCAATCGACGGTGGCCCCCCTTGTCGACGTACGAGATACCACTGGCGACCAGCCCGCCGTTGGTCCACCTCAGATTCACACAAGTGCCCTTCACGGTTACCGCTCGCCCGCTGCGCAGAAACGCTTCATGCCGCCATCGAGCATGGCCGACATGCACACCGCAGGCGGCCAAGACCAGCGCCAGGAGCAGGAAAAGAGCACCCACCAGGTTCATCGGCGGAAGGTAGCTTCTGCCAGGAAACCCGTCAAGAAAGTCTCGTTGCGGGGCCCGGAGGCGAAAAGGAGAGCGCCCGCTCCCACCGACCCGGCCGACCCGAGCAGGCGCTCCACCCTGCCGCACACCGCGGCCGTACGGGACTCATACGCTTCTTCGCCCGACGCGAGCCGACCGGCCGGCACCCCGGGCCGAGAGCCGGCCGGGGAGGGCTCCGGGAGGGGCGCTGCGCCTCCGCAAGCCGGTCGAGCCGCGCTAACCGCCGACAATCCAGCCCAGCAGCACGAGCCCGGGGACCCCGAGCACCAGCGCCAGAACCGACAGCATGACGGCCATGCCGTACCCGATCGGCGGTACCTCGGCGTTCTTCGGTCGGCGGGGGTCGTAAACCACATCCACCGGCTCCCCCACCCGCGCGCACGCAACCGCCGCCGGCCGGCTCAGGCAGGTGAACTTCTCACCCGACGCCACCTCGTACCTGACGATCACGGCGACGCCGTCCTTGGCGAACGTGTGCCTGACGCAGACTCCCGCGACTCGCACACCCCTCGCCCGCACGGCGAACGCCCGTTGGGCCATAAAGGCCATGACCCCGGAGCACCCCAGCAGCACGAGGGTGTGGGGGAGGAAATACGCCGAGCCCGAAGCAGCGAGGTACGCGGATGCCATACGCCCATCCAAGCCGGAAGCAACAGTGAAGGGAAGCCCCATGATTGACGGGTCAGGCTACAGCCCCTACGGCCCAACCGCTCCGACACTCGACGACTGGAAAGCGGCCTACGCCGTCGTGAAGCAGGAGGTCGACGAACTCCGCTCCAAGTACCAGAAGTTCGACGACCACTTCGCCCACAAGGCGGTCAACGCGTCGAATCAGCTGGAGTACTTCAGCAACCAGATCGTCAAGTGGGACATGGAAGCGCTCGCCATAACTCCCACCGGCATCACGCTCGCGGGCGCGGAGGTGTACAAGTTCCCCTGGGTCACCAGGTTGGAGAACACCCGCCTAGGCATCGTGGGTCGGGCCCGCCGTGCGGGCACGCCCGACGACGAGGCCGAGAACTCGACCGGAGACGGCGGCGGACCGGCCGACAGGTTGGCCGGCCTGGAGAGGACCCTGCGCGGCCACAATCTCAAGATCACCAACCTCAAGCGGGCGGGCACACTGACCCGCCGCACCCTCACCACCCATGGGCTCAAGATCCGCCAACTCGCGGCGGGCCAGTCCTCGGCGGCCCGGCACACGGCGACGTCCGTCGCACGCCAGGCGCGCCAAGCCGAGCAACGCGCGCAGCGGTCGTTCGCCACTCCTTCCCAGCGCCGGTCCGCGCGTGCGGAAGCGGATCAACTTCGGCAGGTCCAGCGGGCCCTCCGGGACGTACAGACGCAGGCGGATTCCCTGTCGCGTGCACTGGCGTGATCCGGGCATCGCCTCACCGAGACGTTCAAGGAGAGAACCATGTCCCTCGCCACAGCGGCAGGCCGGGCGTCAGCAGCGGTCCGCGGGCTCCAGAACCAGGCCACGGCGGGAGCCAGAGCGGCTCAGAGCCTCGGCCGTGCGGTCGGCACCGGCGACCGCGAGCTCAAGAAGCTCAAGACCTCCGCCCACGGCTCCGCCCGCGAGCTGCAGAACATCCAGCGCGCCGCCGACAAGGCCGCGCGGTCGATGTCGAAGGCCGGCAAGACCGGGCAGAAGAGCGGCGGCCAGGTCGGGAAGTTCAAGTCCGGGGCCGACAAGGCGTCCAAGGGCATGAAGGGGCTCAACAAGTCGATGAAGGGCAACCTCGTCGGCCAGTTGCTGTCCCTGCTCGCGCCGCTCGTCCAGAAGGTGGTCGAGATGGCCGCCCGTTCGAAGACCATGCAGAAGGTCCTCAAGGTCGCCTTCGCCGCGATCAAGAAGGTCATCAGCGCGGCCATGAAGGTCATCGGGCCGATCATGAAGAAGGGCGCCGCGCTGATCAAGAAGGTCTGGAGCGGCATCAAGAAGGCGATCACCGTCGTCATCAAGGCCGTCGCCAAGGTCATCAAGACCTACTTCAACGCCTGGAAGAAGATCATCACGACGGTGATGAAGGCCGTCAAGAAGGTGATCTCCAGTGTCTGGAACGGCATCAAGAAGATCATCACCCCCGTCGTCAACTGGATCCGCAGCGTCATCCCGAGGGCCTTCAGCCGGGTCAAGGAGAAGCTGTCCAGCATCTGGGGCGGCCTCAAGGGCATCGCGAGCCGCGCCTTCGGCAAGATCAAGGGCGCGGTGAAGGGCCCGATCAACTCCGTGATCGGCATCATCAACTCCGCCATCGGCAAGCTCAACCGCATCAAGGTCAGGATCCCCGGCTGGGTCCCGGGCGTCGGCGGCAAGTCCTTCGGCATCAGCCTGCCGCGGATCCCGCGGCTCGCCGCGGGCGGCATCGTCCAGCCCCGCAACGGCGGCGTGCACACCATCGTCGCCGAGGCCGGTGAGGCGGAGGCCGTGCTGCCGCTGTCCAAGCTGGACCGGCTGCTGCGGCACACCGCGCGCCGCAGCCGCGCCGACTCCGTCAACGCGACGGCCGGTGCCGTCTCCGGCTTCCAGATCGAGAACTACTACGAGGCGTCCTCGGCCGACCTCCAGGAGACCGCCGCCGCCCTGCTGTTCCTGTCCAAGGCCCGCGGATGAGCGCCGCCGCGATCGGTGCCGGCGCGGACCCGCTCGCGGGAGTCGCCGGAGCCCTGCGCTCCTTCCGCACCCGCCTGACCGGCAGTGCCCGCTCCGTACGGTCCCTCGCGCAGAACGTCGGCCGGGCCGGGGCCGCCGCCGACCGCATCAGGGGCGGCGCCGCCTCGGCGGGCACCGCGCTCACGCAGGTGAAGACCCGTGCGGACGCCGCCGGCCGGTCCCTCACCAGGACGGGCCGCACCGCCGGCCGTACGGCGACCCAGCTCCGTACCGGCCGGGGCAAGGCCCGCGCCGTCGTCGCGCCGCTGAAGTCCATCGCCTCCGGGGGCACCGCCTTCAGCGGACTCGTCGGCGCGCTCGGCAAGGGCTCGGGCACGGTGTCCAAGCTGATGGGGCTCTTCGGCGGCGCGCTCACCGTCGCCTCCGGCGCGATGACCGCCGTCAACGTCGCCATGCGCGCCAACCCGCTCGGGTTCCTGCTCGGCCTGGTCGGCCCGCTGGTCGGCTACCTGATCGACTACGCGGTCAACTCCGAGACCGGGCAACGGATCATCAAGAAGGTCTTCGACCAGGCCCTGAAGGTGTTCCGGGGCATCGTGAAGTTCCTCGGGCCCGTCCTCAAGGCGTACGCCACCGTGGTCTCGGCCTACTTCAAGGCCTACGTCAAGGTCATCACGACGGTCCTGAAGGTCGTGGGCGCCGCCCTGTCCAAGGGGTTCAACGGCACCCGCTCCGCCGCCACCTCGGCCACCCGCGCCCTGTCCGGCCTGGTCCGCCGTGCCTTCGGCGGCTTCCGCACGGCCGTCCAGCCCGTCCTGGACTGGATGACGAGGAAGATCCCCGACAAGTTCAAGCGGGTCAAGGACGCCGTGTCCAGGACCCTCGGCGGCATGGGCCGGTTCATCAGCACCGGCATGCAGGGCGTCATGGCCGCGGTCACCGGGCCGGTCAAGGCCCTGATCTCGTTCGCCAACTGGGTGATCGACGGCCTGAACAAGCTCAGCTTCAACTTCTTCGGCAAGAAGTTCGGCGTCGACCTGCCCAAGATCCCCCAGCTCGCCGAGGGCGGCGTCGTCCAGCCCGCGGGCACCGGCGGCGCCCCCTCGGTGCTGCCGCTCTCCGCGCTCAGCCGGCTGCGCCCAGCCGAGGCCGCCGTACCGAGGACTCCGGGCGTCGCAGCCTCACCGGACCGCGCCCGGCTGGGCAGCTACCGGGCGGCCGAGGGCAACGGTCCGCTCGCCGTCGCCGCCGACCTGCTGTTCCTGCACGCGGCGGCATGAGCCCGTGCCCGCCCCACCCATGAAGCGAGGTGACGGCCCTCCATGGCCGAGACGACAACCCCATACCCGCAGGCGACCGCACCCGGCTCACTGATCACCCGCGACGGGCAGATCCAGTGGGCCGGACTGCTGATGGGCCCCGGGACCCCGTACGAGATCGACCGCACCGGCATCACCGGCTGGGACGACCTGCCGGTGCTCGACACCGGCGACATCGTCCGCCCCGACCAGCACGGCGCCTGGCCCGGTGCCCGCTGGGCGCAGCCCCGCCTGATCGGGGCGTCCGTGTGGCTGCTGCCCCGTACGGCCGGCCAAGCCCGGGCCGTCGCCGCCGCCTTCCGGGCCGCCACCGGCGCGGACGGTGGCGAACAGTGGCTCGCCGTGCGGCTGCACGGCGAGACCCTCGCCGTACGCGCCCGGGTGAGCCGCCGGGTCGTACCGCAGGACCGTTCCTTCGTGGTGCACGGCGCCTCCCGGACCAGTCTCCAGTGGACCGCCACCGACCCGCGCCGCTTCGGGACCGTCCTGCGGGAGGCCCGGGCCCACCTGCCGGCGCCGGAGCCGGGCCTGGACTGGCCGCGGACGCCCGGTGCCACCCCGGCGGGCCTGCACTGGCCGCTCGAGTGGGGCACGTCCGGCGCCGCCGGCACCTGCACCGCCGTCAACGGGGGCGGAGCCGCGGCCCACCCGGTGATCGAGTTCCGGGGCCCGGTGCGGCAGCCCGCCCTGACCCGGCTCGGCGACGGCCGGCGGCTCCGCTACGACATCGTGCTCGGCCCGCAGGACGTCCTGACCGTCGACACCGAGTCCGGCACGGTCCTGCTCAACGGAACCACCTCCCGCCTCTACACCGCGGCCCCCGACTCCGCCCCCGAGCAGCTGTTCCACCTGCCGCCCGGCAGCACCGAGCTGGCCTTCCGGGCCGGCGACACCACTCCGGACCCGCGGGCCTCGGCCACCCTGCGCTGGCGCGACGCGCACTGGTGACCCGGCCGGACTCTCCCGGATTCCCGCTCCATCGCTCTTCAGGACCCCTTACCAGGAGGACACCATGCCCGTACGCAGTGCCTGGCTGATCAACCGCACCGAGACGCAGACCGGCCAGTCCCGGGCCGACACCCGGCTGGCCCCGCTCGGCACCATGAGCCCCACCGGCGCGCTGACCAGCGCGGCCGGCGTGCTGCCCGGTTCCGAGACCGGCGCACACCTGATGTCCGGGCTGTACGTGTTCGGCGAGAGCGCCGACATGAGCCTGACCGTCGCCCCGGGCCGCGCCGTGATCCAGGGCCAGGGAGCGGCCGGGGCCTACCCGGTCGTCCTGACCGACTACACCGGCCTCACCCTCGACGACGGAAACGCCGCCAACCCGCGCGTCGACCTGGTCGTGCTGCGCGTGTACGACGCCGAGTTCGACGGCGGCGACCGTACCGAGGCCGTCCTGGAGGTCGTCAAGGGCGAGGCGTCCGGCACCCCCGTACCGCCGCAGACGCCACCGGCCTCGCTGCCGCTGGCCCAGGTGACCGTGCCCGCCGGCGCCTCGGTCGGCACGGGCGGCATCTCCTGGGCGGACGCCGTCTACGACCTGCGCGTGTCCACCGTGGGCATCGGCGGCATCCTGGCCGAGTCCTGGGGCCGCGACGTCCCGGGCGGCTACCCGGGCCAGTACCGCGACGTCTCCACCGCCCTGGAACGCTGGGACGGTACCCGCTGGGCCACCTACCCCCGCCAGATCGGCGGCATCGCCCCGCAGAGCGCGCTCGTCGCCGGCGAGTACCCCGGCCAGTACCGCGACGAGGCGGGTGCACTGCAGCGCTGGGACGGCACCGTGTGGCGGCCGGCCGTCCCGTCCACCGCCTGGGCGTACAACAACGACGGCGGCTACTGCTCCTCCACCTCCTGGGTGGAGGCCGTCACCGACACCAAGGGCCCCACGATCACCGCCCCGTTCACGGTTCCGGTGAGCGGCGCGATCCTCGTGACCGTCGGGTTCATGGGCCGCACCGGCGTCGACGGGCAGTGGTGCCGGATGGGCGTCAACATCCGCAAGGACGGGGCGCTGGTGCTCGCCGCCGACGAGGTCCGCTCGGCGACCGTCGGCTCCAAGGCCATGACGTCCGTGGCGATGACCTTCCAGGTCCACGGTCTGGTGGCGGGCGAGGAGTACACGGCGGTCTCCGCCTACGTCTCCTCGGCGACCAGCAACACGGGCTGGTTCGACAACCGTTACATCCGCGTCGACCCGCTCGTGTGAGGACGGTGAGGACACCCATGACCGCTTCCGTCACCACGCCCGTCTACCGGGCCCTCTTCTGCGACCTGCGCACCGACCGGCTGCTGGACGTGCTGCCGCTCACGGAGACCAAGTTCGACGACTACATAGGCAAGCCCGGCTCGCTCAGCGCCACCGTCCCGCTGCCCGAGGGCGCGCTGGCCGCCCGGGCCCGGGCGGCGCTCCGGCCCGGCCGCACCGCGGTCTGGCTGGAGCGCGACGGCGACATCTGGTGGGGCGGCATCCTGTGGACCTGCACACCGGCCTCCGACGACCAGGGCCGGCTGAAGGTGCAGTTCCAGGCCGGCACCTTCGACTCGTACCTGGACCACCGCATCCTCGCCCACGACCTCACGGGCACCGGCCTGGACCAGTTCGACATCGCCCGTGCCCTGGTCGCCCACGCGCAGGAGCAGCCCGGCGGCGACATCGGCATCAGCCTGGGCCACGAACGGTCCGGGGTGCTCCGCGACTACGCCTACACCTACTCCGCGCTCGGCCGCGTCCGGGAACTGCTGGACAAGCTGGGTCAGCTGAGTGACGGCTTCGAGTGGCGCATCCACTGCTACCGGGACGCGGCGGGCCGCCGGGTCAAACGACTCCAGCTCGGCCACCCGCAGATCCGGACCGGGCACACGGACGTCCTCCTCGACCACCCCGGACGCGTTCTCACCTACAGCCTGCCGACGGACTCCACCGTGCAGGCGAACGTGTGGGTGGCGCGCGGCGAGTCGGCCAACACCGACCAGTCGCAGGAGTCCCAGCCGCTGACCGTGCGCGAGGAGCTCCCCGGCGAGCTCCAGGCGGGCTGGCCGCGTCTGGAGACCACCTCCGACCACGGCGGGGTCGCCGACGAGGCCACCCTGCGCTCGCTGGCCCGCGCCGAACTGGCCCGGCAGAGTCGCCCGGAGGTCATTCCCGAGCTGACGGTCCTGCTGGACGGGCGGATCACGCCCGCGCTGCTGGGGGCGAACATCCGGCTGCGCGTCCACGACCTGTGGCACCACGAGGGGCTCGACACCACCTACCGGATCGTCGGCATGGCGGTCACCCCGCCGCAGCGGACCAAGGCCGAGTCCGCCGTCCTCTACCTGGAAGGAGCCTGACCCGTGGCGATCATCCCGACCGATCTGCTCGACCGCGTCCGCGCACTGGAACGCCAGGTGCGGGAGCTGATGGGCAGCGCCAACACCACCCCGGCGCAGAACCAGATCATGGGCGGCGAGGTGGTCATCGGTGAGCAGGGCCGGCTGCGGGTGCGCACCTCCGGCGACGAGGACCTCCTCTACCTGGGGCGGGTCCAGCCGGACCGGGGCGAGGACCGGCCCCAGCAGGGATTCGTCGTCCGCCGGGACGACGGCTCGCTGGCCCTGACCGTGTGGACGGCGGCCCCCGACACGCTGCCGGTCCAGCCGGTGCAGGTCCTCGACCGCAGGGGCAACGTCGTCCTCGCCGACGACGCGGCACGCGGCGGGCTGGCCCGGCCCTACGTTCCGTATCCACTGCCCGCCCCCGCCGACGCGGGGCGCTGGGAGTCCACCGGTGCCACCGAGTGGACGACGCTCTTCAAGGGCCCGGGCATCGTCCAGCACCCGCGGCTGCACTGCGCCGTCGCCGTCGAGGGCAGCGCGGGCGCCGAGGTACGGCTGCTCGTGGACGGCGTCCAGACCGGCCCGGTGGGCACCGCGGGTGCCGGGCTGGTCCTCACCGACCGCGTGCCCGCCGACTACGGCGCCACCGTCACCTTCGAGATCCAGGCCAGGGTCGCCGCCGGCGGGGACACCGTGCGCTGCCACCCCCTCGCCCTGTACGGCATCCAGTCCTGACCCACCGCCCGGCCCGCCCGTTCACCCGGCCGTGGTGCGCCGGTGAACGGGACGGCCGGTCCGATCCGGTCCGCGACGATCCCCGCCACCGCGTACCACGAGCGGACCGGCCCCGGACTCGCGGCCTTCCCGGGCATCGCCGCCTCCCCGGACACCACTGCACACGACCGAACCGGCCCAGACCACCGCAGCCACCCCGGCCCCCGCCGCCCCCAGCGGCCACGACCTCCCGAGCATCCCGCCACACGACCGAACCGGCCCAGACCACCACGGCCACCCCGGCCCCCGCCGCCCCCAGCGGCCACGACCTCCCGAGCATCCCGCCACACGACCGAACACGCCCCGGACTCCACGGCCTGCCCTGCCCCACGGCCTCCCGAGCACCAAGACCTCCCGGACACCACTACACACGACCGAACCGGCCCAGACCACCACGGCCACCCCGGCCCCCGCCGCCCCCAGCGGCCACGACCTCCCGAGCATCCCGCCACACGACCGAAC
>NZ_JBFBJX010000001.1:0-250364 GCF_040686295.1 Streptomyces sp. NPDC085944 | reverse complement strand
GCCCCACGGCCTCCCGAGCACCAAGACCTCCCGGACACCACTACACACGACCGAACCGGCCCAGACCACCACGGCCACCCCGGCCCCCGCCGCCCCCGCGCCCACGGCCCCCGGGCGCAACAGCCTTCCGGGACCACAGCCTTCCGGGACTGCGGCCCCCGGGACCGCGGCCTCCCGACTACCGCCGCCGCGAGGGCACCACGGCCGGTGCCGAGCGGTACGGCCGATGCCGGGCGGTACGGCAGATGCCGGGCTGTCCGGCCGACCGGTGCCGGACGGCCCACCGACGCCCGTGAAGGCGCCGAGCCCCAGCGGCGCCCGCGACGCGCCCCACGGCGGGCACCCCGCACCGACCCCCGCCGCAGCGGACGTCACCCCATCCACCATCGAGGAGGGCACCCGAGTGCTGCCTGAAAACATCCCCACCGTCACCGTCACCGCCCGCTACCTGACGCCGGACGGCCGCCCGATGAGCGGCACCGTCGAGTTCCGGCCGCCGGCCCTGCTCACCCACGCCGAGGCGGACCTCTTCCTGGGCGGCCCGACCCGCACCACCCTCGACGCCGACGGCAGGATCAGTGTCGTCCTGCCGGCCACCGACGCACCCGGCTGGAACCCGGCGACCTGGACCTACACGGTCACCGAGAAGCTCGCCGGGCTCGCCCGCGGCGGACGCACCTACCAGATCGTGCTGTCGGCGGCCGTCCCCGCCATCGACCTCGCCGACATCGCCCCGGCCGACCCCGGCACGCCGCAGTACGTGGCCGTGCCGGGGCCGCCGGGGCCCGCCGGTGAACTGGGGCCGCAGGGGCCGGCCGGTCCGGCCGGCGCGGTGCACTCGGTCAACGGTCACACCGAGGCCGACATCGTGCTGAGCGCCGCCGACGTGGCCGCCCTCGCCGCCGCGTCGGCCGGCGCGCCCGGCGGTGTCGCCACCCTCGGCACCGACGGGCTGGTCCCGGCCGCCCAGCTGCCGGCCGGCGGCGGCGCCGTCGCCTCCGTCAACGGCATGACCGGGGACGTACAGCTGACCGCGGACGGCCTGGGCGCGCTGACCCCGGCGGCGGGCGACGCCCGCTACGTGGCGCTCGGCGCCGCTCCGGTACGGTCCGTCAACGGCCTCACCGGCGAGGTCGTCCTCACCGCGGCCGACGTCACGGCGGTGCCCGCGGGTGAGGCGGTCCTGCTGGCCGGCGACCAGACCGTCGAGGGCATCAAGACCTTCGCCGTCCCGCCGGCCACCGCGGCCGCCCCCACCACGGACGACGCGCTGACCCGGCGCGGCTACGTGGACGCGGTGTCCGCCGCCGGCACCTGGTCCCCGTCGGCGATGGGCTTCCACGGCTGGTCCTTCGACCCGGCGGCCAGTTCCGCCAACTCGGTGCAGTACTGCATCAACGGCTGGGTGTACCTCATCGGCATCCCGCTGCACGCCCCCGCCCTCGTGAAGAACGTCGTGTTCTACGTCCCGGGCTACGCGGGCAACAACGCGCTCAGCTCCTCCTCGTACGCGGGCCTGTACACCGAGGCGGGCAAGCGGGTCGGCCTCACCGCGTCGCTGACCACGCTGATCCCCGCGACCGAGGGCCAGACCGTGATCTGCCCGCTGTCCGCCCAGTACGACGCGGAGCCGGGCCTGTACTGGGTCGCCCTCGTCGTCAACGGGCCCAGCCCCACCAGCAACGGCCCGGCCTTCATGCGGGGCGCCAGCATGGGCGAGGCCCCCGGCGGAAGTGCCCGGATGCCGGGCAGGTTCGTCCGCCACGGCCGGCTGGGCACCACCGGCCAGTCGTCGCTGCCCACCACCTTCGACCCGAAAACCGTGGTGGCCGACTCCAACGCCATCTGGGCCGCGCTGTCCTGATCAGCCGCCCGCACCGAAGGCCCCGCACCCGCTCGGTGCGGGGCCTTCGCACACCCGAAACGAGAGGAATTCCTCGTGGCCACTCCCCTGAGCGCCGACCGGCTGCTCGCCGCGCTGCGCGCCGAAGGCGTCGACGTCGTCGAGTACGGCTCCTGGCGCACCCACAACCGCAACCACAAGGGCGCCTGGGGCCCCGTCAACGGCGTGCTGATCCACCACACCGTCAGCAGCGGCACCGAGTCCTCCGTCGCCCTCTGCTACAACGGCCACTCCACGCTCCCCGGGCCGCTCTGCCACGGCGTCATCGACAAGGCCGGCACCGTCCACCTGGTCGGCAACGGCCGCGCCAACCACGCCGGCGGCGGCGACCCCGACGTGCTCGACCGGGTGATCGCCGAGGACTACGGCGACCGGCCGCCCGCCCCGCACGAACACGAGGGCAGCGCGGGCGCCGTCGACGGCAACGCCCGCTTCTACGGCTTCGAGTGCGTCAACCTCGGCGACGGCGAGGACCCCTGGCCGGCCGCCCAGCTGGACGCGATCGAGCGGGTCTCGGCGGCGATCTGCCGGGCCCACGGCTGGAGTGCCCGCAGCGTCGTCGGTCACCTGGAGTGGTCCGACTGGAAGGTCGATCCGCGCGGCTTCACCATGCCGTCCCTGCGGGACCGGATCGCCGCCCGGCTCGGCTCCCCGGCGAGCGGGGCGGGCAAGGGCGGGGCGTCCCAGTCCCGCCCCTCCGGCGGCGCGACCGCACCGCGCCACCAGCCCTTCCCCGGCGCCGGCTTCTTCACCACGCGCACCAGCTCCCCCGTCATCACCGCCATGGGGCGCCGGCTCGTCGCCGAGGGCTGCTCCGCGTACGCCGTCGGCCCCGGCCCCCGCTGGACCGACGCCGACCGCCGCTCCTACGCCGCCTGGCAGCGCAAGCTCGGCTTCCGCGGCGCCGACGCCGACGGCATTCCGGGCCGCACCTCATGGAACGCCCTCAAAGTCCCGTACACGAAGTGAGGAGCCTGCCATGTCCGACGCCGCCAGGCGTACCGCCCGCACCGTCGTCCAGACCGCCGTCGCCCTTGCCCTGCTTCTGCCCGCGCTTGTCGACGCGGCCGGAGTCCCGGCGACCCTGCCCCGGGTCGCCGGGGCCCTGGCCGTCGCGGGGGCGCTGACCCGGGTGATGGCCGTGCCCGGGGTGCAGGCCCTGCTCCCGGCGTGGCTGCGCACCGGGCCGCCCGGAGCCGAACCGTCGGGAGCCGCCCATGACGGAGACTGACCCGAACAACCCGGTCGCCGTAGCACTCGAACTGGAGCGCCTGCGCGGCAGCCTGGAGGCGGGCTTCGCCCGCGCCGACGGCCAGCTCGCCCTCCTGGTGCAGCGCAGCGACCAGACCGACAAGCAACTCGCCGACCACGAGGCCCGGCTCGACTCACTGGAACACTCCCGCTGGCCCCTCGCGAGCATCACCGCGCTCGCCGCGACGGCCGGCGCCGCCGTCGCCCTGTGGGAGGTCCTGCACTGACCCACGCCGCAGGGCGGCCACCCCTCTCGGGGTGACCGCCCTGCGGTCGTAGCGGCCTCGTCGGGCGACCCGCCTACTGGTTGTACGGACCGTAGTCGTAGTCCTCCAGCGGAACGGCCTGACCGGAGCCCGTGCCGAACGGCGAGTAGTCGATGTCGTCGTAGCCGACGGCCGAGTACATCGCGGCCTTGGCCTCCTCGGTCGGCTCCACCCGGATGTTGCGGTAGCGGGACAGACCCGTACCGGCCGGGATGAGCTTACCGATGATGACGTTCTCCTTGAGGCCGATGAGGCTGTCGGACTTGGCGTTGATCGCCGCGTCCGTCAGGACCCTGGTCGTCTCCTGGAAGGAGGCGGCCGACAGCCAGGACTCCGTCGCCAGCGAGGCCTTGGTGATACCCATCAGCTGCGGACGCCCGGAGGCCGGGTGACCGCCCTCCTGGACCACACGACGGTTCTCGGTCTCGAACTTGGTCCGCTCGACCAGCTCGCCGGGCAGCAGCTCCGCGTCGCCGGACTCGATGATCGTCACGCGGCGCAGCATCTGCCGGATGATGATCTCGATGTGCTTGTCGTGGATCGACACGCCCTGCGAGTTGTAGACCTTCTGGACCTCGCCGACCAGGTGGACCTGGACGGCACGCTGACCCAGGATGCGCAGCACGTCGTGCGGGTTGGTGGCACCCACGGTGAGCTTCTGGCCCACCTCGACGTGGTCGCCCTCGCCCACCAGCAGACGGGACCGCTTCGAGATCGGGAACGCCGTCTCGTCGCTGCCGTCGTCGGGGGTGACGACGATCTTCTTCGTCTTCTCGGTCTCCTCGATCCGGACGCGGCCGGAGGCCTCGGAGATCGGGGCGACACCCTTCGGGGTACGGGCCTCGAAGAGCTCGACGACACGCGGCAGACCCTGCGTGA
Source organism: Streptomyces sp. NPDC085944 (assembly GCF_040686295.1). NCBI lineage: Bacteria > Bacillati > Actinomycetota > Actinomycetes > Kitasatosporales > Streptomycetaceae > Streptomyces > Streptomyces sp. NPDC085944. The sequence continues at coordinate 246,065 of NZ_JBFBJX010000001.1, read as the reverse complement.
TGTCGTCACCGGCCACACCACCGGTGTGGAAGGTACGCATCGTCAGCTGGGTGCCGGGCTCACCGATGGACTGGGCGGCGATGATGCCGACCGCCTCACCGATGTCGACCAGCTTGCCGGTGGCCAGCGAGCGGCCGTAGCACATGGCGCAGGTGCCGACCTGGGACTCGCAGGTCAGGATCGAGCGGGTCTTGACCTCCTCGACGCCGTGGGCGACCAGGGCGTCGATGAGCACGTCACCGAGGTCGACGTTGGCCGGCGCGATGACCTTGCCGTCGATGACGACGTCCTCGGCGAGCATGCGGGCGTAGACGCTGGTCTCGACGTCCTCCGCCTTGCGCAGCACGCCGTCGGCGCCGCGCTCGGCGATCCGCAGCCTGAGGCCGCGCTCGGTGCCGCAGTCCTCCTCGCGAATGATGACGTCCTGGGAGACGTCGACCAGACGACGCGTGAGGTAACCCGAGTCGGCGGTACGCAGAGCGGTGTCCGCCAGACCCTTACGGGCACCGTGCGTGGAGATGAAGTACTCCAGCACGGACAGGCCCTCACGGAAGGACGCCTTGATCGGACGCGGGATCGTCTCGTTCTTCGCGTTCGACACCAGACCACGCATACCGGCGATCTGACGCATCTGCATCATGTTGCCTCGTGCGCCCGAGTTCACCATCATGAAGATCGGGTTGGTCTTCGGGAAGTTGTCGTTCATCGCCTCGGCGACCTCGTTGGTCGCCTTGGTCCAGATCGCGATGAGCTCCTGCGTGCGCTCGTCCTTGGTGATCAGACCGCGCTCGTACTGCTTCTGGACCTTCTCGTCCTGCGCCTCGTAGCCGCGGACGATCTCCTTCTTCGCCTCGGGAACGACGACGTCGGAGATGGCCACGGTGACGCCGGAACGCGTCGCCCAGAAGAAGCCGGCCGCCTTCAGGTTGTCGAGCGTCGCCGCCACGATGACCTTGGGGTAGCGCTCGGCGAGGTCGTTGACGATCTCGGAGAGCTGCTTCTTGCCGACCTCGTAGTCGACGAAGGGGTAGTCCTCGGGCAGCAGCTCGTTGAAGAGCGCGCGGCCCAGCGTGGTCTTCAGGGTGAAGGTGTCACCCTGCTGCCACTCCGGCTCACCCTCCTCGCGGGCCGGGGGCTCCCAGCCGCGGGGCGGGATGGTGCCCACCGGGAAGCGGATGTCGACCTTCGACTGGAGCGACAGGTCGCCCGCGTCGAACGCCATGATCGCCTCGGCGGCGGAACCGAAGGAACGGCCCTCGCCCTTGAGGTCGCGGCCCTCGCCGTCGGTGGTGAGGAAGAACAGACCGAGGACCATGTCCTGGGTCGGCATCGTCACCGGACGGCCGTCGGCCGGCTTCAGGATGTTGTTCGAGGACAGCATCAGGATGCGGGCCTCGGCCTGCGCCTCCGCGGACAGCGGCAGGTGCACGGCCATCTGGTCACCGTCGAAGTCCGCGTTGAACGCGGTGCAGACGAGCGGGTGGATCTGGATGGCCTTGCCCTCGACCAGCTGCGGCTCGAAGGCCTGGATGCCCAGGCGGTGCAGGGTGGGCGCACGGTTCAGCAGAACCGGGTGCTCCGCGATGACCTCTTCGAGCACGTCGTACACGACCGTGCGGCCGCGCTCGACCATGCGCTTGGCGCTCTTGATGTTCTGCGCGTGGTTCAGGTCGACCAGGCGCTTCATCACGAACGGCTTGAAGAGCTCCAGCGCCATGGCCTTGGGCAGACCGCACTGGTGCAGCTTCAGCTGCGGGCCGACGACGATGACGGAACGCGCCGAGTAGTCGACTCGCTTGCCGAGCAGGTTCTGACGGAAGCGGCCCTGCTTGCCCTTGAGCATGTCGGACAGCGACTTCAGCGGACGGTTGCCGGGGCCCGTGACCGGGCGGCCGCGACGGCCGTTGTCGAAGAGCGCGTCGACGGCCTCCTGCAGCATGCGCTTCTCGTTGTTCACGATGATCTCGGGCGCGCCGAGGTCGAGAAGCCGCTTCAGGCGGTTGTTGCGGTTGATGACACGGCGGTACAGGTCGTTCAGGTCGGAGGTCGCGAAGCGGCCACCGTCCAGCTGCACCATCGGACGCAGGTCCGGCGGGATGACCGGCACGCAGTCGAGCACCATGCCCTTGGGGCTGTTGCTGGTCTGCAGGAACGCGGAGACGACCTTGAGGCGCTTGAGCGCACGGGTCTTCTTCTGGCCCTTGCCGGTGCGGATGATCTCGCGGAGGCGCTCGGCCTCCTCGTCGAGGTCGAAGGACTCCAGGCGCTTCTGCAGCGCGGCGGCGCCCATCGAGCCGTCGAAGTAGGTGCCGAAGCGGTCGCGCAGCTCGCGGTAGAGCAGCTCGTCGCCCTCCAGGTCCTGGACCTTGAGGTTCTTGAACCGGTTCCACACCTCGTCGAGGCGGTCGATCTCGCGCTGCGCACGGTCGCGCAGCTGCTTCATCTCACGCTCGGCACCCTCGCGCACCTTGCGGCGCACGTCGGCCTTGGCGCCCTCGGCCTCCAGCTCGGCGAGGTCCGTCTCGAGCTTCTTGGCACGGGCCTCCAGGTCGGAGTCGCGGCGCTGCTCGATCTGCTGGCGCTCGACGGAGACGTGGGCCTCCAGCGAGGGCAGGTCGCGCGTGCGGCGCTCCTCGTCCACGAAGGTGATCATGTACGCGGCGAAGTAGATGACCTTCTCGAGGTCCTTCGGCGCCAGGTCCAGCAGGTAGCCCAGGCGCGACGGCACGCCCTTGAAGTACCAGATGTGGGTGACGGGAGCGGCCAGCTCGATGTGGCCCATCCGCTCACGGCGCACCTTGGCGCGAGTGACCTCGACGCCGCAGCGCTCACAGATGATGCCCTTGAAGCGGACGCGCTTGTACTTGCCGCAGTAGCACTCCCAGTCCCGGGTCGGACCGAAGATCTTCTCGCAGAAGAGTCCGTCCTTCTCGGGCTTGAGGGTGCGGTAGTTGATGGTCTCGGGCTTCTTGACCTCGCCGTGGCTCCACTGACGGATGTCGTCAGCGGTGGCCAGACCGATCCGGAGCTCGTCGAAGAAGTTGACGTCGAGCACTATGCGTCAATCCCTCTCAGGGTTGTAAGTCTGTGGTCTGAAACGGGGGTCGCGGGATCGGCGGGGCCTGTGCGTGAGAGGCCCCGCCTGACTCCCGTCAGACCTCTTCGACGCTGCTCGGCTCGCGCCGCGACAGGTCGATGCCGAGCTCCTCCGCTGCGCGGAAGACGTCCTCGTCGGTGTCACGCATCTCGATGGACATGCCGTCCGAGGACAGCACCTCCACGTTGAGGCACAGGGACTGCATCTCCTTGATGAGCACCTTGAAGGACTCGGGGATGCCGGGCTCAGGAATGTTCTCGCCCTTGACGATGGCCTCGTAGACCTTCACGCGGCCGGTCACGTCGTCGGACTTGATGGTCAGCAGCTCCTGGAGGGCGTACGCGGCGCCGTAAGCCTCCAGCGCCCACACCTCCATCTCACCGAAGCGCTGGCCACCGAACTGGGCCTTACCACCCAGCGGCTGCTGGGTGATCATCGAGTACGGGCCGGTCGACCGGGCGTGCAGCTTGTCGTCGACCAGGTGGTGGAGCTTGAGGATGTACATGTACCCGACCGAGATCGGGTCCGGGAACGGCTCACCGCTGCGGCCGTCGAACAGCCGCGCCTTGCCGGTCGGGAGCACCATGCGCTCGCCGTCCCGGTTCGGGATGGTGTGCTGGAGCAGGCCGGCCAGCTCGTCCTCGCGCGCACCGTCGAAGACCGGGGTGGCGACGTTGGTGCCGGGCTCGACCTTGTCGGCGCCGATCGCCTGGAGGCGCTGCGCCCACTCCTCCGCGAGGCCGGAGACGTCCCAGCCGCGGCTGGCGAGCCAGCCGAGGTGGATCTCCAGGACCTGTCCCGGGTTCATTCGGGACGGGACACCCAGCGGGTTCAGGATGATGTCGACGGGCGTGCCGTCCTCCAGGAACGGCATGTCCTCGATCGGATTGATCTTGGAGATGACGCCCTTGTTGCCGTGCCGGCCGGCGAGCTTGTCACCGTCGGTGATCTTGCGCTTCTGCGCGACGTACACGCGCACCAGCTGGTTCACACCGGGGGGAAGCTCGTCGCCCTCCTCGCGGTCGAAGACGCGGACGCCGATGACCTTGCCGATCTCGCCGTGCGGGACCTTCAGCGAGGTGTCGCGGACCTCACGGGCCTTCTCACCGAAGATCGCGCGGAGCAGGCGCTCCTCCGGCGTCAGCTCGGTCTCGCCCTTGGGCGTGACCTTGCCGACCAGGATGTCGCCGGCGACGACCTCGGCACCGATGCGGATGATGCCGCGCTCGTCGAGGTCGGCGAGGACCTCCTCGGAGACGTTCGGGATGTCCCGGGTGATCTCCTCGGGGCCGAGCTTGGTGTCACGGGCGTCGACCTCGTGCTCCTCGATGTGGATCGAGGAGAGGACGTCGTCCTGCACGAGGCGCTGCGACAGGATGATCGCGTCCTCGTAGTTGTGACCCTCCCACGGCATGAACGCGACCAGCAGGTTCTTGCCGAGCGCCATCTCGCCGTTCTCGGTGGCCGGGCCGTCGGCCAGGACCTGGCCCTCGATGATCCGGTCGCCCTCGGCGACGATGACCTTCTGGTTGACCGAGGTGCCCTGGTTGGACCGGGAGAACTTGGCCAGGCGGTACGTGATGTACGTGCCGTCGTCGTTGGTCGTGGTGATGTAGTCCGCGGAGACCTCCTGGACCACACCCGCCTTCTCGGCCTTGACCACGTCGCCGGCGTCGGCGGCGGAGCGGTACTCCATGCCGGTGCCGACCAGCGGGGACTCGCTCTTGATGAGCGGCACCGCCTGACGCATCATGTTCGCGCCCATGAGGGCACGGTTGGCGTCGTCGTGCTCGAGGAACGGGATCATCGCGGTCGCGACCGACACCATCTGGCGCGGCGAGACGTCCATGTAGTCGACGTCGTCACCGGGGACGTAGTCGACCTCGCCGCCACGGCGGCGGACCAGGACGCGGGCCTCGGCGAACCGCATGTCGTCGTTGAGCGTGGCGTTGGCCTGCGCGATGACGAAGCGGTCCTCCTCGTCGGCGGTCAGGTAGTCGACGTCGTCGGTGACCTGGCCGTCGACGACCTTGCGGTACGGCGTCTCGATGAAGCCGAACGGGTTGATCCGGCCGTACGAGGCGAGCGAACCGATCAGACCGATGTTCGGGCCTTCGGGCGTCTCGATCGGGCACATGCGGCCGTAGTGCGACGGGTGCACGTCGCGGACCTCGAAGCCGGCCCGCTCACGGGAGAGACCACCCGGGCCGAGGGCGTTCAGACGACGCTTGTGCGTCAGCCCCGACAGCGGGTTGTTCTGGTCCATGAACTGGGACAGCTGGCTGGTGCCGAAGAACTCCTTGATGGAGGCGACGACCGGCCGGATGTTGATCAGGGTCTGCGGCGTGATCGCCTCGACGTCCTGGGTGGTCATGCGCTCGCGCACGACGCGCTCCATACGGGCGAGACCCGTACGGACCTGGTTCTGGATCAGCTCGCCGACGTTGCGGATGCGGCGGTTGCCGAAGTGGTCGATGTCGTCGGTCTCGACGACGATCTCCCGGCCCGACTCGCCGATCGTCTCGGTCTCACCGGCGTGCAGCTTCACCAGGTACTTGATGGTGGCGATGATGTCGTCGGTGGTGAGCACGCCGGCGTCCAGCGGCTCGTCCGCGCCGAGCTTCTTGTTCACCTTGTAGCGGCCGACCTTGGCGAGGTCGTAGCGCTTCGGGTTGAAGTAGAGGTTCTCGAGCAGCGTCTGCGCGGCCTCACGCGTGGGGGGCTCGCCCGGACGCAGCTTGCGGTAGATGTCGAGCAGCGCGTCGTCCTGGCCCTGGGTGTGGTCCTTCTCCAGGGTGGCGCGCATGGACTCGTACTCGCCGAACTCCTCGAGGATCTGCTCGGTGGTCCAACCGAGGGCCTTGAGGAGGACGGTCACGGACTGCTTGCGCTTGCGGTCGATGCGCACACCGACCATGTCGCGCTTGTCGATCTCCATCTCCAGCCAGGCACCCCGGGAGGGGATGATCTTGGCGGAGAAGATGTCCTTGTCGGACGTCTTGTCGATGGAGGAGTCGAAGTAGACACCCGGCGAACGGACCAGCTGCGACACGACGACACGCTCGGTGCCGTTGATGACGAAGGTGCCCTTGTTCGTCATGAGCGGGAAGTCGCCCATGAAGACCGTCTGGGACTTGATCTCGCCGGTCTCGTTGTTGGTGAACTCGGCGGTGACGAAGAGCGGGGCCGCGTACGTGAAGTCGCGGTCCTTGCACTCGTCGATGCTGTTCTTCGGGGGCTCGAAGCGGTGGTCGCGGAACGTCAGCGACATCGACCCGGAGAAGTCCTCGATCGGGGAGATCTCTTCGAAGATCTCCTCCAGACCGGACTTGGTGGGGACGTCGTGACCGGACTCCAGAGCCGACTCGACGCGAGCCTTCCACGCGTCGTTGCCGAGCAGCCAGTCGAAGCTCTCGGTCTGCAGCGCGAGGAGGTTCGGAACCTCGAGGGGCTCCTTGATCTTTGCAAAGGAGATGCGCAGCGGGGCGGTGCTGGCAGCGTTGTTCGTATTCGCGGTCGAGGCATTGCGCGAGGCGGCCAAGAGGGGGTCCTTCCGAGGGCTCGGACTCACTACGCGCGTACCGGCCCCTCTTCCGTGCACGGAGACAGGGGGTGCCTGATGTGGCTAAAGAGCCAGGTCAGGCATGCTCTGGTCGTCAGTGCTCGGGCGAGGGCAGACCCCTGGTGACGGGCAGGGGGCAGCTAACAGGCAGCGCAAAGGGTCAGTGTAGCCACTTGGCCCACTGATGTCCAGTGCGGTTCTCGGGGACCGTGTTCGCTCCTCGTTGTTCTCACCACCTGTGCGGCAAGGCCTCGCCCTCAACGCACCCAGATACTGCCCTCTTCGCCGTCGATCCATGCCTCGGATTCGGATCCTTTGACGACGCCCTGAGAATTGCGCGCTGCGTGCGGTTCGTCAAGGCCCCCCTAGGCCCGAACCGGTGTCTCCAGCGGCTCTCAGGGCCCCGGAGACGGCACGACGAAGATCACCCTACTCTTCACCGTCACAGGTGCAAGGCGACCTCCGCCGCACCCCGGATACGCCGAAGAGCGACCACCCGGATGGATGATCGCTCTTCGGTGCTACGGCGTTACAGACCCTGACGGATCCGTGGTGCCGGTGCGGTCTTACTTGACCTCGACCGAGGCGCCGGCGCCCTCGAGGGACTCCTTGGCCTTGTCCGCGGCGTCCTTGGCGACCTTCTCGAGGACGGGCTTCGGGGCGCCGTCCACGAGGTCCTTGGCCTCCTTCAGACCCAGGGAGGTCAGCTCGCGCACGACCTTGATGACCTGGATCTTCTTGTCGCCGGCGCCGGTGAGGATGACGTCGAACTCGTCCTTCTCCTCGGCGGCCTCGGCGGCGGCGCCACCAGCGGCACCACCGGCGACGACGACCGGCGCGGCAGCGGCGGCGGTGACGTCGAACTTCTCCTCGAAGGCCTTCACGAACTCGGAGAGCTCGATGAGGGTCATCTCCTCGAACTGGGCGAGCAGGTCGTCCTGGCTGAGCTTCGCCATGATGGCGGTCCTTCCACTAATTCGGCAGGTGCCGGATGTACGGGGTGTGGCGGGCGTACGTCGGCCCGCTGCGACCCGTGCCGCTCAGGCGGCCCGGATCAGAAAGCGAGCCGAGTTACTCGGCACCGCCCTGCTCGTCCTGCTTGGCACGGAGCGCGTCCACGGTGCGGACGAGCTTCGAGGGCAGCGCCTGGAAGACGGAGGCAGCCTGGGACTGCTTCGCCTTGAAGGCACCGGCCAGCTTGGAGAGCAGAACCTCGCGGGACTCGAGGTCCGCAAGCTTCTTGATCTCGTCGGCGGACATCGCCTTGCCGTCAAGGACACCGCCCTTGATGACGAGATTCGGGTTGTCCTTGGCGAAGTCGCGCAGACCCTTCGCCGACTCCACCGGGTCACCGGTGACGAAGGCGACGGCCGTCGGACCAGCGAAGAGCTGGTCGTCGAGCGTGATCCCGGCCTCGTTGGCCGCAATCTTGGTCAGCGTGTTCTTCACCACGGCGTACTGGGCGTTCTCACCGAGCGACCGGCGCAGCGTCTTGAGCTGCGCCACGGTGAGACCGCGGTACTCGGTCAGCACGGCGGCGTTGGAGCTGCGGAACTTGTCCGTCAGCTCGGCAACCGCGGCAGCCTTTTCGGGCGTCGCCATAGAGCCTCGGCCTCCTTCCGGGTGATTCGGACCGCGCGGACCCGAAGGAGGACTGGGGAAAACGAAACGCCCCGGCGCAGGCGCTCGGGGCGTGGCTCGACCGTTCGTCATCCGCACGGGGCGGGGACTTCCGGGAGCTCATCCACAGTCACCTGCGCGGGTCGTCCGCAGTTCAGCGGATCCTTCGGCCACCGTGCCCTCTTTCGAACACACGGCAACGACCAGCGGTCTTTGGCTTCTGTGGAAGCGTACGTGAACGGGGCAGTGTCAAGCAAATCCGCCCCAGCGGCGACCCGGGCGACCCGGGCGCGCGGCGCCTCAGCCCTGCTGGGCCTCCTCCATCATCTCGGCCAGGTCGGCGACCTCCGCGGCCGGCGGGGCGGTGACCTTAACGGGCTCGTTGACGCCGAGGAAGGTGAAGGTCATGTCCAGCGGGCCCTTGTCCGCGTCGGCCCGCATGCGGAACTGCTTGGTCTGGTCGTCGCCGTCGACCCACATGTCCATGGTGAGCTTGTCGACGCCCATCTTCTCGTACTGATCGAGGCTCTTCTGCCGCTTCTCCCGGGTGGCCTCTCCCTCGTCCCCGATGGTCTTCTCCAGGTCGGCGAGGGTGACGGTGCCCTTGTAGTGGGTGGTCTTCACGCCTTCGACGGTCTCGGTGCCGACCTTCTCGACGTCCTTGGCCCCGGTGAGGAAGGTGGACTCGGTCGCCGGGTTCTTGTCGGCCTGGGAGGCGCTGCCCATCTGGTTCATCTGCTCGTCGACGCCCGTGCCGGACAGGTCGAACTTGATCCAGCGCTTGCCGTCCATCTCCTTGGCCGCCTCGGGGCTGCCGCCGATGTACATGGCCTTGTCGACGAGCCGGATCTCCGCGGTGCCCTCGGCGCCCTGGTCGAGGGCCGTCATCTTCATGCTCATCGCGAGCGTCGGCTTGATCTGCATCTCGGCCTCGGCCTTGACGCGGCCCTCCTCGGGCGTCTTGCCGGTCAGGCGGTAGTGGAGGGAGTTGATCTCCTCCGAGTTCTTCGCCGCCTTGGCGACGGCGGCCGCGGGCGTCATCTCCGGGGACTCGGAGTCGTCCTTGGAACAGCCCACCGCCCCGGCGGCGAGCAGCAGTGCGGCGAGACCGGCGCCCACGGGCACGCGTACGGAAGTCTTCATCGATATCCCCCCACGGGATTCAGGGAGCACAAGGGGCACGGTCGGCACAGGAAACGCACCGCTACTCCACAGCAGTTCTTCACGACAAGGACGCGAGCCTATCCGAATCGGTTCGAACGATCTTGTGAATTCCGTGTCGCCGGACGAACCTCAACCCGCCTGTGACCTGAGGAGTTCCTTGAAGTCCGTGGTGTCCCCGGCCGGCGGACGCTGCGCGGAGACCGGGACGCCGTAGTCGCTGTAGTAGGCGGTCTGGGTCAGCTCCCCGGTCTTCGTGCGTCCTCGCTCGACCTTCTTGACCAGCAGGTCCCGGTCGTCGACCCAGATGTCGACGGTCTGGGCGGTCTCCGTGCCCACCGTGCCGGACCAGTGCGTGGTGCGGCGGCCGCGCGTCGTCTCCTCGCCCACCTTGCGTACGTCCCCGGCCGTCAGCAGCAGCTTCACCGCCTGGTTCGGCGTGGTGTTGCGCATCTGGTCGGCGAACCCGGCGCCCGCCCCGCCGCCGAGGTCCTCCAGGTCCTCGTACACGTACTTGATCCAGTGCCGGCCGCCCACCCGGTCGGCGAACGCGTCGCCGATCTTGGCGTAGTAGGCGTCGGGCAGGTACCGGGCCTCCATCGCGGTGGTGCCGAGGCGGCGCATGGTCTCGGCGGTCGTGCCGCCGGTGTAGGTGATCGTCAGGGTGCCGGTGAGGCCGTCGTCGCGCCAGCCGAGTGCGCCCTCGGCCTCCAGGGACAGCTCGCGGCCCATCACGGTCGTGGACTCCACCCGCGCCGAACCGGCCCGCCCGGTGGCGCGTTCGACGGCCCGCAGGGCGTCCGCCGAGGGGCCGGTGAGGGCCGGGGGACGGGAGGCGGGGGCGGTCGGCCGCGGTGGGGCGGAGGTGGCCGGCGTGGCCGCGGGCGGTTCGCCGGCGGTGCACGCGCTGCCGCACGCCAGCGCGGCGGACACCGCGATCGAGGCAACCGTACGGCGTGCCCTCGTACCCGTCATCCGCCCACCCCTTGCGCCCCGTACGGCTCCTGCGCCCCGTGCGCGGGTCCGGTGCCCGCACGCTAACCCAGGGCGCCGGAAAACGGGACGGGGCGAAGGGGACGGCCGAGGCGGGGCGGCCGAAAGGGGACGGCCGAAAGGGACGGGCCCCGCACCTCGGAAGGTGCGGGGCCCGTGAACCGGTGGGGCGAGCTGCTCGCTCAGACCGCGGCCGGGTCCTCCTCGACGAGGAGGTTGCGGGTGCGGTTGGAGTCCAGCGGAATGCCGGGGCCCATCGTGGTGCTGATGGCGGCCTTCTTGATGTAGCGGCCCTTGGCGGCGGACGGCTTCAGACGGAGGATCTCCTCCAGGGCCGCGCCGTAGTTCTCCACCAGCTTGGTGTCGTCGAACGACGTCTTGCCGATGATGAAGTGCAGGTTCGAGTGCTTGTCGACGCGGAACTCGATCTTGCCGCCCTTGATGTCGTTGACAGCCTTGGCGACGTCCGGGGTCACGGTGCCGGTCTTGGGGTTCGGCATGAGACCACGCGGACCGAGCACGCGGCCGAGGCGGCCGACCTTGCCCATGAGGTCCGGGGTGGCGACGACGGCGTCGAAGTCCAGACGCCCCTTCGACACCTCGTCGATCAGCTCGTCGGCGCCGACGATGTCGGCGCCCGCGGCACGCGCGGCCTCGGCACGGTCACCGGTCGCGAAGACCAGGACCCGGGCGGTCTTACCGGTGCCGTGCGGGAGGTTCACGGTGCCACGGACCATCTGGTCCGCCTTGCGCGGGTCGACACCCAGACGGAAGGCGACCTCGACGGTGCCGTCGAACTTGGAGGTGGAGGTCTCCTTGGCGAGACGGACGGCCTCGAGCGGGGCGTAGAGCTTGTCCCGGTCGATCTTGGCGTCCGCAGCGCGGAGAGACTTGCTGCGCTTGCTCACTACTGCTCCTGTGGCTTCTTAGGAGTCGTGGTCCGGGCCGAGCAGGCCCTGCCACTACTGCTTGACTTACGGGGGTGGAGGGTCAGCCCTCGACCGTGACGCCCATGGAACGCGCGGTACCGGCGATGATCTTCTCCGCCTGGTCCAGGTCGTTGGCGTTGAGGTCGGGCATCTTGGTGGTGGCGATCTCACGGACCTGGTCCCGCGTGATCTTCGCGACCTTGGTCTTGTGCGGCTCGCCGGAGCCCTTCTCCACGCCCGCGGCCTTGAGGATCATCTTGGCGGCCGGCGGCGTCTTGGTGATGAAGGTGAAGGAGCGGTCCTCGTAGACCGTGATCTCCACCGGGATGACCCAGCCGCGCTGCGACTCGGTCGCGGCGTTGTAGGCCTTGCAGAACTCCATGATGTTGACGCCGTGCTGACCCAGCGCGGGGCCGACCGGCGGAGCCGGGTTCGCGGCACCGGCCTGGATCTGGAGCTTGATGAGCCCCGTGACCTTCTTCTTCTTGGGAGGCATAGCTCTCCGGGTCCTTTCGATTCGGGTCCTGCCCACGTCCGGGAGCTACCCGGACACAGGCATACCGCACAACGATAACGGGTATGGATGCGCGGCCAAAAACCGCGCAGGTCAGGCAGTCCCCGAGGGTCCTGCCTGACCTGCGCGGAAGCGTACGTCCGAGAAGAACTAGTTCTTCTGGAAGTGATGACCCAAGTCTGCCACGTGGGGCGGTCTACTGTAGTCCCCTTTGTGACCTGCACGGATGCCGGGACCAGTTGTCATCATCTGTCGACGCCGGTTCTCCTCGCACGGCCCACGGACGGCCCGGCACCACTCCCCCAGGATGCGGAGGGCCGACGCGTCCTGCGACGTTAGTCAGTCGATCTCAATCGCACCGGTAAGGGGCTCGAAGCCCTCGCGATGCTGCACGTAGCTGACAGCGAAAGACTCCACCTTCTGTCCGTCTCCGAAGGTGAGGTCGGTGATGACGAAGCTACCTGTGACGTCGCTGGATGAACCCCAGGGGGTACTGACGGCGAGTCCTGGCTGCTCCGGCGTTCCGAGGTGCGGGTACGCGGCCCCCTCATAGCGCCCCTCTGCGAGCACCTGGCCCTTCGGCGCGACGAACTGCAGATTCCACATCTCGTCTGCACTCTGGAAGATCGTCACTTCGACCGACCGGTGGTCAAGCGTGGCGGAGACATCGAACTCGTGCCCCTCTGCGGTCGAGGCAGAACCGGCCAGGCCCCCACCCCGGCCGTCATATACGTCTCCCGACCACGTGTGCGTGCCAAACGCCATTGGCTCTGCCTGTGCGGTGGAAGCCGTACCGAGCACGCCGACGGAGAGTGCCGCAGCGAAGGTCACGAAGACGCGTCTACCGAGTGTGTTCCTGCCCATTTCCTTCTCCCCCAGGGAAGTCGATGTTGAAGCCGATGGCAGATCCTGGCACGCGCCGACGACAGGGGCAACGAAGTTGCGGCCCGCCTCGCACCGGGGCAACGAAGGTCGGCGGAGCGGCTTTGGGCTGGAGCTGCTTTGGGGCGAGTGATCTTGGCCCCGTAAGCTGATGGCGAGTCGGGCAGTCTGTGGACCTGCCCGTTAAAGCACGACGTTGGGGCCAAGATCTTAGAGGCTCGCCCCAAAGTGGCTGCCTAAAGCCGTGGAGCCGACCGCCCCAGCCACGACGTGTTCTAACCTCATGCCGCCGGCCAACCCTTACCAGGGCGCGCGTCGGCGCAGCGCGGGCGGAGCGGGCCGAAGGCAGGAGCGGCGCCCGGAGCGGAGCCGGGAAGCGCGCCCGGCGGAGCGGAGCGCAGCCGGGGCTTGATGAGGTAGAGAAACCTGTAACTCGTGCCTGTGTCGGCTGGGTGCCTGCGGTCTCGGGCTATGGGCTGGTCTGCTCTGCTTGCAGGGTCTTGAGAACGGACTCAGGGTCGCCGCTGTAGACGATGTGTGGTTCACCGGGCTCCGGGGCAACGAAACGCTTGCGGTAGCGGAGCAGGTCGCTTTCGGCGAAGTAGATCGAGTTCGGGTCGTCCTCGTGCCGAGCATTGCGCTTGCTGACGCGCGACCACAGCTCTTCGTGGCTGGCCTCTAGGTAGACGACCACCGAAATCGCGCCAGCTTCGGCAGCGATCGATCGCCAGTGCGCCCGGTCCTCCGGCGTCCAAAAGCCGTGGTCGACCACCACGTCGTGACCGGCCTGGAGTTCCTCGCGGAGCTGCACGGCAGTCTCTTCGAGGATCGGCCGCTCAAGGGTCGGGAACGTTCCTCGGGGAAAGTCGACCCCGTACACCCCATGACGACGGAACATCTCCTCGTCCGGGCAGAGCCTGACGAACCCCCGTGCTGTCAGAGCACGGGCCAGAGTCGTCTTCCCTGAGCCGGGAAGGCCCACCATGAGGACACAGAACGGTTGGCGGGCGCGGTTCACTGAGTGACTTCCGATTCCGTCTGCCACGTGCGCCCAGGGCCGCCGAGGTCGACGCCGTACTCAACGACTGCGCCTTCGCTGTCGACGAACCTCGCAGTCATGACGACTGCCGGGTCCCGCGGGGCCTTCTCGGGGTCCAGCTCCAACAGCTTCGCGTCATCCGGAGTGAGCAGTCGTGCCGACGCGGTGTCGAACCGGTGCGTGATCGGGCGGCCGGTTGCCTGCGCGATGAGTTGCAGGGAGGTTCCTCCGGTAAGTCGCTCGCTGCTCGTGAGCTGGGGGATCAGCTCTCCGTACCGGGCGGGAATCCATGACGTGGAGTGCGCGACGATGCCGTGTCGGTCGCGGTAGACCCGACTGCGTCGGATCACGTTCGAGCCGGGCTTGAGGTCCAGTGCCTGGGCCACTTCTGCGGGCGCCGGCACCACCGAAGCCTGATGCGAGTCGGACCGTTCGCCGGTTCCCCAACTGGACCCGGTGCGGCGACCTCGGTCCTGGCGCTGAGACCCGGAGGACATAGGAGCGGGACGGTCCAAGACCTCGGTGCCGATGCCATGGATGCCCCTGACAAGGCCCTCGTTGCGCAGCTTCCGCAGAGCCTTCTCGGCAGTCGCAGTGCTGACGCTCCACTCCTGCGACAGGTTCTTGATGCTCGGCAGAAGCGTGCCCGGCTGGAGTTCACCGGATGTGATCAGTTCCGCGTAGTGGGCGGCAATCTGCGCATAGGGCGCTCGATTGTCGGCCTGGTCTGCCATGGGGGTCATCTCCTCGTCTCAGTTGGCTACATCCCTAGCGTACCCCTTGACACCCTAAGGTGCCCTAGGGAACCTTAGGGATGTACCGGCTGTGCGGATCATCCCGACACCACTACGCCTTGCCCAGGGGCGGCGCTCAACCGCCAAGAAGAACCGCCGCCCCTGGCTCCCTCGAAGGGAAGTCCCATCATGCCCGCAACTCTGGTTGCTGAGCACGTTGCCCCGACCACTCCCGCCGTACGCGTCAGTGACTTATCGAACGCGGAACGGGCGGTGGCGCTGTACGCGTCGGACAAGCCCACCAAGTACGCCTACAAGCGCGGTGACGAGGCGCAGGTCGAGGCGTGGATCGTTCAGGGCGCCCTTCGGATGGGACTGGAAGACCTCTACCAGTCGGCCGCGTTCCTGCGTGGCTTCCGGATGCTGTCCCACGTCGCGACCAGCGAGCAGAAGAAGGCCCACCGCGCCCGCTTCCCGCAGGCCGCCCGGCTGAACCGAGCCGAGAGCCTGGCTTCCCTCTCGCTCCTCATGATCGAGGTGAGCGACACGGCCGTGCAGCAGAACAGCCGTGTCCAGGTCGAGGGGGCCTGCCTCTGCGGCGGCACCGGCTGGTCCGCGTTCTGCTTCGACCCGGATGAGCCGACGGCTTCGGCCATGGTGGCGTGCCCCGGCCACAACCCCAAGGGGCTCATGCCGACCCCGGGGCGGGTGTACGCGTGACAGACTTCCCCGTCTCCCCTGAGGCCGTGGCCGGTGCTGCGGCCTCCATGGGCACCGACCCCGTGACCCTCGCCGACCTGTTGCGCGTGGCCAACACTCCTCGCTTCGACCGCTGGCAGGAGCAGATTCGCCGCACGGGCGGTTGCTCGAACCCCATCCGCCTGATGGGCCAAACCGTCACCCGCGACCGCGCGACCGGTGACGTGCTCTACTCCTACAGCACCGAGCACGAGCCGGGCGGCGCCCTGAGGGTCGCCTGCGGAAACCGCCGTGCTTCCCGCTGCCCCGCCTGCGCCTGGACCTACGCCGGGGACACCTACCACCTGATCCGCTCCGGGATCACGGGCGACGAACGCAAGGACGTGCCCGCCACTGTGCGGGATCACCCCCGCGTCTTCGTCACCCTCACCGCCCCCTCCTTCGGGCCCGTGCACAACCGGCCCGACTCCGGACGCTGCCGCTGCGGGCACACGCACGCCGAGGATGCCCCGGAGCTGGGCACGGCGCTCGCCCCGGACCGGTACGACTACGCCGGCGCGGTGCTCTGGAACAACTACTCCTCCGACCTGTGGCGCCGCTTCACCATCTACCTGCGCCGCGAGATCGCCGCGCACGCCGGGATCACTCAGACGGCCATGAAGGAGGTGTGCCGGGTCTCCTTCGGCAAGGTCGCCGAGTTCCAGAAACGCGGCTCCGTCCACTTCCACGCCGTGGTGCGCCTCGACGGACCCGACGGACCCGACAGCGCCCCGCCGGCGTGGGCCACGGTCGCACTCCTGGATGCCGCAATCCGCGCCGCCGCCGCCCACGTCTCCGTGCCGGTCCCCGCGTCCGGCAACTTCCCCGCCCGCACGCTGCGGTGGGGTGAGCAGGTCGACGTGCAGCCCATCGGCGCCCTCGGCCACGAGGAACTGACCGAACAGGCCGTGGCCTCCTACGTCGCCAAGTACGCCACCAAAGCGGCCGAGACCACAGGCACCGTTGACCGCCGGATCGGGGAGCTGTCCGAGCTGGACAAGCTGCCGCTGCCCGCGCACACGCGACGGCTCATCGAAGCGTGCTGGGGCCTGGACGACGCCTATCCGGCCCGGATGCTGGCGCGCTGGGCTCACATGCTCGGCTTCCGCGGGCACTTCTCGACCAAGAGCCGCCAGTACTCCACCACCCTCGGCGCCCTCCGCCAGGTCCGCGCCGACTACCGCGCACGCCAGGAACGCCGCGAACGCGGGCTCTCCGAAGACCTCGACGACACGGAGGGCTCCACACTCGTGCTCGCCCACTGGACCTACGCCGGGCAGGGCCACACCCCCGGTGAATCCTGGCTGGCTGCATCGATCGCAAAGGAGATCCGTACGAACCGAGAGACAGCGCGCGAAGCGCTCGCCGACCTAGACGACGTGGAGGTATGGGCATGAAGCGCTCGCTGCCTGACCACTACCTGACCCCGGTCGACCTGGCTGACCTTCTCGGCATACCAGTCGAGACCGTCTATCAGTGGCGCCGCAAGCAGACCGGACCGCGCGGCTTTCGCGTCGGTCGGCACCTTCGCTTCGACCCCGAAGACGTCCGCGTCTGGGTCGAGTCCCAGATGGAGGGGGCCGCCTGATGGCCGGACACGTGCAAGACCGTTGGTACAAGGTCGAGACCGGTGCTGACGGCAAGACCTTCAAGGTCAAGACCGACCGCTTCGGCGTGGGCTTGCGATACCGCGCCCGCTACGTCGGCCCCGACGGCTCCGAGAAATCCAAGAGCTTCCCTGACCGCAAGAAGCGTGAGGCTGAGCGGTGGCTTACCAACATCGAGGCCGACATGTCTCGCGGTCACTACATCGATCCGACCGCAGGAAAGATCACGTTCAGGAAGTACGCCGAAGACTGGTTGGCCTCCCAGACGACTGACCCGGCCACCCGCGTGGCTGTCGAGAGTCGGCTACGGCTTCACGTCTTCCCGTACCTGGGTGGTAGGCCGCTGGCCTCGTTCCAGCCGTCCCACATCCGCTCGTGGGCTCGGGCTCTGGAGGACACCGGGGCGGCCAGCTCGTACCGGCGTGTGATCTTTGGGAACGTGTCGGCTGTGCTGTCGGCCGCCGTGGATGACGGGTACCTGGCGCGCAACCCGTGCCGCGCTGGATCGGTTCGGCCGCCCAAGCCGTCCCCCGGACGGGTTACGCCCTGGGCGTCTGAGCGCGTCTTCGCGGTCCGGGCCGGGATGCCTGATCGGCTCCAGGCCATGGTCGACCTGGGGGCGGGCTGTGGCCTTCGACAGGGTGAGATCTTCGGGCTCGCCGTGGACGACGTAGACCCTCTGGCCGGTGTGCTGCACGTCACGCAACAGGTGAAGCTCGTGAACGGACACCTGATCTTCGCTCCGCCCAAGAACGGGAAGCTACGTGACGTACCTCTCCCGGATGCGGTTGCGGCCGTGCTGGCAACGCACATGACCGCCTTCCCGCCTGTGGAAGTCACGCTCCCGTGGCTGCGCTCGGACGGACCGCCGGTGACCAAGCTCCTGTACTTCAGCACCCCCGAAGGTGGGGCACTCCGCCGGAACGACTTCAACACCCACGCCTGGAAGCCTGCGCTGGCTTCCGCCGGCATCATTCCGGTGCCCGGTGTCGGCGAGCGGTACAAGGAATCTCGCGAGGACGGCATGCATGCGCTGCGGCACTTCTACGCCTCGGTACTCCTGGACTCGGGCGAGAGCGTCAAGGCTCTGAGCACCTACCTGGGACACGGTGACCCCGGGTTCACCCTCCGGACGTACACGCACCTGATGCCGACCAGTGAGACCCGGACCAGGAAGGCCGTGGATGCGGTCTACCGCAAGGCCCAACGGCGGCCCACGGCCCAATGACGGCCCCCTGAGCGCGAGAGAGCCCCTGCCCAACGGGAAACCGCTGGTCAGGGGCTCTTTCGGATGATCGCGAAGCTAGTTCTTCTGGATCTGGTCGAAGCTCAGCTCGACCGGAGTCTCGCGGCCGAAGATCTCGACGAGGCCCTTGACCTTCTTCGAGTCGGCGTTGATCTCGTTGATCGTGGCCTGCAGCGTGGCGAACGGGCCGTCGGTGACGGTGACCGAGTCGCCGACCTCGAAGTCCAGCACCTGGACCTCGACCTTGCGCTGCGGCGCCGGCTTGCCCTCGGCCTCGGCCGCCTCGCGGGCGGCCTTCTCCTCGGCCTCCGGGGCGAGCATCTTGACGATCTCGTCCAGCGTCAGCGGGTACGGGTCGTAGGCGTTGCCGACGAAGCCGGTGACGCCGGGGGTGTTGCGGACGACGCCCCAGGACTCGTTGGTGAGGTCCATGCGGACCAGCACGTAACCCGGCAGCTTGTTCTGGCGGATCGTCTTGCGGTCGCCGTTCTTGATCTGGACGACCTCTTCCTGCGGCACCTCGGCCTGGAAGATGTAGTCCTCGACGTTGAGCGAGACGGCGCGCTGCTCGAGGTTGGTCTTCACGCGGTTCTCGTAACCGGCGTAGGTGTGGATGACGTACCACTCGCCGGGCAGGACGCGCAGCTCCTGGCGGAGCTTCTCGATCGGGTCGACATCGGGCTCGTCGGACTCGGCCTCGGCCTCACCGGCTTCGGCGTCGACCTCGGCCTCGTCGGCCGCCTCGGCGGTCTCGTCCGCTTCGGCGTCCGTCTCGTCCGCCCGGTCCGTCTCCGCGACGACCGTGTCGTCGGCAGCCTCGGCCTCGACGGAGGCCTCGGTGTCCTCGTTGTCGGCGCCCTCGACGGTGCCGAGCTCGTCCTCGACGGACTCGACCGGCTCGATGGCGTCGTTCACGTTCGGGTCAGACACTGTGGCTGCTTCTTCCTGGATACATAGGGGTGGAACACGCGAAAGGGGCGCCGGGTACCTCGGCGCCCTTCGCTCTCGACTCAGCCGAAGACGTACTTGGCGGCGTGAGAGAAGCCATAGTCAATCAGAGTCACCAGGCCGATCATGATGATCACGAAGATGATCACCACGGTGGTGTACGTCGTCAGCTGGTTGCGGCTGGGCCAGACGACCTTGCGGAGCTCCGCGACGATCTGGCGGTAGAAGAGAGCGAGCCGCTTCAGCGGGCCCTTCTTGCCTCGCTTGCCGCCCTTGCGGGACTTCTTCCTGGAGTCCGGCGCCTCGTCCTGGGCATCAGGCATGTCGATGGAGCCCACGGCGTCCGTCACTCGTCCTCACCTGATTCCGGGTCGTGGCCGTGCCGCGCCCGGTTGGAGCCGCACGGCGGTGCATTGCTGTACGTACATGCGCACACATCCTGGCGATGGTGTGTGTAGCAGGGCCGGAGGGACTTGAACCCCCAACCGCTGGTTTTGGAGACCAGTGCTCTACCAATTGAGCTACGACCCTTTGTTCGTCCCCCAACGTACCGCATCCGCCCGGATGCTTGGTGTGCACCGGGTGATCGCGGGCCGCTGAAGGCCAACGAGGTGAGAGTGTACGTGCTCACGGGCCGGGCGTCGAACAGAAAGCACGTCCGGACTGATGTTCACGCCGTGGACCGGACCGGAGTCGCCGTGGACCGGACTGGAGTTCAGGGCGTGGACCGGTCCGGTTCAGTCCGTGAAACCCCTGTGCCCGTGAGGTTTCCGGTCTGGAACGATGGGGGCATGAGCGCTGCAACCCCTCCCACCGAGCGCCGGGTCTCCGCCCGAGTCGGCGCGATCTCCGAGTCCGCGACCCTCGCCGTGGACGCCAAGGCGAAGGCCCTCAAGGCCGCCGGACGTCCCGTGATCGGCTTCGGCGCGGGTGAGCCCGACTTCCCGACGCCGGACTACATCGTCGAGGCCGCCGTCGAGGCGTGCAAGAACCCGAAGTTCCACCGCTACACACCGGCCGGCGGGCTGCCCGAGCTGAAGGCCGCCATCGCCGCGAAGACGCTGCGCGACTCCGGCTACGAGGTCGATCCGTCGCAGATCCTGGTCACCAACGGCGGCAAGCAGGCCATCTACGAGGCCTTCGCCGCGATCCTCGACCCGGGCGACGAGGTCATCGTCCCGGCGCCGTACTGGACGACGTACCCGGAGTCGATCCGGCTGGCCGGCGGTGTCCCGGTCGAGGTGGTCGCCGACGAGACGACCGGCTACCGGGTGACGGTGGAGCAGCTGGAGGCGGCGCGCACCGAGAAGACCAAGGTCGTCCTCTTCGTCTCGCCGTCGAACCCGACGGGTGCCGTGTACAGCGAGGCCGAGACCAGGGCGATCGGTGAGTGGGCCGTCGAGCACGGCCTGTGGGTGCTGACCGACGAGATCTACGAGCACCTCGTCTACGGCGACGCCGTCTCGGTGTCCCTGCCGGCGCTGCTGCCCGAGCTGCGCGACAAGTGCATCGTGGTCAACGGCGTGGCGAAGACGTACGCGATGACCGGCTGGCGGGTCGGGTGGATCATCGGCCCGAAGGACGTGGTCAAGGCCGCGACCAACCTCCAGTCGCACGCCACGTCCAACGTGGCCAACGTCTCCCAGGCGGCGGCGCTGGCCGCGGTCTCCGGCGACCTGGACGCCGTGGCGAAGATGCGGGAGGCCTTCGACCGGCGCCGCCAGACCATCGTGCGGATGCTCAACGAGATCGACGGCGTGCTCTGCCCGGAGCCCGAGGGCGCGTTCTACGCCTACCCGTCGGTGAAGGCGCTGCTGGGCAAGGAGATTCGCGGCAGGCGACCGCAGGACTCGGTCGAGCTGGCCGCGCTCATCCTGGAGGAGGCCGAGGTCGCGGTGGTGCCCGGTGAGGCGTTCGGTACGCCGGGGTACCTGCGGCTGTCGTACGCGCTCGGGGACGAGGACCTCGTCGAGGGCGTGAGCCGGATCCAGAAGCTGCTGGCGGAGGCGCGGGACTGACCGTTCCCCGCCCGCTCCAGGGGCCACACCGGAACGTTCCGGTGTGGCCCCGTTTGTTTGTGCGAGCAAGACCACGTACGGGGAAAGTGCTGTCCGGCCGGGCGTGTCGTGCGGCAGGATCACGGAATGGAGCGTGTACGTGATGTCTCTGAACTGCCCAAGGCCCATCTCCACCTGCACTTCACCGGGTCGATGCGGCCCACCACCCTGCTGGAACTGGCCGACAAGCACGGCGTACGGCTGCCCGAGACGCTGACCGATGCGCTCGGCCGCGGGGAGTCGCCGAAGCTGCGGGCGACGGACGAGCGGGGATGGTTCCGCTTCCAGCGGCTGTACGACGCGGCGCGGTCGTGCCTGCAGACGCCGGAGGACATCCAGCGGCTGGTCCGGGAGGCCGCCGAGGAGGATCTGAAGGACGGGTCGGGCTGGCTGGAGATCCAGGTCGACCCGACGTCGTACGCGCCGCGGCTGGGCGGGCTGATCCCGGCGTTGGAGGTCATCCTGGACGCGGTGGAGACGACCGTGCGGGACACCGGGATCGGGATGCGGGTGCTGGTGGCCGCGAACCGGATGAAGCATCCGCTGGACGCGCGGACGCTGGCGCGGCTCGCGGTGCGGTACGCGGAGCGGGGCGTCGTCGGCTTCGGGCTGTCGAACGACGAGCGGCGGGGCATGGCGCGGGACTTCGACCGGGCGTTCGCGATCGCACGGGACGGGGGGTTGCTGAGCGCGCCGCACGGGGGTGAGCTGACCGGCCCGGCGTCGGTGCGGGACTGCCTGGACGACCTGGAGGCGGACCGGATCGGGCACGGCGTGCGGGCGGCGGAGGATCCCCGGCTGCTGAAGCGGCTGGCGGACCGGCAGGTGACGTGCGAGGTGTGCCCGGCGTCGAACGTCGCGCTGGGTGTGTACGAGAAGCCGGAGGACGTGCCGCTGCGGAGGCTGTTCGAGGCGGGGGTGCCGATGGCGCTGGGCGCGGACGATCCGCTGTTGTTCGGGGCCCGGCTGGCCGCTCAGTACCAGATCGCGCGCGAGCACCACGGGTTCACGGACGCGGAGCTGGCGGAGCTGGCGCGCCAGTCGGTGCGGGGGTCGGCGGCGCCGGAGGGGACGAAGGCGAAGCTGCTCGCGGGGGTGGACGACTGGCTGGCGTCCTGGAACTAGGAAGGGGCCGCGGGCGGGGCGCGGGGCAGCCGAGTCCCGCGAGCAGCGTCCGGGCCAGACGGCGCGCGAACGCGTCGACCGGCGGGCGTACGCCGGTCGGCGTCGCCTCGTACGCGAAGGCCCGTTGTGCGCAGGCGCCCAGCAGAAGGGACGCGGCCGCGAACGTGTCCGCGTCGGCCCCGACCCGCACAGGGTGTGGGCGTCGCCTACTGAGGCCCGCCGACCGGGCGCCGGCGACCGACGCCGGCCGTCAGAGGCCGACGCCGACCGTCACCGGTTCGTTGACCAGTGTCACGCCGAAGGCCTCCTGGACTCCGGCGACGACCTCGCGGGCCAGCGCGAGCAGGTCCTCGGTGGTCGCCTCGCCGCGGTTGGTGAGGGCGAGGGTGTGCTTGGTGGAGATGCGGGCGGGGCCGTCGCCGTATCCCTTGGTGAAGCCCGCCTTGTCGATCAGCCAGGCCGCGGAGGTCTTGACGCGGCCCTCACCCGCCGGGAAGGCGGGCGGCTCCACGGCGTCGCCGAGGCGCTGGGCGACGCGGGAGCGGAACGCGGCGAACTGCTCGTCCGTGAGGATCGGGTTGGTGAAGAACGACCCGGCCGACCAGGTGTCGTGGTCCTCGGGGTCCAGCACCATGCCCTTCCCCGCGCGCAGCTTCAGCACCGTTTCCCGGGCGGCCGTCAGCGGCACCCGGTCGCCGGCCTCGACGCCCAGGGCGCGGGCCGTCTCGGCGTAGCGCAGCGGCGCGGACAGACCGTCGGCGTCCTCCAGCTCGAAGCGGACCCGCAGGACGACGTAACGCTCGGGCTCGGCCTTGAAGCGGCTGTGGCGGTAGGAGAAGGCGCAGTCGGCGTTGGAGAGGGCGACCGTCTCGCGGTTGCGGCGGTCGTAGGCGGTGACCTCGGTGATCGTGGCGGACACCTCCTGGCCGTACGCGCCGACGTTCTGGATCGGGGTCGCGCCCGCCGAGCCGGGGATGCCGGCCAGGCACTCGACGCCCGCCAGACCGGCCTCGACGGTGCGGGCGACCGCGTCGGTCCAGATCTCGCCGGCGGCCAGCTCGAGCCTCGTGCCGTCGAGCCGGAAACCGCGCGTGGCGATGTGCAGGGCGGTGCCGTCGAACCCCTTGTCGCCGATGACCAGGTTGGATCCGCCGCCGATGAGCAGCAGCGGGGTCCCGGTGTCGTCGGCCTCGCGGACGGCGTCGATCACCTCGGCGTCGGTCGTGGCCGTGACCAGCCGGGTCGCGGGCCCGCCCAGTCGGAAGGTGGTCAGCGGGGCGAGGGGGGCGTCGTGGAGTTCCTGCACGCGCTCAAGACTACGAGACGCCGACGACGGCACCCACGGCACCGAGCGGTGGGGAACGCGGGAACGCCCCGACCGACCGGCCGGGGCGTCGCCGGGTGGGTGCCCGGGCCCGTTCTCACGTCAGGCGCCGGCGCACCTCCGCCCAGCTCACCGGGAGTTCGTCGCTCGACGCCGGCCAGGAGGCGAACTTCGAGTCCCGCATCTGTGCCGACAGCCCGCGGGAGGTCGGCGCGTGGGTGCCGGAGCGGGCGAAGGCCTTGAGGGCCTCGGGCGACTCCCAGGCGGAGAGCGTCCAGAAGGTCCGCTTGAACGGCTCCGCCTTCAGGGAGGCGCCGTACGCCCCGGGTGCACTCCCGACCTGACGCCACACGCCCGGCGTGCGCGCCAGGAACTTCAGCGCTCCCCACAGGGTGCGGGTCTCGAAGCGGGAGGCGAAGACGTGGACCTCGGTGGCCCGGGGAGGGCGGTTCGGCACGGTCCAGGGAAGCGTGGGCATGTCGTACTCCTCTCGTGTCCGTTGTGCGCGGGCTTCAGGTGTCGCGCGGTCAGTGGGGGGTCGTCGGGCGCGTCGCGGCGAGGGCCGGTTCCGGGGCCGGCTTAGTCGCCGGTGCGGCCGAGGCGCCCCGTCCCCCGTCGCCGGTCCGGCGGCGCGCCGGGACCGCCAGGGCCGCGAGACCGCCGAGGGCCACCACCACGGCGCCCACGGCGACCGCGGGCCGCAGTCCGTCCACGAAGGTCTGCGCCGACTCGTAGCCGCCCTGCGCCGCGAAGACCGACGACATGACCGCGACACCGAGCGCACCGCCCACCTCGCGCAGTGCGTTGTTGGCGCCGGAGGCGATGCCCTGCTCCTTCGCGGCGACGCTGGACATCACCAGGGCGGAGGCGGGGGCGAAGTAGAGCGCCATGCCGATTCCGCTGACGATCAGACCGGGCAGTTGGATCGCGTAGGAGGCGTCGGCCGTGATCACGGAGGCCAGATAGCCGAGCCCGGCCGCCTGGAGGACGAGTCCGGCGGCGACGACCGGGCGGCCTCCGACGCGGTCGGAGAGGATGCCGGCAATCGGCGCGACCAGCATCGGCATGCCGGTCCAGGGCAGCATGCGCAGGCCCGCCTCGGTGGGCGAGTAGCCGAGCACGAGCTGCATGTACTGGCTGAGCAGGAAGATCGACCCGAACATCCCCAGGAACATCAGCAGGCTCGCCGCGTTGACGCCGGAGAAGGCGCGGGAGCGGAAGAGCCGCATGGGGAGCATGGGGTTCTCGGCACGGGTGCTGTAGAGGACGAAGCCGGCCAGCAGTGCGACCCCGGCGAAGAGGGCGGTCAGCACCACGGCGCCGGTCCAGCCGTCGGCGGGCCCGCGGACCAGGCCGTAGACGATGCCGAAGAGTCCGCCGCTGGCGAGCAGGGTGCCGGGTAGGTCGAGCGGGGCGCCGGTGCCGTGCGACTCGGCGAGGCGGAGGCGGGCGAGCGGCAGCAGGGCCAGGCCCAGTGGAACGTTCAGCCAGAAGATCCACTGCCACGAGATGTGCTCGGTGAGGCTGCCGCCGACCAGCGGCCCGGAGGCCACCGCGAGCCCGTTGACCGCGCCCCAGATGCCGTACGCCATTCCGCGGCGCTCGGCGGGTACGGCGGCCGTGAGCAGGGTCAACGTCAGCGGCATCATGATCGCCGCGCCGACGCCCTGCACCGCGCGGGCCGCGATGAGCGAGTCGATGCCGGGCGCCACGGCCGCGGCGGCGGAGGCCGCGGTGAAGACGGTGAGGCCGATGAGGAAGAGCCTGCGGCGGCCGAAGCGGTCGCCGAGTGCCGCGCCGAACATCAGGAGGACGGCGAAGGTGAGCGTGTAGGCGCTCACGGTCCATTCCAGGTCGTGCAGCGCGCCGCCCAGATCCTCGCGGATGGAGGGCAGGGCGGTGGTGACGACGAGGTTGTCCAGGGCCGCCATGAAACCGGCGGCGCTGGTGATGACGAGGGCCCAGGCGGCTCGCCCGCGAGGTGGGTGGGGTGTGTTCCGACGTACTCCGTGCTGTGACATCTCTCCCCCAGAGGGTGTGCACTTGCCGTGGCGTGACTGATTTATTAGTAATTGATGACTAACTTTTACGGGCGCGCCTGAGCGACGAGCACTCGCTCCCAGCGGAACGCGTCGGAAACCTGCTGCCGTTCGCGCGCCCCTACGCGTCCTCCCGGCCGGTCTTGGCCTGCCCGGATTCGTAGATGCCGCCGTAGACGCGGTGCCCCGGCGGGAACCCCATCCCGACCAGGGTGTTGATCAGCATGCCGTAGGCCAGGAAGGTCGTCGTCTGCCCGGTGTCCGCCCCCAGCGGCAGATGCACGGTGTCCCAGATCTCGAGCCACCCCTTGCGCACCATCTCGCCGAACTCGTGGTCCCCGGCCGCCTCGGCGGCGGCGACGGTGACGTAGACCTGCAACTGCATCTGGAGCTTCTCGGGCTGGTCCGCGATCAGCTGCGAGTAGGCCTCGGCCATGGCGTGCAGGGCCTCTTCGCCGTGCAGTCCCTCGGACGCCTTCTCGAAGACCTCCCGCGTGTCCCGCAGGCAGCGCTCCGCCACCGCGAGGAAGATCGCCTTCTTGCCCGGGAAGAGACGGAAGAGGTACGGCTGGGAGACGCCCACGCGCTTGGCGATGTCCTCCGTGGACGTGCCGTGGTAGCCACCCCGGGCGAACTCGCTCGTCGCCGCGCGAATGACGCTCTCACGCCGCTCCTCTGCGCTCATCCTGACCATGAAGCTTAAGTTAGTACTCAATCACTAACTTGGTCAAGGGGCTCGCTTCCGGGATGGCGCGGGAGGCGGCGGCGAGTCAGCGCGGGCGCCGTTGCACCACGTCGGCGAGCACCGTGTTGACCAGCCTGCCGACGGTCGCCGCGGCCGGCGGGCCGGGATCGCGGTCCGCGAACAGGAGGTGCCCTCCGCCGACCAGGGAGAGGGTGAGCGAGTCGATGTCGGCGTCGGCCGAGATGCGCCCCCTCGCGCGCTCGTCGGTCAGGTACGCGGAGACGGCGGCCGTGACCTGGGAGAGGATCGCGATGCCGCCGCCGGGCATGGCCTGCCGCAGCCGTACGCGCAGCTCGTCCCGGAAGGTGATGAGCGGGATGATCGCCACCGGAACCGGCCCGAACAGAGTGGTCAGCGCGTCGGTGAGGTTGGCGGCCACGGTGCCGGTCCCCGCGGCCTCGCGCAGCGCCCGTGCCTGGTTCTCGAGCTGCGCGGCCCGGTCGAGCACCAGCTCGGCGAGGAAGGCGTCGAAGTCGGCGAAGTGCCGGTGCAGGACGCCCTTGGCACAGCCCGCCTCGTCCGTGACGGCCCGGCTGGTCAGCCCGTTCGGGCCGTCCCGCAGGAGTACGCGTTCGGCGGCGTCGAACAGTTGCTGCCGCGCGTCGCGAAGATGCACTCCGGTCGGCACTCGCGGAACCTCCCTCACGCCAGGCACCCCTGGCACTCTCATCGCTTGCCCACCCACTGCGCATTGGCGAGTGGGCACTTGCCCACTAAGGTGAACGCATGCCCACTCTATCGTCGTCCGAGCCGCCGGACCCGCCCGAGCCGCCCGAGCCGACCGAGCCGACCGAGCCGACCGAGCCGCTGGAGCTTCCGGTCCTTCCGGTCCTTCCGGGGCTTTCGGGGCTTTCGGGGCTTTCGGGGCTTTCGGGGCTTCCGGAGCAGTGCGAGCCCGTGCCACAGCAGTCGCAACCGGCCCCGCAACCGCAGCCCGTGCCACCGCATCGGGCCCGGCACACGGCCGAGTCCTTCGGCGCGGACGCGCAACGCTACGACCGGGCCCGGCCGCGCTACCCCGACGCCCTGGTGGCGCGGATCGTCGCCGGGAGCCCGGGCCCCGATGTCCCGGACGTCCTCGACGTCCTCGACGTCGGCTGCGGCACGGGCATAGCGGCCCGTCAGTTCACAGCCGCCGGTTGCACCGTGCTCGGTGTCGAGCCGGACGCGCGGATGGCCGAGTTCGCGCGGGCCCGCGGGCTGCCGGTGGAGGTGGCGACCTTCGAGGCCTGGGAGCCCGCCGGCCGAACCTTCGACGCCGTGATCGCCGCTCAGTCGTGGCACTGGGTGGACCCGGTCGCCGGCGCCGAGAAGGCGGCCCGGGTACTGCGCCCGCACGGGCGCCTGGCCGTCTTCGGGCACGTCTTCGAGCCGCCGGCGGAGGTGGCCGAGCCGTTCGCGGCCGCCTACCGCCGGGCGGCGCCCGACTCGCCGTTCAGCGGTCAGCCGGCGCGTCGTCCGCTGGAGACGTACCAGGCGGGATACGCGAAGATCGCCGACCGGATCCGCGAGACCGGGCGGTTCGGGGACCCGGAGCAGTGGCGATTCGACTGGCAGCGGTCCTACACCCGCGAGGAGTGGCTGGAGCTGCTTCCCACCACCGGCGGTCTCACCCGGTTGCGTCCAGAGCAGCTGGCCGCGGTACTGGGCGCGGTCGGCCACGCCGTCGACGCCCTGGGCGGCCGCTTCACGATGCGCTACACGACGCTGGCGACCACGGCGGTGCGCACCGGCGCCGGCTGACCCGGATCCGCCCGCCCGGGCCGGCCGCACCGCGTGCGGGGACCGGCCCGAGGCAGGACCGGACGGTTCGTGGACCGGCCCGAGGCAGGACCGGACGCTGCCCGTCAGGCCAGTCGGACGACCGCCCGGGACATGCCGAGGACCTTCTGGCCGGCGCTGGTGGCCGTGAGGTCGACGCGGACGGTTTTGCCGTCGAGCTTGGCCGCCAC
The DNA here is from genome assembly GCF_040686295.1 of Streptomyces sp. NPDC085944. Classification (NCBI taxonomy): domain Bacteria; kingdom Bacillati; phylum Actinomycetota; class Actinomycetes; order Kitasatosporales; family Streptomycetaceae; genus Streptomyces; species Streptomyces sp. NPDC085944. The sequence goes on along the minus strand of NZ_JBFBJX010000001.1, from coordinate 217,753 downwards.
CTTGCCGCTGACCTCGATCACCGCACCCCGGTCGTCGTTCGGGACGACGACGGGCCTGGTGAAGCGGACGCCGTACTCCACGACCGAGCCCGGGTCGCCGGTCCAGTCGGTGACCACGCGAATCGCCTCGGCCATGGTGAACATGCCGTGCGCGATGACGTCCGGCAGGCCCACCTCCTTGGCGAACCTCTCGTTCCAGTGGATCGGGTTGAAGTCGCCGGAGGCGCCCGCGTACCGGACGAGCGTGGCGCGGTCCACGGGGAAACTCTGCGCGGGCAGTTCGGTGCCGACCTCGACGTCGCTGTACGCGATCTTCGTCATGCGGTGCTCACGCCTCCTCGGCCGCGCGGGCCACGAGCTTGGTCCAGGCGGTCACGACGTGCTCGCCGGCCTCGTCGTGGACCTCGCCGCGGATGTCCAGGATGTCGTTGCCGGCCATCGACTTGATCGCCTCGATGGTCGAGGTGACGGTGAGCCGGTCACCGGCCCGCACCGGGCGGGTGTAGGCGAACTTCTGGTCGCCGTGCACCACCCGGCTGTAGTCCAGCCCGAGCTGCGGGTCCTCGATGACCTGACCGGCCGCCTTGAACGTGATGGAGAACACGAAGGTCGGCGGAGCGATCACGTCCGGATGACCGAGCGCCTTCGCGGCCTCCGCGTCGGTGTACGCCGGATTGGCGTCGCCCACCGCCTCCGCGAACTCGCGGATCTTCTCCCGGCCCACCTCATAAGGCGCGGTCGGCGGATAACTCCGCCCCACGAACGACTGGTCGAGCGCCATGGGCTCGCAACCTCCTGCTGCTGCTCTTCGTTTCTGTGACAACGACGACGGTGACAACGGCGACTGTGGCACCGACCGACCGCGCCGACGGCCGACGGTCGACGGCCGACCGTGCCAACGACACGAGGCCGCCCCCAGGTTTCGGGGACGGCCTCGTGTACGAGCCTTATTTATCGCGTCTCGCGGTGCGCGGTGTGCGCGTTGCAACGCGGGCAGTGCTTCTTCATCTCCAGTCGGTCCGGGTTGTTACGCCGGTTCTTCTTGGTGATGTAGTTCCGCTCCTTGCACTCCACGCAGGCCAGCGTGATCTTCGGGCGGACGTCGGTGGCAGCCACGTGAGTGCTCCTTGACGAACGGATTGATGTTATTAACGCAGGAAAGAGTAGCCGATTGAAGGACCGACCCCGCAATCGGCTACTGAGAGTAGCGGTGACCGGACTTGAACCGGTGACACAGCGATTATGAGCCGCTTGCTCTACCGACTGAGCTACACCGCTGTGATGCGATCGGGCCCCGCCTTGCGACGGGAACCTCTCACACCAGAGCCCCAAAACGGAATCGAACCGTTGACCTTCTCCTTACCATGGAGACGCTCTGCCGACTGAGCTATTGGGGCGAGCGATGAAGACATTACACGGTCGCCCGCCGTTCGCCCAAATCCGTTTCGCCGCCCCTGCCCCGACCCGTCCGGACCGCTGCGGGGCGGCCCCGACCGGACGGACGGCACCGGTACGACTATTGCGCTCCTCCGCGCCACGGGCTGACCACCGTCCTAGGCTCGACTCACTCTGCGTGATCTTGCGTCCCCCACTGCGCAGCCCCGAGCCCAGAGGAGCGCGATGCCCGACAGCCAGCCGCAGCCGCCCCACTCGCCCTCCCCCTCGGACTCCGCCGGCCCCGGCTCCCTCCTGCTCTCCGGCGCCCGGCTCGCCGACGGCCGGACCGTGGACGTACGGCTCCACGGCGGGCGCATCGAGGCCGTCGGCACGGCCGGCAGCCTGACCCCACGCCGTGCTCCCGGCCCCGGTGGACATCCGGACCCGGGCGGCCACCTGGATCTGGGCGGATACCTGCTCCTCCCCGCCCCCGCCGATCCGCACGTCCACGCCGACACGGCCCTCACGGCCGACGTCCCGGGCCCCGTCTCCTACGACCCCGAGGACGTCCAGCGCCGGGTCACCGAGGCCGCCCTGCTCCAGCTGGGACACGGTGCCACCGCGTTCCGGGCGCACGTACGGGTGGGCGACGTCGCGGAACTGGGCGCGCTGACCGCCGTACTGCGGACCCGCCGCTCGCTGCGCGGGCTCGCCGACCTGACCGCGGTGGCGATGCCGAGGGTGCTGACCGGGGTGGCCGGTGCCGACGGACTGGCGATCCTGCGGGACGCGGTCAAGATGGGCGCGGACGTGGTGGGCGGGTGTCCGGACCTGGACCCCGATCCGACGGGGTACGTGGAGGCCGTCCTGGAGGTCGCCGCCGAGCACGGCTGCCCGGTCGACCTGCACACGGACGCCGCCGACCCGGCGCGCCTGGCCCGCCTCGCCGCCATGGCGGGCGGGCTGCGTCCCGGGGTGGCCGTCGGTCCCTGCGACGGGCTGGGCCGGCTCCCCGCCGAGGTGGTCTCCCGGGCCGCGGACGGGCTCGCGGCGGCCGGAGTGACGGTGGTCTGCCTGCCGCAGGGCGCCTGCGGGGCGTCGGACCGCTCCGACGGCACGGCTCCGGTACGGCTGCTGCGGGCGGCCGGGGTGCGCGTCACGGCGGGAAGCGGTGCGCTGCGGGACGTGTCCAACCCGGTGGGGCGGGGCGACCCCCTGGAGGCCGCCTACCTGCTGGCCTCGCGCCACGGGCTGCGCCCCGAGGAGGCGTACGACGCGGTGAGCGCGGCGGCGCGGGCGGCTCTCGGGCTGCCCGAGGTACGGGTGGAGGCGGGCTTCCCGGCCGAACTCGTCGCCGTACGCGGAGACCGCCTGGCGGGCGCGCTGTCGCTGGCCTACAGCCGGCTCGTGGTGCACCGGGGGCGCGTGGTGGCGCGCACCAGCGCGGTACGGGAGTACGGCGACGCGACCGCGTCGACCGACCTGGGGCTGCCCCGGCAGGGGCGTGGCGGGCGCGGGCGACGTGACGGGCACGGCGGGCAGGTGGGACCCGGCGGGCAGGGCGGGCCCGGGGACATGACCTGAAGGCCGACGCCCGGGCAGGGCGCCGCGGCGAAGTCGTGGGGCGGGGGCGGTCGTCGAGGCGGCGGGGGCGGTCGTGGGGGCGGCGGGGGCGGTCGTGGGGGCGGCGAGGGCGGTCGTCGGGGCGTACGGTCGAAGACATGCGCATTGTCATCGCTGGTGGTCATGGTCAGATCGCGCTGCGGCTGGAGCGGTTGCTCGCCGCGCGCGGTGACGAGGTGGCGGGCATCGTCCGCAAGGCCGAGCAGGCCGACGATCTGCGTGCGGCGGGCGCCGAACCGGTCGTGCTGGACCTGGAGTCGGCCTCGGTCGACGAGGTGGCGGAACGGCTGCGGGGCGCGGATGCGGCGGTCTTCGCGGCAGGGGCGGGACCGGGGAGCGGGGCGGCTCGCAAGGACACGGTGGACAAGGCGGCCGCGGTCCTCTTCGCGGACGGGGCGGTCCGGGCGGGCGTACGGCGTTTCGTCGTCGTGTCGTCCATGGGCGCCGACCCCCGGCACCAGGGGGACGAGATCTTCGACGTCTACCTGCGCGCCAAGGGCGAGGCCGACGCGTACGTCAGTTCCCTGGACGCCCTGGACTGGACGATCCTGCGCCCCGGTGCCCTCACGGACGACGCGGGCACGGGCCTCGTACGCCTGGAGGCGCACACCGGCCGGGGCCCCGTTCCGCGCGACGACGTCGCCGCCGTCCTGGCGGAGCTGGTCGACACCCCGGCCACCAACGGCCTGACCCTGGAGCTGATCAGCGGTTCGACGCCCGTGTCGGTGGCGGTGAAGTCGGTGGCCGGGAACTGAGGGCGGCGACTCGGGCTCGGTGTCCCGGGGGCCATTGAACGAGCGGTCAGAAAAGAGGCAGTTGCCCGGGGAAGTCCGGGACGACGTACCCGTCCAAGGACGGCTGAACCGCGCCCAGTTGCGCCGACCGGCGCGAACCGGGACAGGACACGAGCTCGCCGCTCCCCCGTGCGCCGGGCGGGTCGTGGCGCGCGTACCGCCCCGCGACCACGGCGATCTCGCGACGGCACTCGGGGCAGGTTCTGCGACGGGAGGACGGGGCCATGGCACCAGTCTGCCCGCCGGGCACGGCCCCAGAGCCGCCCCACGGGCCGCCCTTCCGGATCCGCTCATGACGAAGGGCCCCGTGACCTGCTATTCGAACAGGTCACGGGGCCCTTTCGTTCCCGTGTGGCGGCGCCAGGATTCGAACCTGGGAAGGCTGAGCCGGCAGATTTACAGTCTGCTCCCTTTGGCCGCTCGGGCACACCGCCGGGGTTCGCTGCCCGTCGAACCGCTTTGGGGCGGTGCTCCGTGGCAACGACGTAAACAATACCCGATGCGGAGGGGTGCTTCGCCACCCGATTGATCGCCGCTCGGACCGCGGCGGGTGGCTAGGCTTGTCCGGATGCGGCCGAGGACCCTGCCGGGCCCGGTGGCCGCCCACGTATGCCGGTACGGACCCGACACGCGGCCCGACACGCACCCAGATACAAGGAGCCACAGGACATGGCCGACTCCAGTTTCGACATCGTCTCGAAGGTCGAGCGGCAGGAGGTCGACAACGCCCTCAACCAGGCCGCCAAGGAGATCTCGCAGCGCTACGACTTCAAGGGCGTGGGCGCCTCGATCTCGTGGTCCGGGGAGAAGATCCTCATGGAGGCCAACTCCGAGGACCGGGTGAACGCGATCCTCGACGTCTTCCAGTCCAAGCTGATCAAGCGCGGCATCTCGCTGAAGGCTCTGGACGCGGGCGAGCCCCAGCTCTCCGGCAAGGAGTACAAGATCTTCGCGTCGATCCAGGAGGGCATCTCCCAGGACAACGCGAAGAAGGTGGCCAAGCTCATCCGCGACGAGGGCCCCAAGGGCGTGAAGGCCCAGGTGCAGGGCGAGGAGCTGCGGGTCTCCTCGAAGAGCCGGGACGACCTGCAGACGGTGATCGCCCTCCTCAAGGGCCAGGACTTCGACTTCGCGCTGCAGTTCGTGAACTACCGGTGATGTGCTGAGCCGGCGACGGGAAAGGGTGGGTGCCCTGGGGTGCCCACCCTTTCCCGTCCGGTCCGCGCGGGTTCAGTCGCGCGAGTTGCCGAACAGGAGCCGGTAGGCGACCAGGAGCACCAGCGAACCGCCGATCGCCGCGGCCCAGGTCGCGCCGTCGTAGAAGTCCTTGCTGATCGGGTGGTCCAGCCAGCGGGCCGATATCCAGCCGCCGATGAAGGCACCGGCGATACCGATGAGCGTGGTGCCGATGAGCCCGCCGGGATCGCGGCCCGGCAGCAGAAACTTGGCGATGGCTCCGGCCAACAGTCCGAGGATGATCCAGCTGATGACGGTCATGCCGTGACCTTGCCCTTTCTCGCTGTGCCCACACTGTGCCAGTGGTGCGGGCCAGTTCCTCCGCGGTGTTCATGTCGTCTTGGTGGAGAGGACGTTCCGGCCGCGCCGGGTGGTTGCGCCGATCAGTAGGGTGCGACCCATGACACCTGCGGGTTCGGGGCTGCGTCGCACCCTTGGTCTGGGCGACGCCGTCGTCGTGGGACTCGGTTCCATGATCGGTGCCGGGATCTTCGCCGCCCTGGCGCCGGCGGCGCACGCGGCCGGCTCGGGGCTGCTCCTCGCCCTCGCCGTGGCAGCGGTCGTCGCCTACTGCAACGCCATGTCGTCGGCCAGGCTGGCCGTCCGGTATCCGGCCTCGGGCGGCACGTACGTCTACGGACGTGAGCGCCTCGGGGAGTTCTGGGGGTTCCTCGCGGGCTGGTCGTTCGTCGTCGGGAAGACGGCCTCCTGTGCTGCCATGGCGCTCACCGTGGGCACGTACGTCTGGCCGGAGCAGTCGCACGTGGTGGCGGTCGCGGCGATAGTGGCGCTGACCGCGGTGAACTACGGCGGAATCCAGAAGTCCGCCTGGCTGACGCGGGTGATCGTGGCGGTGGTCCTCGCTGTCCTCGCTTCCGTGGTGGTGGTGTGCCTGGGGTCGGGGCGGGCCGACGCCGGGCGGCTGGACATCGGCCTGTCGGGCGGCACCGGCGGGGTGTTGCAGGCGGCCGGCCTGCTGTTCTTCGCGTTCGCGGGATACGCGCGCATCGCGACCCTCGGTGAGGAGGTGCGGGACCCGCGGCGCACCATCGCGCGGGCGATCCCGCTGGCGCTGGGCCTCACGCTGGCCGTGTACGGGTGTGTCGCGGTGGCCGTCCTTTCCGTGCTGGGCCCCGTCGGTCTGGGGCAGGCGACGGCGCCCCTGGCCGATGCGGTACGGGCGGCCGGCCTGCCGGGGCTGGCACCGGTCGTGCGGGTGGGCGCCGCCGTGGCCGCGCTGGGATCGCTGCTGGCGCTGATCCTGGGCGTGTCACGGACGACCCTGGCCATGGCCCGGGACGGTCACCTGCCCCGAGCGCTGGCCGCGGTGCATCCGCGGTTCCAGGTGCCGCACCGGGCGGAGCTGGCGGTGGGCGCGGTGGGCGCGGTCGTGGCGGCCACGGTGGACGTACGGGGGGCGATCGGCTTCTCCTCCTTCGGTGTTCTGGCGTACTACGCCGTGGCCAACGCTTCGGCTTGGACGCTGGACTCTTCGAGGATGTCCCGGGTCATACCCGCGCTGGGTCTGACCGGCTGTGCGGTGCTCGCCTTCTCGCTGCCGGCCGTCTCGGTCCTCGTGGGCGTGGGTGTCCTGGCGGTGGGCGTGGTGACGTACGGCGTGCGGGGGCAGCAGGTGTCGCGGTAGGTCGCCGTGGGCAAGCGTCTGCCCGGCAGTGATCGGGGGCCCCGGTCTCTGCACGTGTTCCGCGCCTTGACGGCCATCCGGTCCGGCGACTGTTCGGTCTCGGTCATGCATGCATGATGCAGGCCTTCACGGACATCGGGGCGGGGCTGTGGACAACCCGGAAGCTGTGGACAACCAAGGCGGCAAAGGCCGTTACCAGCCGGTCCGCTGTGTCGTTTACCAGCCGCTCCGCTGTGTCGTTCCGGCCGCCGTGAAGGGCTGGTCCGTGCGCACGATCTCGCGTCCCAGCGGGAGCAGTGAGACGGGAATCAACTTGAAGTTGGCGATGCCGAGCGGGATGCCGATGATCGTGACGCACAGCATGACGCCGGTGACAATGTGACCGAGCGCCAGCCACCAGCCCGCGAGGACGAGCCACAGCACGTTTCCGATGCAGGAGGGCGCCCCGGCGTCGCGGCGCTCGACCGCCGTGTACCCGAAGGGCCACAGGGCGTAGACACCGATGCGGAAGGCCGCGATGCCGAACGGGATTCCGATGACCGTGATGCAGAGCAGCGCGCCGGCGAGCAGGTAGCCGAGGAACAGCCAGAAGCCGCTGAGCACGAGCCAAATGACGTTGAGGATGGTCTTCACTGCTGACGACCTGCCATCTTTTCGAGCCGGGCGATTCGCTCCGCCATCGGCGGGTGGGTGGAGAACATCTTCGAGAGCCCCTGCCCCGGCCGGAAGGGGTTGGCGATCATCATGTGGCCGGCGGTCTCGAGCCGGGGCTCCGGGGGGAGCGGGAGCTGTTTGGTGCCCAGTTCCAGTTTGCGCAGGGCGCCGGCCAGGGCCAGTGGGTCGCCGGTCAGCTGGGCGCCGGAAGCGTCGGCCTCGTACTCCCGCGACCGGCTGATCGCCAGTTGGATGACGGTGGCGGCGAGGGGTCCGAGCAGCATAATGAGGAGCATGCCCAGCAGACCGGGGCCGTCGTCGTCGTTGGACCGGCCCACGGGGATCAGCCAGGCGAAGTTGACCAGGAACATGATCACGGAGGCGAGGGCACCGGCGACGGAGGAGATCAGGATGTCCCGGTTGTAGACATGGCTGAGTTCGTGTCCGATGACGCCGCGCAGTTCGCGCTCGTCGAGCAGGCGCATGATGCCGTCGGTGCAGCACACGGCCGCGTTGCGCGGGTTGCGGCCGGTCGCGAAGGCGTTCGGTGCCTCCGTCGGTGAGATGTACAGACGGGGCATCGGCTGGCGGGCCTGGGTGGAGAGCTCGCGGACCATGCGGTAGAGAGCCGGGGCCTCGAACTCGCTGACCGGGCGGGCGCGCATCGCACGCAGTGCGAGTTTGTCGCTGTTCCAGTACGCGTACGCGTTGGTGCCCAGGGCGACGAGGACGGCGACGACGAGCCCCGCTCGGCCGAAGAAGCTGCCGATGACGATGATGAGCGCGGACAGTCCCCCGAGGAGTACTGCGGTCCTGAGCCCGTTGTGCCGGCGGTGCACGGTACGCCCTCCAAGTCGTGCAGCAGGGGAACCCTTTGCTTGCTGGTCTCGCTCGCTGTGGTTGCTTCCTGGTCTCCGGATGCCACTGGTGCCGTGGGTGACACGTCCAGTGGACCCTTCCGTACTGGTCAACGCCAGGCGAGGGTCACCAGTTCCCCGGCGCCCGGCGCGGCGCGTGTGAGCCGTACGGGTGACCGCCGTGGCGGGCGGCACGCACGCGTGGAGGGCGGGGGCCACACGCGCGCGTGTCCGGCGGCCGCGTTCAGAAGAGCCCGGTGTCGGCGAAACGCAGGATCAGCTGGGGTGCCCCGGACAGGGCGACGGCGAGGACGGCGGGCACGGTGATCGCGGCCGTGAGGGGGGCCGGGACACGGTGGCCGACGGTCGCCTCCTTGGGCGCCCGGAACAGCAGTGCCGTCCATTGGAGGTAGTAGAAGAGCGCAATCACGACGTTGACGGCCATGACGACGGCCAGCCAGCCGAGTCCGGCGTCGACGGCCGCGGAGAAGACCGTCACCTTGGCGAAGAGCCCGATGATGCCGGGCGGCAGTCCGGCGAGGCAGAGCAGGAAGAAGGCCAGGAGCAGGGCGGTGAGGGGGTTGGTGGCGTACAGGCCGCGGTAGTCCGCGACGCGGTTCAGGGCTCTCGTGCGGCCCACGAGCGCGGCCACCGCGAAGGCTCCGAGGTTCACCGCGGCGTACATGAGCGCGTAGGCGAGGGTGGAGCCGATCGAGCGTTCCGGGTCGTCGGAGTACGCGGCGGCGGCGATCGGCACCAGAAGGTAGCCGGCCTGGCCGACGGACGACCAGGCGAGCAGCCGGACCGCGCTGTACGCGCGCGTGGCCTGCTGGCGGAGGGCACCGACGTTGCCGACGGTCATGGTGAGCGCGGCCAGGGCCGCGAGGGCGGGGCCCCAGACGTCGGCGTAGGACGGCAGGGCGACGACCGTCACGAGGATGAGGCCGGAGAAGCCGACCGCCTTGCCGATCACGGACAGGTAGGCCGCGATCGGCAGCGGTGCGCCCACGTAGGTGTCGGGCACCCAGAAGTGGAAGGGGACGGCGGCCGTCTTGAAGGCGAAGCCGACGAGGGTGAGGACGACGCCGGTCTGGGCGAGGGTGGCGAGCTGGCCGTCGACGTGCTGGATGCGGTCGGCCACCTGGGTGAGGTAGAGGGTGCCGGTGGTGGCGTACACGAAGCTGATGCCCATGAGGCTGACCGCGGTCGCGGTGACCGAGGACAGGAAGAACTTCAGGGCCGCTTCCGAGGACCTGCGGTCGCCCTGGCGGAGGCCGACCAGGGCGAAGGCGGGCAGGGAGGCGACCTCGAGGGCCACGATGAGGGTCGCGAGGTCGCGGGAGGCGGGCAGGAGGGCGGCGCCGGCCGCGGAGGAGAGCAGCAGGAACCAGAACTCGCCCTCGGGCAGCCCCCGGTCGGCGTCCTTGACGGCGGTGACCGACAGGAGGGCGGTGAGCAGGGCGCCGCCGAGGACCAGGAACTGGATGGCGAGGGTGAAGGTGTCCGCGGTGTAGCTGCAGACGCCTGGCTCGCCGCTCTGGCAGAACGTCGAGCGGTCGTCGTTGACCAGGGGCAGCAGCATGAGGGCGGAGGCGGCCAGTCCGGCGACCGAGATCCAGCCGAGCAGGCTCTTGCGGGTGTCCTTGACGAACAGGTCGGTGACGAGGACGACGAGTCCCACGACCGCCGTGATGGTGGGCGGTGCGACGGCGAGCCAGTCGACGGACTGGACCAGGTTCTGGGCCAGCGGCTGCTGTGCGAGGGCCGCTTCGGCGAGGGGCTGGGCCGGGGAGCTCATCGGGTGCCTCCTGAGAGGAGCTGCTGCACGGCCGGGTCGGTCAGCCCGAGGAGGGTCCTGGGCCACAGTCCGGCGACGACGGTGAGGACGACGAGCGGGGTCCAGGCGGCGAACTCGTACGTGCGCACGTCGGGGAGTCGCGGCTGCGGGGCGTCCTGCGGTACGGCGCCCATGCAGACGCGGCGCACCACGATCAGCAGGTACGCGGCGGTCAGCAGGGTGCCGAAGGCGGCGACGGCCAGGAAGGTGAGGAAGGCGGGACGGCTCAGGCCCCGGGCCGGGTCGAAGGCGCCGAACAGCGCGAGCATCTCGCCCCAGAAACCGGCCAGGCCCGGCAGGCCCAGCGAGGCGACCGCGGCGAAGGCGAGCAGGCCGCCGAGGCGCGGCGCCTTGCCGTACAGGGCGTGTCCGGACTCCTCGGCGAGGGCGTCGAGGTCGGTGGTGCCGGTGCGGTCCTTGAGCGCGCCGACCACGAAGAAGAGCAGGCCGGTGATCAGGCCGTGGGCGATGTTGGCGAACAGGGCACCGTTCACGCCGGTCGGGGTCATGGTCGCGACGCCGAGCAGGACGAAGCCCATGTGGCCGACGGAGGAGTAGGCGATGAGGCGCTTGAGGTCGCCCTTCGCACCTCTCCTGGCGAGGGCCAGGCAGGCCAGGGAGCCGTAGATGATGCCGACCACGGCGAAGGCCGCGAGGTAGGGCGCGAAGGTCCGGAAGCCGTCCGGCGCGATCGGAAGGAGGATCCGGACGAAACCGTACGTGCCCATCTTCAGCAGGACGCCGGCCAGCAGGACCGAGCCGACGGTCGGCGCGGCGGTGTGGGCGTCGGGCAGCCAGCTGTGCAGCGGCCACATCGGGGCCTTGACCGCGAGTCCGATCCCGATCGACAGAACGGCGATGACCTGCACGGACGCGGTCAGTGACCGGCCGTTGTCAGTGGCGAGTGCCACCATGTCGAATGTGCCCGCCGTGATTCCGATCAGGAGCAGGCCGAGCAGCATGACGACGGAGCCGAGGAGCGTGAAGAGGATGAATTTCCAGGCGGCCCCGGCCCGTCCCTCGCCGCCCCAGCGGGCGATGAGGAAGTACATCGGGATGAGGACCATCTCGAAGGCCAGGAAGAACAGGATCAGGTCGAGGACGGCGAAGGTCGCGAGGGTGCCGGACTCGAGGACGAGCAGCAGCGCGACGAATGCCTTCGGGCTCGGGCCCGAAGTCCGCGGCGTCAGCCGGTCGTGTCGCTGCTTGAAGTACGAGTAGAGCGCGCAGAGGAAGGTCAGCAGCGCGGTCAGGACCAGCAGGGGGAGGGAGATGCCGTCGATGCCGAGGTGGATGCGCACGTCGAGTGCGGGGATCCAGCTGATGTCCGTGCTGGCCTGCATCTTCGACGGATGGTCGTGGTCGAAGCCGAGGACGAGGACGACCGCGGCGAGGAGGACGGCACCGGTGACGGTGACACCGTGCCGGAGCACGGCCTGCTCGGGCGACTTCCCCTTCAGTCCGGGCGGGGCCGGCAGCAGGGCGGCGACGGCACCGAGGAGCGGGCCGACGACGAGAAACGCGAGAAGGACCCGCATCACGGACTCGTTGATATCGATCACGCCTGCTCACGCTCCCGTGGCGACGAGGACGGCGGCGACCGCGAGGACGACGGTGCCGGCGAGCAGCGCGCTCACATAGGTCTGCACATTGCCGGTCTGGGCACGCCGTACGGCGGCCCCGAGCAAGCGGGGCAGGGCGCCCGCCGCGCGTACGTAGGTGTCGACGACCTCGCGGTCGAGGAACCGGACGAGGCTCGCTCCGGCCCGGACCGGGCGGACGAAGAGGGCCGTGTACACCGCGTCCAGGTGGAAGCCGGCCGCCGCGTGCCGGTGCACCGGGCCCAGCAGGAGCCGTCCCGGGTCGGACGGGTCCGGTGCCGAGGCGAGGTCGCCGTAGGCGGGCCGGTGGCTGGCGATGGCCTCGGCCTCCACCAGGCCGGCGTCGCCCTCGGGGTGGGCCGCGACCGCGCCCAGCGGGGTGCGGGCCGCGAGCGCCGTGGTGTGCCGCCAGGCGGCGTAGGTGACGATGCCGCCCACCAGGGCCACTCCCGTGCCGAGCACGGAGGTGGTCAGGGTCGGGGTGAGCGCGTGGCCGTCGAACCAGTCGGGCAGGAGGCGGAAGGTGAGCCCGCCCAGTGCGAGGGAGGGGATGGCGAGCGCCCAGAGCACGGCGTTCATGACCACCGGCTGCCTGCCGTGGTCGGGGGCCTCGGCGCCCCGGCCTCGGAAGGCAAGCAGCCACAGGCGGGTCGCGTACGCGGCGGTCAGCAGGGCCGTGATCAGACCGGCGACGAGGACGGTCCAGCCCGCGGCGCCGGGCGCGTGCCCGGTGTGGCCGGTGGCCACGTGCTCCGCGGCACCGAGGACGGACTCCTTGGAGAAGAAGCCGCTGAAGGGCGGGATCGCGGCGAGCGCGAGCAGGGCCACGGTCATCGTCCAGTAGGCGTCCGGGACACGGTCGCGCAGGCCCCGCATGCGGGACATGGCGGCCAGCGAGTTGGTGCCGGCGGCGTGGATGATCACGCCCGCGGCGAGGAAGAGGAGCGCCTTGAAGGCGCCGTGGGTCAGGAGGTGGAAGACGGCGGCACCCCGGTCGCCCGTGGCGAGGGCGCCGGTCATGTACCCGAGCTGTCCGATCGTCGAGTAGGCCAGGACGCGTTTGATGTCGTCCTGGGCGAGGGCGGCCAGTGCGGAGCCGACCATCGTGACGGCGGCCATGACGGCGAGGACGACCATCGCGGCCCGCGAGGCCTCGAAGAGCGGAAGGAGCCGGGCGACGAAGTACACACCGGCGGCGACCATCGTCGCGGCGTGGATCAGCGCCGAGACGGGCGTCGGGCCGGCCATCGCGTCGGGGAGCCAGGTGTGCAGCGGGAACTGCGCCGACTTGCCCGCCACACCGGCCAGGAGGAGCAGTGCGATCAGTGTCGGGTGGTCGAGCGAGCCACTCGCGACCGCGCCGAGGATTCTGGTGATGCGGAAGGAGCCGGCCTCGGTGGCCAGCGCCAGCAGGCCGATCAGGAAGGGGACGTCGCCGAGCTTGGTGACCAGGAAGGCCTTGAGGGAGGCGGCGCGCGCCTCAGGGGTCTCCCAGTAGTGGCCGACCAGGAAGTAGGAGCAGATGCCCATGACTTCCCAGCCGACCAGCAGCACCATCAGGTCGCCGGAGTAGACGACGAGGAACATGGCGGAGGTGAACAGGGAGACGAGAGCGGCGTACGAGGCGTAGCGCGGGTCGTCGCGCAGGTAGCCCGTCGAGTAGATCTGCACGCAGGTGGCGACGGTGCCGACGAGGACGGCGACGAGGGCGGCGAAGCCGTCGATGTGCAGGGCGAGTTCGACGGGGACCGAACCGGTCGGCGTCAGCTCCGTGACGGCGTTGACGGCCCCGCCGCCGCCCTGGCGGGCCGCGACGACCACGGCGAGGGCGAGGGCCGCCAGGGCCGGCAGGACCGCGAGGGGACGGACGAATCCGGGCGCCGCCCGGCCCAGCAGGAGACCGGCGGCTGCCCCGATGAAGGGGAGGAGGGGGACGAGTACGGCGAGGGTGGTCGTGGTCACGCGGTGGCCTCAGCCTTCTCGGCGGCCGTCCCGGTCGCGGGGGTGTCGGTGTCGGGGCCGTCCGGCTCGTGGCCCTCGGCGGTGTCGCGGAGCTTGTCGATGTCCGAGGTGCCGCGGTTGCGGTGGACGGCGAGGACGATCGCCAGGCCGATGCCGATCTCGGCGGCCGCGATGGCGATCGTGAACAGGGTCAGGGCCTGGCCGGAGTGCAGGGTCTCCTCCGCGGCCCTGCTGAGCCAGACGTCGAAGGCGACGAGGTTGAGGTTGACGGCGTTGAGCATCAGCTCGACCGACATCAGGACCAGGATCGCGTTGCGGCGGGCGAGGACGCCGTAGAGGCCCGTGCAGAAGAGGAGGACCGAGAGGACGGCGGGATAGGCGAGGTGCATCAGCGGGCACCTCCCGTCTGGGAAGTGCCGGAGCGGGAGACGCCGGACAGGGAGGTGCCCGACGGGGAGGCCCCGCCCCGGGACCCTTCGCCGCCCCGGGACGCTTCGCCGGCGCGGGTCGACTTGGCCTTGCGGGACAGGACGATGGCGCCGACCAGGGCGGCGAGGAGGAGGACGGAGAGGGCCTCGAAGGGGAGGACCCAGTTCTGGAAGAGGCTCGCTCCGGTGGCGGCGGTGGAGCCGGTGGCCGGACCGTCCAGGTCGATCCAGGTGGTGCGGAAGGCGTCCACGACGACCCACACCAGGGCCGCCGCGGAGGCCACGGCCACGGTGAGGGCGGCCCAGCGGTTGGCGGAGTCGGCGTCCGGGGACCGGCCGATGGGCGCCCTGGTGAGCATCAGCCCGAACAGGATGAGGACGACGACGGCACCGACGTAGATGAGGACCTGGACCCAGGCGATGAACTCGGCGGTGAGCAAAAGGTATTCGACGGCCAGGCCGCCGAGGGCCACCACGAGCCAGAGCGCCGCGTGGACGAGCTGACGGGTGGTCACGGTGACGACGGCGGCGCCGAAGGTGACCAGGCCGACGAGGAGGAAGGCGATCTCGACACCGGTCGGGGAGAGGAATCCGTGTGATGCGGCGGCAAGGGTCATGTCCGGTCCTCCTGGCCGGGCCCGTCCGTCTCCTGCTGCGCGGCCAGCTTGTCGGCGGCCTTGCGGGCGGCGGCGAGTTCCTTGGGCTCCTCGGCTCCGGGGTCGAGGGCGGGCGGGGCCGGCACGGTCCACATCCACTCGCGCAGCTTGTCGCGCTCGTGGGTGAGGTCGCGGATGTCGGTCTCGGCGTACTCGAACTCCGGGGACCAGAACAGGGCGTCGAAAGGACAGACCTCGATGCAGATACCGCAGTACATGCACAGGGCGAAGTCGATGGCGAAGCGGTCGAGGACGTTGCGGCTGCGGTCGCGTCCGCCCGGGGTGGCCGCCGGGACCGTCTCCTTGTGGGAGTCGATGTAGATGCACCAGTCGGGACACTCCCGGGCGCACAGCATGCAGACCGTGCAGTTCTCCTCGAACAGGCCGATCACGCCGCGGGTACGGGGCGGCAGCTCCGGCTGGGCGTCCGGGTACTGCTCGGTGACGGTCTTCTTCGTCATCGTGCGCAGGGTGACGGCCAGGCCCTTGGCCAGGCCGCTGCCGGGGACGGGGGCCATTACGCGATCACCACCTTGACGATGCCGGTGAGGGCGATCTGGGCGAGGGACAGGGGGACGAGGAGGGTCCAGGACAGCTTCTGGAGCTGGTCCTCGCGCAGGCGCGGATAGGTCACGCGCAGCCAGATCACGACGAAGGCGAGGACGGCCGCCTTCAGCAGGGTCCAGACCCAGCCGAGGCCGTCGGCCCCCCAGGGTCCGTGCCAGCCGCCCAGGAAGAGGACGGTGGTCAGACCGCACAGGACGACGATCCCGGCGTACTCGGCGAGGAGGAACAGGGCGAAGCGCAGACCGGTGTACTCGGTGTAGGCACCGAAGATGATCTCCGAGTCGGCCACCGGCATGTCGAACGGGGGCCGTTGCAGTTCGGCCAGCCCGGCGACGAAGAAGACGACCGCCCCGACGATCTGCCAGGGCAGCCACCACCACTCGAAGGCGTCGAGGATGCCGACGAGCGAGACGGTACCGGCGGCCATGGCCACGGAGGCCGCGGTCAGCAGCATCGGGAGTTCGTACGCGAGGAGCTGGGCGGCGGTACGCAGACCGCCGAGGAGGGAGAACTTGTTGGCGGAGGACCAGCCGGCCATGAGCGAGCCGAGGACGCCCACACCCATGACCGCCAGGACGAAGAAGACGCCCGCGTCGACGACCTGACCGACCGCGCCCTCTCCGGGCCCGACGGGGATGGCCAGGAGGACCAGGAGATACGGCAGCAGGGCCACGGCCGGGGCGAGCTGGAAGATGCGACGGTCCGCGTCGGCGGGAACCACGTCCTCCTTCTGCGCGAACTTCACGCCGTCCGCGACGAGCTGGGCCCAGCCGTGGAAGCCGCCCGCGTACATCGGGCCCAGGCGGCCCTGCATGTGCGCCATGACCTTGTGTTCGGTCTGGCCGACGATCAGGGGGAACGCGAGGAAGACGACGAAGACGGCCAGGAGGCGCAGGGTGACGTCGAGCGCGTCGTTCACTGCGGGCCTCCTGGCGGGTTCGGTGGAGTGCGGGGGACGTCGGACTCACCGGCGGTGTCGGACGCTCCGGAAGCGTCCGGACCTGCGGATGTGCCCGGCTCCTCGGGGGCGTCCGACTCCTCGGAGTGGCCGGACGCTTCGGAGGGGGCCCGCTCTCCGGAAGGGGCCCGCTCTCCGGAGGGGGCCCGCTGTCCGGAGGTGTCCGGCTCTCCAGAGGGGGCCGGCTCGTTGGGAGTGTCCGGCTGTCCGGAGGGGGCCGGCTCGTTGGGAGTGTCCGGCTGTCCGGAGGGGGCCGGCTCGTTGGGGGTCTCCGTCCCGTCGGGAGTGTCCGGCGGCTGCTGGGATGCTTCCGGCTCCCCCTCCGCCGCCGCAGGCTCGTCGAACGCCGGGCGGGCGTGGTGCCAGGGGGCGTCCGGACTGCGCGGTGTCGAGGTCGCCGGCTCGCGGGCCGGTTCCTCGGTGGGCGAGGCTTCCCGCTGGCTCGCCGAACCCTGCGACGCGCTCCGGGCACGCCGGGGGCGGACGTTCCCGGCGACGTCCCGCTGCTCGGACCCGGTGCCGACCGTGGGCCCGTCCGTGGGTCCGGCCATCGAACCGTCCGTCGGACTACCCGTCGGACTGCCCGCCGAGTCGTCCGTCGGACTACCCGTCGGGCTGTCCGTCGCGCCGCCGGTCGGGCCGGTCGCGCCGCCGGTCGGGCCGGTCGCGCGCTGGGACGCGGAGCCCTGGCTCGCGCTGCGCGACCGCCGGGGCGCCGGTGCGGCCGTCGGCTCGCCCGCCGGGGAGGCCTGGCTGACCGAGCCCTCGGCCGCCGTACGGGAGCGGCGCGGTGCGGCCGGGGTCTCGGTGCCGGGCGTCTGCTGACCGACGGAGCCCTCGGCGGCCGTACGGGTACGGCGGGCCGGGCGTTCGCCCGCCGCCCGCCCCGCGCCTCGTGCCGGGCGGGCCGGGGCGGGCGGCAGCTGGCCCTTCAGCGGGCCCCACTCGTTGGGATCGGGGACACCCGGCGGCAGCATCTGGCGCCGGCGGGGACCACCGTGGTCGGACTCGCCGGGCTCCTTGGCCCCGGGCCAGGCCTTGGCGACGCGTGCGGCAAGGACGAAGTCCTTGCGCAGCGGGTGGCCCTCGAAGCCCTCCGGCAGGAGCAGGTGGTCGAGGGCGGGGTGGTCCTCGAAGGCGACGCCGAACATTTCGTGGGTCTCGCGTTCGTGCCAGGCGGCGCCCGCGTACACCCCCACGGCGGTGGGCAGGACCGGTGCCTCGTGCGGGACGGTCGTACGCAGCAGCAGCCGGCGTACCGGTCCCAGCGCGGCGACGTGTGCCGCGACGCGGAAGCCGACGCCCGGTTCGTCGACCGCGCTCAGCCAGTCGAAGTACGTGCAGCCCAGCCGGTCACGCGCCGTCTCCAGGGCGGTGATCCAGGAACCGGGCGGCACGTCGACGGTCAGGAGGTCGTACGACTCCTCCGCCGCGGCGTCCGCACCGAAGAGTTCCTCGGCGCCGGCGGGCAGCCAGCCGACCGCGGTCATCGTCCCTCCCCCGCGTCGGAGGGCGGGGCGGGCGGCCGCACCGGGCCGCTTTGGAGCGCGGCCGTCGACGGCCGGGGCGAGGCGCCGTACCGCTCCCCCAGGGACTCCCGCGCGATCTTCTCCTGGAGCTTGAGGATCCCCTGGAGCAGCGCCTCGGGGCGCGGCGGGCAGCCGGGAACGTAGACGTCGACGGGGATGATCTGGTCGACGCCCTTCGTCACGGAGTAGGAATCCCAGTAAGGGCCCCCGCAGTTGGAGCAGGCGCCGAACGAGATGACGTACTTCGGCTCGGGCATCTGCTCGTAGAGGCGTTTGACGGCGGGCGCCATCTTGTCGGTCACGGTGCCGGAGACGACCATCAGGTCGGCCTGGCGGGGGCCCGGTGCGAACGGGATGACGCCGAGCCGGATGAAGTCGTGCCGGGCCATGGACGCGGCGATGAACTCGATCGCGCAGCAGGCGAGACCGAAGTTGAAGACCCAGAGCGAGTAGCGGCGGCCCCAGTTCAGGACGACTTTCATCGGCTCCGGGGCCAGGCGTGCGAGCGTGCCCAGCCGTTTGGGCTCGGGCAGCGGCACGGGCCCGGGTGCGGTGGCGGGCACCGGTCCAGCGGCGGGTGCGGGAGATGAGGGGTTCACGTCCACGACAGGACGCCCTTCTTGTATGCGTACAACAGGCCCACGGCGAGGAACCCGAGGAAGATGAACATCTCCACGAGGGTCGTGGCGCCATAACCAGGGTCGGCGAAGACCGTCGCCCAGGGGAAGAGGAAGATCGAGTCGACGGCGAAGATGACGTAGAGGAACGCGTAGACGTAGTAGCGGACCTGGGTGTGCGCCCAGCCCTCTCCTACGGGGTCGACGCCGCATTCGTAGGTGAGCAGCTTCTCGGGCGTCGGGACCACGGGTCGCAGCAGGCGCCCGGCGCCGAAGGCGACGGTGACGAAGAGCACCCCGACGACGGCGAGCAGGCCGACGACCGAGTAGGACTGGAAGTAGTCCGCGGCGAGCCCGACGGTCGCATCGGCGGTGGTCACGGCGCCGGCGGTCGCCCCGCCGACGGTCGGTTCCGGCACGTGCGCCCTCGCTCCCTGTCGTGAACGTCGTGAACATCACGAACATTGTGAAACGTCGTGAAGCCGCTGTTCCTCTTGGTGCTGCCGTTCGACGATCTGTACGCACGGGAGTCTAGAGCCTGATAAAGAGACGGTAAGCAGCCCGTCGTACGTTGAGACGGGGGTGGGGTTTTCCTCAGTGCGTCCCGGCGGTCCACCTCATGGCGCCGCGCCGCGCCGCACGGCACGCTGACGTGTATGACCGAACGCCTCTCGACCTCGAGCCTCGCCCGGGCCACCGGCGCAGCGGCCGACGACCGCCTTCCGCCGGCCCGTTTCGCCTACGACCGGCACACCTGGAAGGAGATCGCCCACCTGCTGGCGAACTTCCCGGCGGCGCTGCTCGGCTTCGTCTACGTCGTGACGATGCTGTCCGTCGGTGTGGGACTGACGGTCACGGTGATCGGGCTCCCGCTGCTGGCGGCCGGTCTGCTGGGCGCGCGGCAGTTGGGCAAGCTGGAGCGGGCGCGGGCCCGGGCGCTGCTCGGAGTGCGGGTGGACGAACCGAGTCCGCTGCCGTGGCGGGGCAGGCGCGGCTTCTTCGCGCAGTTGTGGATGTCCTTGAAGGACCCGGTGGGCTGGCGCACGGTCCTGTACGACGTCATCCGGTTTCCCTGGGGCGTTCTCACCTTCGTCACCACGTTGACGTCGTTGTTCGTGCTGTGGCCGGTGCTCCCGTTCATCGCACGAGCCCTGACCAACGTCGACCGGGCGATGGTACGCGCTCTGCTGTCGCCGTCCGACGAGCTGGAGCGGCGGATCGCCGAGCTGGAGTCGGACCGGGGGGTCGTGGTCGACACGGCCGCGGCCGACCTGCGGCGCATCGAGCGCGACCTGCACGACGGGGCACAGGCCCGCCTGGTCAACCTCGCCATGGGGCTCGGTCTGGCGAAGGAGAAGCTTCTGGAGGACCCGGACGCGGCGGCGGCCATGGTGGACGAGGCGCACGGCGAGGTGAAGCTGGCCCTGCAGGAGTTGCGGGACCTGGCCCGCGGCATCCATCCCGCCGTCCTGACCGACCGGGGTCTGGACGCGGCGCTCTCCTCGGTCGCCTCCCGCTGCACCGTGCCGGTCAAGGTGACCGTCGACCTGACGGAGCGCCCCGCGGCCGCCATCGAGGGCATCGCCTACTTCACGGTCTCGGAGCTGCTCCAGAACGTCAGCAAGCACAGCGGCGCCAGGTCGGCCTCCGTGGAGGTGTGGCGGTCGTCCGACCGGCTGCTCATACAGGTGGGGGACGACGGCCGCGGCGGCGCGCGCCTCGACGGCGGGACGGGGATGAAGGGCCTCGCCGACCGGCTGTCCGCCGTCGACGGTCTTTTCGTGGTCGCCTCGCCGGAGGGCGGCCCGACGACGATCACGGCCGAGCTGCCGTGGCGCGACCGTACGCAGGCCGACGCGGCCGGCTCCGCACCCGGGAGGTAGGGAAAACCCCCCTTCCCGGACGCCGACGGGCTCCATTGGCCGGGGCGGGGCGGTCCAGGAGGGTGGA
Source organism: Streptomyces sp. NPDC085944 (assembly GCF_040686295.1). Taxonomy (NCBI): domain Bacteria; kingdom Bacillati; phylum Actinomycetota; class Actinomycetes; order Kitasatosporales; family Streptomycetaceae; genus Streptomyces; species Streptomyces sp. NPDC085944. The sequence goes on along the minus strand of NZ_JBFBJX010000001.1, from coordinate 197,462 downwards.
GATACGACGGATCAGCCGTAGGGCGACGAGGAGAGGGACGGCACCGATGGCCACGGATTACGGACAGAGTTACGGACTCGGAGACGGGTCCGGCTTCCCCGGGGACACCGGTGCGCGGCGCCACCGGCTGCCGGTGGGGCTGCGGGCGCCGTTCGAGGCGCGCAGCTGGCGCGAGTTCGGCTATGTCCTGGCGGGGCTGCCGGTCGGCATCCTGCTCTTCACCTACGCGGTCACGATGGTGTCGCTGGGAGCGGGCCTGCTCGTGACGTTCCTGGGCGTGCCGGTGCTGGCGGCCGCGCTCGCCGGGTGCAGGGGCTTCGGGGCGATGGAGCGGGCGCGGGCCCGGGCCCTGCTGGGGCTGCGGGTGTCCGACCCGGAACCGCTGCGGCCGAAGAAGCAGGGCGCGATGGGCTGGATGGGGGCCGTACTCAAGAGCGGCGTCTCCTGGCGGAGCCTACTGTACGCGCTGGTGCAGTTCCCGTGGTCGGTGTTCTCGTTCGTCGTCGCCGTGAACTTCTGGGCGGTGGGGTGGGCGATGCTGACGTACCCGCTGTGGTTCTGGGTGTTCCCGATGTACGCCGGCCAGGACGGGCTTCAGCTGTACGGCGACGAGACGCACCGGGTCTACCTGGACAACCCGTTCGAGATCACCGTGACGGCGCTGGTCGGCCTGCTGGTCACGCTGGCGACGCCGTGGCTGGTGCGGGCGCTGACGACGGTGGACCGGGTCATGGTGCACGGGCTGCTCGGGCCGTCCCGGCTGGCGACGCGGGTCGTGGAGCTGGAGTCGGACCGGGGGGTCGTGGTCGACACTGCCGCGGCCGACCTGCGGCGCATCGAGCGCGACCTGCACGACGGGGCGCAGGCCCGCCTGGTCAACCTCGCCATGGATCTGGGGCTGGCCAAGGAGAAGCTGAAGGAGGACCCCCGGGCCGCGGCCGTCATGGTGGACGAGGCGCACGGCGAGGTGAAGACGGCGCTCCAGGAGCTGCGCGATCTCGCTCGGGGCATCCACCCCGCGGTGCTGACCGACCGCGGTCTGGACGCGGCGCTGTCGGCGGTCGCCTCGCGCTGCACCGTGCCGGTGCGGGTGGAGGTCGACCTGGCCGAGCGCCCGGCGTCGGCGATCGAGGGCATCGCCTACTTCACGGTCTCGGAGCTGCTCCAGAACATCAGCAAGCACGCGCGGGCCACGTCGGCCGCGGTGGAGGTGTGGCGGGTGGAGAACCGGCTGCTGCTCCAGGTCGTGGACAACGGCGTGGGCGGCGCGCACGCGTCCGCCGGCTCCGGGCTGGCCGGCCTGGCGGAACGGCTCGACGCGGTGGACGGAATCCTCGTGGTGGACTCGCCGGTCGGAGGGCCGACGCGGATCACGGCGGAGCTGCCGTGGCGCCCCGAGCCGACCACCGGCTGAGCCGCCGAGACCGGGCCCTCGCCGGGGTCGTCCCCGGCCCCGGCGGCGCCCACTCCGGCTTGGGCGCCCGCGCTGACCCGGGCGCTGGTTCGGCGGCCCGGGGCCCCGGTCCCGGGCCCCGGCGCGGACGCCGTCGTCTGGCCGTCGTGTCGCACGGGCCGCGCAAGCCGCGGCCGCCACCGGACGCCCCTACCGCCGCCGGCCCGCCCCGGCTCCTCCTCCCTCCCCCTCTCCACGCCCCCGACTCCCCCTCCCGTCGGCTCCTCCCCCTCGGCCCCTCCCCCGGCCGTCCCGGCTGGTTCGGCGTGGTCGAGAATCGGCCATCGTGCGGTCGAACCCGGACCGTCGCCCAGGACTTCGCGTTCCCTTTCCGTTGCCTGAAGGCGTCGGGCCTCGGATGCTGGAATGCTGGACCTGTCGCACGGACGGTTCGTGGACGCGGCGCGGGCCGCGCGGACCGGGAGGTGCAGGGGCTGTGGGGGGCCGAGGATCGTGGAGGACAGGGTGCGGGTGGTCATCGCCGAGGATTCAGTGCTGCTCCGAGAGGGGCTGACCCGGTTGCTGACCGACCGCGGGCACGAGGTCGTGGCCGGTGTCGGCGACGGTGAGGCACTGATCAAGACCATCACCGAGCTGGACGCGCAGGGCGAGCTGCCGGACGTCGTGGTGGCGGACGTGCGGATGCCGCCGACGCACACCGACGAAGGGGTGCGGGCCTCGGTGCGGCTGCGCAAGGCGCATCCCGGTCTCGGCGTGCTGGTGCTGTCGCAGTACGTGGAGGAGCGGTACGCGACGGAGCTGCTGGCCGGTTCCAGCCGGGGCGTCGGCTATCTGCTCAAGGACCGGGTGGCCGAGGTGCGGGAGTTCGTGGACGCGGTCGTGCGCGTGGCGCAGGGCGGTACGGCACTGGACCCGGAGGTGGTCGCGCAGCTGCTCGGGCGCAGCCGCAAGCAGGACGTGCTGGCGGGGCTCACCCCGCGCGAGCGGGAGGTGCTGGGGCTGATGGCCGAGGGCCGGACCAACTCGGCGATCGCCCGGCAGCTCGTCGTGAGCGACGGGGCCGTCGAGAAGCACGTCAGCAACATCTTCATGAAGCTGGGCCTGTCCCCCAGCGACGGTGATCACCGCAGGGTGCTCGCCGTGCTCACGTATCTCAACTCCTGACATCAGCGGCGCACGCCTCAAAAGCACCGGCCCGGGCCCGGTACCTCGACGCTCATCCGGACGAATGAGAAACCGGAGGACGGCAGGGTGCGTCCTCGTCGGTGCCAGGGGCGGGAAGCCTTGGAAACACAGGGCCGCGGGCCGTCTCGAAGTCGTGTCCATCATGCGAATGTCCACCGGAAGTCACGGTGTGCGGACGTAGTGTTGACCCCGGGACGGTCGGTGGGAGACCAGTCCCCGGACAGCCGTCCCGAGGGAGGTCCAGTAAGTGACCAGCCAGGTCAGCAGCCCAGCGGAGCAGACCGACGGAACCGACGAGACCGTCGTGGGAGCGCAGCGCAAACCGGTCGGGGCGAAGGACGTCCGCCGGCTGGACCGGGTGATCATCCGGTTCGCGGGGGACTCGGGCGACGGGATGCAGCTCACCGGCGACCGTTTCACCTCGGAGACGGCGTCGTTCGGCAACGATCTTTCGACGCTGCCGAACTTCCCGGCCGAGATCCGGGCGCCCGCCGGCACCCTGCCGGGTGTCTCGTCCTTCCAGCTGCACTTCGCCGACCACGACATCCTCACGCCGGGCGACGCGCCCAACGTGCTGGTGGCGATGAATCCGGCCGCGCTGAAGGCGAACGTCGGCGATCTGCCGCGCGGCGCGGAGATCATCGTCAACACGGACGAATTCACCAAGCGGGCGATGCAGAAGGTCGGCTACGACACCTCGCCGCTGGAGGACGGTTCCCTCGACGGCTACCGGCTGCATCCGGTGCCGTTGACGACCCTGACCGTCGAGGCGCTCACGGAGTTCGACCTCAGCCGCAAGGAGGCCGAGCGCTCCAAGAACATGTTCGCGCTCGGGCTGCTGAGCTGGATGTACCACCGGCCCACCGAGGGCACGGAGAAGTTCCTGAAGTCGAAGTTCGCGAAGAAGCCCGACATCGCCGCCGCCAACATCGCGGCCTACCGCGCGGGCTGGAACTTCGGTGAGACCACCGAGGACTTCGCGGTCTCCTACGAGGTGGCTCCGGCGGCGACGGCGTTCCCGCCCGGCACCTACCGCAACATCTCCGGGAACCTGTCCCTGGCCTACGGCCTGATCGCCGCGTCCCGGCAGGCGGACCTGCCGCTGTTCCTGGGTTCGTACCCGATCACCCCGGCCTCGGACATCCTCCACGAGCTGAGCAGGCACAAGAACTTCGGCGTGCGCACCTTCCAGGCGGAGGACGAGATCGCCGGGATCGGCGCGGCGCTCGGCGCGGCCTTCGGCGGCTCGCTGGCGGTGACGACGACGAGCGGTCCGGGCGTGGCGCTCAAGAGCGAGACGATCGGGCTCGCGGTGAGCCTGGAGCTGCCGCTGCTGGTGGTGGACATCCAGCGGGGCGGCCCGTCCACCGGTCTGCCGACCAAGACGGAGCAGGCCGACCTGTTGCAGGCGATGTACGGGCGCAACGGCGAGGCACCGGTGCCGGTGGTGGCCCCGCGCACCCCGGCCGACTGCTTCGACGCCGCCCTGGAGGCGGCCCGTATCGCCCTGACCTACCGCACGCCCGTCTTCCTCCTCTCCGACGGCTACCTCGCCAACGGCTCCGAGCCGTGGCGGATCCCCGAGCCGGACGAGCTGCCGGATCTGGCGGTGCGTTTCGCGCAGGGACCCAACCACACCCTGGACGACGGCACCGAGGTGTTCTGGCCGTACAAGCGCGACCCGCAGACCCTCGCCCGGCCCTGGGCGGTGCCGGGAACCCCGGGTCTCGAGCACCGGATCGGCGGCATCGAGAAGCAGGACGGCACCGGGAACATCTCCTACGACCCGGCCAACCACGACTTCATGGTCCGCACCCGGCAGGCCAAGGTCGACGGCATCGAGGTCCCCGATCTGGAGGTCGACGACCCGGACGGCGCGCGGACGCTGGTGCTGGGCTGGGGCTCGACGTACGGCCCCGTCACGGCGGCCGTGCGCCGGCTGCGCACCGCCGGTGAGGAGATCGCCCAGGCCCATCTGCGTCACCTCAACCCCTTCCCCGCCAACCTCGGCGCGGTGCTGCAGCGGTACGACAAGGTGGTGGTCCCGGAGATGAACCTGGGTCAGCTCGCCACCCTGATCCGGGCGAAGTACCTGGTCGACGCCCAGTCGTACAACCAGGTCAACGGCATGCCGTTCAAGGCGGAACAGCTCGCCACGGTCCTGAAGGAGGCCATCGATGGCTGACGGCAACGCACTGCTCCAGCTCGTGCCGAAGGCCGAGGGCAAGCAGTCCATGAAGGACTTCAAGTCGGACCAGGAAGTGCGCTGGTGCCCCGGCTGCGGCGACTACGCCATCCTCGCCGCCGTGCAGGGCTTCATGCCCCAGCTCGGCCTGGCGAAGGAGAACATCGTCTTCGTCTCCGGCATCGGCTGCTCCTCCCGCTTCCCGTACTACATGAACACCTACGGGATGCACTCCATCCACGGCCGCGCCCCCGCCATCGCCACCGGGCTCGCCGCCTCGCGCCGGGACCTGAGCGTGTGGGTGGTCACCGGTGACGGCGACGCGCTGTCCATCGGCGGCAACCACCTGGTCCACGCCCTGCGCCGCAACGTCAACCTCAAGATCCTGCTGTTCAACAACCGGATCTACGGCCTGACGAAGGGCCAGTACTCCCCGACCTCCGAGGTCGGCAAGATCACCAAGTCGACGCCGCTGGGGTCGCTGGACGCGCCGTTCAACCCGGTTTCGCTGGCCCTCGGCGCGGAGGCGTCCTTCGTCGCGCGGACCGTCGACTCGGACCGCAAGCACCTCACCGAGGTCCTGCGGCAGGCCGCCGAGCACCCGGGCACGGCCCTGATCGAGATCTACCAGAACTGCAACATCTTCAACGACGGCGCCTTCGAGGCCCTCAAGGACAGGGAGCAGGCCGAGGAGGCGGTGATCCGCCTGGAGCACGGGCAGCCGATCCGCTTCGGCACCGACGGGGCCAAGGGCGTCGTACGGGATCCGCGCACCGGTGATCTGGAGGTGGTCACCGTCACCGCGGACAACGAGGCGGACGTCCTGGTCCACGACGCCCACTCCGCGTCCCCCACCACGGCCTTCGCGCTCTCCCGCCTCGCCGACCCGGACACCCTGCACCACACGCCGATCGGCGTGCTGCGCTCGGTCCAGCGCCCGGTCTACGACACGCTCATGTCCGAGCAGCTCGACACCGCCGTAGAGCGGGACGGCAAGGGCGACCTCGCCGCGCTGCTCGCCGGCAACGACACCTGGACGGTCGTCGGCTGACACAGGACCCCGCCGTTCACAGCACGCACGAGGGGCCCGGACGCATCCCGTCCGGGCCCCTCGTGCTTACTTCAAGGTAAGTACCTTACTTCAAAGTGGGCACTTTCATTTAGTTAGCGTTGCTCTTAGGGTTAGTGGCAACACACCCCCACTAGGAGCCCTGAAACCATGAGCATCGTCGTCACCGGAGCCACCGGACACCTTGGCCGCCACGTCGTGCGGCAGCTGCTGGAGAAGGTGCCGGCCGACCAGGTCACCGCGGTCGTCCGGGACCGCGACCGGGCCGCCGACCTCGCCGCCCTCGGGGTACGGCTCGCGGTCGCCGACTACAACTCCCCCGAGACCTTCGACGGCCTGTTCGCGGCCGGCGACCGGGTCCTGCTGATCTCCGGCAACGAGTTCGACAAGGGCCGCGTGCGGCAGCACACGGTCGTGATCGACGCGGCGAAGAAGGCCGGCGTCGCCCTGCTCGCCTACACCAGCGCCCCCGAGAGCCTCAAGGCGGCGCTCGCCGACGACCACCGCGCCACCGAGGAGGTGCTGGTCGGCTCCGGCGTGCCGTACGTACTGCTGCGCAACGGCTGGTACCACGAGAACTACACCGAGCAGCTCGCCCCGGTCCTGGAGCACGGCGCCGTCGTCCAGGCGGCCGGCGAGGGCCGGGTCTCCTCCGCCTCCCGCGCCGACTACGCGGCCGCCGCCGTCGCCGTGCTGACCGGCGAGGGACACGAGAACTCCTCGTACGAGCTGGGCGGCGACGAGGCATGGAGTTTCGCCGAGTACGCCGCCGAGCTGAGCCGGCAGACGGGCCGGGAGATCGTCTACAACCCCGTCTCCGTCGAGGCCTACACCGGCATCCTGACCGGCGCCGGGGTGCCCGGGCCGCTCGCGGACGTCTTCGCGGGCGTGGACGCCGCCATCGCCAAGGGCGAGCTGGTCGTCTCCACCGGAGACCTGTCCCGGCTGACCGGCCGCCCGACGACGCCGCTCGCCGAGGCGGTCGCCACCGCACTCAAGGACTGACCTCCGCCCTTCCCCACCCCCCCGCCTGTCATGACCGTATTGCGATACGGGCATGACAGGCGGCCGGGTACGGCGCTACCTTCGTCCTGGCATGCCTCCCCGTCCCCGGCATGCCGTGTGCGAGAAGGAGGTGCCCGTGGCCGGGTCGTCCAGGAGCGAGCAGCGCATAGGCCTGCTGAACGGCATCGCGGCGTACGGGATGTGGGGGCTCGTCCCCCTGTTCTGGCCGCTGCTCAAGCCCGCCGGGGCCGGTGAGATCCTCGCCCACCGGATGGTGTGGTCCCTCGCCTTCGTCGCCGTCGCCCTGCTCTTCGTACGGCGCTGGGCCTGGGCCGGCGAGCTGCTGCGCCAGCCCCGCAGGCTCGCCCTGGTCGCGGTGGCCGCCGGGGTCATCACCGTCAACTGGGGCGTCTACATCTGGGCCGTGAACAGCGGCCACGTCGTCGAGGCCTCGCTCGGGTACTTCATCAACCCGCTGGTCACCATCGCGATGGGCGTGCTGCTGCTCAAGGAGCGGCTGCGGCCCGCGCAGTGGGCGGCGGTCGCCACCGGCTTCGCGGCCGTGCTCGTCCTCACCATCGGCTACGGGCAGCCGCCGTGGATCTCGCTCTGCCTCGCCTTCTCCTTCGCCACCTACGGACTGGTGAAGAAGAAGGTCAACCTGGGTGGCGTCGAGTCGCTGGCCGCCGAGACGGCGATCCAGTTCCTGCCGGCGCTCGGCTACCTGCTGTGGCTGGGCTCGCAGGGCGAGTCGACCTTCACCACGGAGGGCCTCGGCCACGCGGCCCTGCTCGCCGCGACCGGCGTCGTCACCGCGATCCCGCTGGTCTGCTTCGGCGCGGCGGCGATCCGCGTACCGCTGTCCACGCTGGGGCTGCTGCAGTACCTGGCGCCGGTCTTCCAGTTCGCGCTCGGCGTCCTGTACTTCCACGAGGCCATGCCGCCCGAGCGCTGGGCGGGCTTCGGGCTGGTCTGGCTGGCGCTGACGCTGCTCACCTGGGACGCGCTGCGCACGGCTCGCCGGACCGCGCGGGCGCTGCGGGAGCAGCTGGACCGGGCGGGCGCGGGCGTCGCGCCGGCCAAGGGGGACGCCGCGGCGCGCGAGCAGGGCGTCGTGGCCTCCGGAGCGCCGGCCCCGGCCTCCCTCACCGCCCCGGACACGTCGGACGCGTCGGACGCGTCCGAGCAGCACGACGTCGGGGCGGCCCGGCCGTAGCTCCGGGCGGGGCGCCGGATCAGCGCTTCTTTGGTGTCTGCCGCGCGCGGTGTGCCCGGACCTTCTCCCGGTTGCCGCAGTGTTCCATCGCGCACCAGCGGCGGCGTCCGGGGCGCGAGGTGTCGACGAACAGCAGATGGCAGTCGTGGGCGCCGCACTCGCGGATCCGGTCCGCGTACGGACCGGTGAACAGCTCGATCGCGTCGCGCGCCACCGTGGACAGCAGGCGGGGGCCCGTGGCACCCGGGGCCCAGCCGCGGGTGCCGTCCGGTTCGAGGCGGGTGACGAGCGAGGGCTCGGCCGCCGCGGCGTTGACGGCGTCCAGGTGCCCGGGGCGGAGCGGCCGTCCGTGGGCGCGGTCGGCGGCGAGGAGGAAGAGGGCGTCGCGCAGGGTCCTGGCCCGTGCCACGTCCGTCCGGTCCACGGTCAGGTCCAGTCCCTCCGGCAGCCGACTGCGGTCGGTCCAGGCCACCAGGTCTGCGGGCTCGTGCAGCACCTCCCAGCGCGCGAAGGCGCCGGGCCCTCCGGTCGTCAGCAGTTCGAGGCAGAGCGCGCCCGGGTCGAAGCGGTACGGCTTGCCCTCGTGGGACACGAGCGTCAGTCCGGGTGGACGCCCCCGGGACGGGCTCGACGCTTCCGGCCGGTCCGTCCCCGGTCGTACCGCCCCCGCCCGCCGTTCCGCCCGAATCGGCGATTCCACTACCCGCTCCCTCATGAAACCAGTATAAGTGGTTACATGACATCGACCTCAAGACCTGCTCCCCTGCACTTCAAGATCGTCGTCGACGCGGCCGCCCCGCACGCACAGGCGGACTTCTGGGCCGCGGCCCTCCACTACGAGGTGGAGGACAACAGCGCGCTGATCGAGAAACTGCTCGGCTTCGGGGCGGTACCGGCGGAGCTGACCGTCGAGTCCCACGGCCGCCGCGCCTGGCGGGACCTCGCCGCCGTACGACACCCCGACGACCCGGTCCAGGAGGAGAGCGGCACCGGACTGGGACGGCGGCTGCTGTTCCAGCGCGTGCCGGAGGCCAAGACCGGCAAGAACCGGCTCCACCTCGACGTGCACGCGGCGGACGGGCGGCGCGCGGAGGAGGTCGCCCGGCTGCAGGCGCTGGGGGCGAGCGTGCAGCGAGAGGTGAAGGAACCGGGCGGGGAGTGGGTGGTGATGACGGACCCGGAGGGAAACGAGTTCTGCGTCCACTAGGGACCGGCGCCGTCCGGGGCGGGGCGAGAGGGCTCCGGTATGCGAGACTCCGTGGCCGAATAGCGGTCTTGACGGCGGGTCAGTCACGCCCGCACCATCCAGGCACCCCATTCACTGCGGAGTCCTCCCCCAGGGACCCCCTAGGAATTCGGAGCCCCCCACATGAAGCTCCTCCTCTCCGGGCGTGCGCTGACAGCCGCCGCCGTCGCCGTCGCCACACTGGTGACCGGCGGTTCCGCCGCCGGCGCGGCGTCCGCGCCGACGCACCCGGCGGCCGCCGCGGCGCCCGACATATCGCTCACCAACGTCAAGGCCCACCTGGCGCAACTGCAGTCGATCGCCACGGCGAACGGCGGGAACCGCGCCCACGGCCGCGCGGGCTACCGGGCCTCGCTCGACTACGTGAAGGCCAAGCTGGACGCCGCCGGGTTCACCACCCGCGTCCAGCGGTTCACCGCCTCCGGCCGCACCGGCTACAACCTGATAGCCGACTGGCCCGGTGGCGACGCGGATCAGGTTGTCATGGCCGGGTCACATCTGGACAGTGTCACCTCGGGGCCCGGCATCAACGACAACGGTTCCGGCTCCGCCGCGGTCCTGGAGACCGCGCTCGCCGTCGCCCGGTCCGGCTACCAGCCCGGCAAGCACCTGCGCTTCGCCTGGTGGGGCGCTGAGGAGCTGGGGCTCGTCGGCTCCCGCACCTACGTCAACAGCCTCGGCTCGGCCGAACGCGCCAGGATCAGCGGCTATCTGAACTTCGACATGATCGGCTCCCCCAACCCCGGCTACTTCGTCTACGACGACGACCCCACGATCGAGCAGACGTTCAAGGACTACTTCGCCGGCCTCGGCATCGCCACGGAGATCGAGACCGAGGGCGACGGCCGCTCCGACCACGCGCCCTTCAAGAACGCGGGCGTCCCCGTGGGCGGCCTGTTCAGCGGCGCCGACTACCGCAAGACGTCCGCGCAGGCGGCCAAGTGGGGCGGCACCGTGGGCCGGCCCTTCGACCGCTGCTACCACTCGTCCTGCGACACGACCGCCAACATCGACGACACGGCGTTGGACCACAACAGCGACGCCGTCGCGTACGCGGTCTGGGAACTGTCGCAGTAGGAACGGCGGCCCCGCCCGGCCCGGGTCAGCCCACCTGGGCGCGGGCGCGGGCTCGTTCGGTGAGGCGGCCCATGCGGGTACGGGCGGACTCCAGTTCCTCGGCGTCCTCGGCAGCCGGGCCGTCCTCGGCGGCGAGTTCGCCCCACAGGCCGACCAGGTCGTGCCCCAGTTCCAGGCCCCGTGCCGGGTCGCGTACGCCCCGCCAGGCGGTCGCCGCGCTCTGCACGTTGCCGTACGCGGCCTCGGCATCGCCCGAACGCCGGTGTATCCGGGCCAGTTCCAGGGAGAGCTCGAAGGCACGGTCCGGGTCGCCCGACAGGTAGGCGATGTACGCGGCGAGTTCGCGGAGCCGCAGTACCTCGGGGTGCTCCGGCCCCAGCGTGGCCGAGGCCTCCGTCACCGTCCGCTCCGCCAGCCCCGCCGCGGCCTCCGTACGGCCCTCCTTGACGGCCTCGTTGATACGGGCCGTCGGCTCCGCGAGCAGCGCGGGACTGGTGGCGTCGCCCGGCGCGGTGAGCGGCGCGTCCCCGAGCACGGCCTCGGCCACGGCGTCGAACCCGCGGGCGGGGGTGGGCTTGGGGTCCGGGTCGTGATGGAGGTCGGGTCGGGGGCCGAGGTCCGGGGCGGGGGCGGCCCCCGTGGACACGGGTGCGGGTGCGGAGTCGGCGGGCGGCTTCGGGCCGGCGGGCGGCCGGGTGACGGCGACCGGGCCGGGTACGGGCAGCGGCTCCGCCTCTTCCGGGGCGCCGGTCGTGGCGGCACCGTCCATGCGGGGCGGCGGCCCGAAGACGCCCCTCGGCGGTGCCACCGTGCCGGGTGGCGTGCCCCCGGCCGGTGTCGGCAGAGCGCGGAGCGTGAAGGTCGGCGCGCTGTCCCCGACCGGCGCCACCGAGCGCAGTACGCGCGTGCGCCGGTCCTGCCGTACGGGAGCCTCCTCGGGTTCCTCCGGGGTCGGGCCCGTCGGCACCGGGCCCGTAGGCACCGGGTCCGTCGGCACCGGGTCCGTCGGCACCGGGTCCGCGGCGAGGTGGCTGGAGCCGTCCGGGTCGACCCGGAGGGGGACGGAGTAGCCGACGCGCCGGTCGTGGATGGTGGCGAGGACGGGGTGGCCGGCGGCGAGGGCGAGGCGGTGGAGGCGGTTCAGAACGGCGTTCTGGATCTCCTCGCCCGGGGCCGCCACCACCAGTGCGCCGTCGACCGAGGCGCCGCGTACGCCGGGGCCCCCCTCCGGTACGCGGACGTCGATCGGCGTCGCCACGGAATCGGGCGAGCGCTCGGCGTGCTCGTGCTCCCGTTGGTTGTCGCTGCCGAGTCGAGACATCGCTCCCCCACTCATCGGCGGCTTCCGTCGGCGGTTTCGTTCCCTGCCGTCCAGAGCCTGTCATGCCTGTCGTGCACCTACCGTCGAGTCTCTCCGCTCGCTCCCGGTTCTCAGGTCACCGGGGTGTCACAGGCTCGTTCCAGGTGCGGGGAAGCCGTCGGCGGGCACGCCCCGCCCGTCGGCGGCTTCCCGGGCATCAGCGGCCGGACGGGCCCGGGCGGGCTGGGGACGGGGGCGCCGGTGCGGCCGGGCGGGGGATGCCGGCGGCCGTGCGGAGGGTGTGCGCACGGGCCGCGGAGAGGGCGGTGAGGTGGGCGGGCACGGTGGTGCCGAGACGGGCCGCCACGGCCCGCGGCATGCGCGCGGCCCGGGACAGGTCGCCCTGGACCTGCGACCGGAGCAGGGCGGTCTGTGCCGGCCGCGCGCCCTGCCGGTCCCCCGAGGCGGACACCCCTGCCGTGCTCACGACCGCGCGCACGGTCGCGGGCCGCACGGGGATCGGCGCGGCACCCCGGGCGGCTGCCCCCGGCGCGCCGCTGCCCGGCGAGCGCAGTGCCGCCGCCCGGGACGCACCGGCGTACGCCTCGCCGCCGCCCGCCCGCGCACGTCCGTGCCGGGGCGGGCCGCCGCCGGGTGTGACGGGGCGCCAGCTCGCGGTTCCGGTCAGTTCGTTGAACGTCACCTCGACGCGCGGGCGCGGCGAGCGTCTCAGGGCGGCCTCCCGCCGAGGGCTCCGGTGCCGCTGCTCGGCGGGGGCAGCGGCCGCCGGACCGGACCGCCCCGGTGGGCCCTGATGCGTGAAGGGGCCCCGCGGGGGCGGCGTGCGGGGGCGGCCCCCGCCCGGGCCCGGAGCGGTGTCACCGGTCCTGCGCACGCGGTCCCTCCGTTTCGCTCCGGCCTTCGCCCACGCCGCCCGCCCGCTCGGCGAGGCGGCCCATCCGGGCCCGGGCGGCCTCCAGTTGGGAGGGGTCGGCCGCCGCGGCACCGCCTGCTGCGGCCATCGCGTCCCACAGCGCGATCAGTTCGTGTCCGAGGGCCAGCCCCAGCGCGGGGTCCCGCAGCGCCCGCCAGGCGGCCGCCGCGCTCATCACGTTGCCGAAGGCGCCCTGGTCGTCGCTGCCCCGGCGCACCCGTGCGAGCGCCATGGAGAGCACGAAGGAGCGGTGGGCGTCACCGGCCAGGTAGGCGATGTAGGCCGCGAGTTCCCGCAGCTGCAGCACCTCCGGGTGCTCGGCGCCCAGCCGCTGCACCGCGGAGGCGATGGTCTGCTCCGCCATGGCCGCGGCCGACTCGATCCGGCCCATGCGCACGGCCTCGTTGATCCGCTGGACGGGCTCCGCCAGCAGGGACGGGCTCCTGACATCCGCCGGCGCCGGGTCCACCGGTGCCGTCGGCCCGGACGGCACCGTCTCGGGCCGCACCTCCGGCCGGGCCTCGGACCGCACCTCCGGCCGGGCTTCCCGCCGCGTCTCGGACCGCACCTCCGGCCGGGCTTCCCGCCGCGTCTCGCCCCACGCCGCCCCGGGCCGGGGGACCGGCTTCGCCTCCGCCGCCGGGACCGGTGCCGTCGCCGAGCCCCGTTCGGGCTCCCGCACCGTGGGAAGCGGTGCGCCTGGAGCCGGGTCCGGTACCGCGCGCAGGGCCCTCGTCGACTTGTCCCGGACGGGCTGCGCCGACTCCGCGACGGCCCTGAGCGGCATGGTGGACGGCTGCTCGCGCACCACCGGGTGCTCGTCCGGCACGGCTGCCGCCGCCGACACGGCTGCGGCCGCCGGCGCGCCGACCGCCTGGGCGCGCTCGGAGACGTGCTCCTCGGCCACGGCCCGCGCGGCCGCCATCACGTCCCGGGACAGGGGGACGGGCTCCCCGGCGAAGGCACTGGACCCGTCCGCCTCGACGCGGACGGGCGTGAGGTAGCCGATCCGCTCGTCGTGCACGGTGGCCGCGACGGCGTGACCGGTGGCGAGCACCAGGCGGTGGAGGTAGTCCAGCACGGCGCTCTGGACGCTCTCACCGACGCCGGCGACGACCGGCAGGCCGCCCACGGTGGCCCTCCCGTCGGCCGTGACGTGCACCTCGATGGGCTTGAGTCCGGAGGCGGGCGCCTGTTCCCGTGCGGCCTGGTTCCTCCGCCGCTTGTTCTCGCTGCGACTGAATCTGGGCATCGGTTCCCTCACTGCCTGGGATCGTCGGACGGTGAACCGGCGGTCGCCGACGTGCTCGGCGCGGGTGGTCTCGCCGCCTCGACGACCGTCACGTCGTCCACCCGCCACGGCTTGCCGACGCCCGCGCGCACCAGCTTCACGTAGGCGTTGAGGCGGGGTCCGGTTCCCTCCCAGCCGTCGCGGCCGTGCGCGGTGCCGGACACGACCAGGGACCGGTAGGCGATCCGTTCCCCGTCCGGCGGGGCGTCGTCCTCGAGTTCACTGCTCACGTCCACGGTGGTCCAGGCCCGGTGGCGGGCCCAGGTGATCCACTCGTTCCCGGGGCCGCCGGCGGGCCGGTACCCCCGCTCGCCCGCCGCCTTGCGCTCCGTGCACCACCGGACGCCGCGCAGCACCGCGTCCTGGGGACTCGTGTCGTACTCGGTGTCGTAGCCGTACGTCGTCTCGGCCCAGGCCGTGGAGACCGCCGTGGCGTCGTTGTCGTCGACGACCCCGGTGTCGGGCACGTGCGCGTCGGGCCCCAGCGGCTTTCCGGGCGGCACCGGCGCCTTCGGGGCGATGGACGGCTGCGCCGATCCGGTGCCCGCGCGCTGGGCGCCGGTCTCGCGGTGGTCGGACAGGCCGCACCCGGAGAGCAGGGCGAGGCCGGTGGCCACCGTGAGCACGGTGGCCGCGGACCCGCGCAGGGCCCGTGCGGAGCGTCTTCTCATCGTGTCCCCCTGGCCTGTGCCGTCACTTCAACCCCAGCCATGGTGCGGGATCGACGTAGTCGCCGTTCTGGATCACCTCGAAGTGCGCGTGCGGACCGGTCGAGTAGCCGGTGGAGCCCACCGCGCCGACCTGCTGGCCCACCTTGACGCGCTGTCCCACCGAGACGCTGAAGGCCGACATGTGGTTGTACGTGGTCGACACCTCCTTGCCGTCGATGGTTCCGTGCGAGATGACCACCCGGTTGCCGTAGCCGTTGGACCAGCCGGCGAAGGTGACCTTGCCGTCCCGCGCGGCGAGGAACGGCGTGCCCTGTGTCGCGCCGAAGTCGATGCCGGTGTGCAGCTTGTTGACGTGCAGGATCGGGTGGAAGCGCATGCCGTAGGGCGAGGTCACGGGCGGGTTGCCGCGCAGCGGCATGGCCATCCGCTGCCCCGGCGGCACCTTGCCGGGCGGGTCGTCGACCGACTCGTACTTGGGTATCAGGGACTTGATGCGGGCGACGTAGTTGCGCGTCTCGGTGTACGGCGGGATGCCGTGGTACTGCTGGACGGCTCCGGGGCCCGCGTTGTAGGCGGCCAGGGCCAGGTCCAGCGTCTCGCCGGAGGCCTCGCCCCGCTTCTTGTAGCCCTCCACCTGTTCGGCGAGCGCGCAGTCGTAGCGGCCCTGCGCCATGATCGCGTCGCCGGGATCGTAGGGCGACACACGCCCGTTGCCGTCGTCGTCGCGGCCCCACGTCTTCCACGTGCCGGGCATGAACTGGGACAGGCCCTCGGCGCCCACCGGGGACACCGCGTTCGGGTTCCACCCGGACTCGGCCTCGATCTGCGCGGCCACGACTGCCGGCTTGATCACGTCGCACAGGGCACCGGCCTTGAGCACCCACGGAACGTACTGCGCGGGCACGGCACCCCCCTTCAGGCCCCCGCCGACCCCGCTGCCGGCGCCGCCGTTCGCGGCACTCGAGCCGCCGCTGACCGCGACCATCATGATCACGGGTGTCAGCACCAGGGCGACCGAACCACCGATCACCCAGGCCGCCGCGCTTCCCCCGTTCTGCGACATCAACCCCCCTCGGGTCCAACTCCGGTCGTGAAAAGCCTGCTTGAGTCTCCCCGCAGGCGATGCCCCGTCAGGTCACCGCTTCGTCACAGACTCGTCCCAGAGCCTCACAGGGCGTTATCAGCCACCCGCTCATCAGTGATGATCGCGGTGTTCCGCTGAACCGACACGGGGGGAGATTTGGCGGTGAGCAGCAACGCGCTGACAGGACCGGAGATCTGGACTCGCGGCCCCCTCGACGGGAGCACCCCGTCGCAGGACGTCGGCCCGGACCCCCGTGCGGCGCCCCCGGCCCGGCAGTTGGCCTGGGTCGGCGCGCACGGAGGCGCGGGTACGTCCACTCTCGCGGCCGTCCTCGGCGGCGTCGACGGCGGACGCACCTGGCCCCGGCCCGAGCAGGGGGAGCCCGACGGCGTACTGCTGGTCGGCCGCACACACGCCGCCGGTCTGCAGGCGGTCTCCCGCGCCCTGGACGTGTTCCGGTGCGGGGACCAGCCGCCGGGCCTCGAACTCGTCGCCGTGGTCCTGGTCGCGGACGCGCCGGGACGCCTCCCCCGGTCGCTGCACCAGCGCATCAAGGTCATCGGCTCGGCGGCGGACGTGCACCGCGTGCCCTGGACGCCGGCGTGGCGTACCGGGGACCTGAACGCGCCGGCGCCCAGGGAGACGGCCGCCCTGGCCGCCCTGCTGGCCGCCCCACCCGTACGCATGTCATGAGGAGCATCCGATGAGCACTGGAGCGACGGCCGTACTCGCCGTCGGTGCGGACGTCACCCGTGAACTCGACACGGTGCTGGGCTGGATGGCCTGGCTGGTCACCTGTGCCGGCGTCGCGGGACTGATCATCGTCGGAACCCGTATGGCGCTCGCCGTGAAGACGGGCGACGTGGAGGAGCACCTGCGGGAGTTCCTGATGGTGATGGGCGCCTGCGTCATCGGCGCCTCCGCGGGGCCGCTCGTGTCGTTCCTCCTGAACGGATGACCGGACGACGGGCCGCACGACGGCACTGACACCGACGCCGTCACCAGCACCAGCACCAGCACCAGCACCGAGTCGGCATCGAGTCGGCACCCCGGACGGGAACCTTCCCGTCTCGAATGCCACGTACATGTCACAGCGTGGTGCTGATTCGTCACACGACATGGCGCGACGCCACTGGGATCACAAGACTCACGTCGACGCCGCCGGCCGGCAGCACTACCGGCCGAACCACAGCAGACAGCGTTCATCTGATTGGCCGTCAGGCCGACCGCATCGGGGAGAGAACATGTTGGACACGCTCGTCACCAAGGCACACCGGACCATAGTCCTGGCGGACGGTGACGTACCGAACCCCACCCGCGACGCCCCGGGCGCGCTCACCGGCAAGGTCGACACCGTGCTCGGCATCCTCGCCTGGGCCGGCACCGCGGCCGGTGTCGCCGGCGTGCTGATCACCGGCGCCATGATGGCCATCTCCATGCGCCGCGGCGAGGGTTCCGAGCACATGGGCCGCCTCGGCATGGTGCTGGGCGGCTGTGTCCTGGTGGCCACCGCCGGCCCCGTCGTCACCTTCGTCTTCGGCTGACGCGCCCCGCGTCCCAACAGAGAGAAGTACCGACATGGTGAACCCCGGTCGATCCCGAGGGGGCAGCGGGGAGTGGGAGAAACCCTTCTGGCAGCAGCGGGGCTGGATCCTGTCGGCCGGGTTCCTGGCGACGCTGCTGGTCATCGGGCTGATCGCGCTGATGAGCGGCGGCGGCACGCCGGAGGGCGCCGACGGCGGTCCGACGCCGCCGCCGGCCACCCCCACGCCGAGCGGCAGCGCGCAGCCGGACGCCCGGCCCGCGGGCTGCCGCACCGACGACAGCGACCAGACCAAGCCGACGGCCGTTCCCGAGGACTTCGAGTGGAAGGCCAACGGAACGGGCCTCGTGCCGGTCTCCAGGACGGCCGGGCCGCGCACCTACGACGGCCCCGTCTGGTCCTGCTACGCACACACCCCGACGGGTGCGGTGCTCGCCGCCCAGGCCATCACGGACCACTTCAGCTATCCGGGCTGGCGTGACGTGATGAAGCGGCAGGTCGTCCCCGGCCCGGGCCGCGACGCGCTGGTCTCCAGCCGCTCGCAGGAAGAGGACAAGCCCACCTCGGGCAAGGCCGACGCCGGTGGCTACGCGGGCTTCTCGATCCTGGCGTACGACAAGGAAGAGGCGACAGTGATGCTCCTGCTCCGCGGACCCAACGCGGGTGTGTACGGCACGGCCTCTGTCACCGTGCGGTGGCACGAGGGCGACTGGAAGATCGTGCCCGGTGCAGACGGATCGGTGTACTCCGGCATGGCGCAGGTGAGTGGCACCCAGGGCTTCGTCACCTGGGAGGCCTGACATGGCCTGCACCTGGAAGGTCTACGACTGTGTGGGCGAGGGCCTTGAGTGGGGCCTCGGCGAGATCGGCGAGGGCGTCACCAGCGGAGCCGTCGAGGTGTTCGCCAAGGCCATCGGCGAGGCCGCGTCCGAAGTGCTCAAGTCGCTCAACGGCGTGTGGCTGGGCATCAAGGCCGGCGAGACCGGCGGACCCATCAACACCATTCAGGGCGAGCTCAACTGGCTGGTCGGCTACGTGGCCGTGGCCTCGCTGCTGATGGCGGCGATACGGATGGCCCTGGACCGCCGGGGCCAGTCCATGAAGGTGGCCTTCATGGGCATGTGGAAGGTACTCCTCGCCGGGGCCGTCGCGGTCCCGGCGGCCGGGGCGCTGATGCGGGCCTCGGACGCCTACGCCGAGGAGGTCTACGCCAAGTCGGACCTGGGCGGCCAGGCCTCCGAGATGCTCGGCGTGATGACCCTGGGCCAGCCCGGGCTCGTGCTGGTCTTCGGCCTGCTCGTGATGCTGTCGGCGTTCGTCCAGATCGTCCTGATGTACATCCGCATCGGCGTCATGATCATGCTGATCGGCACTCTTCCGCTGGCCGCGTCCGCCTCCATGACCGGTTGGGGCGAGGGCTGGTGGAAGAAGCACGTCGGCTGGCTGGCCGCCTGGCTGCTCTACAAACCCGCCGCCGCGCTCATCATCTTCTCGGCGACGGCGATGACCCAGGACGCCAGGGGCACCAAGGACCTCACCCGGACCATCGCCGGCATGGGCATGCTGATCCTGGCGGTCTTCGCCCTGCCCGCGCTGCTCAAGCTCATCGTCCCGGCCACCGCGGCACTCGGTGGCACCTCCGGCGGCACGGTCGCCCTCAATGCCGTCAACAACCTCGCCAGCGGCGCCGTGAGCATCGCGGGCGGATCCGCCGGCGGAGGCGGGGGCGGGGGTGGCGGCGGAGGTTCGTCCGCGGCCCCGCAGGGCTCCCCGTCCGCCGGGGCCGGAGCGGGAGGCGGCGCCGGAGCCGGGGGCGCGGGTGGCGCCGCGGGAGGTGCGGGAGGCGCCGCGGGAGGCGCGGCTGCCGGAGCTGCCACCGGAGGAGTGGCGCTGGCCGCACAGGCCGCCGCGGTCGTCGTGCAGACCCAGGTCGCCGCAGCCTCGGAGGTCGTCAACTCCCTGGACGACAACGACGGGATGAAGGGCCACAACCAGTAGCCGTCCGGCGGCGCGGAGACCGGGCCGGGACACCCTCCCGGCCCGGCTCCCCGCCCCCTGCCCCCGTCCCGCCGCCACCGCCCCGTTCCACCCGCCCGACCACTGCGCTCACCGAGCAGAAGCCGGAAGAAGGAAAACCATGTCCACCGACGCCATGACGCGTCCCACCTACGGGAACTGGCGGCGGCCGCGCCGCCCCGGTCTTGGCCCGCTGGGCCTGCTCGGCACCGTCGTCGCCTTCGGCGGGCTCCTGCTGGCACTGCTGGCCTCGCTGGTCTCCCTGATGCTCGCCGTCGCCGTGCTCGTCCCGGTCGGGATCTTCCTGGCCCCGCTGGCGCTGCGCACCGCCGACGGACGCAACGTCTACCAGGTCCTGGCCGTCCGGATCGGCTGGATGAGGCGCAAGGCCAACGGCTCGACCACGTACGTCTCCGGCCCGCTCTCGCGGCGCCCCGGCGGCCGCTTCCAGCCCCCCGGTCTCCTCGCCCGCACCAAGATGCACGAGGGCCGGGACGCGTACGACCGTCCGTTCGGCGTGCTCCACCACCCGGGCCGCAACCTCTACACGCTCGTCATCGGCTGTGATCCGGACGGCGGCTCGCTCGTCGACCCCGAGCAGGTCGACATCTGGGTGGCGTCCTGGGGCGACTGGCTGGCCCGGCTCTCCCACGAGCCCGGTCTGCGCGGCGCCCAGGTCGTGGTCGAGACCGCCCCGGACACCGGCACCCGGCTCGCGGCCGAGGTCCTGCCGCGCATCACGCCCGACGCCCCGGCCGCGGCCCGTGCCGTCATGGAGGAGGTCGTCGAGCGCTATCCCGCCGCCTCGTCGGAGATGCACACCTACGTCGCCCTCACCTACGGCCCGACCACCGGACCCAGGCGCAGCACCGACGACGTCGTCACCGACCTGTCCATGCGGCTGCCGGGCCTGCTGTCCGGCCTGATCGCCGCGGGCGGCGGCTCCGCGTACCCGCTCTCGGCGGAGCGGCTCGCCGAGATCGTGCGCGTCGCCTACGACCCCGCGGTCGCCCCCGACGTGCTCAGCACCCGCGCCGAGCACACCTCGACCGGCATCGAGTGGGACGACGCGGGGCCGGCGGCCGCCGTCGAGACCGTGCACGCCTACAAGCACGACTCCGGTGTCTCCCGCACCTGGATGCTGACGCTCGCGCCGCGCGGCACCGTCCGCTCCAGCGTGCTGCGCGGCCTGCTGGAACCCGCCGCGGGCACCCGCCGCAAGCGGATCTCGCTGATCTACCGGCCGATCGACCCGGCGACCTCCGCCCGCATCGTCGAGTCCGACCGCCGCTCCGCCCACTTCATGGCCGGCTCGCGCGGCGGGCTGGTGCAGGCCCGCGCCAGTTCCGAGGTGCGGGCGGCCGAGCAGACGGCGGCCGAGGAGGCGTCCGGCGCGGGGCTGGTGGAGTTCTCGCTGATGGCCACGGTCACCGTCGACTCCGAGCAGGACCTGGAGGACGCGGCCGTCACCATGCGCAACCTCCAGGCGTCCTCCCGCATCGTGCTGCGCCCCGCCGACCGGATGCAGGCATCGGCGTTCACCTGC
The DNA here is from genome assembly GCF_040686295.1 of Streptomyces sp. NPDC085944. Taxonomy (NCBI): domain Bacteria; kingdom Bacillati; phylum Actinomycetota; class Actinomycetes; order Kitasatosporales; family Streptomycetaceae; genus Streptomyces; species Streptomyces sp. NPDC085944. The sequence goes on along the minus strand of NZ_JBFBJX010000001.1, from coordinate 176,680 downwards.
ACGCTGCCCGTCGGGCTGCTGCCGTGGGAGCACACCCTCGTTCCGTACCAGATCCGGGAGGCCCTGTGAGCAAGCAGAAGCAACCGCCCCGGGCGCCCGCGGTGCCCGCACGCGGCTGGCCGGGCCCCGGCGGCGGCCAGGTCTCCCATGTGGACCCGCCCGCGATGTGGCGGGCGACCACCGTGCAGGCCTGCGGTCTGTGGCCGTTCGCGGCCGGATCGGGCGCCCCCATGACCGGCGTGCCGCTCGGCCAGCACCTGCAGACCGGTGCGACGGTCTGCGGCGACCCCATCTCCTGGTTCACCCGGGCCCGTTACATCTCCAACCCCTCCCTGTTCATGCTGGGCATGCCGGGGCTGGGCAAGTCGACGCTGGTCAACCGGATGCTCATCGGTCTCACGGCGACCGGCGTCACCCCGCTGGTGCTCGGGGACCTGAAGCCCGACTACGCGGACACCGTGCGCGCCCTCGGCGGCCAGGTCATCTCCATCGGGCGCGGCGTCGGCGGCATCAACGTCCTCGACCCCGGCGCCATGGGCGAGGCCGCGGTACGGCTCGGCGGCGAGCGCGGGCGGATCCTGGCCGCCGAGGCCCACGGCCGGGTACTCAACATGGTCGCCGCGCTCATCACCATCGTCCGCGGCCGGCCCATGGACGACCACGAGCAGTCGGTGCTCTCGGCCTGCCTGCACCACCTCGTGGACCGCACCGCGCGCGGTCGCGCCCCGCTCCTGCCCGACCTGCTGCGGGTCCTGGACGAGGGCCCCGACCGGGTGCGTGCCGTCACGCTGGACCGGGGCGACATCGGCCGCTACCAGGAAGCCGTCGACCCGCTGCACCGCTCGCTGCTCGGCATCCTGGACGGTCCGCTCGGCGACACCTTCGCCACCGAGACCTCGACGCGGATCGACCCGGCGTCACCGGCCGTCTGCGTGGACATCTCCCGCATCGGCGAGGCCGACACCCAGCTCACCGCGGCGGCGATGCTCGCCGCCTGGTCCGACGGGCTCGGCACGGTGGCCGCCGCGCACGCGCTCGCGGACGCCGGGCTCGCCCCGCAGCGCTGGTTCTTCACGGTCCTGGACGAGCTGTGGCGACCGCTGCGCGCCGCTTCCGGCATCGTCGAGCGGATCGACGCCCTGACCCGCCTCAACCGCTCCCTCGGACTCGGCGACGCCAAGATCACCCACACGCTCAAGGACGCCGAGGCACTGGGCAGCGAGGCCGACCGGGCCAAGGCGCGGGGCTTCGTGGAGCGGGCCGGCATGGTCGTGTGCGCGGGGCTGCCGCGCACGGAGATGCGGGAGCTGGGCGAGATCGTCGGCATGTCGGAACGCGAGATCGAACTGGTCTCCTCCTGGTCGTCCCCGCCGGGCTGGGCGGGCACCGGCATCAACGAGGAGCCGCCGGGCCGGGGCCGCTTCCTGATCAAGGTCGGCGGACGCCCTGGCATCCCCATCAAGGTGTCCATCACCGACACCGAGCGCGCCCTGCACAACACCAACACCCGCTGGACCGGCAACGAGCTGAACCTCGCCAAGCAAGGGGAGGAAGCGAGATGAGCACACGCCCCACGCGCAAGGGTCACGGCACCGGGGACGACCTGCTGGCGTGGATCGTCCCGGCCGTGGCCGTCCTCGTCGGCGGCGTCTTCGCCGGCGCCTGGCTGGGCGGCACACTCGGCGCGGCGCTGGCCGGCGGGGGCTGGAACCCGCCGCCGTTCACCCTGTCCGCCCTGGCCACCCTGGTCCAGGACGGCCCGGGGGCGCTGTGGCCCGACGCGTCCAGCGGTGCGGTGGCGGCCGGCATCGCCGTCGTCTTCGGCGCCTTCCTCGCCCTCGTGGTCACCGTGGTGGTCCTGGTGCGCGGCCGCGGCCGGCGCCCCGACGGTCTCGCCGGCCGCAAGGAACTGGCCGGGCTGCTGCCCAAGGGCGCCGGGGCCCGGGCCAGGGAGCTGCGCCCGTCTCTGTCCAAGGCCGCCGGGCTGGAACCCGACGAGACCGGCAACCTGCTGGGCGACCTGGAGCCGAACGGCCCCGAACTGCGGTCGAGTTTCGAGGACGTCGAACTGGACCTGATGGCCCCGCGCGCGGGCAAGTCCACCGGCATCGCCGTCCCCCGCGTGCTGCGGGCCCAGGGCAGCGTCCTGCTGACCTCCAACAAGTCCGACGTCTACAGCGTCACCCGGGCCGAACGCGAACGCACCGGCCGGGTCTGGGTGTTCGATCCGCAGGGCATCGCGCACACCCACCGCGGCATGTGGTGGGACATGCTGGCCGACGCCGCCACCATCGAGGGCGCCCGGCGCCTGGCCGGGCACTTCGTCGGCGCGGTCAACGACGACGCCTCCAAGCGCGACTTCTGGATCTCGGCGGCGCAGAACACGCTCACCGCGCTCTTCCACGCCGCCAACCGCGGCGGGCGCGGGGTGGTCGACGTCCTGTCCTGGCTGGCCGACCCGGCCGACCGCACCCCCGTCGACCTGCTGCGCGACGCCGCCATGCCGGCCCTCGCCGACCAGTTGCAGGGCACCGTCCAGGGCGCCGTCGAGACCCGGGACGGCATCTACGAGACGGCCCGCCAGTGCGTGGCCTGCCTCCTCGACCCGGCCATCGCCGCCTGGGTGACGCCGGACGCGGCGGTGCCGCAGTTCCGTCCGGACCAGCACGCGCTGTCCCGCGACACGCTGTACCTGCTCTCGAAGGACGGCGGCGGCTCGGCGGCGGGCGTCATCGCGGCGGCGGCGGACTCGGTGCTGCGCGCGGGTGTGGTCGCCGCCGAGCGGCTGGGCGGCCGCCTCGACCCGCCGATGACGGCCGTGCTGGACGAGGCCGCCAACGTCTGCCGCATCTCCGACCTGCCCGACCTCTACTCCCACCTCGGCTCGCGCGGCATCAACATCGTCACGCTGCTGCAGAGCTACCGGCAGGGGGTACGGGTCTGGGGGGAGGCCGGGATGGACGCGCTGTGGGGCGCCGCCACCATCAAGCTGCTGGGCGCCGGACTGGACGACGCCGACTTCGTGGAGAAGGTCTCCCGGCTGGTCGGCGAGCACGACGTGTCGACGGTCAGCGTCTCCCGCAGCAGGGACGGCCGGTCGCGCTCCACCTCCTACCGCCTGGAGCGCATCATGCCCGCCGACCGCATCCGTGCCCTGCCCAAGGGCACCGCGCTGCTGCTGGCCACCGGCGTCCGGCCGGCCCTGGTACGGCTTCGGCCCTGGTACGCCGAGCCGGGTGCCGACCGCATCCAGGCCGCCGCCCAGGCCGAAGTGAAGGCCATCACCGCCCGAGCCGCAGAGAAGGCGTTCCCGTGACCACCATGACCCCCGCCCACGACGCGGACCCCACGCCGGAGCAGCCGCAGGCGCCGGCCTTCATCCTCTATCTCGACGGCGAGGAGTACGCCGAGGAGATGCGGAACCTGGCCCTGTGGGTCTGCGACCTGCTGCTGCCCGTCTACGGCCGGGAGGTGACCTCCGCGCAGCCCTGGTGCCCGCGCTGGTGGGAACACCTCGAAGCCGTCGCCCGGCTGCACGGCCTGTGGCTGGCCTGGCAGGAGTACACGGACCCGGAGGCGGGCGTCTCCGGCCCGGCCGTCTGGCACCGGGACCACCTCGGCCCGGTGATGAGCGAACTCCGCTCTCCCAACGGCCCGTTCGCCGGGTGCCGGCCCGGCGGCCACCGGCCCAAGGAGGCGCCGTCGGTCGAGGCGTACGACGGCTGACGCGCCCCCGGCACACATCCGGCGAACAGACCAGGGAGGACCTCATGCGCTGGACCGTCCACTCCGAACGCGTCGTCCACGACACCCCGTGGGTGCGGCTGCGCGCGCTGGACGTCGAGCAGCCGGACGGCACCCGCACCGACTACCACGTGGTCAGGCTGCGCGACGTCGCCGTGACGGCGGCGGTCGACGGCGAGCGGCGGGTGCTGATGATGTGGCGGCACCGCTTCGTCACGGACACCTGGGCCTGGGAGCTGCCCATGGGGCTGGTCGAGGACGGCGAGAAGCCCGCACGGGCGGCCGCGCGCGAGCTCGAGGAGGAGACGGGATGGCGTGCGGGAACGGTGCACGAACTGGTCTGCGCGGAGCCCGCGGCCGGCATCACCGACGCCCGGCACTTCGTCTTCCGCACCGACGACGCCGTGCGGATCGGCGAACCGACCGAGCGCAACGAGTCGGACCGGCTGGAGTGGATACCCCTCTCCCGGATCGGCGCGATGATCGCCCGCCGGGAGATCGTCAGCAGTGCCACGCTGGTCGGCGTCATGGCACTGCTGCTGGACCTCAGCCCCGCGGCGGACTGAAGTGGTCGATGCCGGCGAGGATGGACCGCTTCAGCTCGAGGGCCGCCCCGATCTCCTCCCGGGTGAACCGCTCGGGGTCCTTGGTGTACAGGGCCCGGCCGCGCTCCGAGACGAAGCGGTCCTCGGGGACCCGGTCGCGGCCCGGGGGAAGGAACTTGGCGACCTCCTCCAGCGCGGCGATCGCGTACGCCGTCGACGGGCGCATCGCCCGGTGCTCGGCCGGCGCGGTGTTGAGCAGGCGCAGGCCGGATTCGGTGGAGATCTCGTCGCTGACCCACATGAACTCGCCCGGGTCCACGATGCTCGAGGGCTCCTCGCCGCCGAACGCGGGCGGCGCGGGCGGGAGTTCGTCCGCCATGCGGAACGCGAAGGACCGGGCGCGCCCGCACTGGGGGCAGGTGCCCTCGAAGACCGCGGTCAGGACGCCGTCGTGATCCTCCAGCCGGTGCTCGCGCGCGAACTGCTCGGCCCCGCACGCACAGGGGTGGAGGTCGATGTAGAGGTGCGCCTCTTGCAACGAACGAGCGATCAACATGGCAGGATTCTACGGGGCTCATGGGCGCAGGGGGGAGACGTCAGTGAACCAGCGCGACGAGAGGGAACGTCCCGAGGAGACGGTCATCACGGCCACGGACGTCCTCGGCACCGGCTTCCGGGCGGACAGCGGCACCCGCCTTCCGCACGAGCGCGTCCTCGCCGAGGCCGAGGCGGCACTGCCCGTGGTGGTCCAGGCGCTGTACTCCGAGCGGCTGCGGGTGAACGGCCTCGTCGAGGAGGACGGACGCCGCTTCTTCTCACTGTCCGACGACAACGCCAGGACCCTCACCGTCCGGCTGGAGTCCGCGTCGCTGCCCGAGCGCACCGTGGCGCGCAGCTTCGTGAACACCGCCTCCGACAACCACGTCGTCCAGCTCTCCGACCGCATCGCGCCCGAGCAGATCGGCCGCGCGCTGAGTCACGAGGTCAACGAGCTGCTCTCCGTGCGGGACCGCGCCGAGCGAGCCGAGGCGCCCGCCGCCGCGGACATGCTGGGCCGCGGTGCCGCGCTGCCGGAACGACCGCGGCTGTCCGACGAGGACCTGGGCCGGGTCGGCGAGTTGAACTACCTCACGGAACGCATGAACGACGGGGCGCTGACGGCCGCGCAACGCCTGGAGGCGCGCGGTGAGCTGTCCCAGTTGATCGACCACACCGGCCTGCGGGTGGGCGCGCCGGCCGACGACGCGGCGGCCCGGACGCTGGAGCAGTACGCGGTCGCGATCCGCACCGACACGGTGGGGCGGCACCTGACGACGGACGCCCGGCGGGCGCTGCGGGAGCTGGGCAGGCCCCTCGACCAGTTGGCCCCCGCCGACGCCCAGGTGCTCCAGGAGCACCGGTCCCGGGTGGCGGAGGGCCGCGCGAACAGCGCCCCGCTGGGCTCCGCCCCCGCCTTCCCGCTGCCGGGCCTGGGCCCCGACGGCACGCCGATCCCCCGGGAGCAGCTCGGCGCCGCCCGGGACGAGGCGGCCCGGCAGCGCACCGACACCGGGCTGCGGACGCTGGCGGAGCTGCGTGCCGAGGCGGCCGCGCTGCCCGAGGGCCGGTACCCGCAGCGGGAGGTCATGATCGGCGGCGGGGCCGCGCTCGCGGGCCGCGACCCCGACGTCCTGCTGGTCGACTCGCGGGGCCGCTGGCACGTGGACCCCATCAAGGGCATCGTGCAGTCCGCCGACCAGGTGCGGCACCTGCGCGAGGTGGGCTGGGACCCGTACCGGTTCGGGGACCCGAAGGACCGGGTCTCGCTGGCGGCGCTCCAGTTGTGGGAGGACACCGCGGCCGCCCGCGGCCCGCTGGTCGACGGACGTGCCTCGCTGAACCTCGCCGACGACGGGCGGCTGCTCGCCGAGATCTCCCCGGCCGACGGCTCGCCCCCGGTCACCGTCGAAGTGGTGGGCACCCCGCTGGTGGCCACCGGCGTTCCCCCCGAGGTCGTACCGGGTGTGAACCGGCAGGTGCCGACGATGGACGAGGCCGCCCGGGCCCTCGGGGACCACCTCGGCACGGTCGCCACCCCCGAGGCGCTCCAGGCCCGGGACCGGCTGGCCGCGCTGCCGCAGGGCCAGGGCCGGGCCGCCGCCGCCCTGGACATCCTGGCCGAGCCGGCGGTGGCCGACGCCTTGCGGGCGGCCGGCGACGACTCGCCGGCCGCGCGGGCCAGGGAGACCGTCGAGGCGACCGCGAAGTGGGAGCAGGCGACCGCCGAGGCTCCCGGGCGGGTGCTGCTCGGGGACGAGGTCGGCGACGGTGCCTACGACCCGACGGTCGCGGACAACTGGGTGATCGCCGGCATCGGCGGCGGCGCCATCGCCAACACAGAGATCATCCTGGAGGGCAATCCGAACGCCCGGGTGACCATGGTGGGCACCGCGGCGCCCTGGGTCCTCCACAACGACTCCCAGTACCTGGCGATGCGCCGGCAGTACGACGCCGAACTCGGCGGCAACGGGCGCCTGGTCACCGTGCCGAATCAGCGGCTGGGCGCCGTCGAGACGGTCCGCGCCCCGGACGGCGGCGTCCGGCTCAAGGCCCGCGACGTCGAAGGGGACGCCTACGTCGCCTGCCTCGGCCGGGTGGCCCGGCTGCCGCAGGCCGCGGACACCCTCGACGCCTGGGCCAGGCAGCGGGGCGGCCAGGTCAAGGGCGAGCTGCTCTTCGACAAGAGCGAGCAGTACCTCGGCTACCGGCTGCACTTCCAGGCGGGTGACCGGCAGCACACCGTCGACGTGACGGGGGCCGCCTCCCGGATGCTGCCCGGCAACGTCTTCAGCGAGAAGGACATGGCCAGGCTGGCCGTCGTCGACCGCAGGACGGCGCCACCGGAGAGCGGCAACGTGGCGGCCGGTTTCATGGCCACCGCCCTCCAGGGCTCCCACCTGGCCAAGCACCGCGCGGAGCAGTCCGGCAACGCGCCGACGGCCCGGACCGGCACCACTCCCCCGGCCGCCGGAACGGGCAGCAACCCGGTCGCCGGTGCGGGCACCAACCCGATCGCGGGCGCGGCCCGCCTCCAGTCCGGGCGCAGACCCTCCGGTCCGGGCACCGCGCCCGGGACCGGGCCGGCCGGCGGTGGCCCGGCGACGCCGCCCCGGCTTCCGAAACCGCCGCAGCCGGGCGGGGGCGGCGGGCCCGCCCGGTGACGGCCGACGGCCGCGCCGCCCGGCGCATCCGCGTCCGGGCCACCTGACGACGAGCCAGCACGGAGGAACGGAAGATGCGCACCACGAGGACCGCACTGGCGGCCGCCCTGGCCGCGGTACTGCTCGCCGGGTGCGGCTCGGGCGACGACGGGGATCGGGACGGCGCGGGGCACGGCCCGGACGGTGGCCACGCCACGCCCCGGCTCCCCGTTCCCCCCGCCTTCGACGGGGCGAAGGGCTGGGACGAGGAAGCGGGCCGGGCGCCCTCGGACACCGGGGCCGAGCCGGTCGTCGCGGTCGGCGGCACGGTCGCCTACGTCGAGCCCTCCGGTGACGGCTACGCGGTCCGGGTCCGGGACGCGGCGACGGGCGAGGTGCGCTGGACCGGCGCCGCCTACCGGGTCCCCGCGGCGGACCCCGACGCCCCCGGCGGCCCCTCGGCGCCCCGGCTGACCGCCGTGCGCCAGGGCGACCGCACGTATCTGGCCGCGTGGGCGGTCGGTGAGCGGACCGACGGCGCCCTGACCAAGGAGAAGGAGACCGTCCGGATCGGGGTCTACCCGCTGGACGCCTCCGGCGACTCCGTCGCCCCGCTCCACGAGGTCCAGATCCCGGTGAACACGCAGGAGGGCTCCGTCCAGGCCCGGGACGGCGGCGCCGGGCTGCTGCTCTCCTGGCGTTCGGCCGGCGATCACCGGGCCGTCGTGGACCTGGGCACCGGCCGCGTGACACGGTACGACGATCCCGCCGGGCTGATCCCCGACTGCGACTCGGCGATGTGCGCCGGCAGCACCGTGGTGGCGGTCACCCCCGACGGGCCCGTGGTGGGCGGCGCGTCGGGCGGCATCCGGGTGCCGGACGGCTGGAGCGGCGAGGACATCGCGCCCGAGGGCGTCGAGACGGGCCGGACGTTCGTCGGCGGGGAGCAGAACGGCACCCTCGCCGGCGTCCGCGACGGCATGTTCGTCGCCCGCTGGCGGGCGACCGGCTCCGCGGGCTCCTACGTGTGGTCGGCGCACGACCTGGCGAGCGGCCGGCTGCTGGCGAGCACCGTCTGCGACGACGACGGCCCGGACACCCCGAGCGCGCCGGTGGCCTCGCCGAACGGCACCCGTCTGGGCCTGGGCCCGGTCCTGTTCGACGTCCGGGCGGGCACGGGCCGGTGCCTGGCGGCCGAGGGCGACCGGCCGGGCGTCACGGTCACCGCCGTCACCGACGACGGCACCGCGTACGGCATGACGGGCCCGGGTGCGGGCGTGGTGGTGCCGAAGGGCTCCGGGACGCCCGAGGCGCTGCCCGGGGACACCCTGGTGCCGGCCGCCGCGCTGGGCAAGGGGGCCCTGTTCGTCCGGCGGGGGGACGACGACGCCCTGCTCCTGTCGGTGCGGCAGGCCCGCTGAGGCCGCACCGCCTCACGCCGTGATGTCGCGGGTGGTGAACCGGGCCCAGGCCGCCGAGCCGAAGACCGCCGCGTAGAGGGCCTGGAGGCCCAGGTTCTTGACCAGGTCGTCCCAGTAGACCGGTTCGCGCATCAGGTCGGCGAAGGACAGCCAGTAGTGCGAGAAGAAGTACGGCTGGAGGGCGTCGAGCTGCGGGATCTGGTCGAGGATCTGGACGGTGATCAGCAGCCCCACCGTGGTCGCCATCGCCGCGATGCCGCTGCCCGTCAGGGTGGAGACGAACAGGCCGAGGGCCGCGACGCCGACGAGCGAGGCGGCCACCACAAGGGCGATCAGCAGCGCCCGCCCCAGACCCTCCGCGTAGGTGATCCGGGTGCCGGAGATGGTGATCAGGTCGCCGACCGGGAACAGCAGCGCGCCGACCGCGAGCGCCGAGACCGCGACGACCAGGGTGGCGGCCAGGCAGAAGGCGATCACCGTCGCGTACTTGGTGAGCAGCAGCCGGGAGCGGCCGGCCGGGGCGACCAGGAGGTAGCGGAGCGTGCCCGCGCTCGACTCGCCCGCGATCGCGTCGCCCGCCACGACGCCGACGGCCATCGGCAGAAAGAACGGGAGGGTCGCGGCGAGCGCGGTGAAGACCAGGAACAGCCCGTTGTTGCTGATCTGCGAGATGAACGCCGGCCCCTCGCCACCGCCGCCACCGCCCAGCGAGGACCCGTCGCTCGTCTCGATCTTCACGGCGATGCCGACCAGGACCGGCACGGCGGCGAGCACGGCCAGCAGGGCGAGGGTGCGCCAGCGCCGGAATGTGATCAGCAGTTCGCTGCGGAGCAGCCCGAGCGACCACAGCGGGCTCAGGGCCCGCACGGCGCCCGGGCCCGGCACCGTACCGGGCGCCGTGGCCTCGGACTCCTCCACCGGCTCGCCCTGCACGTCAGCCCGCGACATCGAATCCCTCTCCCGTCAGCGCCACGAAGGCGTCCTCCAACGAGGCGCGTTCCAGGGCGAAGCCCCTGACCCGGACCCCGGCCGCGACCAGCGCCGCGTTCACCTCGGCAAGGTCGCGCTCCGGTGGCTCGGCCGTCACCCGGTCCCCGTCGACGACCACGTCGGCCGCCCCCTGTTCCTTCAGCACCCGGGCCGCGTCGCCCGGGTCGGGCGTGGTCACCACCAGCCGGCCGCGCGCCCCGGCCGACAGGTCGGCGACCGCGCCCTGGGTGATCAGCCGCCCCTGCGCCATCACGGCGGCGTGGGTGCACACCTGCTCGATCTCGTCCAGCAGGTGGGAGGAGAGGAAGACGGTGGTGCCGTCGGAGGCCAGTTCCCGCACGAGGGTGCGGATCTCGCGCATGCCCTGGGGGTCGAGCCCGTTGGTCGGCTCGTCCAGGACGAGCAGCCGGCGCGGCTGGAGCAGCGCCGCGGCGAGACCGAGCCGCTGCTTCATGCCGAGCGAGTACGCCTTCGCCTTCTTGCCGCCGGCGGCCGCGAGGCCGACCCGGTCGAGCGCCGCGCCGACGCGCTCGCGCCGGGTGCGCGGGTCGGCGGTCGGGTCGGCGGCGTCGTAGCGCAGCAGGTTGTCGCGGCCGGAGAGGAAGCCGTACAGGGCCGGGCCCTCGATGAGGGCGCCGACCCGGGGCAGTACGGTGCGGGACGCGCGCGGCATGGGCAGGCCCAGGACCCGGGCGCTGCCCGAGGTGGGTTCGATCAGCCCCATCAGCATGCGGATGGTGGTGGTCTTGCCGGAGCCGTTGGGCCCGAGGAAGCCGAAGACGCTGCCCGCCGGGACGGTCAGGTCCAGACCGTCGACGGCGAGCTGCCCGCCGCGGTAGCGCTTGGTGAGCCCGCGGGTGGCGATGACGGCGCCGTCCGCGCTCTGACCCCGGTCCGGCTCGCGGTCCGGGCGCTTCGGCTCCGTGGCGGACGGTACGGCCATCGGCTCCCTCGTTTCCCTCGCTTCGTCCTGCGCCCCATACGCCGGTGGGCGTGCCGTGTACGTCCTACTGCGCGGTGTCGGCCGCCTTCACCAGCGCGTCCTTGGTGACCGCACCGGCGTAGATCTTGCCGTCGTCGGTGATCAGGGCGTTGACGAGGCGGGTCTTGAAGACCGTGCCCGAGCCGAAGTCACCCTTGACCTGGTCGCCGAAGGAGCCGAGGAAGCCGCCGAGAGCGCCGAGGTCGCCGTCGGGGGATGCCGTGGGCAGGCCGCCCCGGGCGCCGGTGTCGAAGGTGGCGATCGCGTTCCAGCCCTCGCCGACGACCTTCAGGTCGTCCAGCCCTTCGGCGAGCCCGCCCCCGGCCGGGCGCCCGTGCTCGGGAGCCTTGGCGCTCTCGTCGGCCTCGGTGACCTTCGCCCCCTCGGGCGGCGTGAAGTCGAACGTCGACGCGTCCGGCTTGGCGAAGCTGACCTTGGTGAAGCCCACGTCCACGACGGCGGCGCCGCCGCTCGCCGGGGTCAGCGTGAACTTCAGCGGCGTGCCGGTCTCGGCGTCCACGGCCACGGTGATCGCACCGACCGTGGACCCGTCCTGCCTGGGCTCGACGACGAGGCGGTACGCGTCCCGGCCGGCCACCTGGGCGGTGCCGCCGACGGTCACGGAGGTGGTGTCGTCGACCGCCTTGAGCGCCTGGTCGGCGAAGTCCTTCGGGGTGGCCGGCACGTCCTTGTCCGGCACGTCCTTCTCCGGCCGCCCGTCGCTGCCGGAGGTGGTGGAGTGGTAGACCTCGTTGGACTTGCTGTCGTAGCCCCAGACGTCGTCGCCGTTGTGGATCAGGCTGTACTCGGCGGCGTTCTCCAGCAGGGAGAGCTTCTGCCGGTCGGGGCCGTCGGCCGCGACGCGGAGCGTGTGGCTGCCGGACACCAGCTCGGTGAGCTTGGCCGACGGGTCGGCGGCGGAGCCCTCGCCGTCCCCGCCCGCCCCCGGACCTCCGGACATGCCGGACATCAGGCCGCTCTCCAGCACGCCGAGGTCCGGCAGGCCCAGATCGGTGTTGATCCGCACCGTGCCCGACATCTGCTGGACGTCCGACTTGGCGATCTTCTCGATGAGCTGCTCCGCCGTGACCTTCGGCAGGTCGGGGTCCCCGGAGTCGGCGAGCGCGGGAACCAGCCCGATCGTCGCGGCCGCCACTCCCATCACCGCGACCGGGACGACGTACCGCGCGGCCTTGCGCCGCCCGGCGCGCAGCTCCTCGCCCTCCCCGGCGGTCCTGTTGTCGTCGGAATCGATCGGTGCCATGTGTGCCCTACCTCCGTCGTCGGCGGCGGCTGTCTCACGACCTCGCACGTGTTCACCCGTGAGCCGCCATTCTCACCCGAATCGGTGAGGATTGGTGTGTGTCCGTAGTGTCCATCTGACCAAATCACCGGAGCGCAGGCGTCAGACCGCGGACTCAACTCCGCCTACTCCTGCGGGATGACACGGAGGGGCGACGGCTCCCCCGGCCCGTAGGGGCCGGTGTACGGCACCCGGCGGACGGCACGTGTCAGTGAGGGCGGGGCGGACGGCTGGGGAGGGTGCGGGGCAGGGGGCGGTCACCCGGCGCGGTGCACCACCGCGTCGCACAGCTCCACCAGCGCGGCCTTCGCGTCGCACTCCCGCAGCGGGGCCAGCGCGGCCCGGGCCTCCTTGGCGTACCGGACGGTGTCCCGGCGCGCCTGTTCGAGGGCGGGGTGGGCGCGCAGCAGGCGCAGCGCCTCGGCGTGCCGCGCGTCGTCACTCAGGTCCGAGTCGAGCAGCTCGCACAGGGCGATGTCCTCGGGGAGCCCCAGCCGGGCCGCCCGCTCGCGCAGCCGCAGCACGGGCAGGGTGGGGATGCCTTCGCGCAGGTCGGTGCCGGGCGTCTTGCCGGACTCGTCGGAGTCGGAGGCGATGTCCAGGACGTCGTCGGCGAGCTGGAAGGCGACGCCGAGCCGCTCGCCGTACTGGGTGAGCACGTCGACCACCGTCTCGTCGGCGCCGGACATCATCGCGCCGAACCGGCAGGAGACCGCCACCAGCGAGCCCGTCTTGCCGCCCAGCACGTCCAGGTAGTGGTCGACCGGGTCGCGGCCGTCCTGCGGGCCGGCCGTCTCCAGGATCTGGCCGGTGACCAGCCGCTCGAACGCGAGGGCCTGGACGCGGACCGCCTCGGGTCCGAGGTCGGCGAGGATCTGCGAGGCACGGGCGAAGAGGAAGTCGCCGGTGAGGACCGCGACCGAGTTGCCCCAGCGGGTGTTGGCGCTGGGCACCCCGCGCCGCACGGCGGCCTCGTCCATCACGTCGTCGTGGTACAGCGTGGCGAGGTGGGTCAGCTCCACGACCACGGCCGAGGGGACGATCCCGGGGGCGTAGGGGTCGCCGAACTGGGCCGAGAGCATCACCAGCAGCGGACGGAACCGTTTCCCGCCGGCCCGCACCAGGTGCTGGGCGGCCTCCGTGATGAACGGCACCTCGCTTTTGGTTGCCTCAAGCAACCCTTCCTCGACAGCAACCAATCCGGCCTGGACATCGGCTTCCAGAGCCTGGTCCCGCACGCTCAGCCCGAACGGCCCGACGACGGTCACGAGGGGTCTCCTGTCTGCTGGTGTCTACTGGCGATTACCTGGTTTGTCGATAGGTCGCTGCCACCACTCGAGTCAGCGTATCCGGTCACGTTTCGATCACCGCTAGCGCCCACCGCTACAGGCCGGTCGGTATCAGATCATGAACGGTATGTTTTTGATCAGGTGATATGAGCAGATTTTGATCGATATCGCCAGAGGATGAGCCTGACCCCGGGGGCGAGCGGGCCGGAGGCCGCCGCCCGAGACCCCACCACCCCTCCCAACGGCCCGCACTGCGAGAACGTCACCCGATCGACACGCGCGCCCGCCCCGCAGACGCGACACGCCCGCCCTGCCGACCCCGCCCCGCCACCCCCCCCTTCCGCCGGTCCCGCCCCACAGGCCCACCCTTCCCCGCTTCCCCCTCACCCTCCCTCGACACCCGAAGCCGTCCCGAGCGAAGGCCGGTTGGCCCACGATTGAGTTTAATGCCCGTTTTGCCGTGCTTATTGAGACCAGTGAGTTGGCTCACTCGGGCCCCTCCACGGGCAACCTCGCCTGAACCTGTGCCCTCCCTTTGCCCCGCAAGCCAGTTGAGGGTTGACAGCCGCAAAGGATCAAGAGCCACAAACACCCCAGATCAAGGTCAACAGCCGCGTTGGGTGATTCCTGCACTTGTTCCGGACATGTGCTCTCGCATACGTTCCCGGCCTGTCGGGCGGACGCCGAATCCTGCCACCGCCCGTCGCACAGTCATCCACCCAACACACTCGCCGGCAGGAGCGGGGGACCCAGGTAAGTCGCCGCACCGGTCAGCACCGGAGCGGCTAGGGGTGAAGCCGTACCCGTCAGGGCGCGGCCGGGCACCTCCCCGCCCGAACCCGACAGCTCACCTCGTAGGCGTAAGGAGAGGGACACAACATGTCTGCCAACGGTCAGATCCGTCACGCCTTCACCGGCCGCCTCGCCCGCAAGCTCGCCGTGGCCGGCACCGGTGCCGCGGTGCTGGCGCTGCCGCTCATCGGCGCCACCACCGCCTCCGCGGCCACCCCGGCCGCCGCCACGACCGCCACCACGGCGGCGACGACGTACCCGAACAACCTCGACGGCTGGATCCGCGAGTCGCTCGACATCATGGCCCAGCACGGCATCCCCGGGACCTACGACGGCATTTACCGCAACATCATGCGGGAGTCCTCCGGCAACCCGAACGCCATCAACAACTGGGACATCAACGCCATCAACGGCACCCCGTCCAAGGGCCTGCTCCAGGTGATCGACCCGACCTTCCAGGCGTACCACGTGCCCGGCACCTCCTGGAACCCGTACGACCCGGTCGCCAACATCACCGCCGCCTGCAACTACGCGGCCGACCGCTACGGCTCGATGGACAACGTCTTCAGCGCGTACTGAGCCGCACCGCGCGCCCGAGACGGTGCGCACCCCAATACGGTGCGCTTCCAAGGCGGTGCGCTCCTAAGACGCAGGGAAGATCCGCTCGAGGACGACGGCCACGCCGTCGTCCTCGTTCGTCGTGGTGATCTCGTCGGCCACCGCCTTGAGTTCGGGGTGGGCTCCGGCCATGGCGACGCCGTGGGCCGCCCACTGGAACATGGGGATGTCGTTGGGCATGTCCCCGAAGGCGATCGTGTGGCACCGCCGCAGGCCCAGGTGCTCGGCGGCCAGCGCCAGGCCGGTCGCCTTGGTGATGCCGCACGGCTGGAGCTCGACTGTCCCGGGCCCCGACATGGTGACCGTCGCGAGGGAACCGACCACCGCACGCGCCGTCGCCGCCAACTCGTCGTCGGTCAGCTCGGGGTGGCGCAGCAGCACCTTGGTGATGGGCGTGCGCCACAACTCCTCGCGCCGCTCGACGCGTACCGCGGGCAGGGCGGGGTGGGGCATCAGGTAGCCCGGCTCGATGAGCGTCAGCCCGTCGACACCGTCCTGGTCGACGGCGGCGTGCACCTGGCCCACCTCGGCCTCGATCTTGCCGAGCGCGGTCTCGGCCAGCTCCCGGTCCAGGGTGACCGACCACAGCATGCGGTGCGCGCCGGCGTCGTACACCTGGGCGCCCTGCCCGCACACCGCGAGCCCCGTGCAGCCGAGACGGTCGAGCAGGGAGCGCGCCCGGGGGGCCGGCCGCCCCGTCACCACCAGGTGCCGCGCACCCGCCCCGGCGACCCGCGCCAGCGCGGCCAGCGACCGTTCGGAGACGGTGTCGTCGCCGCGGAGCAGCGTGCCGTCCAGATCGGTGGCGACGAGTGAATATGCGGTGCGGTCCATGATCAGAGAATACGGACACCGCACCCGTCCGACTCACCCGCGACCGCTTCCGAACGAGGACGTAGCGAGTGCGTTCGGACCCGGCCACCGATGCACACCGACGCCCGATCGTGCTCACAACCTGACGCATCCTCGGCCGGGGCCGGCTCGGGGCCCCGTGCACCGGTCGACGACGGCACGACCTGCCCGGACGCCGCCTCCGGCCGCACTGCCCAAGACCGGTGGGTCACCCGTAACGTGGCCCGCACGACACACAGCGCGCACGGCGCACATGGCGAGCACGAAAGCGAGGCAGCACCCGATGCCCCCCTTCGATGTCCCCGAGGGCGACCCCTTCGGCCCGCACAACCTTCCGTACGGCGTGTTCTCGATCCCCGGCTCGCAGGAGCGGACGGAACCGACGGTGGGTGTCCGGCTCGGCGACCACGTCCTCGACGCGGGAGCGGCGGCCCACGCGCTCGGCTCGCCGTACGCGTCCCTGCTGGCGCGGCCCACCCTCAACCCGCTGCTGGCCGCCGGGCGTACGGCCTGGTCGGACGTGCGGCGGGCGCTGACGGCGTGGGTGACGGTGCCCTCCCACCGCGAGGTCCTCGAACCCCTCTTCCACCCACTGTCGTCGGTGACCCTGCATCTGCCCTTCGAGGTGGCCGACTACGTCGACTTCTACGCCTCCGAGAACCACGCCCGCAACGTCGGCCGGATCTTCCGCCCCGACGCCGCCGACTCCCTCACCCCGAACTGGAAGCATCTGCCGATCGGCTACCACGGCCGCTCCGGCACGGTCGTCGTCTCCGGCACGGACGTCGTACGCCCGTCGGGGCAGCGCAAGGCCCCTGCCGACGCCGCTCCCGTCTTCGGCCCGTCCGTCCGTCTCGACATCGAGGCCGAGGTGGGCTTCGTGGTGGGCACGCCGTCCGCCCTGGGCCGCCCGGTGGGGCTCGGCGACTTCCGCGAGCACGTCTTCGGGCTCTGCCTGCTCAACGACTGGTCGGCGCGGGACATCCAGGCCTGGGAGTACGTCCCGCTCGGCCCGTTCCTCGGCAAGTCCTTCGCGACGTCCGTGTCGGCGTGGATCACGCCGCTGGACGCTCTGGAGGGGGCCCGGGTGGCACCGCCCGAGCGTACGCACCAGCTGCTGCCCTACCTGGACGACACGCACGACGACCAGGACGGACCCGGCGGTTACGACCTGCGGATCTCCGTCGCCGTCAACGGTCACGTCGTCTCCGAGCCACCGTTCTCCACCATGTACTGGACGGCCGCCCAGCAGTTGGCCCACATGACGGTCAACGGTGCCTCGCTGCGCACCGGCGACCTCTACGGCTCGGGCACGGTGAGCGGGCCCGCCGAGCGTGAGCGGGGGTCGCTGCTGGAACTGACCTGGAACGGCCGCGACCCGCTGGAACTCCCCGACGGCAAACGGACGTTCCTGGAGGACGGCGACGTGGTGTCCCTGTCGGCCTGGGCACCCGGACCGGACGGCGTCCGGGTCGGACTGGGCGAGGTCACCGGACGGGTGGTCGGCCGGGAGGCCTGACGGACGTCCGACGGGGCGTCCCCCTCCGTGCGCCCGCGCATACCCACAGGGCCCCGTCCGAATTCCACGTCCGGTGCCCGCCGCCACCTGACTCACACCGCCCGACCCCGTCATACTGGCGTCGGGCGGTGTGCGCCCGGGGTCCCGCACGACCCGGGCCGGCACCACCCGACTCAGCACAGCACAGCCCCAGTACAGCCAGAGCCGCCCATCCTTCGACCAGGATCCGGAGCCAGTGGCATGACCGTCTGCCTGCTCCTGCTGTTCGTCGTCGCCGTGACCGCCGCGGTGCCGGTGCCCCGCGCGCTGACCCGCTCCGCGTGGCCCGAGCGGGATCCCGTGGTCGCGCTGTGGGTGTGGCAGTGCCTGGTCGCCACCGTGCTGCTGTGCTGCCTGACGGCTCTCGTCCTGGGCGCCACCGCCGTCTTCGGCACCGTGCGCGCCCAGCTCTTCGCTCCGGCGCCGCCCGCGGTGACCGCGGCGTACAACCTCTCCGCCGGACCGGTCTGGGCGGCCGTCCTCACCCTCCTGCTGGCGGGCGGTGCCGCCTGGACGACCGCGATGCTCGCCCGCGAACTCGTCGAGGCCCGCCGCCGGCGCGCCCGCTCACGCGCCCATCTGCGCGAGCGCGCCCCCGACCTGCCCGCCGGGCTCCCCGCCGCCCGCGGTCCCCTGCTGGTCCTGGAGGACGAGTACCCGGACGCCTGGTGGATGCCCGGCAACCCGCCCCAGCTGATCGTCACCACCGGTGCCCTGCACCGGCTCACCGACCATCAGCTGGACGCGGTCCTGACCCACGAGCGCGGCCACGCCCGGGCCCGCCACGACTGGCTGCTGCACCTGTCCACCGCCCTGGCCACCGGGTTCCCCAGCGTGCCGCTCTTCGCCCACTTCTGCGACCAGACCCACCGCCTGGTCGAGCTCTCGGCCGACGACACCGCCTCCCGCCGCTGCGGCCACCTGACCACCGCGCTGGCCCTGATCGAGCTGAACCAGCACCGCGGCGTCCTCTCCTGCGCGTCCAGCCACCGCCTGCTCGGCGAGCGGGTCGACCGCCTGCTGGAGCCCCGGCCCCGCCTGCCCCGCCGCCGGCGCGCCCTGACCACGGCGACAGCCGCCCTGGTCCCCCTCCTTCCCCTCCTGATCACCTTCGCCCCGGGGCTGACGGCACTGGCCTGACCGCCCTGGCCTGAGCACACGGTCCCGACGGCACCGCCCGACGGCCCGTCGCCTACGCCCAGTCGTCGGGCTCGGGCTCCGGTCCCGGCTCGGGGCCCCCTTCCTCCTCCGCCACCGCTCCCCCGCCGGTGGCCGGTCCCTCCAGTGCGGCCAGCACACCGACCACGCCCTCCCCGTACGTCGCCAGCTTCTTCTCACCGACCCCGCTGATGCCGCCGAGCTGCGCCACCGAGGTGGGCCAGACGGTGGCGATCTCCCGGAGGGTGGCGTCGTGGAAGATGACGTACGCCGGGACGCCCTGCTCCCGGGCCTGTTCCGCACGCCAGGCGCGCAGTGCCTCGAAGGCGGGGACCAGCTCCGCGGGCAGCTCGGCCGCGGCCGCCTTCGCCTTGCGCTCGCCGCGTCCACCGCCCGCCGACCTGGCCTCGGCGGGCTTCTTGGGCTCCTTGCGCAGCGGCACCTCCCGCTCGCGCCGCAGGACCTCGCCGCTGGCCTCGGTCAGCACCAGCGTGCCGTACTCCCCCTCGACCGCGAGCAGACCCTGGGCCAGCAGCTGCCGGGCGACGCCCCGCCACTCGCCCTCGGTCAACTCCTCGCCGATGCCGAACACGGAGAGCTGGTCGTGGTCGAACTGGATCACCTTGGCGGTGCGCTTGCCCAGCAGGATGTCGATGATCTGTCCGGCGCCGAACTTCTGCCCGCGCTCGCGCTTCAGCCGCACCACCGTCGACAGCACCTTCTGCGCCGCCACCGTGCCGTCCCAGGTCTCGGGCGGGGTCAGGCAGGTGTCGCAGTTGCCGCAGCCGGCCCCGTCCGGGTCCTGTCCGAAGTAGGCGAGGAGCTGGCCGCGACGGCACCGGGCGGTCTCGCACAGGGCGAGCATGGCGTCCAGATGGGACTGGGCGCGGCGCCGGAAGGCCCCGTCGCCCTCGCCGGACTGGATCAGCTTGCGCTGCTGTATGACGTCGTTGAGGCCGTACGCCATCCATGCCGTGGAGGGCAGGCCGTCCCGCCCCGCGCGGCCGGTCTCCTGGTAGTAGCCCTCGACCGACTTGGGCAGGTCCAGGTGCGCGACGAACCGCACGTCGGGCTTGTCGATGCCCATGCCGAAGGCGATGGTCGCCACGACGACCAGGCCCTCCTCGCGCAGGAACCTCGACTGGTGCGCGGCGCGGGTGCCCGCGTCCAGGCCCGCGTGGTACGGCACCGCCTCGACTCCGTTGCGCGAGAGGAACTCGGCGGTCTTCCCGACCGAGTTCCGCGAGAGGCAGTACACGATGCCGGCGTCCCCGGGGTGCTCCTGCCGCAGGAAGCTCAGGAGCTGCTTCTTGGGGTCGGACTTCGGCACGATCCGGTACTGGATGTTGGGCCGGTCGAAGCTGGCCACGAAGTGCCGCGCCGCCGGCATGTGCAGCCGCTCGGTGATCTCGCGGTGGGTGGCGTCGGTGGCCGTCGCCGTGAGCGCGAGGCGGGGCACGTCCGGCCAGCGCTCGCCGAGCAGGGACAGGGCGAGGTAGTCGGGCCGGAAGTCGTGGCCCCACTGCGACACGCAGTGCGCCTCGTCGATGGCGAAGAGGGAGATCTTGCCGCGGGAGAGCAGGTCGAGGGTGCTGTCCAGGCGCAGCCGCTCGGGCGCCAGGTACAGCAGGTCCAGCTCCCCGGCGAGGAACTCGGCCTCGGTCACGCGCCGCTCGTCGAAGTCCTGCGTGGAGTTCATGAACCCCGCCCGCACGCCGAGCGCCCGCAGCGCGTCGACCTGGTCCTGCATCAGCGCGATCAGTGGCGAGACCACGATGCCCGTGCCGGGCCTGACCAGGGAAGGAATCTGGTAGCACAAGGACTTTCCGCCACCGGTCGGCATGAGCACGACGGCGTCACCGCCGGCGATCACGTGCTCGACGATCGCCTCCTGCTCGCCGCGGAAGGCGTCGTATCCGAAGACCCGGTGCAGGGTGGCCAGCGCCTCGCTGTCCCCGTCCCTCACCTGCGCCGTCTCTGCCATCTCGCCGATCACGCCCGTCCCGCCCATCGTCTCGTCCCCCGTACGTACTGCCTCGCCCGTCCGGTCCGTCCTGCCCCGACCACTTCCTCAACGATAGGGGTCCGCGCCGACAGCCCCGGATTTATCCACAGGTTGCCCATGCGGCCCCGCGTCCAGGACACGACGATCGTTCACACGTTCGCGGGAGACCCGCCCGTTTCCGGCGGATAGTCTGATTGCACCCGTGAGACTCCGTCCCATGGGAGCACTGATGAGCCTCGCACCGAAGGCGTCCACACCCGACTGGCCGACCCCGCCGGAGGGCGGCTGGACCGCGGACGACCTGGACCGGCTTCCGAACCTGCCTCCTCACACGGAGCTGATCGACGGGAGCCTCGTCTTCGTAAGCCCCCAGACCATCTTTCACTCACGTGCTGTGAGCTTCTTCGAGTGGCAGCTCCACTCTCTCGCCCCGGCGGAGTTCGACGTCATCCGCGAGTTCACCATCGACATCGACCGGCAGAACCGGCCCGAGCCAGATGTGATCGTCGTGCGGGAAGAGGTGGTCCGGGATTCGGAGCAGACCCGCTTCCCCGCCGAGGCCATCACCCTTGCCGTCGAGGTCGTCTCCCCCGAATCGGTGTCCCGCGACCGCGAGACCAAGCCCCTGAAGTACGCCCGGGCGGGCATCGCCCACTACTGGCGGGTGGAGAACGAGAAGGGCCTCGCCGTCGTCCACGCCTTCGAGCTGGAGCCCACCACCCGCGCCTACACCAGCGTCGGCATCTTCCACGAACGCATGAAGGTGAGCGCGCCCTTCCCGATGGATCTGGACCTGACGGCCATCAAGCCGCGCCGCGGCGGCGAGTAGCCCCGGCACACACGGCTGTGGTCCGGCACCTCCTCGAAGAGGGGCCGGACCACAGCCGTGCGGCCACAAAGCCGCGAGCACGGCGTCAGCGCACGAACACCCCCGCCTGACCCGCCAGGTCCAGGAAGTACTGCGGTGCCACACCGAGCACCACCGTGACCGCCACGCCCACGGCGATCGCCGTCATCGTCAGCGGGGACGGCACCGCGACCGTCGGGCCCTCCGGGCGCGGATCGCTGAAGAACATCAGCACGATCACCCGGATGTAGAAGAACGCCGCGATCGCCGAGGAGATCACACCGATCACGACCAGCGGAGCCGCGCCGCCCTCCGCCGCCGCCTTGAACACGGCGAACTTCCCCGAGAACCCCGAGGTCAGCGGGATACCGGCGAAGGCCAGCAGGAACACCGCGAAGACCGCCGCGACCAGCGGCGACCGGCGGCCGAGCCCGGCCCACTTCGACAGGTGCGTCGCCTCGCCGCCCGCGTCGCGCACCAGCGTGACGACCGCGAAGGCGCCGATCGTGACGAAGGAGTACGCAGCCAGGTAGAAGAGCACGGACGAGATGCCCTCCGGCGTGGTCGCGATGACACCGGCGAGGATGAAGCCCGCGTGCGCGATCGACGAGTACGCCAGCAGCCGCTTGATGTCGGTCTGGGTGATCGCGACGATCGCACCGGCCAGCATCGTGACGATCGCCACGCCCCACATCACCGGCCGCCAGTCCCAGCGCAGGCCGGGCAGGACGACGTAGAGGATGCGGAGCAGGGCGCCGAAGGCGGCCACCTTGGTCGCCGCCGCCATGAAGCCGGTCACCGGCGTCGGCGCCCCCTGGTACACGTCCGGCGTCCACATGTGGAACGGCACGGCGCCCACCTTGAACAGCAGGCCCATGACGATCAGCGCGGAGCCGACGAGCAGCAGCGCGTCGTTGCCCATGGTGTTCGCGAGCGCCGGGGTGACGTTCTGGACGGTGCCGTCGACGACCCGGGCGATCGTGCCGTACGACATCGAGCCCGCGTAGCCGTAGAGCAGCGCGATGCCGAACAGGGTGAACGCGGAGGCGAAGGCGCCGAGCAGGAAGTACTTGACCGCGGCCTCCTGCGACATGAGCCGCTTGCGGCGGGCCAGCGCGCACAGCAGGTACAGCGGGAGGGAGAAGACCTCCAGGGCCACGAAGAGCGTCAGCAGGTCGTTGGCCGCCGGGAAGACCAGCATGCCGACGACGGCGAAGAGCAGGAGCGGGAACACCTCCGTCGTGGTGAAGCCCGCCTTGACCGCCTTCTGCTCGCTCTCGCTGCCCGGCACGGCGGCCGCCTGCGCGGCGAAGGAGTCGACGCGGTTGCCGTGCTGTTCCGGGTCGAGGCGCCGCTCGGCGAAGGTGAACAGGCCGACCAGGCTGGTCAACAGGATGGTGCCCTGAAGGAACAGGGCGGGTCCGTCGACGGCGACGGCGCCCATCGCCGTGATGCCGGCCTTGGTCGTGCCGTAGCCGCGCGCCGCAAGCGCGACGACCGCCGCGAACGCCGCGATCAGGGCGACGGCCGACACGAACATCTGGGCGTAGTACCGGGACCTGCGCGGCACGAAGGCCTCGACCAGGATTCCGATGATCGCGGCACCGATGACGATGAGGACGGGCGACAGCTGCCCGTACTCGATCTTCGGCGCGTCGATCTTGGCGATCGGGTCGGCCGCCGTCGCCGCCGTTGTCCACAGGCTGTGGACGGCTGTTGCGCTCACTTGGCCGCCTCCACCTCAGGCTGGGGGTCCGTCTTGTGTACGTCGGACATGGTCTGCTCCACCGCCGGGTTGACGATGTCCGTCACGGGCTTCGGGAAGACGCCCAGGAAGATCAGCAGCGCCACCAGCGGTGCCACCACCACCAGCTCGCGCACCCGGAGGTCGGCCATGCCGTTCACCTCGGCCTTCACCGGGCCCGTCATCGTCCGCTGGTAGAGGACCAGGGTGTAGAGCGCGGCGAGGACGATGCCGAGGGTGGCGATGATGCCGATCACCGGATAGCGCGTGAACGTGCCGACCAGGACCAGGAACTCACTGACGAAGGGCGCGAGCCCCGGCAGGGAGAGGGTCGCCAGGCCGCCGATCAGGAAGGTGCCGGCCAGGATCGGGGCGACCTTCTGCACACCGCCGAAGTCGGCGATGAGCCGCGAGCCGCGCCGCGAGATCAGGAATCCGGCGATCAGCATCAGCACCGCGGTCGAGATGCCGTGGTTGACCATGTACAGCGTGGCGCCGGACTGGCCCTGGCTGGTCATCGCGAAGATGCCCATGATGATGAACCCGAAGTGCGAGATCGACGCGTAGGCGATCAGCCGCTTGATGTCGCGCTGGCCGACCGCGAGCAGCGCGCCGTAGATGATGCTGATGACCGCCAGGACCAGGACGACCGGCGTCGCCCACTTGCTGGCCTCCGGGAAGAGCTGGAGGCAGAAGCGGAGCATCGCGAAGGTGCCGACCTTGTCGACGACCGCCGTGATGAGCACGGCGACCGGCGCGGTCGACTCCCCCATGGCGTTGGGCAGCCAGGTGTGCAGCGGGAACAGCGGCGCCTTCACCGCGAAGGCGAAGAAGAAGCCGAGGAAGAGCCAGCGCTCGGTGCTGGTCGCCATGTCCAGCGAGCCGTTGGCCCGCGCCTCGGCGATCTCCGTGAGGGAGAAGTTCCCGGCGACCACGTACAGGCCGATCACCGCGGCCAGCATGATCAGACCGCCGGCCAGGTTGTAGAGCAGGAACTTCACCGCGGCGTACGAGCGCTGGGTCGCCGCCGTCTTCTCGCCGTGCTCGTGCGCCCGGTCCCCGAAGCCGCCGATCAGGAAGTACAGCGGGATCAGCATGGCTTCGAAGAAGATGTAGAAGAGGAAGACGTCGGTGGCCTCGAAGGAGATGATCACCATCGCCTCGACGGCCAGGATCAGGGCGAAGAAGCCCTGCGTCGGCCGCCACCGGCTGCTGCCGGTCTCCAGCGGGTCGGCGTCGTGCCAGCCCGCGAGGATGATGAACGGGATCAGCAGGGCGGTCAGCGCGATCAGCGCCACCGCGATGCCGTCCACGCCCAGTTCGTACCGGACACCGAAGTCCGCGATCCAGGAGTGGGACTCGGTGAGCTGGTAGCGGTCGCCGTCGGGGTCGAAGCGGACCAGCACCGTGATCGCCAGAGCGAGCGTGGCCAGCGAGACCAGCAGCGCCAGCCACTTGGCCGCGGTGCGACGCGCGGCCGGCACGGCTGCCGTGGCGATCGCCCCGACGGCCGGGAGGGCCGCCGTGACTGTCAGCAGGGGAAAGGACATCGGTATCAGACCGCCCTCATCAGCAGGGTCGCGGCGACGAGGAGTGCCGCACCGCCGAACATCGAGACCGCGTACGAGCGCGCGAAGCCGTTCTGCAGCTTGCGCATCCGCCCGGACAGGCCGCCGAACGAGGCCGCCGTGCCGTTGACGACTCCGTCGACCAGGGTGTGGTCGACGTAGACCAGGGAGCGCGTGAGGTGCTCGCCGCCGCGGACCAGGACGACGTGGTTGAAGTCGTCCTGGAGCAGGTCGCGCCGGGCGGCCCGGGTGAGCAGCGATCCGCGCGGGGCGACGGCCGGGACCGGACGGCGCCCGTACTGCGCCCAGGCGAGCGCGACGCCGACGACCATGCAGGCCACCGTCGCCCCGGTGACCGCACCGGCGCTGATCGGCGCGTCGCCGTGGCTGTGCCCGGTGATGGGCTCCAGCCAGTGCAGGAAGCGGTCGCCGATGCTGAAGAAGGCACCGCCTGCGACGGATCCGACGGCCAGCACGATCATCGGGATCGTCATGAGCCCCGGCGACTCGTGCGGGTGCGGCGGCTCGTATGCGCCGCGGGTCTCGGCGGCGGGCTCCACGTCGGGCTTCGCGGGCGACGGCGTCGGGGCGTTGCGCCAGCGTTCCTCGCCGAAGAACGTCATCAGCATCACGCGCGTCATGTAGTACGCGGTGATGGCCGCGCCCAGCAGGGCACAGGCGCCGAGGATCCAGCCCTCGGTGCCGCCCTTGGCGAACGCCGCCTCGATGATCTTGTCCTTGGAGAAGAAGCCGGACAGGCCCGGGAAGCCGATGATGGCGAGGTAGCCGAGGCCGAAGGTGACGAAGGTGACCGGCATGTACTTGCGCAGTCCGCCGTAGCGGCGCATGTCGACCTCGTCGTTCATGCCGTGCATGACGGAGCCGGCGCCGAGGAACAGCCCGGCCTTGAAGAAGCCGTGCGTGACCAGGTGCATGATCGCGAAGACGTAGCCGATGGGGCCGAGGCCCGCGGCCAGCACCATGTAGCCGATCTGCGACATGGTCGAGCCGGCCAGCGCCTTCTTGATGTCGTCCTTGGCACAACCGACGATCGCACCGAAGAGCAGCGTGACCGCGCCGACGATGGTGACCACCAGCTGCGCGTCGGGCGCGCCGTTGAAGATGGCGCCGGAGCGGACGATCAGGTAGACACCCGCCGTCACCATGGTCGCGGCGTGGATGAGGGCGGAGACCGGGGTCGGGCCCTCCATCGCGTCACCGAGCCAGGACTGCAGCGGCACCTGGGCGGACTTGCCGCAGGCGGCGAGCAGCAGCATCAGGGCGATCGCGGTGAGCTTGCCCTCGTCCGCCCCGCTCGCGAGCCCGGCCTCCCCGTGGCCGCCGAGCACCGGCCCGAAGGCGAAGGTGCCGAACCACAGGAACATCAGCATGATGCCGATGGACAGGCCCATGTCGCCGACGCGGTTGACCAGGAAGGCCTTCTTCGCGGCGGTGGCGGCGCTGGGCTTGTGCTGCCAGAAGCCGATCAGCAGGTAGGAGGCGAGACCGACGCCCTCCCAGCCGACGTACAGCAGCAGGTAGTTGTCGGCGAGGACGAGGATCAGCATCGCCGCGAGGAACAGGTTCAGGTAGCCGAAGAAGCGGCGGCGGCGCTCGTCGTGCTCCATGTACGCGACGGAGTACAGGTGGATGAGCGAGCCGACGCCGGTGATCAGCAGGACGAACGTCATCGACAACTGGTCGAGCCGGAAGGCGACGTCGGCCTGGAAGCCCTCCACCGGGATCCAGCTGAAGAGGTGCTGTGTCAGGGTGCGGTCCTCGGCGCCGTTGCCGAGCAGGTCGGCGAAGAGCACGAGGCCGATCACGAAGGACACGGCGGCCAGCAGCGTGCCGACCCAGTGGCCGACACGGTCCAGTCGGCGTCCGCCGCACAGCAGGACGACCGCTCCGAGCAGGGGCGCCGCCACCAGCAGCGCAATCAGGTTCTCCACTTCAGCCCCTCACAGCTTCATCAGGCTGGCGTCGTCGACCGAGGCCGAGTGGCGGGAACGGAACAGGGACACGATGATCGCGAGCCCGACCACGACCTCCGCGGCGGCGACGACCATCGTGAAGAAGGCGATGATCTGGCCGTCCAGGTTTCCGTGCAGCCGGGAGAACGCGACGAACGCGAGGTTGCAGGCGTTGAGCATCAGCTCGACGCACATGAAGACCACGATCGCGTTGCGCCGGATCAGTACGCCGGTGGCGCCGATCGTGAACAGCAGGGCCGCGAGGTACAGGTAGTTCACGGGGTTCACTTCGACGCCTCCTCGGACCGCTTGGAGTCGGGCCGCGTGTCGGGCCGCCCGGAGCCCGCGGGACCGACGGCCTTGCGTTCCAGCCGCTCCTCGGCCCGCTGCTCCAGCGCCTTCAGGTCGTTCAGCGCCTCCGTCGACACGTCGCGGATCTGGCCGCGCTCCCGCAGCGTCTTGCTGACGGTCAGCTCGGACGGAGTGCCGTCGGGCAGCAGGCCCGCGATGTCGACCGCGTTGTGCCGGGCGTATACGCCGGGGGCGGGCAGCGGCGGCAGGTACTTGCCGTCGCGGACGCGCTGCTCGGACAGCTCGCGCTGGGTGCGTGCGCGCTCGGTGCGCTCGCGGTGGGTGAGCACCATGGCGCCGACGGCGGCCGTGATGAGCAGCGCGCCGGTGATCTCGAAGGCGAAGACGTACTTGGTGAAGATGAGGGACGCGATGCCCTCCACGTTGCCGTTCGCGTTCGCCTGGGCGAGTCCGGTGAACTCGGTGACGGAGGCGTTGCCGATGCCGGCGATCACCAGGATGCCGAAGCCGAGCCCGGACAGCAGGGCGAGCCAGCGCTGCCCCTTGATGGTCTCCTTCAGGGAGTCCGCCGCGGTGACGCCGACGAGCATCACCACGAACAGGAACAGCATCATGATGGCGCCGGTGTAGACGACGATCTGCACGATGCCGAGGAAGTAGGCGCCGTTGGCCAGGTAGAACACCGCCAGGACGATCATGGTCCCGGCGAGGCACAGCGCGCTGTGCACGGCCTTCCTCATGAAGACGGTGCACAGGGCGCCGATCACCGCGACGGTGCCGAGGATCCAGAACTGGACGGCCTCTCCGGTGGACGTCGAATAGGCGGCGAGCTGGGCGCTCATCGGCGGATCACCTCCTCCGACGCCGGCTCGGTCCCGCCGAAGGTCGAGTCGCCCTCCTGGACCACCTCGCCCTTGGAGTGGGCGACCTGCTGGACCGTGCCGGGTGCGGCCTCGGTGACCAGGCCCCGGTAGTAGTCCTGCTCGTCGGTGCCCGGGTAGATGGCGTGGGGCGAGTCGACCATGCCCTCCTCCAGACCGGCGAGCAGCTGGTCCTTGGTGAAGATGAGGTTGGCGCGGCTGGAGTCGGCCAGCTCGAACTCGTTGGTCATCGTCAACGCGCGCGTGGGGCACGCCTCGATGCACAGGCCGCACAGGATGCAGCGGGCGTAGTTGATCTGGTAGACGCGGCCGTACCGCTCGCCCGGCGAGTAGCGCTCCTCGTCGGTGTTGTCCGCGCCCTCCACGTAGATGGCGTCGGCGGGGCAGGCCCAGGCGCACAGCTCGCAGCCGACGCACTTCTCCAGGCCGTCCGGATGGCGGTTGAGCTGGTGCCGTCCGTGGAAGCGCGGAGCGGTGGTCTTCTTCTGCTCCGGGTACTGCTCGGTCAGCCGCTTCTTGAACATGGCCTTGAAGGTCACGCCGAAGCCGGCCACCGGATTCAGGAAACCGGGGTCGGTTCCCTTGTGTTCACCGTGTTCCGCGTGGTCCCGGTGTTCCGCGTTTGCTTCGTGTCCCTTGTCTTCCTCAGCCATCGGACGCCTCCTTTCCATCCGTAGATCCGCCCACAGGTCCGTCACTGTGAGTATCGGGCCCACCACTGGCAATCAGCTCCCGCTCCCGGCGGGGACGGCGCCTGGGCACCGGCGGCATCTGCTGTCCGGGCATCGGCGGCACGGGGAATCCGCCGGCCATCGGGTCGAACGCGGCCTCGCTCTCGGCCGGTTGGTCGGCGGCCTTCGCGCCCTTGTCGCGGTACATGTCCACGAGGAAGGACAACAGCAGCAGGACCAGGACGCCGCCGCCGATGTAGAGGGCGATGTCGCTGAAGCCGTAGTTCTCGTTCCTGAGGGCCCGTACGGTCGCGACGAGCATCAGCCAGACCAGGGAGACCGGGATGAGGACCTTCCAGCCGAGCTTCATCAACTGGTCGTAGCGGACCCGGGGAAGGGTGCCGCGCAGCCAGATGAAGAAGAACAGCAGCAACTGGACCTTGACCACGAACCAGAGCAGCGGCCACCAGCCGTGGTTGGCACCCTCCCAGAAGGTGCTGATCGGCCAGGGAGCCCGCCAGCCGCCGAGGAACAGCGTGGTGGCGACCGCTGAGACCGTCACCATGTTCACGTACTCGGCGAGCATGAACATCGCGAACTTGATCGACGAGTACTCGGTGTTGAAGCCGCCCACCAGGTCGCCCTCGGACTCGGGCATGTCGAAGGGGGCGCGGTTGGTCTCGCCGACCATCGTGACGATGTACAGGATGAAGGAGACCGGCAGCAGCACGATGTACCAGCGGTCGCTCTGCTGGGCGACGATCTCCGAGGTGGACATGGACCCGGAGTAGAGGAACACCGAGGCGAACGCGGCGCCCATCGCGATCTCGTAGGAGATCATCTGCGCGCAGGAACGCAGTCCGCCGAGCAGCGGGTAGGTCGATCCGGAGCTCCAGCCGGCGAGCACGATGCCGTAGATGCCGACGGAAGCGACCGCCAGGATGAACAGCATGGCGATCGGCAGGTCGGTCAGCTGCATGGCGGTGCGGTGGCCGAAGATCGAGATCTCGTTGCCGGCCGGTCCGAAGGGGATCACCGCGATCGCCATGAACGCGGGGATGGCCGCGACGATCGGCGCGAGGACGTAGACCGCCTTGTCGGCGCGCTTGACGACGACGTCTTCCTTGAGCATCAGCTTGATGCCGTCGGCGAGCGACTGGAGCATGCCCCAGGGGCCGTGCCGGTTCGGGCCGATGCGCAGCTGCATCCAGGCGACGACCTTGCGCTCCCACACGATGGAGAACAGCACGGTCACCATCAGGAAGGCGAAGCAGAACACCGCCTTGACGACGACCAGCCACCAGGGGTCGGTGCCGAACATCGACAGGTCTTCAGCGGCGAGGTACGGGCTCATGCCTCCACCTCCTTGGGGGCGGCGCCCTCGGGCGTCGCCGGACCGATGCGGACGAGGGTTCCGGGCAGTGCACCGGCGTCGGAGGCGACGCCGGTGCCGGCCGAGTTCAGCGGGAGCCAGACCACCCGGTCCGGCATCTCGGTGACCTGCAGCGGGAACGCGACGGCTCCGGCTGGGCCGGTCACGGCGAGGACGTCGCCGTCCTTGACGCCCGCCTCGGCGGCCGTGGCGGCCGACACGCGCGCGCGTGCGGCGTGCCGGGTGCCGGCCAGCGCCTCGTCGCCCTGCTGCAACAGCCCCTGGTCGAGGAGCAGCCGGTGCCCGGCCAGTACGGCCTCTCCGGCGGCCGGCCGCGGCAGCGCGCCCGCGGTCTGCAGCGGCTCGCCGGCCCGCGGCCCGTCCCAGGCACCCAGCCGGTCGATCTCCGCGCGCGTGGTGCGCAGATCGGGCAGGCCCAGATGTACGTCCATGGCGTCGGCCAGCATCTGCAGGACGCGGGCGTCGGTGGGGGCGAGACGGCGGGTCATCTGGTCGGGCTTGAGTGCGGCCTCGAAGAAGCGCACCCTGCCCTCCCAGTTGAGGAAGGTGCCGGGCTTCTCGGCGACCGCGGCGACGGGCAGGACCACGTCGGCGTGTTCGGTGACCTCGCTGGGCCGCAGCTCCAGCGACACCACGAACCCGGCCTCGTCGAGTGCCGCACGCGCGCGCATGGGATCGGGCAGGTCGGCGACCTCGACGCCCGCCACCAGCAGCGCCTGGAGTTCGCCCCGGGCCGCGGCCTCGACGATCTCGCCGGTGTCGCGGCCGTAGCGGTGCGGGAGGTCGGCCAGGCCCCACAGGGCGGCGACCTCCTCACGCGCGCGCGGGTCGGTCGCCGGGCGACCGCCGGGCAGCAGCGACGGCAGCGCGCCCGCCTCGATCGCGCCGCGCTCCCCGGACCGGCGCGGGATCCACACCAGCCGGGCGCCGGTCGCGGCGGCGGTCCGTACGGCGGAGGTGAGGCCGCCGGCCACGGACGCCAGCCGTTCGCCGACGACGATCACGGCGCCCTCGGCGCGCAGCGCCTCGGCCGCCTGGGAGCCTCCCTCTTCCAGGCCGACGCCGGCGGCGAGGGCGTCCAGCCACTCCGTCTCGGTGCCCGGGGCGGCGGGGAGCAGGGTGCCGCCCGCCTTCTCCAGGCCCCGCGTGGCGTGCGTGGCCAGGGAGAACACCTTCTGCCCGTGCCCCCGCCAGGCCTTGCGCAGCCTGAGGAAGACGCCGGGCGCCTCCTCCTCGGCCTCGAAGCCGACCAGCAGGACGGCGGGCGCCTTCTCCAGCGACGTGTACGTGACGCCGGTGCCGTCGAGGTCACGGCCGCGCCCGGCGACGTAGGAGGCCAGGAAGTCGGCCTCCTCGGCGCTGTGCACGCGCGCGCGGAAGTCGATGTCGTTGGTGTCGAGCGCCACGCGCGCGAACTTGCTGTAGGCGTAGGCGTCCTCGACGGTGAGCCGCCCGCCGGTCAGGACGCCGGTGCGGCCCCTGGAGGCGAGCAGTCCCTGTGCGGCGATCTGCAGCGCCTCCGGCCAGGAGGCGGGCTCCAGCTCGCCCTCGGCGTTGCGCACCAGCGGCGTGGTGAGCCGGTCGCGCTGCTGGGCGTACCGGAAGCCGAAGCGGCCCTTGTCGCAGATCCACTCCTCGTTGACCTCGGGCTCGTTGGCCGCGAGGCGCCGCATGACCTTGCCGCGCCGGTGGTCGGTACGGGTCGCGCAGCCGCCGGAGCAGTGCTCGCACACCGACGGCGAGGAGATCAGGTCGAAGGGGCGGGAGCGGAACCGGTAGGCCGCCGAGGTCAGGGCGCCGACCGGGCAGATCTGGATGGTGTTGCCGGAGAAGTACGACTCGAAGGGGTCGCCCTCGCCGGTGCCGACCTGCTGCAGCGCGCCCCGCTCGATCAGCTCGATCATCGGGTCGCCCGCGACCTGGTTGGAGAACCGGGTGCAGCGGGCGCACAGCACGCAGCGCTCGCGGTCGAGCAGGACCTGCGTGGAGATCGGCACGGGCTTCTCGTAGGTCCGCTTCTTGCCGTCGAAGCGGGAGTCGGCCTGGCCGTGCGACACGGCCTGGTTCTGCAGCGGGCACTCGCCGCCCTTGTCGCAGACCGGGCAGTCCAGTGGGTGGTTGATGAGCAGCAGCTCCATCACACCGTGCTGGGCCTTCTCGGCGACGGGCGAGGTGAGCTGCGTCTTCACCACCATGCCGTCGGTGCAGGTGATGGTGCAGGACGCCATGGGCTTGCGCTGGCCCTCGACCTCGACGATGCACTGGCGACAGGCGCCGGCCGGGTCGAGGAGAGGGTGGTCGCAGAACCGGGGAATCTCGATGCCGAGCTGCTCGGCGGCCCGGATGACCAGGGTGCCCTTGGGCACGCTGATCTCGGCTCCGTCGATGGTCAGCGTGACGAGGTCCTCCGGCGGGACCGCCGCAGCTCCCCCTCCCGAGGGAGTATTGGTGGTCACGGTCATGCCTTCACCTCCGTGCGGTCGGCCCAGGCCGTCGACTTGGCCGGGTCGAAGGGGCAGCCGCGGCCCGTGATGTGCTCCTCGTACTCCTCGCGGAAGTACTTGAGCGAGGAGAAGATCGGCGAGGCGGCACCGTCGCCGAGGGCGCAGAAGGACTTGCCGTTGATGTTGTCGGCGATGTCGTTCAGCTTGTCGAGGTCGGACATCTGTCCCTTGCCGGCCTCGATGTCGCGCAGCAGCTGGACGAGCCAGTACGTGCCCTCGCGGCAGGGCGTGCACTTGCCGCAGGACTCGTGGGCGTAGAACTCGGTCCAGCGGGTGACGGCCCGCACGACGCAGGTCGTCTCGTCGAAGCACTGGAGCGCCTTGGTGCCGAGCATGGATCCGGCGGCGCCCACCCCTTCGTAGTCGAGGGGGACGTCGAGGTGCTCGTCGGTGAACATCGGCGTCGAGGAGCCTCCGGGCGTCCAGAACTTGAGGCGGTGGCCGGGCCGCATGCCGCCGCTCATGTCGAGGAGCTGGCGCAGCGTGATGCCGAGCGGGGCCTCGTACTGGCCGGGGCCCGCGACGTGGCCGCTGAGCGAGTAGAGCGTGAAGCCCGGGGACTTCTCGCTGCCCATCGACCTGAACCAGTCCTTGCCCTTGTTCAGGATCGCGGGAACCGAAGCGATCGATTCGACGTTGTTCACCACAGTCGGGCACGCGTAGAGGCCCGCGACGGCAGGGAAGGGGGGACGGAGCCGCGGTTGACCCCGGCGGCCTTCGAGCGAGTCGAGCAGTGCGGTCTCCTCACCGCAGATGTACGCGCCCGCGCCCGCGTGCACGGTGAGTTCGAGATCGAGTCCGCTGCCCAGGATGTTCTCGCCGAGGAAGCCGGCCGCGTAGGCCTCGCGCACGGCCTCGTGCAACCGCCGCAGCACTGGGACGACTTCACCACGCAGGTAGATGAAGGCATGCGAAGACCTGATGGCGTAACACGCGATGACGATGCCCTCGATGAGGCTGTGCGGGTTCGCGAAGAGGAGCGGGATGTCCTTGCACGTTCCCGGCTCCGATTCGTCGGCGTTGACAACTAGATAGTGAGGCTTGCCGTCCCCCTGAGGAATGAACTGCCACTTCATGCCCGTCGGGAACCCGGCACCGCCGCGTCCGCGCAGACCGGACTCCTTGACGTACGCGATCAGGTCGTCCGGCGCCATCGCCAGCGCCTTGCGGAGCCCCTCGTACCCCTCGTGCCTCCGGTAGACGTCGAGAGTCCACGACTCGTCCTCGTCCCAGAAGGCCGACAGCACGGGTGCGAGCAGCTTCTCCGGGCTGCTGCCCCTGATCTCGGCTGCCACGGTCATCACTCCCCCTCCTCGGCGGTGGGCCCTGCCGGGTGGGAAGGGTCGGATGCCGATGTGTCCTGCGGCGCGTCGTGCGAGCTGAGGTGCTGCGTCGGGGACGGGTCGTGCACGGCCCGGTCCTGCGACGCGTCGTGCGGTCCGCCGTCCCGCGGGTGCACCACGCGCGCGGCGGACGCCTCGCCCTTGGCGAGCTTGAGCCCGGCCAGGGAGGCGGGACCCGCGCTGCCGCCGGCCGCGACGGCGCCGTCCCGCTCGTCGGGGAAGCCCGCCAGGATCCGGGCGGTCTCCTTGAAGGTGCACAGCGGCGCACCGCGCGTGGGCGTCACCGGCCGTCCCGCGCGCAGGTCGTCGACGAGGGCCTTGACGCTCTCCGGGGTCTGGTTGTCGAAGAACTCCCAGTTGACCATCACGACCGGGGCGAAGTCGCAGGCCGCGTTGCACTCGATGTGCTCCAGGGTGACCTTGCCGTCCTCGGTGGTCTCGCCGTTTCCGACGCCGAGGTGCTCCTGGAGGGACTCGAAGATGGCGTCGCCGCCCATCACCGCGCACAGCGTGTTGGTGCACACGCCGACCTGGTAGTCGCCGCTCGGCCCGCGCCGGTACATGGTGTAGAAGGTGGCGACCGCGGTGACCTCGGCGGTGGTGAGGTCCAGCATGTCCGCGCAGAACCGCATCCCGGTGCGCGTGACGTGTCCCTCCTGCGACTGCACGAGGTGCAGCAGCGGCAGGAGGGCGGACCGGGAGTCCGGGTAGCGGGCGATGATCTCGCGCGCGTCGGTCTCCAGCCGGGCCCGGACGTCGTCCGGGTAGGCGGGCGCGGGCAGTTCCGGCATGCCCAGGCTGACGCCCCGCTCCGAAGAAGAGGTGGTCACCGGTCGACGCCTCCCATCACGGGGTCGATGGACGCCACGGCCACGATGACGTCGGCGACCTGGCCGCCTTCGCACATCGCCGCCATGGCCTGCAGGTTGGTGAAGGACGGGTCGCGGAAGTGGACCCGGAAGGGGCGGGTTCCGCCGTCGGAGACGACGTGCACCCCGAGTTCGCCCTTGGGCGACTCGACCGCCGTGTACGCCTGTCCCGGCGGCACCCGGAAGCCCTCGGTGACCAGCTTGAAGTGGTGGATCAGGGCCTCCATGGAGGTGCCCATGATCTTCTTGATGTGGTCGAGGGAGTTGCCCAGGCCGTCCGGCCCCAGGGCGAGCTGGGCGGGCCAGGCGATCTTCTTGTCGGCGACCATGACCGGGCCGGGCTGGAGCCGGTCCAGGCACTGCTCGACGATGCGGAGCGACTGGCGCATCTCCTCCAGCCGGATCAGGAAGCGGCCGTAGGAGTCGCAGGTGTCGGCGGTCGGGACGTCGAAGTCGTACGTCTCGTAGCCGCAGTACGGCTGGGTCTTGCGCAGGTCGTGCGGGAGACCGGTGGACCTGAGGACGGGGCCGGTGGCGCCCAGCGCCATGCAGCCGGCCAGGTCGAGGTAGCCGACGTCCTGCATGCGGGCCTTGAAGATGGGGTTCCCGGTGGCGAGCTTGTCGTACTCCGGGAGGTTCTTCTTCATCTTCTTCACGAACTCGCGGATCTGGTCCACCGCGCCCGGCGGCAGGTCCTGGGCGAGCCCGCCCGGGCGGATGTACGCGTGGTTCATCCTGAGGCCGGTGATCAGCTCGTAGATGTCGAGAATCAGTTCACGATCACGGAAGCCGTAGATCATGATCGTGGTGGCGCCCAGCTCCATGCCGCCGGTGGCGATGGCCACCAGGTGCGAGGAGAGCCGGTTCAGCTCCATGAGCATGACCCGGATGATCGTGGCCCGGTCCGGGATCTGGTCCTCGATGCCGAGGAGCTTCTCGACGCCCAGGCAGTACGCCGCCTCGTTGAAGAACGGCGTCAGGTAGTCCATGCGCGTCACGAACGTGGTGCCCTGGGTCCAGGTCCGGTACTCGAGGTTCTTCTCGATGCCGGTGTGCAGGTAGCCGATGCCGCACCGGGCCTCGGTGACCGTCTCGCCGTCGATCTCCAGGATGAGGCGGAGCACGCCGTGCGTGGACGGGTGCTGCGGGCCCATGTTGACGACGATGCGCTCGTCGTCGGCGCGGGCCGCGGACTGGACCACCTCGTCCCAGTCGCCGCCGGTGACCGTGTAGACGGTGCCTTCGGTCGTCTCCCTCGGGGAGGCGTGGGAAGTGCTCACGAGTACGACCTCCGCTGGTCCGGAGCCGGGATCTGGGCGCCCTTGTACTCGACGGGGATGCCGCCGAGGGGGTAGTCCTTGCGCTGCGGAAAGCCCTGCCAGTCGTCCGGCATCATGATCCGCGTCAGGGCCGGGTGATCGTCGAAGACGATGCCGAAGAAGTCGTACGTCTCGCGCTCGTGCCAGTCGTTGGTCGGGTAGACGGAGACCAGCGACGGGATGTGCGGGTCGCCGTCGGGGGCACTGACTTCGAGGCGGATCAGCCGGTTGTGGGTGATCGAGCGCAGGTGGTAGACGGCGTGCAGCTCGCGGCCCTTGTCGTGCGGGTAGTGGACGCCGCTGACGCCGGTGCACAGCTCGAAGCGCAGGGCCGGGTCGTCGCGCAGGGTGCGGGCGACGCGGACCAGGTGCTCGCGCTCGATGTGGAAGGTCAGCTCGCCGCGGTCGACGACCGTCCTCTCGATGGCGTTGTCCGGCAGGAGCCCTTGCTCCTCCAGCGCGCCCTCGAGTTCGTCGGCGACCTCGTCGAACCAGCCCCCGTAGGGGCGGGTCGCCGGTCCGGGGAGCCGGACGGAGCGGACCAGGCCGCCGTAGCCGGAGGTGTCGCCGCCGTTGTTGGCGCCGAACATGCCGCGCTGGACGCGGATCTCCTCGCCGCCCTGGCCGCGCTGGCCCGGGAGGTTCTCGGCGGACAGTTCCTTCTCGGGATTGACGTCGCCCGCGTCACCCGCGGTGTTGTTCGCGTCGCTCACCGCAGCAGCCCCTTCATCTCGATCGTGGGCAGGGCCTTGAGCGCCGCCTCCTCCGCCTCGCGGGCCGCTTCCTGCGCGTTCACCCCGAGCTTGGAGCCCTGGATCTTCTGGTGGAGCTTGAGGATGGCGTCCATCAGCATCTCGGGCCGCGGCGGGCAGCCGGGGAGGTAGATGTCGACCGGGACGACGTGGTCGACGCCCTGGACGATGGCGTAGTTGTTGAACATGCCGCCGGAGGAGGCGCAGACCCCCATGGAAATGACCCACTTCGGGTTCGGCATCTGGTCGTAGACCTGCCGCAGCACCGGCGCCATCTTCTGGCTGACCCGGCCCGCGACGATCATCAGATCCGCCTGCCGCGGCGAGCCGCGGAAGACCTCCATACCGAAGCGCGCCAGGTCGTAGCGGCCGGCGCCGGTGGTCATCATCTCGATGGCACAGCAGGCGAGGCCGAACGTGGCCGGGAAGACGGACGACTTGCGCACCCAGCCCGCGGCCTGCTCGACGGTGGTCAGCAGGAAGCCGCTCGGCAGTTTTTCTTCGAGTCCCATGTCAAAGGCCCCTCAGTCCCATTCCAGGCCGCCGCGCCGCCATACGTACGCGTACGCGACGA
Source organism: Streptomyces sp. NPDC085944 (assembly GCF_040686295.1). Classification (NCBI taxonomy): domain Bacteria; kingdom Bacillati; phylum Actinomycetota; class Actinomycetes; order Kitasatosporales; family Streptomycetaceae; genus Streptomyces; species Streptomyces sp. NPDC085944. The sequence continues at coordinate 139,494 of NZ_JBFBJX010000001.1, read as the reverse complement.
AGACGGTGAGCACGAAGAGCAGCATCTCCACGAGCCCGAAAATCCCCAGGGCGTCGAAGGTGACGGCCCAGGGGTAGAGGAAGACGATCTCGATATCGAAGATGATGAAGAGCATCGCCGTCAGGTAGTACTTGATGGGGAAGCGCCCGCCGCCGGCCGGCGTGGGGGTCGGCTCGATGCCGCACTCGTAGGCCTCGAGCTTCGCCCGGTTGTACCGCTTCGGACCGATCAGCGTGGCCATCACCACGGAGAAGATCGCAAAGCCTGCCCCGAGGGCTCCCAGTACGAGGATGGGCGCATACGCGTTCACCGCTCCTCGCTCCTCTCAGTCGGCACTGACTGCTGGCGGTTGCACTGGACTCGCAGCCGCCCCAACAGCCCCACGAGCCACGCCCGTCCCGACGAAGATCGCGAACATGTGAAGCAGGTCACAAGCCCAACTGCCTCGCATCCTATGCCCGACGCTCTGTGATCTGCGACACGGGGTATTGCACAAGCTTTGTGATCTCCACCACCTGACGAACGATCATGAAGTCGGATGAGCAGTGATCTTCACACAAGAAGCGTTCACCTGATCACCAGAGGTGACAATTTCGCTCGTCGCCGCTGGCCAGAGGGGGCGGGCAAGGGGCGTCTCAATATCAAGATGGTTCCCTTGCATGCAAATTGGCGCCGGACGTCCGCCCTTGATACAGGAGGCGGTCACACGTGAGGGGGAGGATCGGGGGGATGTGGACACGTGCACGCGTTCACGAGCGCGCGGCCGCCCGTGGGCCGCGGCAGGCCGAGCGCCTCGCACGCGACGGACGCGTGCACCGGGGTAACCGTTTCGTGACCTGTGCCACATTCATGAGAGGCGTCTGGGAACCGGGCTTGGCCAAGTGTCCCAACAAGTGGTAAGCGCGGGGCAATTCGGGCGTAACGATCAAAGACCGTGATCACAGGCCGATTACAGCCCGTCCGTAATGTCCGTTACGGCGTCAATAAAGAGCGACACGCCCGGGATTCGGCGGCCTGATTGAACAACTGTGGTGCAGCACACGTTTCTTGAAGGTATGGAGGAGCTACTGATACCGGTTGTCCCTATGTCCCACACCGCTCACATACGCAGCCACCGGAAGCCCCGCCGCAGCGCGTCGACGATCGCGATGCGGACCGGAGTTGCCGGTGGCGTCCTCAGCACCCTGGCAGTGGCCGGTGCGTCGGGTGCGGCCCACGCGGCCGAACCGGTGACGCAGACCCTCGAACTGCCCACCCTGACGGCCGACCTGGCCGCTCAGGTCGCCCAGTCCGCGGACGTCACGCAGCAGGCGGCCGCGAGCTACCAGCTGCAGGCCGAGCGTGACGCGGCTGCCGCCAAGGCCGCCAAGCAGGCCAAGGCGGACCTCGCCGAGGCCAAGAAGAAGGCCGCCGAAGCCAGGAAGAAGGCCGAGGAGGCCGCACGCAAGAAGGCCGCCGAGCGCGCCTCGCGTGCCGCCGAGCGCACCACCCTGAGCGCTTCCTCGGACACCGGCTCCTCCACCGGCACGGGCAGCAGCACCAGCACCAGCACGGCGACCGGTTCGGCCGCCGCCGTCGTCTCCTTCGTGCAGGCCCAGGTCGGCAAGGCGTACGTCTCCGGCGCCACCGGCCCGTCCGCCTACGACTGCTCCGGTCTCGTGCAGGCCGCCTTCAAGCAGGTCGGCATCAGCCTGCCCCGCGTCTCGCAGGCCCAGTCGACGGCCGGTACCCAGGTCGGCCTGGACAACCTCCAGCCGGGCGACATCCTGTACTGGGGCGGCGCGGGCAGCGCCTACCACGTGGGCGTCTACGTCGGCGGCGGCATGTTCGTCGGCGCGCAGAACTCCTCCACCGGTGTCGTCGAGAGGCCGCTGTCGTACGACCCGCCGAGCGGCGCGGTGCGCGTGCTGTAACCCGCACCCACCCGTACCCGCTCGTACACGCGAAAAGGGCCGCAGCCGCTCGGGGGCTGCGGCCCTTCGCGGGCTCCTGGCATGCTCGGGCGCGGGCCGGTTCCCTCCGGCCCGTCCACGAGTCCAGGAGAGAACGTCATGCCGAGTGTGTTCGTACAGGGGCGGCCCACCGCCTCCTACCCCCCGTTCGCGCCCGAGGCCCGGCGCGGATCGGTGCGGCGCGTCACCGAGGTCGGCGAGGGGGTGCTGCACCGGCCGTGCCGTGACGTCACGGAGTTCGGGCCGGACCTCGCCGCGCTCGTCGACGACATGTTCCGCACGATGTACGTCGCGGAGGGGGCCGGGCTGGCGGCCAATCAGGTCGGGGTCGACCTGCGCCTGTTCGTCTACGACTGCCCGGACGACGAAGGTGTCCGACATGTCGGGCACATCGTCAACCCGGTGCTGGAACCCCTCGGCCCGGCCGCGCGCCGACTGCTGGACGAGGGCGAGGGGTGCCTGTCGGTGCCGGGCGCCGTCATGGCCGTACCGCGGCCCGACCGGGCCGTCGTGCGGGGCCTGGACAAGGACGGCGCTCCCCTCGTAGTCGAGGGCACCGGTTACTTCGCGCGTTGCCTCGCCCACGAGACCGACCATGTGAACGGACACCTCTACCTGGACCGGCTCTCCGGCCGGGAACGGAAGGCGGCGCTGCGGCAGTCGGCGGACCGGCGCGAGGAGGTCTTCGCGCGCCGGGCCGCCAACGCGGCGGCGTTCGCCTGACCGGGCAGCCGGTCAGGCCTTCGGCGCGACCTTGCTCAGTCCGTTGATGATGCGGTCCATCGCGTCGCCGCCCGTCGGGTCCGTCAGGTTGGCGAGCATCTTCAGGGTGAACTTCATCAGGACCGGGTGGGTGAGGCCGCGCTGGGTCGCGATCTGCATGACCTTTGGGTTGCCGATGAGCTTCACGAAGGCGCGGCCCAGGTTGTAGTAGCCGCCGTAGGTGTCCTTGAGGACACGCGGGTAGCGCTGCAGGGCGATCTCGCGTTGGGCCGGCGTGGCCCGCGCGTGGGCCTGGACGACGACGTCGGCGGCGAGCTGGCCGGACTCCATGGCGTAGGCGATGCCCTCGCCGTTGAAGGGGTTCACCAGGCCGCCGGCGTCGCCGACGAGGAGCAGGCCCTTGGTGTAGTGGGGCTGGCGGTTGAAGGCCATGGGCAGTGCGGCGCCGCGGATCGGGCCGGTCATGTTGTCCGGGGTGTAGCCCCAGTCCTCCGGCATGGACGCGCACCAGGCCTTGAGGATCTCACGCCAGTCCAGCTCCTTGAAGGCGGCGGAGGTGTTGAGGACACCGAGGCCGACGTTCGAGGTGCCGTCGCCCATGCCGAAGATCCAGCCGTAGCCCGGCAGCAGGCGGTCCTGCGGGCCGCGCCGGTCCCACAGCTCCAGCCAGGACTCCAGGTAGTCGTCGTCGTGCCGGGGCGAGGTGAAGTAGGTCCGGACGGCGACGCCCATGGGACGGTCCTCGCGGCGGTGCAGGCCCATCGCCAGGGACAGCCGGGTGGAGTTGCCGTCGGCGGCCACGACCAGCGGCGCGTGGAAGGCGACCTCGCGCTTGTCCTCGCCCAGCTTGGCCTTCACGCCGGTGATGCGGCCGGTGCGGTCGTCGACGATCGGCCCGCCGACGTTGCAGCGCTCGTACAGCCGGGCGCCGGCCTTCTGGGCCTGCCGGGCGAGCTGCTCGTCGAAGTCGTCGCGCTTGCGGACGAGTCCGTAGTCGGGGAAGGAGGCGAGATCCGGCCAGTCCAGCTGGAGGCGGGAGCCGCCGCCGATGATGCGCAGGCCCTTGTTGCGCAGCCAGCCGGCCTCCTCGGAGATGTCGATGCCCATGGCGACGAGCTGCTTGACGGCGCGCGGGGTGAGGCCGTCGCCGCAGACCTTCTCCCTGGGAAAGGCGGTCTTCTCCAGCAGCAGGACGTCGAGTCCCGACTTGGCCAGGTGGTACGCGGTGGTGGAGCCGGCCGGCCCCGCGCCCACGACGATGACGTCGGCGGTGTTCTCGGAGAGCGGCTCAGTCTCGACGGTCACGGCGGGATCTCCCCAAGTTCGGAATCTGCGTGCCGACCGGCACTGGTCATGGGCAGTCTATTCAGCGTCACCGATCACCCGGCTGAAGGGCTGCCCAGTGAAGCGACCTCTCCCCGCCGTACGGTTGCGCGTTCCCACCGACGAGGACGCCGTCGTCTGGCACCGGATCTTCGACGACCCGGACGTCATGGAGTTCCACGGCGGGCGGCCCGCGGAGCTGTCCGTCTACGAGGAACTGACCGCCCGCCAGCGCCGGCACGACGCCGAGCACGGCTTCTGCCTGTGGACCGTGGTGGACGAGTCCGGGCAGGTCATAGGCTTCACCGGCGCCCAGCCGTGGCCCAGGGACTGGGGCCCCAAGGGCGAGATCGAGATCGGCTGGCGGCTCGGGCGGGCGCACTGGGGCAAGGGCTACGTCACGGCGGCGGCGCGGGAGACCCTCCAACGGGTGCGGGCGGCCGGGGTGGCGGAGGTGGTCGCGATGGTCGACGCGCGCAACGCCCGGTCCATCGCGGTCACGGAGCGCCTGGGCATGCGGCTCGGCGAGGTCTTCACGATCCCGTCCTCCGAGCGGCGGGGGCACTGCTACCGCCTCTCCCTGCACCCGTAGCCGGAGCCCGTCGTAACACAGCGCAACAAACGGTCACAGTCGGCAACTTGATGCTTCCGGGTGGTGCCTGCTGCGCTACTCCGCCGGGTACCGCTGGGGGTGACGTCCGTGCGCCTGGTGTCCGAGAAGCCCGATGTCCGCGTCCCGCGCCCGGTCGGCCTCATGGCCGTGGACGCGTACGAGACCGCCCACGTGCGGGGCCTGTCCCTGCACGCGCCGGGCCGGCCCGATCTCCGGGCCGCCGTCGTCGACCACGTCGTACGGCGGTATCCGCGGCCCGGGGCGCAGGTGCCGCGGGAGTCGACGGTGTACGTGTGGTTCGACTTCGGCGAGGGCGAGGGCGGCGGGGACATCCGCGAGCCGCGCGTGCCGCGTCCGCCGCTGGGCGGGCTGCGCCGGGAACTGGCGGAGCCGGGGGAAGCACCGCCCTGCTGCGCCGCCGCCGGCCTGCCGTGAGGTGCCCCGGGCGGGCCGCGCTCAGCCCGTCTTGAACCCGCGGTGCAGCGTCACCACGCCGCCCGTCAGGTTGCGCCAGGCCACCTTCGACCAGCCGGCCTTGCCGAGCCGCCCGGCGAGCGCGGCCTGGTCGGGCCAGGCCCGGATGGACTCGGCCAGGTAGACGTACGCGTCGGGGTTGGAGGACACCGCGCGGGCGACCGGCGGCAGGGCGCGCATCAGGTACTCGGTGTAGACGGTGCGGAACGGCGCCCAGGTCGGGTGCGAGAACTCGCAGATGACGACCCGGCCGCCGGGCCGCGTCACCCGGTACATCTCACGCAGCGCGGCGTCCGTGTCCTGCACGTTGCGCAGCCCGAAGGAGATGGTGACGGCGTCGAAGACGTCGTCCTTGAACGGCAGCCGCGTCGCGTCGCCGGCCGTGAACGGCAGCCAGGAGTGCCGTTCCTTGCCGACCTGGAGCATGCCCTGGGAGAAGTCGCAGGGGACGACGTAGGCGCCGGTGCGGGCGAAGGGCAGCGAGGAGGTGGCCGTACCGGCCGCCAGGTCGAGGACCTTCTGCGCCGGGCGGGCGTCGACGGCCTGGGCGACCGCCTTGCGCCACGCCCGGTCCTGGCCGAGCGAGAGCACGGCGTTCGTCAGGTCGTACCGTTCCGCGACGTGGTCGAACATCGAGGCGACTTCGTGCGGCTGCTTGTTCAGGGAAGCGCGGGTCACGGCCCCATTGTTGCAGCACCTCCCCCTGCCGCCGCGGACGGGCTCACGGCAGCAGCCGGGCCCTCTTGCGCGCGGCGACGTCCTCCACCCACCCGAAGAGCAGCACGAACACCGCGATCAGGCCCCGACGCCCAGCAGGAACCACCGGCTCTCCAGCGGCAGGTACGCCTCGAAGGCGGGTACGTCCCGGGGCCCGTCGATCAGCGGCACGGCCAGGACGAGGGCCGGCTCGTGCCAGAGGCAGACCGTCACCGCTCGGGCGTTGAACACGGTCACCGACCGGTCCAGCCGTCGCAGCCGGACCAGTCCGGAGAAGTCCACCCCGAGCCGCGCCTTGGAGTACATCAGCAGCGTCACGAACCCGGCGGGCCAGAAGGCCTGGGCGAACGCGATGTCGTCGAGGTCGTACGTGCCGCACTCGGCCCGGTGCGCGAACGCGTACCAGGCACCGCAGGCGAGCGCCGCGAGCGACAGGCCGACGACGGCGACCGGCTTGAGTCGGGCCGCGGGGCCGCGCGCTCAGCGCCCCCGGTAGACCAGCCGGCCACCGACGACGGTGGCCACGCACGTGGACGCGCCGTCCCGCACGAGCGCGGCCCGGTCGGGTACGTCGAACACCGCGAACCGCGCCGGCTTGCCCGGAGCGAGCCCGGGCAGCAGCACCAGCGGCACCGGTGAGAACGACGCGGGCCCGGGCAGTCCTGCCGGACGCCCCGCCAGGGCGAGCCCCGCTCCCCGGACCGCGTCCAGCGCCGCGCGGCTGCGCAGATCACCGGCGACGGCGACCGTGCCGTGCGCCAGCATGCGTTGCACCCCGCGGCGCGCGCTGGCGCCCCGCGCGGACGCGTTCGCGGCAAGGAGCGCCTGCGCGCGCTCCCCGAAGACCGGCTCGGTGCCCAGCCGGTCCGCTTCACGCGGGTCGGGGTGGTACGCCTGCTCCAGCAGTTCCGGGCCGTACGGGTTGAGCAGCCCGGGCGTCAGGATGCCGGGCCACCGGCGCACCCGCGCCCGCGGGTGGTCGGCGGCCAGTGTCTCGTACGGGCCGACGGCGGCAAGCTGCGCACCGTCGGCCACGACGGCCGTCTCGGGAGAGGCCTCGGCGACGTGGATCGTCTGCACGGCGACGTCAGTTGGAGGCCAGCAGCTTCAGCTCGGGGTGGGCTGTGCCGCCCTCGATGGCCGTGGACGAGATGTGGGAGACGACCCGCTCGTCGACGGGGTCGTTCGCCGGGTCGTCGTGCACGACCAGGTGCTCGTAGGTGGTGGCCCGCTGGGCGGGCACCCGTCCCGCCTTCCGGATGAGGTCGATGATCTCCATCCGGTTGGACCGGTGCTTGGCACCGGCGGAGGAGACGACGTTCTCCTCCAGCATGATCGAGCCGAGGTCGTCCGCGCCGTAGTGCAGGGAGAGCTGGCCGACCTCCTTGCCGGTGGTCAGCCAGGAGCCCTGGATGTGGGCGACGTTGTCCAGGAACACGCGGGCGATGGCGATCATCCGCAGGTACTCGAAGAGCGTGGCCTGGGTGCGGCCCTTCAGGTGGTTGTTCTCGGGCTGGTAGGTGTACGGAATGAAGGCGCGGAAGCCGCCGGTGCGGTCCTGCACGTCCCGGATCATCCGCAGGTGCTCGATGCGCTCGGCGTTGGTCTCGCCGGTGCCCATGAGCATGGTGGAGGTCGACTCGACGCCCAGGTTGTGCGCGATCTCCATGATCTCCAGCCAGCGCTCGCCGGACTCCTTGAGCGGCGCGATGGCCTTGCGCGGCCGCTCGGGCAGCAGCTCGGCACCGGCCCCGGCGAACGAGTCGAGCCCCGCGGCGTGGATGCGCTGGATCGCCTCCTCGACCGACACCTTCGAGATCCGCGCCATGTGCTCGACCTCGCTCGCCCCCAGGCTGTGGATGACGAGCTGCGGGAACTCCTTCTTGATGGCGGCGAAGTGCTTCTCGTAGTACTCGACGCCGTAGTCCGGGTGGTGGCCGCCCTGGAACATGATCTGGGTGCCGCCCAGCTCGATCGTCTCCGCGCACCGGCGCAGGATGTCGTCGAGGTCGCGGCTCCAGCCCTTCGCGGTGTCCTTGGGGGCCGCGTAGAACGCGCAGAACTTGCACGCCGTGACGCACACGTTCGTGTAGTTGATGTTGCGCTCGATGATGTACGTCGCGATGTGCTCGGTACCGGCGTACCTGCGCCGGCGTACGGCGTCGGCGGCGGCGCCCAGCGCGTGCAGCGGGGCGTCGCGGTACAGGTCGAGCGCCTCTTCGGGGGTGATCCGCCCACCGGCGGCGGCGCGGTCGAGGATGGGCTGAAGGTCGGCCTTCTCGGTCACCGGCGTCCCTTTCGCAGGGTTCGTAAGGGTTGATCAGTAGGTGCGCGCGAAGCGCTCGGTGCAAGGGTGGTGGGAGACGGGTGGGCGGACCTGCCCAGCGTACGCCAGGCCTTCGGCCCGCTCGTGGTCAGGCCGCGTACGCCCCGGCCAGGACGCCGAGGAAGGCCCCGGCGACGAGGAACGGGCCGAAGGGGATGGCCGTCTTGCGGTCCGCGCGCCGGGCGACGAGGAGGGCGCCGCCGTACAACGCCCCGAGCAGGAACCCGGCGAAGGTGCCCAGCATCAGCGTGGGCCAGCCGTACCAGCCGAGGGCGGCACCGGCCGTGAGGGCGAGCTTGACGTCGCCGAAGCCCATGCCGGCCGGGTTGACGAGGAACAGCACGAGGTAGCCGACGCCCAGGGCGAGGGCGCCCAGCAGGGCGGTGGTCCACTCCCCCGCGTGCTCGGGCACGAGCGCGGTGAGCCCGAGCAGGACCAGCACGGCGCCGGCGAGCGGCAGGGTGAGCGGGTCGGGCAGCCGCCGTACCTTCAGGTCGACGACGGCCAGCAGTACGCCGACCGGGGCGAGCAGCAGCCAGACGGCCAGCTCGGGCCGGGTCCCGGTGGCGGCGGCGAGGGCGGCGCAGACGAGGGCGGTGACGGCGGCGAGGGACGCGGTGCGGGGGCCGTAGGAGGCGGGGCCGTCCGCGCACCGCCCGCAGCCGGCCGGGCCGAGCCAGCCCCGGACGGGGTGCCCTTCCGGGCAGCGCTCGTGCCACGCCTCCCCGGCGGGGGCGGAGAACCGGTAGGCGGCACGCGGCAGCACCGCACCCGTCGCCGCGCCCCACAACGCGGCGAGGAGGACGACCACGAGATCGATGTCGACGACGGTGTCGGTGCTCATCCGGCGGCGGCGACGCCCTCGCGCCAGGTCGGCAGCAGCTCGTCGAGCAGTGCCTCGGTGCGCGGCGGCACCCCGCGCGCCCCGCTGCGGGCGACGAGGTCGGCGGCGAGGGCGCGCAGCCGGTCGGGGTCGTCGGTGGCGTGGGTGGCGCGCAGCAGCTCGTGCCACAGGCGCTCGTCGGCGGGGGCGGTGCGCAGGGCCGCGTTCAGCGCCTCGATGGCCTTCTCCGCGCGGTTCTTCTCCAGGTGGAACTCGGAGAGCGCGAGCCCGGTGTCCGCGACGAGCAGCGGGAGCTGGGCGTCGACGATCTCGTGGGTGAGCCAGCGGTAGCGGCCCTCGGGCCGGTCGGCGAGCAGCGGCCCGCGCACCAGCACCAGCGCGTCGGTGAGCAGCCGTCCGCGCACCTGGCGGCTGTCGGCGCCCCGGCCCTGGGTGGCCTCGTAGTAGAGGGAGCGCAACACGTCGAGGTCGGAGACGACGGACTTGGCGAGGGTGAGCCGTCCGGTGGCGTCGGTGGCGAGCCGCGGCGTGCCGTCGGGGTCGGTGCCGAGCCAGGCCCGCAGCCGCTCCAGCAGCGCGTCACGCACGTCCGCCGTCACGCCGCGCGGCCACAGCGCGGAGGACAGCACGCGCGGGTGGACCCCCTCGCGGTGCAGCAGGAGCAGCGCCAGCGCCTCGTGCAGCAGGGCGCTGCGCTCGCCGTCGGGCGCGTCCAGACCGATGATCTCGTACGAGCCGACGAGGCGGGCGTACACGGCGGGCCGCCCCTGCTCGCTGATGTCGACGAGGAACGGCGGGGTGTTGGCCACCCGCCGGGGCCCGCCCTCGGGACCGGAGCCAGGACCCGAACCCGGATCGGCGTCGGTGAACAGCTCGACGACGGCACGCTGCTGCGCGACGGGCAGCAGCTGGGCGTCCAGCTCCAGCCCGAGCAGCGGCGCGAGCAGCCGTCCCTCGCCGGTGATCTCCATCTCCCAGGCGGCGCCGGGCAGGTCGGTGCCCCCGGTGCCGACGAGGTAGCCGATGCCGAGCCGGCCCGCGTCGGCCGCCAGCTCGGCGAGCTGCAGGGCCTGTTCGTCGGACGGCTGGGCGGCGAACAGGACGAGGTGCGGGGCCCAGCGCGTGTGCTGGGCGGGCCCGGTGCGGCCGGTGAGCACGGAGTCGTGCCCGGCGGCGCCGAGCGCGCCGCGCCGCTGCCGGGTCTCGGCCGACATGGTCTCGAAGAGGTCCTCGAACCCGTCGAGATGCCGGATCCGGTTGGGCGCGAGGGGAGTGAGGTCGTCCCCGAACCCGACCAGGGTGATGGTCATGCGGTCCGACCAGCCGTTGGTGGCCAGCTCGGCGGCGACCGACGCGAACACGGCGGCCCGGTCGGTCTCGGTGCCGCTGAGCGAGACGATGCCGGGCACGGCCTCAAGGTTGAGCAGCAGCCGGGAGTCGTCCATGGTGCCGAGGCTGACGAGCCCTGGGTACGGCGCGGCCGTCTCGGCCTCCTCGTACCCCTCGGCGTCGGAGCGGGCGAGCATCCAGAAGGTCTGGTCCTGCCCCTGCTGCCAGGGCGCAGGCGGCTTCCCGGCGGGCTGGGCGAGCTGGAGGTGCAGGTCGCCGTTGCCGCTCAGCCACGCCGCGTAGACGACGGGCAGCGGGCGGGACTCCGCGGCGAGGGAGGCGGCCAGCCCGCGCAGCGACCGGTCGAGCAGGCGTACGCCCTCGGGATCGGCGCCGACCAGCAGCGCGTCCTGCACGTCCTGGGCGTCGCCGGTCGGAGTGGGCGGCTCCATGCCACGCCGTCCGCCGACCGCGCCGAGCGCAGACTGCCACAGCGCCTGCCGGCGCCGGCGTCCGAGAGCGCCGAGGAGACCGGCGGCGAGCAGGGGCGCGGCGAGCAGCGCCTCGGGCAGCCCGAAGGAGTCGCCGGCCTGTCCGGCGGCGGGGGCGGCGTGCTCCTGACCGGGGCCGGGCGCGGGGGTCGCGGGCGTGACGGGGTTCGCGGGCGTCGGCGCGGGCCGCTGCTCGGGCAGGGACACCTGGACGTCACCGCCGCCCTGGGCTCCGCCGCCCTGGGCGTGGTCCCCGGTCCGGGCGTAGTCGCTGATCTGCTGCTGCACCTGCTCGGAGACGTTCGGCGCCTCGTCGGGCATCTCGACCAGCTCGCCGCCGCGGGCGTCGCCGGGCATCTCCATGATCCAGCCGGGCCGGATGAGGGAGGCCTCGGACAGCCGGGACCCGTCCGGCTGCACCCGGTCCTTGTTGAGCTCGAAGATCTCCTTGTACCGCCGCCCGTCACCGAGGTGCCGTTCGGCCACCTCCCAGAGGGAGTCGTGGTGACGGCCCTCGGGCGGCTGGATCCGGTAGTACTTCGTGTCGCCGTGCGCGGCGGAGGTCCCGCCGTCCGCACGGGCGGCCGCCTGCCCCGCCTGCCCGGCCTGCTCGGCGAGGGCGCTCGCGGTGGCAGCGGCCTGCTCCTGCTGCTGGGCGAAGAGTCCCGGCGTCTGCTGGGCCGCGGCGACGGACGGCTTCTGGTTTCCCTCCAGGCTCTGCCCGAGCTGCGACAGCCCCGGCGTGAGGCTCGCCGCGGTGGCACCGACGAGGAGGAGAGCGGCGACGAGCTGCCGGGCCAGCAGCTGACTGGGCCCCGACCCCGGCACCCGCCCCGGCACGCCGACACCGGACACCGCGGCCTTGACCTCGACGAGCACGCAGGCGGTGAACTGCGCCCAGGCGAGCCAGACGATGACGGTGAGGATGTGCAGGAAGGTCTGCACGGTGATCTCGCGCTGGAGCCAGTCGAGGCTCGGCGCGCCGCCGGGGAACGGCCACCCGGCGGTCACGGCCAGCGCGAACGGCACCCCGAGAACCAGCCCCGCCAGCACGACGAAGGCGAGGAACGCCTTGACGAAGTCCCCGAACGACCGCCGCCGCACCCGCACGGGCTGGGGCGTGCGGTTTCTCGGTGCCGAGGAAGCCGTCGAGCTTGACGAGCTGGTGGTGCGGCGTCGCGGCATGGCGGGTGTCCTGTGTCGAGTGTGGGAGGAGTCAACTGTGTGAGCTGTCGGGGGCTCGTCGAGCCTACAGAGATCCTATGGACTGGCGCCGACAGCGGAGAAGGCCCCGAAGAACCGGACCCGCAACTCCTGCACCTTTTCTCCCTCTTCACCCGTAAAGCCGTCGTACTGCCCCGGCATGGACAAGAGATCTCCCGCACAGCCATGTCCTGTGTGGTCTCGAAGGTGCCGTCGGGCAGTTCGCCCTGGACTCCACGGGAGCCCCTCCGGTGGTCGGAGTCACCGGGCCCGTTCCGGGACCCGCGACGGAGGCGACCTCCGCCCCGGCCCCGGCCCCGGCTACGGACAGTCCGTCCGCCCAGCGGTTTTCCCGGAGGCCGTCGGGGCGTCAGTCGTACCCTTCGTAGGGTGCCGGCGGAGTCGGCCCGGTGCCAGGTCCCGCTGTGCCCGGCACGTTCCGTTTCGTCTGCCCCGCAGAGAGGACTTCGGGCCATGGGCAAGAGCGACCTCGCACTGCCGTTGACCGAACTGGAGGACTACGGGCGCCGGCTGCGGTCGCTCAAGACGCGGCTGAACCACACGAAGAAGCTCTTCGAGTCCTACAAGGACGACATCGGCGACGGCGGCGTCAACGACGCCCTCGACGACTTCGAGTCCAACTGGGAGGACGGCCGCGAGGACATCACCCAGCAGCTCGACGCCCTCGCCGGCATGTCGGACGCCGTGGTCCGCGAGTTCAAGAAGCTCGACGACGAACTCACCAAGCAGGTCAACGACGCCGTGAAGACGGAGGACAAGAGAGGCGGCAAGGGCGGCAAGGGCGGCGACAAGTAGCCCGGAGGAAGCCGAACCCGTACTGATCTCGCCGGGAACTGCGCCGGACCCGTTCTCCGACTCGGCGGACATCCGGCACGACACCTCGCCCCGTTTCCCGGCCCCGGAGGCCGGCGTTGCACGAGCACTCGACCTCGCGCGGACCGACGGGCTACCACGCCCCGGCCGAGGGCACCCGGATGCCACGGACGGTGTCCGGCTGTGGCGGGAGGACCTCGCGTACTACGTGGGCAGGTACCACCTGGCTCTCCCCGACGACTTCGTCACGCATGTGAAAGGGCTGGACCACCGCCCCCGGAGGTCCCGGAGAGCAGGCTCGTCGACATTCTGACGGGGATCTCGGGACACCCATGCGGTGAGCGCGGTACCTGGGCCTCCCCCGGCGGCCACATCGCGGTGGGGACACGAAGCCGCTGCCCGGCTTCCGTACCATGACTCACTCGACCCACTCGCGGAAGGACTCCCCCGATGGAAGCCCTGTCACCCGACGACCGCCGGGAGATAGCCGGTTACCCATTGCGTGCGCGGCTGGGAGAGGGCGGCATGGGAGTCGTGTACCTGTCGCACACCCGCGGCGGGCAACCTGTCGCCCTGAAGGTCGTACGGCCCGAATACGCGCAGGACGCGGAGTTCCGCAAGCGTTTCACCCACGAGGTGGCGGCGGCCCGGCGTGTGCAGGGCCCGTACACCGCTCCCGTCCTCGACAGTCTCACCGACGGTCCCGAGCCCTGGCTTGCCGTCGGCTACGTTCCCGGCCCGTCCCTCGCCTCCGCCGTGTACCAGCACGGCCCGTTGCCACTGCCCACCGTGCTGCAACTGGTCGCCGGCATCGCCGAGGCTCTCCAGACCATCCACGCGGCCGGTGTCGTCCACCGCGACCTCAAGCCGTCCAACGTGCTGCTGGCCTCGGACGGGCCCCGCGTCATCGACTTCGGGATCGCCCGCGCCGCCGACACCACCGCGCTGACCGGGACGGACGTACGACTCGGTACCCCCGCGTACATGGCGCCCGAGCAGGCCATGGGCGGTGACGTCACCCCGGCCCTGGACGTCTTCGCGCTCGGACTCGTCGCCTGTTTCGCGGCCACCGGACGCCACCCCTTCGGTGAGGGCTCCTCCCACGCGCTCCTGTACCGGATCGTGTCCAACGAGCCGGATCTGACCTCCTGTCCGCAGGAGTTGCGCGGTCTCCTCGGCACCTGCCTGGCCAAGGAGCCGGGCGCACGGCCGACTCCCGCGCACGTCGTCGAGGCGTGTCACACTCTGGCCGGGACGTCGGGGCTGGCCCGCCAGGAGGGGTGGTGGCTGCCGACGGCCGTCTCCCAGCAGATCGCGCAGCAGGAGCAGACGCTGCGCCTGTACTCGGCCGCCGCTCCAGGGCCGGTCGACGCCGTTGCGCAGCCCGCGCACCCCGCGGCTCCCGTGCCGAGCGCCCCTCCCGTGCCCACACAGCCCGGGCTCTCGCCCCGGGCCGCCTTCGCCGCGGCGGCGCCCACGCGGCCCGCGGGCGCGCCGGGCGAGGCGTTCACGGCCTCGGCACCCCCCGCTCCGCCCTACCCCCCGCACCCGGGCGCCGCGGCCCGTCAGGAGCCCGGGACGCCGTCCGGGCGCCGACGCGGGCCGCTGGTCGCCGCTCTCGCCGTCGTCGGTGTTCTCGCCGTCGGCGGGGGATCGGTCCTCGCCTACCGGTTGACCGCGGACGACGGCTCCGGCGGGAACGACCGGGCGGCGTCCGGCGGCGCCACGGACCCGGCCTCCTCCGGCGCGGCCGGTGCCGACGCGGTCGAGCAGGCCCCCGGGGCCGGTGCGTCCTCGGCCGGTGACGGGCCGAAGACCGAGGCCGGATGGCAGGTCAGCGTGCGGGACAAGAACCTCGTCCTGCGGGCGCCCAAGTACTACGCGAACGCCCAGGACGTCGGCTCGGGCACACTGTGCAACCCGGCCGACGTCACCACGCTCGACGTCAACGACCTCGACCTGAAGACCAACGGGCCCTACGTCCCGACCTCCGGGCAGTGGCTGACGTACACGGACTGCCCCGACCCGATCAAGGTGAACGGCATCCGCCTCGCCGACGGCGGCGGATCGTTCGGCATCCTGGCCGAGCGCCGCCCCACACCCACCGAGTGCCGCGACGCCGCCCGCGCGGCGACACTGCCGAACCCGATCCCGCTCAGCAAGATCAGAGACGACTCGCTGCTCAAGGTGGGCACCGCCCTGTGCATCGAGTCCGGCCAGGGCACGGTGACCCAGCTGTGGGTCACCAGGGCCAACGACGAGGGCCCCGAGAACGACAACCTGCGTACGTACGTCCTCACGGCCACCCAGTGGAAGCCGGAGTGATCCTGGCCGTGACCAGTCCTAGCGGTTCACCGACTGGATCTCCTGGACCTTCACGTCCTGCGTCGCGCCGAACGTGCCGTCCGGGAGGCCGCCGCGCTCGCCCGTGGTGCTGGTCCACGAGATCTTCCAGGTGACGGTGGCCCGCAAGGGGTACGAGCCGTCGGAGCCGGAGGAGCGCAGGTAGGTGACACCGCAGGGCGGGGTGTCGTTCGCCTTTCCGTCCGCGTACGGCTCCCCGATGCTGCCGTCGGCGTTCAGCTCACAGTCACCGGACGCCGGGTACGTCCGGGCGTCGCTCGTGCCGGGGTCGATGTGCAGGGAGACCGGTTCGGCGGTGGTGGTGGCGGACAGGCCGGTGCCGGGGAGGCCGGCGGTGACCGAGATCTTCTTGAACCTCGCCTTGTCCAGCCAGAGCCAGGTGGGCAGGTTCACCTTGGTGGCGTCGGCCGGCCGCATCTCGACCTCCGTGCCGGGGACCGGGAGTTCGTCGTAGGCGTACTCGGCGAGGATCTTCGGCGACACGGCGAGGGGCTCGTCGGGAGTGGTGCCGTTGTCCACCCAGAACGGCGGCTTGTCGCAGGCGCTGGCCTCGGGGTCGTCCTTGCGGTTGGGGTTGACCGCGGCCGCCCAGAACATACCCTCGCCCTGTTTGTCGAGGTTGTAGTTCTTGTACGGCTTGCCGTCCTTGAAGCGCTGGTCCAGCGTGTCGCCGACGAAATCGCCGATGTCTCCGATGAACGGCAGCTCGCTGATGCCCCGCATGGCCTTGACCGTGGCCTCGATCTGCTTGGGTGAGAAGGCGGGCTCATACCAGCACGCCGGGGGCGTCCAGTTGCTGTCGGTGGACGAGAGCGTGCCGGTCTTGCCAGAGCCGGTCGAGCCGTTGACCGTCGTACGGACCCTGGTCTGCACCGTGAGGTTCTTGCCCTGGACGCCGCCCTTGGCATCGCCCAGGCTGCTGCCGTCCCCCGTCTTCCCTCCGGCCTGCGCGGCCGTCGGTGCCAGGGCCATCGGGAGCACGAGTGCGGCGACTACGAAAACCTGTCGACGTGTACGGTTCACGGCTGGCACTTCTCCGCTCCCCGCTCCGACACCACGTTCACGGTCTGCCAGACGCCGTCGGCGTTCTTCTCCATGCGCGCGTTGTAGGAGACGTAGTCGTCCGCGTCGCCGGGCGTCTTCTTGACCTTCTTGGTCTTTCGGTCCTTGCTGTACGACTCCGTCTCGTCACCGCAGTACGTCACCGTGGCGGTGTTCTCCCCGTCGAGGGTGACCTCGCGGTCGTAGTACCGCGTGGTTCCTGTCCAGGTCGTGCCGCCCTCGTAGAAGGACTGGACGTAGGACGCTGCCGCGACCAGGGCGTTGTCCTTGCTGTAGAACTTCAGGGCCGGGTGTTCCTCGGCGTCGACGGTGATCGCCTCGTCGACCGAGTCGATCATCCGCTGATTGTCGGCAAGCACCGCGTCCTTGACCGGATCACCGGTCTTGGAGCCCTCGAACACGTTCTTCACATCGGCGGGCAGCTTGATCTCCGGCCGGTCCACCCCCTTCTCACTCGCGGACGGCGAAGGCGACGCGGACGCCGAAGCCCCCGTGTCCGCGCCCGTGATCTCGTCCTTGCCCGAGTCGTCGGAGTCCGAGCCGCCGCCGCAGGCGGTCAGCAGCAGGGCCACCGCCGTCGTCAGGGCGGCGGCAGCGGTCGCGGTCGTCGTTCGTGTGCGCATGGAAGTCGTACCTCCGTTGGTGGGGGGGATGGAAGGCGATTACGGGCGGGGCGGCATCGGTCAGCCCACCTCGTTCTCCGCCACAGCCCGACCGTGGACCACCACGTCGCCGCCGTAGAACGCCCCCGTGAAGACCGGGGAGTACGTGAGCTGGACCTCGACCTGCACCCGGTCGACGTCGGCTGCCACGCAGTGCGTCGCGGCGATGTCCGCGCCGGTCATGTCCATCTCGGCGGCGAAGGCCTTGACCCGGGCGTCGCAGTTCTCGTAGTTGATGGGGGCGGGGCCGCCCACGTCGTCGTAGAGGGCCTCGCGGTCGATGTCCTGGGCGGCGTAGCGGGCGGCCTGTTCGGCGATGTCCGCGGCGCGTTCCCGCTTGGAGATGGACATGCCGCCGTCGATGACGAAGGCCGCGAGAGTGAGGAAGACCAGGGCGAAGATGATGACCGCGCCGGCGCCGGAACCGCGGTCGTCCAGGCGGGCGCCGCGCTCCGCCAACCAGTCGGGGACGAGGTGTCTCACGCCGTCCTCCGGTACGGGTCCAGAGGCGAGCTGAAGCTCGCCGAGAGGGTGGTCGGGATGTCGAGGCCGATCATCGACAGGCCGCGCACCTCGCAGCTGACCTCGACCGTGAAGAGCGTGTCCGGCTCGAAGCCCGCGCTCTTCTGGACCACGGAGACGGGTCCGGAGCAGACGTCCTCCAGATCGGCCCGGGCCGCCTTCCTCGCCTCGGCCATCGCCGTGCCGTGGTCCTTCTGGATCGAGCCCGCGCGTGCCGCGTCCCGGGCCGCGCCGTCCAGGGCGCCGCGGCCTTCGACGAGCTGGCCGAAGCCGACCAGGACGAGGATGAAGAGGATCATCACCGGGGCGAGGATCACCACCTCGATGGTGGACAGGCCCCGGTCGTCGGTCTCGACGCCGGTGTCGACGCCGGTCTCGGCCGTGCGCGTGCCGGCGCGGGAGAGGGCGGTCATCGGTTCTCCCCCTCCGGCACGAACCGCTCCACCGGGCCCATCGACTGTGCGTGCACCGTCAGGTCCAGTCCCGGGAAGACCGTGGGGACCCGGGCCGTGATCTCCACGCCGACCGTGTCCTGTTCGGGCTGGAGCGTCTTCACGTCCGGGGCCAGAACCAGCTGGGGACCCAGCTGGCTGATGTAGCTGTCGACCACGTCCCGTGCCTCGCCCCGCCAGCCGCCGGGCTGGTCGTGCGCCGTCGCGCGGGCCTTGCGCGCGCCCGCCTGGGCCGCCGCCTGGGCGACGTGGTCGGCGAAAAAGTACAGACCGAACTGCACCGTCGCGAAGATCATGAAGAACAGGACCGGCGTGAGGAACACGAACTCGATCGCGGTCATGCCGGAGTCGCCGCGGGTGGCCGCCGCTTCACGCGCGGTCTCCACCCTGCGGCGTACCCGTCCGAGCACGCTTGCCGCCATCCCCGTGTACCCCGTACCTCCGACCGGCCTCAGCAGGTGCCGCTCGCGTCGGCGCCCTCGATGCAGTCGCCGACGCCTTCGGCGCCCTTCTTCATGGCCTTGGTGATGATCGCGGCCACCACGCCGACGAGCGCGACGACGACCGCCGAGATGATGACCCACTCGACGGCGGACGCGCCGCGGTCGAGTTCGCCGGATCGGGCGCGCTGCACGCGGCCCTGAAGGAAGGTGACCAGGAAGTCCACGGCCGGGATACCGGTGCGGAAGTTCCGTCCGTTCATGGTGATGTGTCCTCTCGAATCAGATTCTGGAAGCGGCTCGGAGCTGGAAGGGTCGAGTCACACCTGAAACACCCGCATCGCCGCCGGGTAGATCAGGAACACCAGGAACCCGGCGCACAGCAGGAGCTGGGCCACGAGCATCGACTGGGACTTCTCACCCGCGCTGCCCTCGATCTCGGAGAGCTCGCGGTGCCGCATGGTCTCGGCACGGGAGGCCAGGGACTCGCGGACCTTGGCACCGTCGTCCGCCACGAGCGCGAGCGAGGTGGACAGGTCCTTGAGCTCCTCGACGCCCAGTTCCTCACCGAGGTGGCCGAGCGCCTGCCACTGGCTGATGCCCGTGATGCGCGCGTCGGACAGGGCGTTGCGGATCCGCTGGGTGGCCCAGCCGTCCGACACCTCCGCCGCCGCCATCAGCGCCTCCGGCAGACCCCGGCCGCCGGCCAGGCTCATGGAGACCAGGTCCAGGTAGGCGCCGATCACGCGCCGCAGGTCACGACGCTTGTCGGCGGCGTCCCTGCGGACCTCCAGGTCGGGGAGGAAGAAGAAGAGCGCGGCGCAGAGCAGCGCCAGCCAGACCGGGATGATCGGGCCGCTGCCGAAGCCGAGCTGCCAGACGATGGCGAACAGGAGCGGACCGAAGAACAGGCCGCCCACGGCCAGCAGCACCTTCGTCGCCAGGAACTTCTCCCAGCTGCGGTCGAGGACCGCCAGGTCCGCCCGCAACGAACGCTGCTGCCAGCCCTGCTGCAGGTACAACTCGGCGACACGGGCGCCGACCCGGGCCCGCAGCGAGTCGAGACGACCGGTGTCCTGCGCCGTGCGCGACGACGACGATTCGTACGCCGCCCCGCGCGCCCGCATCGCGTCGATCCGGGCGACCTGCTGGATCGGGCTGCGTCTGCTCGGCATCAGGGCGCGGACCAGGACGTAGATGCCCAGGCCGATGACGGCGCCGACCAGGACCGGCATGGTCAGGTTCATCGTCGTACCCCCTCGTCACCAGACGCCGGAGACGGCTGTGCCGGTTGCGGCAGGCGCTGTACGGGCTGTCCCGGCTGGCCGGAGGGTCCCGGCTGACCCGGTGTGCGAGGACGCACGAACCGGACGTCGGAGCCGTCCCGGACCAGGAAGCGGTCCGGCGTCTCGATGGTCGACAGCTTGCGCATCCACCAGAAGCCGAGGGCGAACAGGCCGCACACGCAGGCCAGGACGAGCTGGCCGACGGGCGAGCTGTACGGCTCGACGAAGTCCCGGTTGAAGATGGACAGGCCGAGCACGAAGAGGACCGAGACCGCGACCACGATCTGCACGGACCGGCGGGTCGAGGCGCGCTGGGCCATCACCCGCTGGCGCATGTCGACCTCCTCGCGCGCCGACTTGGCGAGCGCGCCCAGCACCTGGCGCAGACCGGGGCCGCGCAGCCGCGCGTTGAGGATCAGCGCCGCGACGATGATGTCGGCGGAGGCGTCGTCGATCTCGTCGGCGAGGTGCTGGAGCGCGTCGGGCAGCGGAGTGCGCGAGCGCAGCCGGTCGACGAGGGCGTCCAGGTGGGGGCGGAGTACGGGCGCAGCGGCTCGGGCGGACGCCGGGATGGCCTGCTCCAGACCGACGGCGCCCGCGATGGTGTCGCGCAGCGACTCCGTCCAGGAGGCGAGTGCCTCGACCCGCTTCATGGCGGCGCGTTCTTCGGCGGCGCCGCCGAAGAGGCGGTCCCAGAAGAAGACGAGGACACCGGCCGCGATGCCGAGGACCGCCCAGCGGGTCAGGAGCAGGACGGCGAGGCCGACGAGGGCCGCGGCGGAACCGCGCCGGCCGGCCCAGCGGATCAGCTCGTTGACCCGCTCGCTGGCCTGCCGCTTCTCGTGTTCGGGCTTGGCGGGCAGTCCGCGTACGGCGAGGAGGAACAGGGCGAGGCCGCCGCCCACTGCGACACCGCAGGCGAGCGCGTAGACGACCGTGGTGGAGAACAGTCCGCCCATGGAGCCGAGCGAGTCCAGTGCCGCGAGTGTGGTGGTCGTGTCACTCATGTCCGTCACCCCCACGTTCCGTTGGGCCGGTAGCCGTAGGCGATGAGTTCCTCCAGGCAGGCGATGGGGGCGTGCGGGACGACCTGGCCGTCGGGCGTCTCGGCGAACACCTCGCTGGACAGCACGCGGCCGTCGACGCCGTTGACCTCGCGGACCGACGTGACCATGCGCTGGAGACGGCCGCCGCTCTGGAAGTCGTTGCGCCGCTGGACGAAGACGACGAAGTTGACGGCGCCCGCCACCAGCATCTGGCTGGCCTCGATCGGCAGCCGCTCCGTCGCCTGGAGGGCGTACGTGGAGATGCGGTTGAAGACCTCGTGGGAGCTGTTGGCGTGGATCGTGGAGAGCGAGCCGTCGTTGCCCTGCGACATCGCGTTCAGCATGGTCACGATTTCGTCGCCGAGCACCTCACCGACGATGACGCGGGAGGGGTTCATACGCAGGGACCGGCGGACCAGTTCCGCCATGCTGATGGCGCCCTGCCCCTCGGAGTTGGGCAGCCGCTCCTCGAACGCCACGACATTCGGGTGCAGTTCGGGGAAGGTGTCGAGGCCGAGCTCCAACGCCCGCTCGACGGTGATCAGGCGCTCGTGCGGCGGGATCTCGTTGGCGAGGGCACGCAGCAGCGTCGTCTTGCCGGCGTTGGTGGCGCCCGCGATCATGATGTTCTTGCGGGCCCGGACCGCACAGGCCAGGAAGTGGCCCAGCTCGGGGGTGAGGGTGCCGTTGCCGACCAGGTCGGAGATGAAGACCTTGCCCAGGCGGGCGCGGCGGATGGAGAGCGCCGGGCGCCGGGCCACGTCCATGACCGCCGACAGACGCGAACCGTCCGGCAGCCTGAGGTCCAGCTGCGGGTTGGCCGAGTCGAAGGGGCGGGAGGACAGGCCCGAGTACGCGCCGAGGATCTGGATCAGCTCGATCAGCTCCTCGTCGGTCTCGGCGACCGGCTCACCGCGCACCTCGCGCCCGTCGGAGTAGCCGACGAAGACGTGGTCGCAGCCGTTGATGTCGATGTTCTCGACCTCGGGGTCGTCGAGGAGCGGCTGCAGCCGCCCGACGCCGAAGAGCGCGGCGTGCACGGCGGCCGCGTACGCCTCTTCCGTCTCCGCGTCCAGCGGCGTACGCCCGGCGTTGATCTCGGCGCGGGCGTACTCCTCGAGTATCTGCGCGATGACGGCGCGGGCGTAGTGCCGTTCGTCCTCGGTGGACATCGGCGTGACGCCGGCGACCTGGTCCTGGCGGCGCTGCTCGGCGATGCGGTCGCCGGCGTCCTGCCGGAACCGCTTGACCAACGAGTGGTCGACAGCGGTCATCGGCCGGCCCCCGCGTGGCCGGACATGCCGGTGCCGGCCGGCCCGGCGGGACCTGGGGCACCGTGACCGGCGGGGCCGGTGGGCACGGACCAGGCGGCACCGAACTGCTGGTACAGGTCCGAGGTGACCTTGCGGGCCGAGCGGATGAGCAGCGACTTCTCCAGCCGTCCGCGCCTGCGCCCGGCCAACTGGTCGGCGCCGGCCGGGTCGTCGGCGATCGTGCCGACCACGCGGGCGCCGGTCTGGGCGTGCACCAGCATGTCGGTGACCTGGCCGGAGAGTTTCGCGGCGTTGTTGGTGTCGGCGACGAGGACGACGCCGATCAGCGGCAGACCGAGGCTCGATGCCCCGCGCGATCCACCGTGCAGCTTGTTGGACAGCGCCGCCGCCCGGTCCCGGACCCGGGCGATGGCCTCCGGCTCGGTGCGGGAGAGGAGGAGGACGAGGGAGGCGTGCGGGAACAGCTCGGTCGCCGGGGAGTCCCCGCTGATCCGGCCGCAGTCGGCGATGACGTCGGCGGGCGCGTTCGGGGAGTCGGCGAGCGAGGCGAAGGCCCGGCCGAGCGTGGGCCACAGGCCGGCGAGCCCGGCGGCCTGCTCGGAGATGCCGAGTCCGACGAGGACCTCGAGGCCACCGCTGAGCGGCTGCACGTGGTCCCAGAGCTGGTCGGGCACGAGACCGCGGCGGGCAGTCGCGGCGATCGACAGCATGCCGGTGTTCGGGTTCAGCGGACCGCCGTGCGCGGCGGCGGACCGGTACACCAGGTCGCCGCCCGCCGGATCGGCCTCGGCGAGCAGGACACGGCGCGGCCAGACCGCCGCGAGGGCGACGGCCGCGGTGGTGACGCCGGGGGAACCCTTGTCGGCAGCGAGGGCGATGAGGGCCATGGCTTCTTCGTCGCCTTCTACTTGGCGGGGATGCGCACGAGGGCGACCTCGCCCGCGGCCGAGGCCCACGCGAGAGCGGCCGCGTCGCCTTCGTCGACGAGGAGGGTGATGGACGTGCTGCCGGTGCTCACGGTGGCGCCGCTGTCGCCCTTGACCCTCTCCACCGAAGCGTTCGCGATGAGACCGTTGCCGGAGGAGGACGCCGAGGAGTCTTTGTCGGACGAGTCCGAGCCGCTGGAGCCGCTGGTACCGACGCGGTACGCGGCGACCGTGTCACCGCTCTTGATGCCGGCGTAGTACTGGCCCTCCTTGAGAGCCAGACCGACCGACGCCTTCCCCTCGGGCACCTGCGCCTTCTCGCCGAACATCTGCCCCACCACGACCGTGCCCGCGTAGATCGGGGACTTGGCCTTCAGCTTCTTGAGGGCTTCGAGCTGCGACCACTTGACGTACTTGATGCTGTCGTCGGAGGCCACCATCACGGACGTCACGTTGTCACCGACGGACTCGCCGGCCTGGATGTCGGCCGTCACCTTGACGACCGAGACCCGCTCACCGACCTGCAGCACCAGCATCGTCGCGCCCAGCGCACCCAGCAGGATCAGCAGCACCGCCAGCGCGGCCAGCGCCGGTTTGCGCTCGCGAGGAGGGCTGGGAAGCCGGTCACCGACCGACGGCTGAGCCGGAGCCGCGGAACGTCCCGCGCCCGCCCCCGTACGCTCCTGGATCTTCACGCAACCGCTCCCCGTACAACCAAGAAATTGTCTGCCACGTACCGCCTCGGGCACCGATCGCCCAAGTAAGCAGAATCATCCGCAATTTCGGACACTCCACCCGTGCCCGCCCGACCGATGACGTCCCGGGACATCCCCTGACGCACCCACCCGACCTGGGTAAATAGCCAGCAGTAAGGCGAGTGTCAAGCCATCGCACCGTATCAGCCGCACATAGGCCCCTCAAGGCACGCCCAGTCTCTGCACACTCACCCCCTACACCGTTACCCAGCTGCAACTTCGCACCCGCGGGACCCCCTTGAGCACCGCCCACCGGGCAGCCCCTTCCACTGTGCTCGCGCGAATCACGGACGGCCAGAGCTGAAGGCCGTCCACGTGCGGTTCATCACGGTGCACCCATGACCCCTGCACGATTCACTCACGAGGGCCCCGGCCGCCCGTGCCATGATCTTCGCTCGGATCGGTGACGGAGCGCGTACGCGGAGGAAGCGGGGACGGGGATGGGTCTACTGCCGGTGAGCGGCGCGGCGTTGAGGTCCGACGCCCGGGTACGGGATGCCGCGCGGGACATCGGCGCCCGCTACGACGTCGACTACACCGACGACGCGGCCGTGACCGCGCTGCTGACGGACCGGCGCGAGGCCCTGGAGAGGGAACATCGCCGACCGGCGGCCTGGCTGGGGCTGCTGGCACTGGTGGCGGGCCTGTTCCTGCCGGTCGGCATCCCGCTGTCCCCGGCGCTCGACGCCCACCTGTTCGCCGTGGTGGGTGCCGCGGGCGGCCTGACCGTCGTCGGCGCGGCCCTGCTCGTCCACGCGCGAACCCAGTGGAAGCGCGCCCTGCGCAACGGCCCCCTCGCCGGCTACCGCGAGGTCCTCGGCATCGCCCGGGCCCACGGCATCCCGCTGGCACACATACCGCCGTGGCTGGAGGGCCGGCCTGCGGGCGACGGCGGGAAGGGCGCGGCCCCGATCCCGACGTACCCGCCGGTGGAACCGGCAACGGAGGCGCTCCCGGGACCGGCAACGGATTCACCGGCGCCGACCACCGCTTCCGCATCCGTACCGCCGAAGCCCTCGGCCGTGGCGTACTACGAGCACATGGCAGACGCGGGCGGCTGGCACGACGAGACGGGCTGTCTTCTGGTCCTCGCCGGCGCGGGCGGCGCCACCTGGGCCGCCACCGTGGGCACCGGGGCCGGATACGCGGCCCTTCTCCTCGTTCCCCTGGCCGTCTGGGTCTGGCTGGCCGGCCGCCGCCAGGGGCGCGAGAAGGAGGAGTTGCGCGAGGAGGCGCTGCGGTACGTCAAGGCACTGGAGGCGGCACAGGCAGCGGGTGCACGTGTACCGGAACTCTCCCCGCAGTTGCGCGCACTGCTCGACGGCCACAACTGACCCCCACCCCACTCCATGAAGCGGAGTACTCGTGCATCGCCCCACACCGGCGACAGTCCAGGAGATCCCATCCGTCAACCGATGGGCCGGGGTACGCTCGGCCACCGTGCTCATCGGGAGAACAGAACAAGGAAGGGGAGAGCCGGTTGTCCTTTCTACGCTTCGCGAGCGATGAGGTCCTTGGTATGGCGGGCACGTTGGAGACCAGCGGCGGTCAGATGAAGTCTGCCTCCAAGGAGATGAAGCACGCCGACTCCAAACAGATCGGACACGGCGGGCTCGAGTCCGCGTGCGACGACTTCGCGGACTCCTGGGATTACGGCTTCGGTCAGCTGTCCAAGCTGACCAAGGGCGTCTCCAAGTTCGCCAAGAAGTCCTCGGAAGAGTTCACCAAGCTCGACCGGAAGTTGTACGACGAACTGAAGAAGAAGCAGAACGAGGGCAAGAAGTAGCCAGAAGTAGCACGAGCAGCTTGGCACTTCCCTCGGGCAACCGGCTTCAGCGGTGGCTTTTCCCCACGTCGAAGGTGAAGGTCCGGCCGATCTGGGCGAGCCGCCCGCAGTACGAGTCGAGCAGGAACACCGACGGCGTGGAGATCGTCACGTAGACGCAGTAGTCGCGCGGCGCGGGGACGACCAACTGAAGTGAAGCCACCGGCAGGGTCGGGCGTACGACCTCGTCGGCTCCCGTGTCGTCCAGCACCCCGCTCTCGGTGACGAAGCTCGCGGGCAGGGTGAGCAGCCGCAGTGACGCCGACATCACGGCCGGGCCCGAGGGCAGTTTGACCGCCAGGAGCATGTCCTGTCGTCCCTGCACGCCCTTGCCCAGGTCGAAGTCCAGCTCCTGCGGCTCGCTCTCGTCGGCGAAGAACCTGTGGTGCTTGGACCGGTAGATGCCTTCGGCCGTCAGCAACCGGTCGTGGTGCCCGCTCGGCTTCACGGTGACCGCGAGCAGGCCCATCGAAAGTCGCTCCTCGCCACCGACGTCCTCAGTGCCCAGACACATCGCCGTCAGGTCGACGGTGTCGTCCCCGCCCGCGGAGAGTCCAGGGAGCGTGGCCCGCATCTGTTGCGTAGCCGAAGCCAACTGCTCGTCGTCGGCGTCCGGGACGAGTCGTTTGAGCGCCTCGTCCCAGCCCTCGACCGCCGCGGGGTCCGGCAGCCGCACGAATTCGTCGGGGACCGTGTACTGGAACGCGTAGGGGATCTGGCGGGCAGCGGCCGCGTCGATCGGTGAGCGGGTCATGCGGCGGTCCCGAAGTTGTCGGGCTGGAGGCCCTTGGTGAAGCTCTCGCCGGCCGACGTCAGCGTGGCGGTGCTGTCGAACCGGGGGCCCAGGGGACCCGGCGCCATCGCCTTAGGCTCGTTGTCCGGCGCCTCGTAGTCTACGAAACCGGCCCCGGGACCGACGACGGGTATGTCGGAGATGTTCCAGTCGCCGTCCAGCCATCGGCCCTCATTGGTGTTGGAGCCGAACGCGAAGCCCGCACCGGTCACGGTGCCGACGACGTCCAGGGTCTTGCCCGTGGCGACGTGCACCCAGCCCTTGCCGGCCGTCGCGAACCCGCGCATCGAGTTCGCCATGCCGCTGGGGATCTTCGCGATGTTGCCCCACCCGCCGGGGCCGATCCTGCCCAGGGTCGCCATGAGCCCCTGCGAAGCGCGCAGGGAGCGTCCGGACTGCACCAGCGCCCGTCCCGCCTGGGCCAGCTTCGCCCCGCCGAGGGAGGCACCGCCCGCGACCACGCCGAGGGCGTCCCAGGCCAGGGTCTGCCACGTGACGCCCTCCGCACCGCCGGCCATAGCGGCACCGTGGGCGGCCAGCGCACCGACGCCGACGATGAACCCGATCAGCCCGAGCGCCCCCACACCGGTGCCCAGCATCAGGGCGACCAGGCACACCACGCCGATGACCATGGCGATGTCGGCGAGGATGTCGCCGACGAGCTTCCAGAAGTTGGGGTCGCTGAGGACGTTCCAGGCGTCGGACAGGAATTCGGTGAAGCCGTCCACGAGGTCGTCGAACCAGCCGGGCTCGGGCGGGGCGTCGTCGGCGGCCTGCTTGACCGTGCGCGCCGTCGCGTCGGCCGCGATGACGTACTCCGCGTGCAGGGTGTGCGCCCGTCCTCGCACCGCCTCCAACTCGCCGTTCGCCGAGTCGTAGGCCGCTTTCTTGCCCTTCTTGTCCTTCTCGTGCTCTTCCTTCTCCTTTTCCGTCATCCCCGACGTGTCGTCGGGGAAGCCGTCCAGGCCCCCCTTGGCCGTACTGACCTTCCGGGCCGCGGCTGCCGCCTCCTCCTCCAGGGCACGGGCCCTCGACTGGAACCCGTCCAGACTGGTCTCCCAGTTGGACAGGGCCCGGTGGGCGGATCCGACCGAGTCGAGAGCCTTCTTGAGGTAGGGCGGGATCTTGTCGACGGACTTCGCGAAGGCGTCGGCGGCCTTGCCCGACCAGATACCGTCGGAGGTGCCGATCTTGCTGAGCTGTGTGTGCGCCGTGCCGCTCTCGCGGCTGACCCGGCCGATCGCGCCCACCATCAGCCGCACCGTCTCCAGATCTCCCGGAGCCGGATCGAATCCCAGATTGGGGTACTTGGACGAACCCACTTCTGTCCCCCTGTGTGTCCCTGTGTGTCGAACGCCTCCCACCGCGGGGAGCTTGCTTGGCCCAGTGATAGGAAGCTATCCGTGGGGCGAGTGGTTGCACCATCTCGCCGACCACACGGTAACGGCGCTCCGGCGCCGTACAACGACCCGGTCTCAGGAGGTTGGTCCGATGTTCCTGCAGCCCCAGCTCAGAGCACTGCTGCGGGACGGCTCCCAGGACGTCGAACGGCATGACGCCCGCAACCTGCAGCGCTCGTGGCGGAAGTTCGCCGCCTTCGCCTACGTCGCCGAGCAGTACGGGTACCGGTACGACGGGCTCTCCCCACTCTCTCCGAAAGGGAGCCCGAACCCGTACTTCGCCTTCCGCCGGCTGCCGGACGCACCAGAGCGGGCGGCGCGGAGCGCGCAGCACCACCCCGCCGCCCCGGCGGGCGGACCACTGCCCGGCATGCGCCCCGGGGGCAGCCGCTTGCGGCCACTGCCCGAGGTGCAGCAAGAGGTCGATCTCCTGCACGCCCGCATCATGGTCGACTACAGCCGCACCCATCGGCGGCGGGGGCTGACCGCTCTTCTTGTCCTCCTCGTGGCCATGCTCATTCCCCTGTCCCAGACCGGCTTCAGCGCCGAGTCGCTGCTCGTGTGCGGCGCCATCTGGCTGTTCTTCGCCGCACTGTGGCTGACGGGCCTCGTCATCGCGCGACGCCGGTACGCGAAATACAGTCGCGTACTCCGGGACTCCGGAGTCGACTGGCCCCCGGACCCCTCACTCGCCTAGCGCTGCGGAAAGCCGCGCGAGGTGCCTCGCCCGACGGAGCCGGGTCACGACGAGCCCGACGAAGTAGAGGAACAGGAACACCAGCCAGATGCCCAGGGCGACGATCACCCGTTCCACCGTGTACCCCGGAAAGAGGAGAAACACGGCCATGACCAGCGGAAGCAGCAGCACGTTGCTCAGTACGCGCGGACTGTAGCGACCGCTCGCGTCGACGACCATCCGCGAGTGGAGAAGGTCCACTTGAGGTCGCACCTCCGGAACCGGCGTGAGTCCGAGTCCCGGGCGCATTCCCGGCAGTGGGGTCCTGCCTCGACTATCACCATGGACCGCCTGAAGGGCGGCGACCCGCTCACGAGCATCGGGCATGCGCGCGAAAAGGAAGAACGGATTGTTCAGCGCCGCGGTACCGGGGGCGTGTCCGACATAGCGGTATCCGAAACCCTGGGCAACATACGCGAAGGCTGCGAATTTACTCAGACCGGGAAAATACGGTCTGACCGAGAACTCTTCCGCTTCCTCCGCGACCGCCTTCATCAGCTCGTTCAGGAGATGCCGCTCGTCCATGACTACCTCCTGCCTCGGCACGCACGGGGTAGCCCATCGTGGCATACGACGCCTCCGGCAACCGGCCTGCCCAGTCGGCGCGGAGAACCGCCGGGCGATGCCGCTCCGCAACGGCCCCCGGACCCGCCACCTACGGGCTGTATAGCGTTGGTTCGCAAGAGCGAGCACGGACGACAGCGAACCTGGGGAATCATGGGTGCCCTGTACATCGACTTCGAGATGCCGGAGAAGACGGAATCCGCCGAGGACGGTGCGTCTTCATGAGCCCTGGAAACCCGCACGACCTGCCACCCGACCCGCGGACCCTGGCCTGGTACGACCGGGCCGCGCTCCTCACCGCTCGGTCCGCCGCGGCAGACGTCCTGGCCCCGCGCAGTATGGCGCTGCGGAACATGCTGTGGTCCTGGCTGGCCACGGCGGTGGTTGCGGGAGGCTGGTGCTGCGCGTGGGTGGGGTTCGGCTGGTACCTCGACCTGGACGATCCCGAAGGAGCAGACCTGTTCGTGGCCGGCGTGTTCGTGATCGTCTCGCTCCTGGCAGCGGCAGCGGCCGCCGCCGTGTTCAGGCGCGTGGTACGGCGGGGCCGCGCCGCGCATCGGCTGCTGGAGGCGTGGACGGTGCTCGACCGCCTGCCTCCGGCCCGCGCGCTGCCGCCCGGCAACATCCCGCCGCCACTTGCCACGACATGGGACCTGATGCGCGCGGGGCAGCCCTGGAAGCACACCGTCCCCCTGGACGGACGCCGGTATCTGGTTTTCCTGTCCGGCAAGGCCCTCATGTGGATGATGGCGCCCGTCGCGCCGCTCATGGCCGGGGTCCTCCTGGTCCTGGTCGCCCTGACGGGCCTCGGCCAGGAGAATGGCGATGCCTACACTCAGGTGGCCGTGACAGGAGCGGGCGCCGCGATCGCCGCTGTCGGCCTCTGGGGCGTGGGCAAGGGGCTGCGGCACTACACGTGGGCGCTACGGGAAGCCCGGGCGAGAGTCTCGGAGGAGAAGACCTGGCCCGTCCCCACCTCCCGCTGATGCCGGGGCCCTCTTGACTCGACCGCGGCCAGTGCCCTGCAGCAGCGTGGCACGTGGATCGACGCCGTCGTGGCGTCCACGGCGCAGGCTAGGGCCAACTCGACCTGTGAGCCGTGCCGGAACGGCGGCGCCGTCGTCGCGGGGACCGGCCGGTGGCTGTCGTGGCGCATAGCCCGGGGACCGGGCCCGGGTCTTGCACGACCCCGAAGGAGAGGTACCCCCCGGTTGGAGCGCGCCGCACCCGCTGGGTGGATCTGGGCGGCGGTCGGCACGAACGTCGCCGTCACCGGAAGTGTGCTCCGCGCGGCCGTCCTTGATGTACGCGGGAACCGTCAGGCAGTCGCCCTCCGGTCCGGTGCACTGGG
This sequence comes from Streptomyces sp. NPDC085944, assembly GCF_040686295.1. Lineage (NCBI taxonomy): Bacteria > Bacillati > Actinomycetota > Actinomycetes > Kitasatosporales > Streptomycetaceae > Streptomyces > Streptomyces sp. NPDC085944. Next base: position 109,207 of record NZ_JBFBJX010000001.1, on the reverse strand, counting down.
TGGCCGTCCTGTTCCGCGGTCACCGCAGGGGCCGCCGACCGTCGGTGCCCTTCCCGCGCCGGCGGTCGGCGGCCCCTCGGCGACGAGCGGCCCCGGGAACCGAGTTCCAAGGGCCGCTGAGCGCGGAGACGCGCACGCCTACCGGCGGCGAGTCACTTGCTCCGCGCCTGCTTCGCCAGTTCCTCGTCGATCTGCTCGAACTTGTCGGCGGCCGTGGTGAGGTAGTCGCCCATGCCGTCGAGGCCGTCGAGGGTGTCCTTGGCGCCGCGGGTGAACTCGTCGAAGTTGTCGTCGAAGGCCTTGGAGGAGGACTTCGTGACGTAGCCCGACTCGACCAGGTTCGCGATGTACTTGCGGAGGCCGTCGAGCTTCTCCTGAAGCTTTTCCTTCTCCTTCACGACATGTTTGGCGGCATCCCGCATGTCCTGATATGTGATGTCAAGGTCTTTGGCCATGAAGCCGCTTCCTCTCACAACGCCGCAGGGCCAACCCCCGTGGCTCCTTCGTTTGCGGACCGAACCGGCGCACCGGTCATGCCGGTCGCATGTCACGACCGGTGTGATCGTCCGCTCTTGAGGCAGCAGCTTACGGGGGAGGCCAGTGGTGTCACATCCCTGCGTTGCCAACGGGAACGTCCGGTCACCTCCCTGTTGCCCGACCGCGACACCCAGCGGATATCGTCGCCTGGACTGTGAGTCGTGGTGTGGAAGCGGCCGCAGGGGCTCGCCCGGGGAGGACAAGCGTGCGACTGACCCTGACCGTCGTCGATCCGTACGGCGGTAGCACCGCCGACGTCGTGCTCGACGCCGATCCCGAGTCCACCGTCGGGGACATCGCCGAGGAGTTGGCCAAGCAGGTCGGGGTCGCGGGGGCGCAGGTCATTCCGATCGGGCATCAGGGCCAGGCGGGTGCCGGCAGCGCACCGCTCGTCTATGTCGACGGGTACGCCGTCGATCCGTCCGCCACGGTCGTCGGGTCGCCGTTGCGCGAGGGTGCCGTCGTCAGTCTCCAGGATCCCTCGGGGTGTCTGCCCGGGGAGCCCACCGGGCTCGTGGAGTTGCGGGTCGTCGGCGGCCCCGGGGCCGGGTTCGTGCACCGGCTCGGGGTCGGGAAGTACGACATCGGGAGCGGACCGGCCGCGTACGTCCGCATCGAGGATCCCGAGGTCGACGCCCGCGCCCTCACCCTCTCCGTCGCCACCGACGGAACCTGCAGGGTCGCCGTGCACGGCGGCAAGGAGGGCGTCACCCTCGACGGGGAGTCCGTCAAGGAACGGGACGGGGACGACTGGCCGCTCGGGGGACAGATAGCGGTCGGGAACTCGCTCGTCGAGCTGGCCCGGTACGCGCCGCCCAACGCCGCGCTCAAGTGGTCCGAGGACGGGGTGGGACTGGACTACAACCGGCCGCCCCGGCTGCGTCCGCCCGAGCGGCAGACCAACTTCCGGCTGCCCTCGCCGCCCCGCGAGTACGAGGCGCGGCCGCTGCCCTGGCTGATGGCGTTGACTCCGCTCGTCGGCGCCGTGGTCGCCGTGGCGGTGTTCGGACGCTGGTACTACCTGATCATGGCGGGGCTCAGCCCGATCCTGCTGTTCGCCAACTACTTCAACGACAAGAAGCACGGGCGCAAGTCCCACGCCAAGCAGGTCAAGGAGTACGAGGAGCAGAAGGCGCGGATCGAGAAGGACGCGCAGGACGCGCTGGTCGCCGAGCGGGACGACCGGCGGCAGGCCATCCCCGACCCGGCGGTCGTCCTGTCCGTCGCGACCGGACCGCGGACGCGGCTCTGGGAGCGGCGGCGGACCGACCGTGATCACCTGTTGCTGCGGGTGGGGACCGGGCGGCTGCCGTCCGAGGTCGTGCTCGACGACCCCGAGCAGGACGACCACCGGCGCCAGGTCACCTGGAAGATCGAGGACGCGCCCGTCGCGCTGTCGCTGCGCGGCCTCGGCGTCGTCGGCATCGCCGGGCCCGGGGACTCGGCCAGGTCGCTGGGCCGGTGGGCCGTCGCGCAGACCGCCGCGCTGCACAGCCCGATGGACGTGCAGTTCTACGTGCTGAGCGAGAACTCCGCGCGGAGCGAGTGGGACTGGGTGCGGTGGCTGCCGCACTCCCGGCCCTCCGGCGGACAGGACGTCAACGTCCTGATCGGTACCGACGCCGAGACCGTCGGCGCCCGCATCGGCGAGCTGACGCAGATCCTCGACGCCCGCAAGAAGGCGGCCGAGCAGAAGGGCAGCGGCGCGCAGGGGTCCAGCTTCGCCGATCCGGACATCGTGGTGGTGTGGGACGGGTCGCGGCGGTTGCGGTCGTTGCCCGGCGTCGTACGACTGCTGCGCGAGGGGCCGGCCGTGTCGATGTTCGCCGTCTGCCTGGACGCCGAGGAGCGGTTTCTGCCGGGCGAGTGCCAGGCGTTCGTCGTGGCCGAGCCGAAGGCCGAGGAGAGCGGGGGGCAGCGGCAGGACGAGCCGCAGCCCGCCCGGCAGGCCGCCGGAGGCTTCCCGTCCTTCCAGGCGTGGCACACCAACGCCCCCGCCCAGCCCGAGCAGCGGGCTCGCGCCGAGAAACTGCGGCTTCGGGTCGAGGAGGCGGGGGTCGAGCGGATCACCGACGTGCGGCCCGACTTCGTCACGCCCTCCTGGTGCCTGCGGCTGGCACGGTCGCTGTCCGCGCTGCGCGACATCAGCGGCGAGACCGAGGACTCCGCGCTGCCCGGCGCCAGCCGGCTGCTCGACGTGCTCCAGCTGGAGCCGCCGACGGCCGAGGCGATCAGCGCGCGGTGGCGGATGGGCGGCCAGTCGACGATGGCCGTCATCGGCGAGTCGTACGACGGCCCCTTCGGCATCGACATGCGCAAGGACGGGCCGCACGGCCTCATCGCCGGTACCACCGGTTCCGGCAAGTCCGAGCTGCTGCAGACCATCGTGGCCGCCCTCGCCGTCGCGAACACGCCCGAGAACATGACCTTCGTCCTCGTCGACTACAAGGGCGGATCCGCGTTCAAGGACTGCGTGAAGCTGCCGCACACCGTCGGCATGGTGACCGACCTCGACGCGCACCTGGTGGAGCGCGCCCTGGAGTCGCTCGGAGCCGAGCTGAAGCGGCGCGAGCACATCCTCGCCGCCGCCGACGCCAAGGACATCGAGGACTACCAGGACCTCGTACGGCGCGACCCCTCGCATGCTCCCGTGCCCCGACTGCTCATCGTCATCGACGAGTTCGCCTCCATGGTGCGGGACCTGCCCGACTTCGTGACCGGGCTCGTCAACATCGCCCAGCGAGGGCGTTCGCTCGGCATCCACCTGCTGCTCGCCACCCAGCGGCCCAGCGGTGTGGTCTCCCCCGAGATCCGCGCCAACACCAACCTCCGCATCGCGCTGCGCGTGACCGACGGCGGCGAGTCGTCCGACGTCATCGACTCGCCCGAGGCCGGGCACATCTCCAAGAACACCCCCGGCCGCGCCTACGTCCGCCTCGGTCACTCCTCCCTCGTCCCGTTCCAGTCGGGGCGGGTCGGTGGCCGTCGGCCCGGCGCCGCCGATCCCGCCGCCCTCGCGCCCTGGGTCGGGCCGCTGGGCTGGGAGGACCTGGGCCGGGCGGCGCTGACCAGGCCGAAGACGGAGTCCCGCGAGGACGACGAGATCACCGACCTCAAGGTGCTCGTGGACGCGGTGCGCGACGCCAACCGGTCCATGGGCATTCCCGCCCAGCACAGCCCCTGGCTGCCGGCCCTCGACGAGATGCTGCTGCTGGACGAGATCGAGGTCCCCGCTCTCGCCGGCGCCGCCCCGGGCAAGCTGCCGCCCGCCCCGTACGGCATCGAGGACCTGCCCTCCGACCAGGCCCGCCGCCCGGTCGTCGTGGACTTCGCGAGCTTCGGGCACCTGATGATCGGCGGCGCTCCGCGCAGCGGTCGTTCCCAGGTGCTGCGCACCATCGCGGGTTCGCTGGCCCGCACCCACTCGACCGCCGACGTACACCTGTACGGCATCGACTGCGGCAACGGCGCGCTCAACGCGCTGACCCGGCTGCCGCACTGTGGCGCGGTCGTGGGCCGCAACCAGACCGAGCGGGTCGTGCGGCTCGTCAACCGGCTCAAGGGCGAGCTGTCACGCCGTCAGGACCTGCTGGCGGACGCCGGGTTCGCGGACATCGGCGAGCAGCGCGCCTCGGTGGCGGAGGGAGAACGGCTGCCGCACATCGTCGTGCTCCTGGACCGTTGGGAGGGCTGGGTGCCCACCCTCGGCGAGGTCGACCACGGGTCGCTGACCGACGAGCTGCAGACCATGATGCGCGAGGGTGCCAGCGTCGGCATCCACCTGATCCTCACTGGTGACCGCACCCTGCTCGTGGGCCGTATCGCGACCCTCACCGAGGACAAGTACGGCCTGCGGCTGGCCGACCGCAGCGACTTCGCCTCGCTCGGCATCCCGGCGCGCAAGGTGCCCGAGGAGATCCCGCCGGGCCGCGCCTTCCGCAACGAGGCCGGTACGGAGACGCAGTTCGCGCTGCTCTCCGAGGACACCACCGGCCAGGGGCAGGCCGCCGCGATCGGCGCGATCGGCGAGGCCGCCACCGCGCGCGACGCCGGCGTTCCGCGCGCCCGGCGGCCGTTCCGCGTCGACAGCCTGCCCAGCCGGATCTCCTTCCCCGAGGCCTGGGAGATGCGTGACCCGGAGGCGTCCCGCTCCAAGCTGTGGGCGCTGATCGGCATCGGCGGCGACGAGATCGTCGGCTTCGGCCCCGACCTCGCCGACGGCGTGCCGTCCTTCGTCATCGCCGGGCCGGCCAAGTCGGGCCGCTCCACGGTGCTGATGAACGTCGCCCAGTCGCTCCTCGCCCAGGGCACCCGCCTGGTCGTGGCGGCCCCCCGCCAGTCGCCGGTGCGTCAACTGGACGGCGCGGAGGGCGTGCTGAAGGTCTTCACCGGGGACGACATCGACGAGGACGAGTTCGAGGAGCTGATCGACGGGGCGAGCCCGGAGGAGCCCATCGCCGTCCTCGTCGACGACGGCGAGATCCTCGAGGACTGCGACGCCGAGAGCCAGATGAAGAAGATCGTCTCCCGGGGTGCCGAACGCGGCCTCGCCCTCGTCATCGCCGGTGACGAGGAGGACGTGTGCAGCGGCTTCTCCGGCTGGCAGGTCGACGCCAAGAAGGCCCGCCGCGGCATCCTGCTCTCCCCGCAGGAGTCCTCCAGCGGCGACCTCATCGGGCTGCGCATCTCGCGCCAGATGGTCGGCGGCCAGGTCACACCGGGCAAGGGCATGCTGCACCTCGGCGACGGGGAGTTGCGGACGGTCGTGGTGCCGGGGTGAGTGGCCGGGGTTCCGCCCGGCCCAGGCGGCGACGGGCGGCAGGGCCCGCCCTGCGGTACGAGCACCGGCGCGACGGGCGTTCGTCCCTACGTCGGTCCGACTCCCGGCGTCGGGGCCGGGGCGGGCTCTTCGGCTGCCTGGGGGCCGTCGGGTTCCTTGCCGCGTTCCTCGCCCTCCTGCTGCCGCTGGTCTTCGTCGACATGCGATGGGGTCACCGGGTGTGGGGCGCCCTGGCACCCGCCTGGCCGGGCGGCGGGTACGCCTTCGGCGCCACCCTGGGGGCGCTCCTGCCGCTGACGTTCACCGCCCTCGTGGCGCCGCTGACCCGCATGAAGTGGCGCGCGAGCAGACCTCGTTCACTCGCCTGGGCCGTCGCCGGACTGCCCGGGCTCGTGGCCGGCTGGCTGGTGGCGGGCCTGATCGGAGCGACCTGGCGGCCCAGGAGCCGCCGCGACTGGGACGGGGTCTGCCACCGCGAGGGCGGCGCCTGCTGGGTGCACGAGGAGTTCCCGTACCTGTGGGCCGTCGGGCTGGCGGCCGCCGTGGTCGTGACGGCCGTACTGGTCGCATGTCTCTGGCGCTACGTCCTGCGGGAGGAGTCCGCGCCGGCCGGCACCGCTCGCGGCCCCTCTACTTGATCTTCGACAGCCGTGCCCTCGGGTGCCCCGACTCCTCGCTCCTCGACGCGTAGTCGAGGTCGTCGCCGACCGGGTGAAGGTGACGGTGGTGGGCGCGGGGTTGCAGCCGTCGTGGTTGCCCTCGGCGCCGACGGAATCGGCGACGATCTGCTTCTTCGTGACCTTCTTGAGGGCGATCACGTCCACGCGGACGCCGCCCAGCGCGTCGGTCTGGCGGAGTCTGCCCAGCTCCTCGCCGACATCGGCCTGCTCGATGGTGATGCGGAAGGTGCCCAGCGGCAGCTTGCCGTTCAGAGCGGCGGCCCGGCCCTGTCAGGTGCCGACGTAACGCCCGGGCAGGGTGCCGGCGGTGGCGGCGGGCGGCTCGTGGGAGCCGTCGTCGCCGCCCGCGTTGTTCGCGTCGCCGCCCGAGCCCGGCAGCAGGTCCAGGACGAACACCGACCCGACCGTCACCGCCGCCGGCGCGCCCGCCACCGCGAGCGCCACCGTGCAGCTGAGCCGTCGGCCCCGTCCGCCGGCACCCTGCGTGGAGGTCGCCGCGACGGAGAGGGCGAGGCTGCCCGGAGGGTGCGACGGGCCCGGGCCGGCGCCGGGTTCCGGATCCCTCGGGCCGGGGACGGAGGAAGGCGCAGGCGCGGGTACGGGCGACGCCGTGGAAGGCGCAGGCGCGGGTACGGGCGACGCCGTGGAAGGCGGCGCGGGCGTCGGCATCGGGGGCGGGGGCGGCATCGGGGGCGGGGTCGGGGGAGCCCGGGGCATCGGGACCCGTGGGCTTCAGCCGCCCGTCGGTCACGGCGCGCGGCGGGGCCGGGGCGGATGCGTCCCCGGGACCGGAGGGCTGCGGAACGGGGGCAGACGCCTCCCGGGGTCCGAAGGGCGCGGTCCCCGCGGCCGTCGGTACCTTCGGCCCCCGCCGGTGCGGCCGCACGGCGCCGCCTCTCCCCCGTACGTCGGCCGGTGTCTGCCAGCAGGGTAGTGGGCCGCGCGGGCCGGGTGCCCGGGCGTGTCAGGGCCGGAGCAGCTCGACCTTCACGTCCGCCGGGAAGCCGGTGGTGGGGCCGACGCGGCGGGCGAACTCGGTGACCGCCTCCAGCTGCGGGCCGCCGAAGCGGAAGTCGAGCGTGGTGAAGTACTTCGCGAGGGTGTCCTCGTCGAAGGCCTCCCAGCGGGCGGCCTGCTCCGCGACCTTCTCCACCTCGTCCAGGGAGAGGTCCCGGGAGGCGAGGAAGGCCTCGTGCACCTTGCGGGCGATGACCGGCTCGCGCTCCACGTAGTCCCGCCGGGCCGCCCAGACCGCGAAGACGAACGGCAGGCCCGTCCACTCCTTCCACAGGGCGCCCAGGTCGTGCACGTCGAGGCCGTAGCGCGGGCCGTCGATCATGTTGGCACGCAGGGCCGCGTCCCCGATGAGGACGGCCGCGTCGGCCTCCTGCATCATCAGGCTCAGGTCCGGCGGGCAGGTGTAGTAGTCCGGCTGCACGCCGAACCGTTCCGCCAGGAGGAGCTGGGCCAGCCGTACGGAGGTGCGCGAGGTCGAGCCCAGGGCGACCCGGGCACCGTCGAGGCGGTCCAGCGGGACCTGCGAGACGATCACGCAGGACATCACCGGGCCGTCGCAGCCGACGGCGATGTCGGGGAGCGCTACGAGGTCGTCGGCGTTCTTCAGGAATTCGACCAGGGTGACGGGACCGATGTCGAGATCACCGCGCACCAGCTGCTCGCTGAGCTTCTCCGGGGTGTCCTTCGTCAGCTCGAAGTCGAGAAGCGTGCCTGTTCTCGCGAGCCCCCAGTAGAGGGGCAGGCAGTTCAGGAACTGGATGTGGCCGACGCGCGGCCGGGTGCGAGAATTGTCCACATCGCGAGGCTAGCCCTCCCCCCGGATCCGCCGGTCGCCGACCCCCGGCGTCAGCCGAACGGCGCAGGGGTTCAAACGTTCGGGTGAAGTGATCTTGACCTCTGTTGCGCGGGGGCCCCTGCGTGCTAGGCTCACAGCAAGTTGCAGTTTGGTTTCCCTTGCAGTACAGAGCCTGCGGAGCATGTGACCGCGGGCTCTCGTCGTTCCTAGACGTATGCAGTTGTGCGGCATTCACAGTCTTCACACTTGCTGGTTCTGGAGCAGGGCAACCCTTTGGGCCCAAGGAGGGCTTATGGCTACCGGAACCGTGAAGTGGTTCAACGCCGAAAAGGGCTTTGGTTTCATCGCCCAGGAAGGCGGCGGCCCCGACGTCTTCGTCCACTACTCCGCGATCAACGCGACCGGCTTCCGGTCCCTCGAGGAGAACCAGCAGGTGTCCTTCGACGTCACGCAGGGCCCCAAGGGCCCGCAGGCGGAGAATGTCACTCCTGTCTGATTGACAGCAGTACCCAAGGAGCCCCGCGCCGTTTTCGGTGACGGGGCTCCTGCCCTTTCTGAATTCTCCGTGAATTCCCGCCGGAACCGGGCTGTCAACGGCGGTGTCAGGGGCTGTGTCCGTGGCTGTCGGAGGCTGCCACTAGGGTCCGCCCATGACCATCGACCCCGCCTTCGTCGCCACCACCCGGACCTTCTACGACGCCGTCGCCGAGGACTACCACGCCCGCTTCCGCACCGTGCTCGACGACGCCCCGCTGGACCGGGCGCTGCTGGGCGCCTTCGCCGAGCTGGTGGGACCCGAGGGGCAGGTGGCCGACCTCGGCTGCGGCCCCGGGCCGGTCACCGCGCACCTCGCCTCGCTGGGCCTCAGGGTCTTCGGCCTCGACCTGTCCGCGTCGATGCTCGCGATCGCGCGCCGGGAGAATCCGGGGCTGCGGTTCGAGCAGGGGTCCATGCTGGAGCTGGACCTGCCCGACGGCGCGCTCGCGGGGGCCGTCTCCTGGTACTCGTCGATCCACACTCCGTGGGAGCGGCTGCCCGACCTCTTCGCGGAGATGGGGCGCGTGCTGGCCCCGGGCGGGCACCTGCTGCTCGGCTTCCAGGTCGGCGACGAGCCCCTCCACCACGACCGTCCCTGGGGGCATCCGGTCGCCCTCGGTTTCGAACGGCGGCAGCCCGAGCCGATGGCTCGGCTGCTGGAGCAGGCCGGCTTCACCGTGCTGTCCCGGACGGTGCGCGTCCAGGAGGCGGGCACGTCCTCGCAGGTCCCGCAGGCCTGCCTCATCGCCCGCCGCTGATCCCCCGGCCGTCCTGCCCCTCGTACAGCCCCTCCACCGCCCGCGCGAAGTCCCGCATGATCACGTCGCGGCGCAGCTTCAAGGAGGGGGTCAGATGGCCCTCCCACTCGGTGAAGTCCCGGGGCAGGATCGCGAAGCGGCGGATGGACTCCGGGCGGGAGACCAGCTTGTTGGCCTCGTCGACCGCGCGCTGGAGGACGGCGTGGACCTCCTCGTCGTCCACCAGCAGCTCCGGCGGCACCGGGTACTTGCCGTTCATGCGGCGCCAGTGGGTGAGGCCGTCGAGGTCGAGGGTGAACAGGGCGGAGACGTAGGGGCGGCGGTCGCCCAGCACGATGCACTGGGAGATCAGGGGGTGGGCGCGCAGCCAGTTCTCCAGCGGGGCCGGGGCGACGCTCTTGCCGCCCGCGGTGATCAGCAGCTCCTTCTTGCGGCCGGTGATCGTCAGGTACCCCTCGTCGTCCAGGCTGCCGATGTCACCGGTGGCGAACCAGCCGTCGGGGGCGGCCGGGACGACGCCGCCCGCCTGCGGGTCCCAGTAGCCGTGCAGGACCTGCTCGCCGGCGACGAGGATCTCGCCGTCGGCGGCGATGCGGACGCGGGTGCCGGGCAGGGGCCAGCCGACGGTGCCCAGACGCGGTTTGAGCGGCGGGGTGACGGTGGCCGCGGCCGTGGTCTCGGTGAGGCCGTAGCCCTCGAAGATCTCGATGCCGGCCCCGGCGTAGAAGGCGGCCAGGCGGCGGCCGAGCGGGGAGCCGCCGCAGATGGCGTACTTGACCCGGCCGCCCATGGCGCCCCGGATCTTCCGGTAGACGAGGGGGTCGTAGAAGGAGCGGGAGGTCTTCAGGCCGCGGCCGGGACCGCCGCCGGTGCCGGTCTGGCGGGCCTCCTTGGCCTCGCCGTAGCGCACCGCCACCGAGACGGCGCGGTCGAAGACCGTGGCCCGGCCGCCGGACTCGGCCTTGGCGCGGGCGCTGTTGAAGACCTTCTCCAGCATGTACGGGATGGTCAGCAGGCAGGTCGGGCGGAAGGCCGCCAGGTCGGGCAGCAGGTCCTCCGGCTTCAGACTCGGCGCGTGGCCGAGGCGGACCCGGGCGCGGACGCAGGCCACGGCGACCATGCGGCCGAAGACATGGGACATCGGCAGGAAGAGCAGGATCGAGGGCTCCTCGCCGGTCTCCGCCTTGAAGACGGGGTAGAGCAGCTCGATCGCGTTGTCGACCTCGGCGAAGAAGTTGCCGTGGGTGAGCGCGCAGCCCTTCGGTCGGCCGGTCGTCCCCGAGGTGTAGATCAGGGTGGCCAGGGTGCTCGGGCTCAGCATGCCGCGGCACACCTCCACCTCCGCGTCCGGCACCCGCGCGCCCAGCTCCGCGAGCCGCTCCACGTGCCCCTTCTCCATGACCCACAGGTGCCCCAGGTCGGGGATGCGGTCCAGCTCGGGGCCGAGGGCGGCGGCCTGCGCGGTCGTCTCGGTGACCAGGGTGACGGCGCCGGAGTCCTGGAGGATCCAGCGGGTCTGGAAGAGCGAGGAGGTCGGGTAGATCGGGACGGTGACCAGGCCGGCCGCCCACGCGGCGAAGTCCAGCAGCGTCCACTCGTACGTCGTCCGCGCCATGATCGCGATGCGGTCGCCCGGTGTCAGGCCCTCGGCGATCAGGCCCTTGGCCACCGCCAGCACCTGCCCGGCGAACTCGGCCGCCGTCACGTCGGACCAGGCACCGTCCGGCGAGCGGCGGCTGAGGACCACCTGGCCCGGGACCGCCGCCGCGTTGTCGAAGGGCAGGTCGGCGAGGGACCCGCGGCGCACCGGGGGTGCGAAGGGCGGTACGTACGCCTCCCGTACGGCCCCGTCCAGCATCCGCGTCTCGGGCGCCACCAGGGTGGGGCCCGGCGAGTCGGCGTAGGCGGCGGACGCGGCGAAGGAGGGAAGCGGGGTGGACACGGGCGGCTCCTGGGACGTGCGGCAAAGACACTGCTTCTGCTTCTGCGGTCGCTGCTCCTGCAGTCACTGCTTCTGCGGTCGCCGCTCTGCTGCATGACGTACGTGCCTCGCGCGCCGAGGCGTTCATCGCCGGTCCCGCGGACAAGGGTTACCGACGGTCAGTTCCGGGATCGTACGGTGCGCACGTGGGGGCTTGGTGCGCGTTTCACGATCTTCCCGCGCCGGGCGTGTGCAGTGTTGGGGGATACCTGAGCGTAAGTCACGTTCGTTCCAGTATCGCCGTCACGCCCTGACCGCCCGCCGCGCAGACGGATATCAGGCCGCGTCCCGGTCCCTCCCGTTCGGCGAGCAGCGTGGCCAGGGTCGCCACGATCCGGGCGCCGGTGGCGGCGAAGGGGTGGCCGGTGGCGAGGGAGGAGCCCGCCACGTTCAGGCGGGCCCGGTCCACCGGCTCCAGGCCCCGCTTCTCCCAGGCGGCCAGCGTGGCCAGCACCTGGGACGCGAACGCCTCGTGGATCTCGACCAGGTCGAAGTTCCCGATCCCGAGCCCGGACCGCTCCAGCATCCGCGGGACCGCGTACGCCGGGGCCATCAGCAGCCCGTCCTCCCCGCCGGCCACGTCCCCGCCGGCGAAGTCCACGGCGGCCGTCTCGTATGCCGTGAGGTACGCGAGGGGTTCGATGCCCCGGGCCTCGGCCCACTCCTCGCTCGCGAGCAGCACCGTCGCGGCGCCGTCCGTCAGGGGCGTGGAGTTGCCCGCCGTCATGGTGGGGCCGGGGGCGTCGAGGCCGAACACCGGCTTGAGCGCGGCCAGTTTCTCCACCGTCGAGCCGGGGCGCAGGTTCTGGTCGCGGGCCAGCCCCCGGAAGGGGATCACCAGATCCTGGAAGAGGCCGCGTTCGTAGGCGGCCGCCAGCCGTTGGTGGCTCGTGGCGGCCAACGCGTCCTGTGCCTCACGGGAGATGCCCCAGGCGCGTGCGGTGACCGCGGCGTGCTCGCCCATCGACAGGCCAGTGCGCGGCTCGGCGTTGCGCGGGATGTCGGGGACCAGGTGGCCCGGGCGGATCTTGGTCAGCGCCTTCAGCCTGCCACCGGCGGACTTGGCCCGGCGGGCCTCCAGGAGAATGCGGCGCAGGCGGTCGTTGACGCCGAGCGGGGCGTCGCTCGCGGTGTCGGCGCCGCCCGCGATCGCCGACTCGGTCTGGCCGAGGGCGATCTTGTTGGCGGCGGCGATCACGGCCTGGAGGCCGGTGCCGCAGGCCTGCTGGATGTCGTAGGCGGGGGTGCGCGGGTCGAGGGCCGAGCCGAGGACCGTCTCGCGGGCGAGGTTGAAGTCGCGGCTGTGCTTGAGGACCGCGCCGGCCACGAACTCGCCGACCGCGCCCGGCTCCTGGAGTCCGTACCGCTCGACCAGGCCGTTCAGGGCCGCGGTCAGCATCTCCTGGTTGGAGGCGGTGGCGTACGGTCCGTCGGAGCGGGCGAAGGGAACACGTGCTCCGCCGAGGACCGCGACGCGGCGCGTGGGCTGCGCTGCCAGAGGGCTCATCTCGACCTGCTCCTCACCCGTGACATAGGATTACCTCCGGTAACCTTACTCCAGAGTAAGCAGTAGTGGGCGGCGCGAGCCCGACCGCCGGCCCCTGGACACTCCCCCACGCTCGAACACACTCGCGCGGGGGACCCCCATCAGCCGCCTGGGAGACAGACATGGCCGACCGCTATCTCAGCTTCACCGGCACCGCACCGGGCCGGTTCCTCACCCGCCGGCTGGGACTGCCGCAGCCCGCTCCGCTGCGGCGGGACGCGCTCGACGGCGGCCTGCTCCACCTCACGGCGGGCACGTCGGACCTCGCCCTCGCGCCGGTCCTGGCCCGCACGGGCCTCGGCGTCGAGGACGACGGCCGCCCCGCCGCCGTCGTCCTCGACGCCACCGGCGTACGGGACGTCGACGCCCTCGCCGAGGTGCACGCCGCCCTCCATCCCGTCGTACGGTCCGTCGCCACGAGCGGCCGCGTCGTCGTGCTCGGCGCCCCGATCGACGCCGCCGACCACCACCAGGCCGCCGTGCAGCAGGCGTTGGAGGGATTCACCCGCTCGCTCGGCAAGGAGATCGGGCGGGGCAGGACGGTCAACCTGGTCCGTCTCACCGACGCGGCGCCCGCCGAGTCCACCTTGCGCTTCCTCCTCTCCCCCGCCTCCGCCTACGTCAGCGGCCAGGTGATCGAGGTCGGCACGTCCGGCGCGGGCCCGGAACCGGACGACTGGGACCTGCCGCTCGCCGGGCGCACCGCCCTGGTCACCGGCGCCGCCCGGGGCATCGGCGCCGCGGTCGCCGAGACGCTGGCCGGGCAGGGCGCGCAGGTCGTCGTCCTCGACGTACCGCAGGCCGAGGAGGCGGCACGCCGGGCCGCCGAACGCCTCGGCGGCACCGCCCTCGCGCTGGACATCACGGCCGCGGACGCGGGTGAGCGCATCGCCGCCGCACTGCCCGGCGGACTCGACGTCCTCATCCACAACGCGGGCATCACCCGCGACCGGCGCCTGGTCAACATGCCCGCCGAACGCTGGAGTTCCGTGCTCGACGTCAACCTCGCGAGCGTCCTGCGCACCACGGACGCGCTGCTCACGGCGGGCGCCGTCAACCGGGGCGGCCGGATCGTGGCGACGGCCTCCATCGCCGGGCTCGCGGGCAACTCCGGCCAGACCAACTACGGCGCGAGCAAGGCGGGCATCGTCGGCCTGGTCCGCTCCCTCGCACCGCGCGCGCTCGCCGGGCACGGCGTGACGGTGAACGCGGTGGCACCCGGGTTCATCGAGACCAGGATGACGGCGGCGGTCCCGCTCCTCATCCGCGAGGCCGGCCGCCGCATGAACTCCCTCGCCCAGGGCGGCCTGCCCGCCGACGTCGCCGAGACCACCGCGTGGCTCGCCCACCCGGCCTCCGGCGCGGTCAACGGCCAGGTCGTACGGGTCTGCGGCCAGAGCCTGCTGGGGGCCTGATGACCACCGCGGCCCCGGCCACCAGCACCCTGACCGGCCTCCCCGCCCTCGCCCCGCTCCTCGCGCGCGGCGCCCTCCTGTCCCCGCTGAAGCGCCCCCGCCCCGGCGCGGACTTCCCCCGCACCCGGCTGGTGCTGCCCGGCCTGCGCGTGAACCTCGCGCGGCTGGCGGCCTACGAACGGGTGTGCGGGTTCGCGACCGGCGCGGACGCGCTTGCGCCGACGTATCCGCACGTGCTGGGCTTCCCCCTCGCCATGCGCCTGATGAGCGGCCGGGACTTCCCGCTGCCCCTGCTCGGGCTCGTCCACACCTCGATCGGCATCACCCGGCGGACCGCGATGCCCGCGACGGCGGAGTACGAACTCACCGTGTACGTCCAGGGGCTGGCCCCGCACCGGCGCGGCACCGAGGCGTCGGTGGTCACGGAGCTGCGGGACGGATCGGACGTCGTATGGGAGTCACGCAGCACGTACCTGGCCCGGCACCGGACCACCACGGCTGCCGCCGCCCACCCGTCCGAGGCATCGTCCGAGGCCGCTCCCGGCCCGCGTGCGCCGCTGCCCGCCCGCGCCGAGTGGCGGCTCGCCGGTGACGTCGGACGCCGCTACGGCGCCGCGTCCGGGGACCGCAACCCGATCCATCTGCACCCGGTCACCGCCCGCCTCTTCGGCTTTCCCCGGGCCATCGCGCACGGCATGTGGACCGTGGCCCGCTGCCTCGCCGAGCACGGGACGCCGGACGCGGCCGTGGTGCGGGCGGAGTTCCGGGCCCCGGTGCTGCTGCCGGGGACGGTGACGTACGGCGCCGAGGGTGACGGGGGCGGTGGCGCGGGCGGCCGGTTCGAACTGCGCGGCGCCCGCGACGGGCGGCTGCATCTGTCCGGCGAGGTCGGGCCCTACCCCGCCGCCTGAGTCACGGGCTCGGCATCCGGGTCCGGCACCGGCTCGGATTCCTCCGGCGGGGACCAGGGCCGTCCGGTCATCAGGTCGCCCAGGCCGGCCCAGGCGAAGTTCATCAGGGTCGCCGCCGCCTGCTTGGCGGTGACGCCCTCGGTGGCGCCCGCCCAGTCGGCGAGCGACTCGGCGGCGCCGACCAGCGCCTCGGCCAGGCCGGCGACCTCGCCCTCGGGCAGATGCGGGTCCCGGTGCGCGTCCCGCGCCGCGGCGGCGATCAGCTGCGTCACGAACGCGACGATCTCCTCGCGCATCGCCGCGACCTCGGCGGCGAACCGCTCGCCGTGCGTACGGGCGTGCAGGTGCAGCACCCGCCAGGCGTCCGGATGCCGCGCGGTGTGGGTGAAGAACGCCCGCAGTCCCGACCAGAGTTGCCCGTCGGCCGGCAGCCCCGGACGCACGCCGGCCCGCACCGCCTCGGTGAGGGCGCGGGCCTCGCGGCTGATGCAGGCGCTGAAGAGGTCGTCCTTCGAGTTCAGGTACAGGTACACCAACGGCTTGGACACGCCCGCCAGTTCGGCGATCTCGTCCATCGAGGCCGCCATGTACCCGCGGCGACCGAAGACGCTCACGGCGGCGTCCAGCATCTGCTGCTCACGGACCGCACGCGGCATCCGCTTGGTCTTCCCTGCACCCATGCCCATCAGCGTACGGTCCGTGCCGCGGCGGCCGGGACGTCGTCGCCCCGGCAGGACGGCCGGCTGCGAACCGGAACCGGCTCAGGCATCTGCCCGTCCCGCTCCGGCTCGCGGTCGGCGAGGCCGGGGCAGCGGCCTGCGCCCCGCCGGCCGAGCGGTCCCGCGCACGGACCGGGACGCTCACCGGCGCGCAAGCCCGGCCGCCGATGCCCGTGGCCGAACCGGCCGCAGGCACGCGGAGGGCACCGGCGCGGACGCACCCGGGAAAACGCGGCAGGACCAGGGCCCGTCGGTATCCACGGACGGCTCGGCGCGGACCACGGAGGCCTCCGGGGCCGTGGTCCGGGGCTCCGGTCAGCACTCGACCTCGAATGCGAGTGCGTCGTAGCGACGCTCCGCGAGCTGCTCCCGGGTCCCGGAGACGAAGGTGATGTGCTCCCCGTCGAACACCGTGCTCTCCGGTATGGACAAGAACAACACGTTCCCGCGGTCTTCCACGGGGTTGTGCCAGGCCGGGGAGAAACCGCCGAGCTGGATGTCGTGGCCCCAGCGCACGTCGAGGACCGCCTGCACCGCTTCGATCAGCTGCTCCACGAGGCGGGCCCGCCCGGGGTCCCCCTCGGCGTAGTCGACGGCCTCCGCCACCTGCCAACGGCCGCGAGCGCCGGGGCAGGTGAGTCCGGGCACCGGGTAGAGCGGGAACGCCGGGTGGGGCTTCGGGGCGTCCGGCTCCGCCGTGCGCGGCCGGCGCTCGACGGTCTCGGCCCCCGCCGGCACGTGGAAGACGAAGCCTTCGTCGAGATCCGTGACGTCGGCGAGGACCACCACGTGGCCGTCGGCGGGGAAGTCGACGTCGAGGACGCCGGTGGGTACGGCGGCGCAGTCGACGGTCACCACGTGCGGTACGTACGCGGGCACGTCCACACCCGCCGGCAGACGGGCGGTCCCCGCCGCCTGCGCGGCCGGACGGGCGTTCTCCCGCAGCTCCCGGGGCAGTTGGTCGTAGGGGCAGAGGTAGACGCAGGGGCGCAGGAGACGGACGTACGCCTCCGTCACCGGCTCGGGTATGCCGAGGGCCCGCCCGGCGTCGCGGACGGCTTCTCGTGCGGTCGCAATCATGTGAGTCACCGTGCCATGGCCGACTGACAACGCGGTGGTGCCGTCGTCACGGGTGGGCGTCCGCGGCCGGCGCCGCAGGCCGACCGGACGGCCGCGACCGCGGCCTCGCGACGGGGAGGTCTCCGGGAAGGGCCCTGCCGGGCAGGCTGCGGGACGGCCGAGACTCGGCTGCCGGAGGCATGCGGCCGGTGCGCACGTCCTGCGTGCACCGGCCCCCGTCCGGGCCGGGGACGCTCTCGCGTCCGGGACCGACACGGGCGTCCCGCACCGGAAGTGCGGGGGGGGGGCGGCGGTTCGTTCGGGCCGGGTCGGGCGGCGACCGGAGGCGAGATCGCAAAGGCGCCCCGCACCAGGTGTACGGGGCGCCATCTGTTCTGTCAGTCAGCGGTCACGCCGCGGCCGGCAAAGCCTGTCGTTCCCCTGCGTCAACGGGTTCCGAGGCCACGTTGTTGAACTTGTCCCGGTCGAGGATGCCCTCACGCGCCGACACGATCAACGGTGCTACAACTTGGCCGGCGACGTTCGTGGCCGTCCGCATCATGTCCAGGATCGGGTCGATGGCGAGCAGGAGACCGACGCCCTCCATGGGCAGGCCCAGAGTGGAAAGGGTCAGGGTGAGCATGACCGTGGCGCCGGTGAGGCCGGCCGTGGCGGCGGAGCCGACCACCGAGACGAAGGCGATCAGCAGGTAGTCGCCGACCCCGAGGTCGATGCCGAAGATCTGCGCGACGAAGATCGCGGCGATCGCCGGGTAGACCGCGGCGCAGCCGTCCATCTTGGTCGTCGCACCGAACGGCACGGCGAAGGACGCGTACTCCTTCGGGACGCCGAGGCGCTCGGTGACCTTCTGGGTGAGCGGCATGGTGCCGACCGAGGAGCGGGAGACGAAGGCCAGTTGGATGGCGGGCCAGGCGCCCTTGAAGAACTGGAGCGGGCTGGCCTTGGCGACGGTGGCGAGCAGCGTCGGGTAGACCACGAACATCACGACGGCGCAGCCGACGTAGATGTCGGCGGTGAAGGTGGCGTACTTGCCGATGAGGTCCCAGCCGTAGGTGGCGATGGCCTTGCCGATGAGGCCGACGGTGCCGAGCGGGGCGAGGCGGATGACCCACCACAGGGCCTTCTGGAGGAGTTCGAGGACGGACTCGCTCAGGGTGAGGATCGGCTGGGCCTTCTCGCCGAGCTGGAGGGCGGCGATGCCGGCGACGGCGGCCATGAAGACGATCTGCAGGACGTTCAGCTCGGTGAACGGCGTGATGACGTCGGTCGGCACGATGCCGGTCAGGAAGTCGATCCAGGACCCGGTGTGCTCGGGCTTGGCGCCGTCGGCCGGGGTGAGGCCGGTGCCGGCACCGGGGTTGGTGACCAGTCCGATGACGAGGCCGATGGCCACCGCGATGAGCGACGTGATCATGAACCAGAGGAGGGTGCGGGACGCCAGGCGGGCCGCGTTGTTGACCTTCCGCAGGTTGGTGATCGAGACGAGGATCGCGAAGAAGACCAGCGGGGCGACGGCCAGCTTCAGCAGGCCGATGAAGGTGTCACCGACCTTCTCCAGGGTGGTGACCAGCCACGACACGTCCTGGCTGCGGGCCAGCCAGCCCAGCAGGACGCCGAGGACGAGACCGGTGAGTATCTGGGCCCAGAAGGGCACCTTGAGGTACTTCGTGAAGGAAGACGGCGAAGACACGGACATGCTCCGTAGGGGGACGGGACGCGGGATGGGATGCGCTGAGCTGACGTGGGAACGACTGGATGAGGGGGAACGTCAGGGGCGACAGTTCGCGGACGCGTTCCGGCAGAGGTCCACGTGCAGGCGCGCCACGAGCGCGAGGCGCTGTGGTGTGGTGGGCGCGGCTGCTTGCTTCATGCACACGACTTTAACACCAGCGCTTTGGGACACTCAAAGCCATACTTTGAGAGGTGGGAGCGGCCTCCCGCCCGTAGAACGCAAAGTGCCCCGGTTTCCGGTGTATTCGGAAGCCGGGGCGTGCGTGTGCGTGACGGACGTTACGAGGTCTGACCCTGGGCCCGTGCCGTGTCGTCGGCGGTGTCCTCCTGGCCGCGGCTGGCCTCCAGGTTGGCCTTCATGCGGGTGACGCGGCCGGCGACCTGCTCCGAGGCCCGGTCCCGCTCCTTGCGCAGCGCGACGTAGCTGATGGGGGCGGAGATCACCAGGGAGAGCAGGAGGATCCACATGCCGTTGGAGTCGCCGAGGCCGCGCGGGAACACTCCGGCGTAGACGAGCCCCCAGACGACCACGAGGCAGCCTGCGAAGATCCCGAGGCGCATCAGCGTGTAGCGGAGCATCTCAATCCACTCTTCCGTTTCTGGCACAAAGAGGCACTGTCCAGTGAAACATGCCGGACCGTCGATCTTGCACGGGGGTGGGGCAGGGGCGGCGGTCAGCCCAGGGGCAGCAGCATGAACACGTCGTCCCGGTCGTCGCCGGGGGCGACGCGGATCGCGCCGGGGACCCTGCCGACCTCCTTGTAGCCGCAGGACTCGTAGAACCGCTCCAGGCCGAGCCCGCCGCGGCAGGTGAGCCGTATCGCCTCGATGCCGTCGCAGGAGCGGGCGGCGTCCGCGGCGGCGGTCATCAGGTCCCGGCCGTAGCCGCGGCCCTGGTGGCGCGGGTGGACCATGACGGTGTAGAGCCACAGCCAGTGCCGCATCAGCCGGTGCGTGTTGAGGGCGAGGAAGGCGGTGGCGGCCACCCGCCCCTCCTCGTCGTGGCCGACGAGCAGACGGGTGCGCCCTTCGGCCATGCCCACCAGGTGCTTGACCAGCTCGGGACGGATGTCCTCCCGCGTCACGGGCGGCACGAAGCCCACGGAGCCGCCGGCGTTGGAGACGTCGGTCCACAGGTCGAGGACGCCGTCGCGGAGGTCGGGGGTGACGGCCGGATCGAAAGTGAAAGTAAGGGACACAGAGCCACTGTAGCTATTACCCAAGTGCCCGTGCGGCGATTTCGAGGTCTGAGACGAGTCCCCGGTAGGCCCCGTCCCGGTCGTCGGACCGCAGCACCGCCTGGGGGCACCTCCCGGCTCGAGCGAAGCCGAGAGCTGGGGGAGGGTGCACGGTCGGCACCAGCCGTTCCGGGCGCCCGTGGATCTCCTCCTCCAGCACCGTGCCGCGCACCTGCGTGACTCGGAACGACGAGCCGAGCAGCGCCTTGCCGGCCGTGGCACCGAGCACCACGACCGGCTCGGGCGCCACCCGGTCCAGCTCGGCCGCCGGCCAGGGACCGCAGGCGGTCGTTTCGCGCAGGGTGGGCGCCTTGTGGATACGGCGCTTGCCGGGTTCGGCCCGCGTGAACTTGAAGTGCTTGACGGCGTTGGTGACGTAGGCGTCCGCCGGGTCGATGCCGGCGTCCGTCAGCGCCCGGTCGAGGAGCTTGCCGGCGCCGAAGACGGTCTGGGTGGCGGCCCGGTGCAGGGCGGGGAGGCCGCCGCGCCGTGGAACGAAGGGTTCGGCAGTGTATGCGTCCTCGGTACCGGCCATGGGGGTACCCGCCGTGGACGGTTCGGATCCGATGCCGGGCGCGGGTGGTCTGTGGCTGGTCGCGCAGTTCCCCGCGCCCCTGGGTCGGGACGGTCCCGGCGCCTTGCAAGCAGGCGTGAGGACATGCCCTCAGGGGCGCGGGGAACTGCGCGAACGACCCCCACCGGTCCGCAGCCGGCGAACAAGCGAAACCGCCCGTGTCAGACCCGCATCGGCTGCGGCGACTCCCGACGCGCCGGGTCGGGCCCCTCGTACTCCCGGAGGATCTCGTAGCGCGTGTTCCGCTCCACCGGCCGGAACCCGGCGTCGCGGATGAGGTCCAGCAGGTCCTCGCGCGTCAGCTTGTTCGGCGTGCCGAAGTCGTCCGCGTCGTGGGTGATCTTGTACTCGACGACCGAGCCGTCCATGTCGTCCGCGCCGTGCTGGAGGGCCAGCTGGGCCGTCTGGACACCGTGCATGACCCAGAAGACCTTGACGTGCGGCACGTTGTCGAAGAGCAGGCGCGAGACCGCGAAGGTCTTCAGGGCCTCCGCGCCGGTCGCCATCTGCGTCCGCGCCTGGAGGCGGTTCCTGACCTTGCCGTCCTTCATGTCCACGAAGTCGTGCTGGTAGCGCAGCGGGATGAAGACCTGGAAGCCGCCCGTCTCGTCCTGCAGCTCACGCAGGCGCAGCACGTGGTCCACGCGGTGACGGGGCTCCTCGATGTGGCCGTAGAGCATGGTGCACGGGGTCTTCAGGCCCTTCTCGTGGGCCAGGCGGTGGATGCGGGACCAGTCCTCCCAGTGGGTGCGGTGGTCGACGATGTGCTGCCGCACCTCCCAGTCGAAGATCTCCGCGCCGCCGCCGGTGAGGGACTCCAGACCGGCGTCGATCAGCTCGTCGAGGATGTCGGAGGCGGACATCCCGGAAATGGTCTCGAAGTGGTGGATCTCGGTGGCCGTGAAGGCCTTGAGCGCGACGTCCGGCAGCGCGGCCTTCAGTTCGCGCAGCGAGCGCGGGTAGTAGCGCCACGGCAGGTTGGGGTGCAGGCCATTGACGATGTGCAGCTCGGTGAGGTTCTCGCCCTCCATCTGCTTGGCGAGCTTCACCGCCTCCTCGATGCGCATCGTGTACGCGTCCTTCTCCCCCGGCTTGCGCTGGAAGGAGCAGTACGCGCAGGAGGCGGTGCACACGTTGGTCATGTTGAGGTGGCGGTTGACGTTGAAGTGGACGACGTCGCCGTTCTTCCGCGTCCGCACCTCGTGCGCGAGGCCGCCGAGCCAGGCGAGATCGTCCGACTCGTACAGCGCGATGCCGTCCTCGCGGGTCAGCCGCTCACCGGAGCGGACCTTCTGCTCCAGCTCGCGCTTGAGCCCGGCGTCCATGCGATACCTCTTTCTGAGACAGACGGGACAACCGTACGCCCCGGTTACTGGACCTCTTCGGGCAGCTCGCCCACGCGGTTCTCCCACTTGGTGGAGAGAACGATGGTGGTACGGGTCCGGGACACGCCCTTGGTGCCCGACAGCCGGCGGATGATGCTCTCCAGTCCGTCGACGTCGGCCGCGCGCACCTTGAGCATGTAGGAGTCGTCGCCGGCGATGAACCAGCAGTCCTCGATCTCCCGCAGCTCCTTGAGGCGCTGGGCCACGTCCTCGTGGTCGGCGGCGTCGGAGAGCGAGACGCCGATCAGGGCGGTGACGCCGAGGCCGAGCGAGGCGGAGTCGACGGTGGCCCGGTAGCCGGTGATGACACCGGCCGCCTCCAGCCGGTTGATGCGGTCGGTGACGCTGGGTCCCGAGAGTCCGACGAGGCGCCCCAGCTCGGCGTAGGAGGCCCGGCCGTTCTCCCTCAGTGCCTGGATGAGCTGCCTGTCCACCGCGTCCATGCGATCGAAGCCTTCCACTGAAGAATTCTGAAGATGTGGGTAACAAACGTGTGGGGGGAGGTGGTGCTCAGGTGGTGGGGCGGGCCCCGCCGAGGTCGCCGCGCCAGCGGCGGTAGAGGTCGTGTCCGACGCCCGCCGCGTCGAGGACGCGTCCGGCGACGAAGTCCACCAGGTCCTGGATGTGCGTCGCCCCCGCGTAGAAGGCCGGGGAGGCCGGCACCACGCTCGCGCCGGCGTCGTCCAGGGTCACCAGGTGCCGCAGCGTCCGGCCGTCCAGCGGGGTCTCCCGTACGGCCACGACCAGCCTGCGGCGTTCCTTGAGCGTCACGCTCGCGGTGCGCTGGAGCAGGTCCTTGGACAGTCCGAGCGCGACGCCCGCGACGCAGGCCGTCGAGGCGGGCACGATCAGCATGCCCTTCGTCGGGTACGACCCCGAGGACGGCCCGGCCGCGAGGTCGCCCGCGCTCCAGTGCCGTACGCCGGAGACGTCCGGGTCGAAGGTGCCCGGCTTGCCGTCGGCGCCGCGGGCCAGCCACTCGCGCAGGTCCTGCTGCCAGTGGGCGTCGCGGAAGGAGATGCCGGTCTCGTCGAGCAGGGTGAGCCGCGAGGCCCGGCTGACCACCAGGTCGACGCTCTCGCCGGCGGCGAGCAGCGCACGCAGCACTGCGGCCGCGTACGGGGTGCCCGACGCCCCGGACACCCCCACGATCCAAGGCACGCGCTGCGATTTTCCTGGGTTCACATCTCGAGCCTATCCGGCCGCCCTCCGTGTGTGTCGGGCGGCCGGACAGCAATCCCCGCAAGTGCGGGGAGCACCTTGACCGTCAACCGGTTCATGGGCACAGCGCTCGGGCCATCCCCGCTGGTGCGGGGAGCAGAACCGATCGAGGTCCGCTCAACGCACGAGTCTTCGAGCGGGTGAACACGACGGTCTTGCCGACCTCGCCTGAAGGGGCTACAGCGTGAGCCCACGCCTCAGTAGATCGATCAGCGCGCACACGAAGAGGCTGATACCGATGAAACCGTTGACGCTGAAGAACGCCCTGTTGAGGCGGGTCAGGTCGGTGGGGCGGACGATGGTGTGCTCGTAGAGGAACGCGCCCGCGACGATCAGCAGGCCCAGCCAGAAGAAGACACCCGCGTCGGTGGCGAGCGCGTACCAGACGAGCAGGGCGGTGGTGACCGCGTGGCAGACGCGGGCGCCCCAGATGGCGGCGGGGATGCCGAAGCGGGCCGGGACGGACTTCACGCCGACCTGCCGGTCGGTCTCGACGTCCTGACAGGCGTAGATCAGGTCGAAGCCGCCGATCCAGATGCCGACCGCGAGGCCGAGGAGCACGGCCTCCCAGGACCACTCGCCGGTGATCGCGAGCCAGCCGCCGATCGGGCCCATGGCCTGCGCGAGACCGAGGATGGCCTGCGGGAAGTTGGTGAACCGCTTGCCGTACGGGTAGACCACCATGGGCACGACGGCCACCGGGGCGAGGGCCAGGCAGAGGGGGTTGAGCAGGGCCGCCGCGCCCAGGAAGACGACCAGGGCGACCAGCGCGCCGGTCCAGGCGTGCCGGACCGACATGGCACCGGTGACCAGCTCGCGGTGGGCGGTGCGGGGGTTCCGGGCGTCGATCTCGCGGTCGATGATCCGGTTGACCGCCATCGCGAAGGTGCGCAGGCCCACCATCGCGATCGTGACCAGGAGCAGCCGGCCCCAGTGGATGTTCTCGTCCCACAGGTACATCGCGGTGAGCGAGGCGATGTAGGCGAAGGGCAGCGCGAACACCGAGTGTTCGATCATCACCAGGCGCAGGAACGCCCTGGTGCGCCCCGGTTGCTGCGGCAGGGCGGCGGAAGCCGACGTCACAGTCCGTACTCCTTCCAGCGGCGGTCGACCTTCGCCGCCGTATCCGGGTCGGACAGCACCATGTCCGGCCAGCCCCCGTCGCGCGTGTACCCCTCCTCGGGCAGCTTCTTCGTCGCGTCGATGCCCGCCTTGCCGCCCCAGAACTGCTGGTAGGAGGCGTGGTCGAGGTGGTCGACCGGGCCCTCGACGACGGTGAGGTCACGGCCGTAGTCGGTGTTGCCGAGGGCCCGCCAGGCGACCTCGTGCAGGTCGTGGACGTCGCAGTCGGAGTCGACGACCACGATCAGCTTGGTCAGGGACATCATGTGAGCGCCCCAGATGGCGTGCATGACCTTCTGGGCGTGCTTCGGGTACTTCTTGTCGATCGAGACGATCGCGCAGTTGTGGAAGCCGCCCGCCTCGGGGAGGTGGTAGTCCACGATGTCCGGGACGATGATCTTGAGGAGCGGGAGGAAGAAGCGTTCGGTCGCCCTTCCCAGGGGCCCGTCCTCCGTCGGGGGCCGCCCGACCACGATCGACTGGAGCAGCGGACGCCTGCGCGTCGTCACGCAGTC
This sequence comes from Streptomyces sp. NPDC085944, assembly GCF_040686295.1. Classification (NCBI taxonomy): domain Bacteria; kingdom Bacillati; phylum Actinomycetota; class Actinomycetes; order Kitasatosporales; family Streptomycetaceae; genus Streptomyces; species Streptomyces sp. NPDC085944. Next base: position 84,664 of record NZ_JBFBJX010000001.1, on the reverse strand, counting down.
GATCTTCAGGGCCGGGAAGGGCTCCTGCGGGGTGTAGAAGCCGGTGTGGTCGCCGAAGGGGCCCTCGGGGAGCATCTCGCCGGGCTCCAGCCAGCCTTCCAGGACCACCTCCGCGTGCGCGGGGACCTGGAGCGGGACCGTCTTGCAGTCGACCATCTCCATCCGCTTGCCCTGCAGGAACCCGGCGAAGAGGTACTCGTCGATGTCGCCGGGGAGCGGGGCCGTGGAGGCGTACGTGACGGCGGGCGGGCAGCCGAAGGCGATCGCGACGGGCAGGCGCTCGCCGCGGCGGGCGGCGACCTGGTAGTGGTTGCGGCTGTCCTTGTGGATCTGCCAGTGCATGCCGATGGTGCGCCGGTCGTGGCGCTGGAGCCGGTACAGGCCGAGATTGCGGATGCCCGTCTCCGGGTCCTTGGTGTGGGTCAGGCCCAGGTTGAAGAAGGAGCCGCCGTCGTCCGGCCAGGTGAAGAGCGCGGGGAGGCGGTCGAGGTCCACGTCGTCCCCGTGCAGGACGACCTCCTGGACGGGCGCGGTGCCCGGCTTCACCTTCTTCGGCGGCACGTGCGTCATCGTGCCGAGCTTCCCGAAGGCCTCGCGCATGCCGACGAAGCCCTGGGGCAGTTCGGGCTTGAGCAGCCCACCGATCTTGTCCGAGATGTCGGAGTACGACTTGAGGCCGAGGGCCTTGAGCAGCCGGCGGTCGGTGCCGAAGACGTTCATCGCGAGGGGCATGCCGGAGCCCTTCACGTTCTCGAAGAGCAACGCCGGGCCGCCTGCCTTGTTCACCCGGTCGACGATCTCCCCGACCTCCAGGTACGGGTCCACCTCGGCCTTGATGCGCTTGAGGTCGCCCTCGCGCTCCAGCGCCCTGAGCAGGGAGCGAAGATCGTCGTAAGCCATGCCGTCCAGTATCCCCGAGCGGCTACCCTGGCCCTGTACCTGGGGGCCATGACGCGTCCCCACCCCTAGCTTCCCGCTGGAGAGGCCCCATGCTCCGGGTGCTGATGTTCCTCGTCCCCCTGGCCCTGAGCGTCTACGCGTTCATCGACTGCATCAGCACGAAGGACGCCGACATCCGCCACATGCCCAAGCCGCTGTGGGCGATCCTCGTGCTGCTCTTCCCGCTGGTCGGCTCGATCTCGTGGATCATCGCCGGCAAGAAGCGGCAGCCCGCCGGCTCCTCGCCCTGGCAGGGCGGCGGCGGGCGGCGGCAGTGGGTGGCGCCGGACGACAACCCCGACTTCCTGAAGTCCCTGGACGACGACCGGGACGAGGACCCCAGGAGGGACTGAGGCTCCTCACGCGAGTGTTCTGATCCGGCCCGCCGTGAGCGCCCGGTCGAAGGCCCGTACGTCGCGGACGGCGCCCGGGAAGAAGTCGCGGGGCTCTCCGGCGAAGGAGGCCCGGCCGATGACGAAGGCGCCGGTGGCGGGGGCGGGGGCGGTGTCCTCGACGACGGCCTCCTGGACGCCGTCGACGTACAGGCGCAGCGTGCGGGCCGGGCCGTCGCAGACGCCGGTCAGGTGGGTCCAGACGTGCGCGGCGGGTGCGCTGCGGCCGACGGCGCGCAGGCCGGGGCGGGCGAAGGCCCAGCCGTGGTCCTCGCTGGAGTACTGGAGGTAGAAGCCGCTGGCGTCGGCGCTGTCCTGGCTGACGGCGGTGGCGAAGAGGTCCGGCACGAGGGAGAGGCGGACCCAGGCGGCGACGGTGAAGCTGCGGCCCGCGCCGGTCTCCAGCACCGGGCCGTCGGTCACGATCTGGCTGCCGGTGCCGTCGAAGAGGGCGCCTCCCCCGGCGTCCTGCCAGGCGACGCCGGTCGCGGTGCCGTCGTGGCCGCCCGCGGCGTCCCGCGCGATCCGGCCGGAGGCCTCGTCGAGGCGCCAGAGCCCGACCGGTCCCGGGGGCAACGGGGTCGCGGCGGAAGGGGAGGGCGAGGACTCGGGCGCGGAGTCGTCGGCCGTGTCCGGGCCGGCCGGGCGGTTGAGCCAGAAGCCGGTTCCGACACCGAGGGCGGCGAGCGCGCCCGCGCCGGAGAGCAGGAAGGCCCGCCGGCTGCGGCGGCCGTCGGTCCCGGCCGAGGTCGGGCGTACCTCCGACGGTGCGGGCGCCGGCGGGCGTGCGGGCCCGACCCTGGTCCGCGGAGGGGCCGCGGGCACGGCGGGCGGTGGGACGACCTGGGTGGGCACGGCGTCCGCGCGGGTCGGGCGGACGGCCGGCGTCCACTGCGGGGCGTGCGGCAGGGCCGTCGCGCTCTCACCGCCCAGCGGTCCGATGCGGGCGAGGATCTCGCGCGGGGCGGGACGGCGGGCCGGGTCCTTGGCGAGGCAGTCGGCGATCAGGGAACGCAGGGCGGGGTCGGTGACCGCGGCCATGTCGGGGGCGTTGTGCACGACGCGGTAGAGCAGCGCGGGCGTCGGTCCGGCGCCGAAGGGGTTGGCGCCGGTCGCCGCGAAGGCCAGCACGGCGCCCAGGCAGAACACGTCGCCGGCCCAGGTGACCTCGTCCCCGTTGACCTGCTCCGGGGACATGAAGCCCGGGGAGCCGGCCATGTGCCCGGTGCCGGTGAGGGAGTCGGCGTCGACGCTGCGGACGATGCCGAAGTCGATGACGCGCGGTCCGTCCTCGGCGAGCAGCACGTTGGACGGCTTGAGGTCGCGGTGGACGAGGTGCGCGGCGTGGATCGACACCAGTGCCTCGGCGAGCCCCGCGGCCAGCGTGAGCACCGCCTGCGCTTCGAACGGCCCGCGCTCGGCCACCGCCTGCTCCAGCGAGGGCCCGGCGATGTAGCTGGTGACCAGCCAGGGCAGGGGCGCGTCCGGGTCGGCGTCGACGACCGGGGCGGTGAAGGCGCCGCTGACCGCACGGGCCGCTTGGACCTCGCGCCGGAAGCGGTCGCGGAACTCCGGTCTGCGCAGCAGCTCGGCGTGCACCACCTTGACCGCGACGAGCCGCCCGCCCGGGGAACGGCCGAGGAAGACCCGGCCCATGCCGCCCACGCCCAGCCGGCCCAGCAGCCGGTACTCCCCGACGGAGCGCGGGTCGTCCGGCTCCAGCGCTGACACAGATCCCTCCCGGCATGCGGTTCTCGCCCCTGCGGGCGAATCCAGCATAGGGGGAGGTCAGCGGGCGACGTCGGCGAACTTCTCGGCGGCGGCCGGGGTGACCGGCGTGAAGAAGTTGACCAGGTTGCCGTCGGGGTCGCGCAGGAGGAGCGCCCGGTTGCCCCAGGGCATGGTCGTGGGCTCCTTGACGAAGTCCGCGACCCATCCGGTCAGGTTGCGGTGCACGGTGTCCACGTCCTCCACCAGGAACTCGACGATCACGCTGCGGTTGTCGGCGGGGTGGGCGGAGCCGGGGGCGAAGAGCGGCACGGTGCGGGTGCTGCCGATCGCGAGGGTGCCCGAGGGGCTGCGCAGTTCCGCGAAGTCCTCGGTGGCCCAGGTCGCGCGCAGTCCGGTGGCGCGCTCGTAGAAGCCGACGAGGCGGGCCACGTCGTCCGTGATGACGCGGATCGATACGAGGTTCATGGGTTCACTCCAGTTCGGCCGGTGCTGTCCTCCACACGCTAGGAGCGATACCGGTCACTTTCCGGCCGGTATCGGCGGCAGACTTGGGGGCATGTCCCGTCCCGTGTCCCGTGTGCTCACCCTGCTCGAACTGCTCCAGGCGGGCGGCGTGCGGACCGTGGCCGAACTCGCCGACCGGCTCGGCGTCGGCGAGCGCACGGTGCGCCGGTACGTCGACCACCTCGTCGACCTCGACGTCCCCGTGGAGTCGGTGCGCGGCCGCTACGGCGGCTACCGGCTCGCCCCCGGCCACCGCATGCCGCCGCTGATGCTGAGCGACGACGAGGCGCTGGCCGTCCTGCTGGGCCTGGTCGCCGGCCGGCGGACCGGGATCACGGCGGCGGCGGGCACGGCGGGCGAGACGGCGGCGGCCAAGGTCCGCCGGGTGCTGCCGGAACGGCTGCGCCGGCGTCTGGACGCGGTGCTCGACTCGCTCACCTTCACGACCGCCCCGGCCGGGTCCGCCGCCCCGGAGGCCGCAGTCCTGCTCCCGGTCGCGGACGCCGTGCGCCATCACCGGCCGCTGGCGATCCGCTACACCGGCGGGAGCGGCGGGAGCGGCGGGAGCGGCGGGAGCGGCGGGAGCGGCGGGAGCGGCGGGAGCGGCGAACGCACCGTGTACCCGTACGGGCTCGTCGCGCACGCCGGCCGGTGGTACGTGACGGGGAGGGACCTCTCGGTCGGGGCGGACCGGACGTTCCGCCTCGACCGCGTCCACGGCGCGCGGGTCCTGCCCGGCACCTTCGAACCGCCGCCGGGGCCCGGTCCGGCGGAGCGCGTGCTGGCGGCCCTGGCCACCGCGCCCTACCGGCACGAGGTCACGGTGCGGGTCCGGGGGACGGCCGAGGAAATCCGCGCCCGGCTGCCGCGCAGCGTGGCCGTCGTTGTCGCCGCGGCCGACGACGAGGGCCGCGGCGACAACGACGGCGACAGCGACAGCGACGGCGACAGCGACAGCGCGGAATGGTGCCGGGTCGAGATCCGGGCCGAGCGGCTCGACTGGCTGCCGGGCCTCCTCGCGTCGCTGGACCGCCCCTTCGTCGTCGAGCGGCCGGACGAGCTGCGCGGCCTCGTCGCGGACCTCGCGAGCCGGCTCATGGACGCGGCCCGGGGCACTCCACCGCCGCGCGGCTGACGGGGGAGGCCGGGTCACAGCCGGGCCGCGGCCAGCCAGACGGTGACCGCGGCGGTGACCAGGAGGGTGAGGTTGAGGGCGATCTGCCGGTCCCCGAGACGCAGGTGAACCCCGGTCGCGCCGATCTGCAGCACCACGAACCCGACGGCCGCGGCCGCGGCCGGCCAGGGCGCGACGCCGGGCCTGACCACGCACACCTTGGCGCCGAGCCGGTGGGCGCCCTGCTGCGCGCCGACGATCCGCTGGCCGACCGGGGGAGCCTGGCACCGGCCGAGCCGGCCGACCGCCGCTGGTTCCGCTTCCCGGAGGGCACGGACCCGCTGTGGCAGGCGTACCGGAACGGCGGGGAGCCGCGGCGGGACCGGTGGTGCGACGGTGCGGGAGTGTCAGCAGGTCGTGCTCTGGAACGGCACGGTCGGCATGACCCTCGCCGACCACGTGCCCGCGGAAGGGCTCACCGTGGTCCCGCTGACGGGCCTGCCGCCGAGCCCGGTGGTACCGGCCCGGCCCCGGACCGACCAGAACCCGCTGATCCGCTTGTTCGTCCGGCTCGCGGTCGCGGTGTACGACACTCGCTAGGTCCGCGTCCAGCGCTGGGACGCGGACTGGTCGCAAGCCTCGTTGCGCACGCCGGTGCCGCTCATCGCGCTGACGGTGACGCAGCCGCCGGTCCCGACGTTCTTGAGGGTGCCGCCGGACCCCACCCGCCACTCCTGCCCCGTGGTGCGGCCGCAGGGGAACGATAAGACCGGGTGCCCGATCGCAGCGGTGTAAATGCACTGGCCGGAAAGCCCGTTGACGATCCACACGGTGCCGTTCGGCCTGCTCCGGAAGGTCCAGGTGGCCGCGTCGCCCGTACAGTCGCCGTCGTACGGGGCGTCGGCGACGGCGGTGGTCAGACACCGACCGTTCTTGGCGTTCTTGAGCATGAAGACACCCGATCCGGCCGCGTCGCCGTCTCCGGAACCGGATCCAGATCCGGGTTCGGAGTCGGAACCGGAGTCGGAGCCCAGGCCAGCGCCGCTGCCGGCGCCAGCACCAGCACCTCCGTCATCGGAGGCACCGGAACCGGATTCGGAACCTGATCCGGAATCCGATCCTGCCCCACCGGCATCCGCATCCCCCTGCGAACCACCCGCGGCACCGCCCCCACCGGCCGGGGCGCCCCGTCGGTCGCCCTGCTCCCCGGGCGATCGGGAGGGTGACGCGGACTGGTCCGGCGTCGCCGTCCGCGAGGCCTTCCCGGGCCCGGCCGGGGACGCCACGGGCGCGCTCGACACCGGTGCGGACGACGACGGCGACGCGTCCGCACGGTCATCGGGGGCGAAGGTGTACGGCAGGAGTTGCACGGCGAGGGTCGCCCCGGCGGCCACCACGACCGGGACGACGGCGAAGAGAACGCGGTGCCGGCGCCGCCGGTCGGACCGGCCCGGATCCCGCCGCCCGACGACAGCGGACCCGGGATCGGGATCGCGCTCGGGTTCGGGCTCCGGGAGGTCCGCCCGCTCCGGCAGGTTCGTGACGAAGGCCGCCCGTTCGGTCAGCCGCTCGGTGAGGGCCTGCGGCCACAGCGGCGGCTCGTACGGCCCGTGCCGCTCGGCGGTCTCGAGCAGTTCGGCGGCGGTGGGGCGGCCCTCGTGGTCCTTGTCGAGGCAGGACGCGACCACCTCGGCCAGTTCCGGGTCCAGCTCCCGCAGCGGCCCGAGATCCGGCTCCTCGTGCACGATGCGGTACAGCACCGCGTGCCCGGACTCGTCACCGAAGGGCGGGCGCCCCGACGCCGCGTACGCCAGCACCGAGCCCAGCGCGAAGACGTCCACCGCTCCACTGGACGCCCGTCGCCCGGACGCCTGCTCCGGCGACATGTAGGCAGGCGTGCCCACCACCATGCCCGTCCTCGTCAGCCGGCTCTGCTCCGCGGCCCGGGCGACCCCGAAGTCGATGAGGGTCAGCCCCTCCAGTGTCAGCATCACGTTGGACGGCTTGAGATCGCGGTGCACCATGTCCAGCGCGTGCACCGCCGCCAGCCCCTCGGCGGCCTCCCGCAGCAGCAGCCACAGCGCACCGGCGGGCAGCGGGCCGCCGTGGACCTCCAGTGCCTCGGTCAGGGTGAGGCCGGGCACGTAGGCGGTGGCGAACCAGGGCGGGCGGGCCTCCCGGTCCCCGGCGAGCAGCGGGGCGGTCGCCTCCCCGGGTAAGCGGGCGAGGTTGTCCAGCTCGTGCCCGAAGCGGCGCAGGAAGTCCTCGTCCTCGGCGACGACCGAGGGCAGGAGTTGCTTGACGGCCGCGTACCGGCCCTCGTGGACGCCGAGATACACGCGGCCCATGCCGCCGGAGCCGAGGCGTCCGATCAGCGGGATCGACCCGATCCACCGCGGGTCCCCGTCCTTCAGCGGCTCCGCCCCGCTGCCGTCCAGCTCCAGCACGTCGACCCTGTCCCCCCGTTGTCCCGACGACCGGGACCCGCGGCCCGCCCGCTCCCCTCCGAAGTCCGGGCGGACTCGCGCGTCCCGCAGGGGACAGTCTGGGTCAGACGGACCTAGGATTGGAAGAAGGTTCTAGAAAATTATTCTAGAAAAGGGATGAAAGCATGCCTGCCCATGAGCCCCAAACAACACCGCGGTGAGGTCACCGCCGACCTCCTCCTGGACGCCGCCCTGCGCGTGTACGCGGACGCGGGGGAACAGGGGCTGACGGTCAGTGCCGTGACCAGGGCGAGCGGTGTCAGCCTGGGCAGCCTCTACCACCACTTCGGCAGCATCGACGGGCTCGTCAACGCGTTGCTGACGCGCTGGCTCGGCCGGCTGCTGGGCGAACTGGGCGACGCGGTGGGGAGTTCCCACGACGCGCGCACCGGCGTCCGCGCGCTGGTGTGCACCTACCTCGGCTTCGTTCGGGAGCATCCAGACGTGAGCCGACTCCTGCACTCCTCGCGAGCCGACCGGGTGGGCATGGAACAGAGCAGGGAACTCCGCGACGTCCAGGAGGCCCGGATGCCTCCGCTCACCTCCTGGGTGCTGCGGCACGTCGAGCGCGGCGAGATCGCACCGCTGTCCCCCGCCCTGCTGGAGTCCCTCCTCCTGGGCCCCGTCGTCGGCGTCAGCCGCCGCTGGCTGACCCTCGGGGACGTCGACCTGGACGAGGCCGCGCGCATCCTGCCGGAGCGGATCTGGCGGTCGATCGGCGCGGACGGGGCGTAGGGGGTGCGCGGGGCGGTGGGGCTTGTCCCCCGAGGGAGCTACGGGCAGGTGTCCGCCGCGGGGTGACGATCCGGGGCCGGTGGATCCATAGAGTCTTCATCAGTCGCCGAGCACCCGAGGCCGACCGAGAGAAATCCCCCCGACACCGCGTCCCTACCCCACCCTTGCCTGCTGGAGGCCCCCCATGTTCCGCACCTTCGCCAAGGCGATTGCCGCGATCGCCGTCGTCTGCGCCGTGGCCGGCGCGGGACTCGTCCTGAACGAGGAGTACGGCAAGGACGACTCCGGCGCGAAGGACAGCACCGCTTCCGCGGGAGCCTCCTTCACCGGCACGAAGAAGATCGACGTCGACGGCCACACCGTCAACGTCTCCTGCTCCGGCCACTCGGACGCGGACCAGCCGCTGGTGGTGCTGATGGCGGGCGGCGGCGAGGGCCTGGGCGACATGGCAGCCCTGCAGAAGTCCCTGAGCACGACGGACCGGGTGTGCTCCTACGACCGCCTCGGCGAGGGCGAGAGCGACAAGCCCGCCAAGGACGAACTGCAGACCATCACCGACACCAGCGTGCTGCTCACCAAGCTCCTCGACCACCTCGCGGGCGACCGCCCGGTCGTCCTGGCGGGGCATTCCCTGGACGGCCGCATCGCCGCCCGCTACACCCCGGACCACACCGACCGCGTCAAGGGCCTGGTCCTTCTGGACGCCACCGTCCCCCACCTCACCCGTGACATGAAGCGCACCATTCCCGCCGACGCCACCGGCACGTCCGCCCAGGTCCGGGACGGCGCGATCGCGGCCAACGCGGGCCAGAACCCGGAGCAGTTCGTCATCGCCGACGGACCGGTTCACTCGGCCGGCGACATCCCGGTCGAGATCCTCAAGCACGAGTCCCAGTACTCCGTCGTCCCCGAGTACGAGGCCGCCCTGGAGAAGATGTGGGCCGACGGCCAGCAGGAGTGGACGAAGCTGTCCACCGACAGCAAGGTCACCACGGCCAAGGGCACCGGCCACTACATCCACACCGACCGCCCCGACCTCGCGCTCACGGCCGTCCAGAGCGTCACCGCCCGCGTCGCCGACGCCCGCTAGCAGCCCCTCCCTCCACAGACCGGCCCTGGGCCGTGGCCTCCCCCGCCACAGCCCAGGGCCTCCGTCGGGTTCCGGAAGCCGAACCAGTGGTGGGGCTGCCGGACTCCGTCCTTGTTGAGGGGACCGAACCCGGGACAGACTCGACCGGCGGTCGGTTCCGCGGCGGGCGAGCGGCAGGGGGATGCCCGGGCGGGAGCGCGGCACGGGTTACCGCGTGTACGGGCCCGCGGACGTGCGGGACGCGCGGGTGGTGCGCGCGCTGCGCCGCAGTCACCACCTCTTCGAGCAGATCCGGCCCGTGCTGGAAGACCTGCGGCGCGCGGGGAGCAGCGAGGTGCTGCGGGCGGCGGTCGAGGCGCGCGGGCGGGCCCTCACCGCGCGGACGCGGGCGATGCTGGCGGGGGCGGGCGCCCTGCACGCGTATCTGGAGTGACGGGCGAGGCGTGAAGGGTGCACGGGGGAAAGGTGAAGGGCGGCCGGGCGGTGGGGGCGTATCGGCGTTCGAGAGGCCATCCGTTCCGTTGAACAGTGTCGACACACCCGGTGCGCGGTCGCGGAGACGGCATTCCCTTGGTCGGGTCTGTACATCTGCGAACGGAGACCTCCTCGTGCGAATGACCGACATCCAGCGCTGCGAGATCCGTCCCGGGCGCCTCGTCGAGTGGACGCTCAGCCCCGGCACGCTCGACATCGCGGCGGCGCTGCCCGAGGACACGCGACCGCCCGCGTACATCCAGGAGTCGCACATCCGCACGGCACGGTCGGTGCGCGAGGACGGCCTGTTCGTGCCGACCTGGCTCGGCGCGGCCTTCGACATCCCCGGCCCGGTCGACCTCGACGTGCTCCAGGAGGCGTTGCGCGCCTGGACCCTGCGCCACGAGACGCTGCGCAGCGGGTTCCGGTGGAGCGGCGAGAGCGGCGACACGATGCGGCGGTTCACGCTCGACGCCGACGCCGTGACCCTGCACCGCGAGGACGTCGGCGAATTCACTGACGCCACCTGCCTGGCCCGGCACCTCCAGGACCGTTTCGACCGGGTCGCGGACGCGCTGCGCTGGCCCAACCTCATCTACACGGCGGTCGTCCGCGACGACGGGGTCAGCGTCTACATGGCCTTCGACCACAGCAACGTCGACGCCTACTCCATCTACCGCATCCCCGCCGAGGTCGGCGAGCTGTACGCCGCGGGGGTCTCGGGGCGGACCGTGCCGCAGCCCCGGGTCGGCTCCTACGTCGACTTCTGCGAGGCGGAGCGGGCGGACGCGGACCGGATCGACGGCGACCACGACATCGTCGCCCGCTGGCGGGAGTTCATCCGGCGCTGCGACGGGCGGCTGCCGTCCTTCCCCGTCGACCTGGGCCTGACCCCTGGCAGTGCGCTGCCCGAACAGCGGCTGCTGCGCGAGCCGTTGGTGGACGCGGCCGACGCCGCCGCGTTCGAGGCGTACTGCCGTCCCTACGGCGGCAGCCTCGTCGGCGTGCTGGCCGCCACCGCGCTGATCGTCCACGAGATCGGGGGCGAGCCCGTCTACCGCACCGTCGTGCCCTTCCACACCCGCTCGCGGTCCCAGTGGACGGAGTCCGTCGGCTGGTACGTGGGCGGCGCGCCGATCGAGGTCCCGGTGGACCTGGCCCGCGACTTCCCCGGCGCCCTGCGCACTGTGCACGCCGAACTCCGGGCCAACCGGCGGCTGTCCCGCATGCCGATCGACCGGGTGCTGCGCCTGCTCGGCACGGACTTCCGGCCGACCTCGCCCGACCTGTACTCGATCGTGTCGTACGTCGACGCCCGCGGCGTCCCGGGCGCCGACAGCTGGCCGGACCGGACGGCGTACGCGCTGCTGCGGGTCTCCTACGGCGACCAGGTGTGCGCCTGGGTCACCCGACTCCCGGAGGGCCTGTGGTTCGCCAGCCGCTACCCGGACACCGACGTCGCCCACAAGAACCTGCGGCTGTACGTCGAGCGGCTGCGGGACATCATCACCTCGGTCGGTCAGAAGCCCACGGACTGAAGGGCGCCGAGGCCGACGTCGGCGTAGGAGTGCTTGCCGGAGACGAAGATGTTGACGCCGTAGTAGTTGAAGATCCAGCAGGCGAAGGCGGCCAGGGCCAGGTAGGCGGCCTTGCGGCCCTTCCAGCCGGCGGTGGCCCGGGCGTGCAGGTAGCAGGCGTAGGCGACCCAGGTGATGAAGGACCAGGTCTCCTTGGGGTCCCAGCCCCAGTACCGGCCCCAGGCGTCGCCCGCCCAGATCGCGCCCGCGATGATCGTGAAGGTCCACAGCGGGAAGACGGCGGCGTTGACGCGGTAGGCGAACTTGTCGAGGGAGGCGGCGGCGGGCAGCCGGTCCAGGACGGAGCTGGCGAACCGGCCGGGGGTGCCGCCGGAGGCCAGCTTGCTCTCGAAGTTGTCCTTGAAGAGGTACAGGATGGTGCCGACCGCGCCGACGTAGAACACCGCGCCGCAGAAGATGGCGGTCGAGACGTGGATGTACAGCCAGTACGAGTGGAGGGCGGGCACCAGCTGGTCGCTCGCCGTGTACAGGACCGTGACGGCGAGGCCGAGGTCGAGCAGGACGGTGGTGGCCAGGGGCAGGCCGAGCCAGCGGATGTTCTTCTTCAGGAGGAGCAGCGCGAGGTACACGCCGACGGCGACCGTCGTGAACGTGATGTTGAACTCGTACATGTTGCCCCACGGCGCCCGCTTCACCGACAGGGCGCGGGTGAGGACACCGCCGGCCTCCAGGGCGAAGGCGAGGACGGTGAGCGAGATGGCGATCCGCCCGTAGAGGTCGCCCTTCTCGGTGCCGCCGTGCGCGCCCGGCCCGTCGGGCACGTCGCGGGAGCCGGAGGCGGCGCGTACGACGACCGCGGGGCGCTCCAGTACGGCGGTGCCCCCGGCCTTCTTCACGGTGACGGCCGGGCCTGTCTTGGCGGCGCCCGCCTTGGCCCGGCTCGTGGCGGTGAGCGCGGCGGCGGTGCGGCCGACCTTGCTGCGGCTGCCGAAGAGCCACTCGGCGATGTGCGCGAAGAAGGCCAGGGTGTAGACGGCCATCGCGGAGTAGATCAGCGTGTTGCTGACGTTCGCGAGATGCTCGTTGGTCGCGGCGGCCAACTCGGTTGCGGCGGCGAGAGTCACTTCTCAGCCCCTTCGGCAGGTACGACGTGGGTGTCGGGGGATTCGGGGGTGTCGTCGTTCTCGGGCGCGTCGGACGCGCCGGGCGCGCCGGGTGCCTGGTCGTACAGGACCCCGGCGAGGTCGCCGAGTTCCTCGGGGACCTTCGCGGACTCGCTGCGGCCGAGGCCGGCCATCTCCACGACGGTGATGCCGTCGGCGCCGCGCACGGCCCGCACCCAGACGCGGCGGCGCTGGATGAACAGGGAGCCGGCCAGGCCGAGGATGGCGGTGACGGCGCCGCCGAGCGCCCAGCCGCTGCCGGGCTGCTGCGTGACCTGGAAGCCGGCCCACTCCTGGATGCCGTTGAAGGTGACCGAGCCGGCGCCGTTCGGGAGGGTCATGGTCTCGCCGACCTTGAGCTGCTTCTTGAAGAGCTTGCCGTCGGAGCCCTTGAACTCTTCCAGGTTGGTCTTGTCGAGCTGGTAGATGCTCTGCGGGATGCCCGCGTCCACGCCGAGGTCGCCGTGGTAGGCGGAGAGGGCGAGCATCGGGTTGATCAGCGCCGGGAAGGTGGAGCGCATGCCGCTGCCCGCGCCGCCGTAGGTCGGCAGGAAGAAGGCGTTGAAGCCGAGCTGCTCCTTGTCGCCCTCGGCGTTGCGGTAGCCGTCCATGACCTTGACGGCACCGGAGGAGGTGACGTTGCCGTCCAGCGGCAGCAGGGCCACCGCCTGCTTGTCCATCACCACGTCGCCCTTGCCGTCCTTGACGGTGAGGATGGGGGCGTAGCCGTGGCTGACGAGGTACACCTTGGAGCCGTCGATCTCCAGCGGCTTGTTGACCTCGATGGTCTTCGGCTTCTCGGCGCCGTCGGCGCCCTCGGTGTAGGTGACCTTGGCCTCGTAGACCCGCGGGGTGCCGCGGTTGGGGCCGGTCGCCTCGTAGGTGCCGTGGAAGTCCTTCAGGGTGAAGCTGAAGGGGGCCAGGTCGTGGTCCGGGTCGAAGAGGTTGCCGGACTTGAAGTCGTCGTACTGGGTGAGGGTGTTGGCGAAGCCGTCGCCCTCCAGGATCAGCTTGTTGCCCTCGTACTTGAACAGCTGGCCCCAGGCGAAGGCGACCAGCAGCACGATCAGCGCGATGTGGAAGGCGAGGTTGCCGACCTCCCGCAGGTAGCCCTTCTCGGCGGCGACCGCGTCACCGGCGGCGTCCGCGCGGAAGCGGCGCTTCTTCAGCAGCTTCAGCGCGGCCTCGCGGACCTCCTCCGGCTCGGCCTCGGTGCGCCAGGTGGTGTAGGCGGGCAGCCGGTCCAGGCGCCGGGGGGCGCGGGGCGGACGGCCGCGGAGCTGGCCGACGAACTGCCAGGTGCGCGGGACGATGCAGCCGATGAGGGAGACGAACAGCAGGATGTAGATCGCGGAGAACCACACCGAGCTGTAGACGTGGAACAGGCCGAGCTTGTCGTAGACCGGCGCCAGGATGTCGTGGTTGTCGCGGAAGTCCTCGACCTTCACGGCGTCGATGCCCTCCTGCGGGATCAGCGACCCCGGGATGGCGCCCAGCGACACCAGCAGGAGCAGGATCAGCGCGACGCGCATCGAGGTGAGCTGGCGCCAGAACCAGCGGGCCCAGCCGATCACGCCGAGCGAGGGGAGGTTAGGGGCTTCCTCCGCCGGGGCGGTGGAGAGCTGGGAGCCGGCGGCGCCGAGGTCCTGGTCGCCGCCGTCGGCCTTCGGCTGCTTGCCGGGGTCGGTACCGGGGGTGGTTTTCGAAGTGGTGCTCATCGGTCAGATCCCCACAGTGAAGCCGTTGGACCAGGTCTGCATGTCCTGCACGAGGGTGTCCCACACGCCGGTCAGCAGCAGGAGGCCGGTCGCGATCATCATGACGCCGCCGACGCGCATCACCCAGACATAGTGCCGCTTGACCCAGCCGAAGGCGCCGAGCGCCTTGCGGAAGGCGACCGCGGCGAGGACGAAGGGAACGCCGAGGCCGAGGCAGTAGGCGACGGTCAGTAGTGCGCCGCGGCCGGCGGTGCCCTGGTCGGCGGAGAGTGCCAGCACGGAGGCGAGGGTCGGGCCGATGCAGGGCGTCCAGCCGATGCCGAACAGGGCACCGAGTATCGGGGCGCCGACCAGGCCGTTCACCGGCTTCCTGTGGAAGCGGAACTCGCGCTGGGTGAGCCAGGGCATCAGGCCCATGAAGAACACGCCCATGAGGATCATGAACGCGCCCAGGATGTCGGTCAGCACGCTCCGGTTCTCCTGCAGCGTCTGGCCGAAGTAGCCGAACAGCGCGCCGCTGGAGACGAACACGACGGTGAAGCCGAGGACGAAGAGGGAGGCGCCGGCGACCATGCGGCCGCGCCGGGCCTCGCCGAGGTCGGTGCCGGTGACCCCGGTCACGTAGGAGAGGTAGCCGGGGACCAGGGGCAGGACGCAGGGGGAGAAGAAGGAGACGAGGCCGCCGAGCACGGCGATCGGGAGGGCCACCAGCAGGGCGCCGCTGAACACCGTGTCGTTGTAGCCCGCCGTCTCGGCGAGGGTGATCGCTGCGGACACGTCACTTCTCCGACGTGGCGGAGTCGGCGGACCCGTCGGACTCGTCGGCGAGGTACGGGGCGAGCATCTTGCGCAGCTTCTCCTCGCTGAGCGCCTGGAGGGTGCGCGCGGCGACCTTGCCCTCCCGGTCGATGACGAGCGTGGAGGGGACGGCCTGCGGGTTGAGGGTGCCCTTCTCGAAGCGGAGCAGGAGCTTGCCGCTCGGGTCGTACAGGCTCGGGTAGCTGACCCCGTAGTCCTTCTCGAAGGCGCGGGCCGGGCCGGTGGAGGTGTCGCGGGTGTTGATGCCGACGAACTGGACGCCCTGGTCCTTGACGTCCTGGTAGACCTTCTCGAAGTTCTTGGCCTCGGCCCGGCAGGGCGGGCACCAGGAGCCCCAGACGTTGAGGACGACGACCTTGCCCTGGTAGTCGGCGACGTCGACCTGGCCGCCGTCGACGGTCTCGCCGGAGAGGTCGGGGGCGTCGGCGCGCTCGCCCTTCTTCGCGGTCGCGATGCCGTCCGAGCCGGTGATGAAGCCCGTCTGGCCGCCGCCGCCCGAGGTGCCGCCGGAGCTGCACGCGGACACGAGGAGTGCCGCGGCGGCTGCGCCGACGGCGAGGGCGGCCCGGCTACGGACGCGGGACCGGCCCCGGCGGGACGCACGGCCGGACGCGTGGCCGGTGGTGCGGTCGGCGGTGCGGTTCGTGCGGTTCGAGCGCAGGGGGGCGCGGCTGGCGGCACTCATGTGAAAAGTTTCGCATGTCCGTTCCGGGGATCTTTCGCACCCCCCTCGCGGGCGGAAAACCGCATCTCAGGCGGCGTTCCCCGGGGGTGTCGAGCCCGCGGAGGACGTGCCCTTGAGAAAGGCGTTCCAGCCCCCGGCGGGTCGCTGCCCCACCTCGACCGTACGGAGCTTCGCGAGCACCTCCGGCTTCTGCACGTCCAGCCAGTCGGTGAACTGCCGGAAGGAGACGAGCCGGATGTCCCCGCCCTTCTCCTTCTCCCGCGCGATGTGCTTGAGGGCGTTCTCGACGGCGTCCATGTAGATGCCGCCGTTCCACTCCTCGAAGTGGTTGCCGACGAAGAAGGGCGCCCGGTTCGTCTCGTACGCCCGCTTGAATCCGGATATGTACGAGTTGGTGGCCTGCTTGCGCCAGCCCGGGTAGTTGTACGACGGGGCCTTGGTCGAGTTCACCGACTGGTTGGCGAGGATGTTGTAGTCCATCGAGAGGACCTCGAAGGAGTGGCCGGGGAACGGTATCTGCTGCAGCGGCAGGTCCCAGATCCCGTCCTTCTTCACCGGCCACACCTGGCGGCCGCCGGGCGAGGAGGCGTCGTAGCGCCAGCCCAGTTCGCGGGCGGTGGGCAGCAGGTTGTCCTGGCCGAGCAGACAGGGTGTGCGGCCGCCGACGAGTTCCTTGTCGTAGTCGAACGGCAGGGCGGGCAGGTCGGTCCAGCCGCTGTTGGTCTTCCACTCCTTGACGAAGGACTTCGCCTGGTCGATCTCGCTGCGCCACTGCGCGGGCGTCCAGTTGCCGACGCTGCCGCCGCCCGAGCAGAAGTGGCCGTTGAAGTGGGTGCCGATCTCGTGCCCGTCGAGCCACGCGCGGTGGACGTTCTTCAGCGTCGCCTTGATGTGTTCGTCGGTGAGGTAGCCGATGTCGGAGGCGCCGCGCGGGTTGTTCGGCGGGTCGTAGAGGCGCTTCTTGGACTCGGGCAGCAGGTACAGGCCCGAGAGGAAGAAGGTCATGTGCGCGCCGTGTTCCTGGGCGAGGTCCAGGAAGCGCGGGAAGAGCCCGTTGCCGACCTCGCCGGCCCCGTCCCAGGAGAAGACGACGAACTGCGGCGGCGTCTGGCCGGGTTCCAGCGGCACGGGCGCGTCGGGCTGGTGCGGCTGCTTGCCGGTGTACGACGTGGAGCCGTCGCCGATGGGCTTCGCCGGGGCCTTGCTGCTGCCGGAGGGCGACGGCTTCCCGGCGTCCCCGGCCTGGTGCGAGCCGTCCGACGAGGGGTGGGAGCCGGTGCCGCAGCCCGCGAGCCCGACCGCCGCCGCGGCCCCCGCGCCGAGTCCGAGTATCCCCCTGCGGGTGAGAGTGCGGTTGGTAGTGCGCATCGCAACCTCGTTCGTCGCGTCCTTGGGTGGTCACTAGGTGAGAGGACGCGACGAACGAACGGGTTCCGGAAATATGTGCGGGTTGGGTAACAGCGAACACACAGAAACGGTTCCGCGGCGGCGAACCGGCTGGGTTTCGTGGCCGGGGCGACCGTCAGGCCCCGTACGCCTTCCCCTGCCCCTTCGCGGGCTTGGCGCCCGCGAGGAGGTGGGCCGGGACGAGGTCGCGGGCCGGCTCGGTGTAGCCGACGGAGACGATCCGGTCGCCCCGGTAGGTGAACGTCGTCAGGGACGCCAGCGTGCACTGCCGCTTGCGCGGGTCGTGCCACAGCCGCCGCCGCTCGACGTAGGACCGCAGGATCCAGATGGGCAGCTGGTGGCTGACGACCACGGCCTCGTGCCCGCGCGCCCGGTCCCGGGCGGCGTCGATCGCGCCCTTCATCCGCACCACCTGGTCGACGTACGGCTCGCCCCAGGACGGCTTGAACGGGTTGACCACGTGCTTCCAGTTGGCGGGCCGACGCAGCGCGCCGTCGCCGATGCCGAAGGTCTTGCCCTGGAAGACGTTCTCGGCCTCGATGAGGCGCGCGTCGGTGTCGAGGTCGAGCCCGTGCGTCTTGGCGATCGGCGTCGCGGTCTCCTGCGCCCGCTCCAGCGGGGAGGCGACGACGTACGTCACGTCGCGGGGCGCGAGGTGCTCGGCGACCCGCTCAGCCATGCGCCGGCCCAGCTCGGAGAGGTGGTAGCCGGGCAGCCGCCCGTACAGGACACCGGTGGGGTTCTCGACCTCGCCGTGCCGCATGACGTGGACGACCGTCAGCTCTTCGCCGTTCTCGTGGCTCATGCCGTCGCCTCCGCTGCCGCGCGGGCCGCCGCCGGGAGGGCGTCGGCGATGCGCTGGACGGCCCGCTCGTCGTGGGCGGTGGAGACGAACCAGGACTCGAAGGAGGACGGCGGCAGGTAGACGCCGCTCGAGAGGAGGGAGTGGAAGAAGGCGGTGAACCGGAAGGACTCCTGTGCCTTGGCGTCCTCGTAGTTGCGGACCGGCCGGTCGGTGAAGAACACGGAGAACATGTTGGAGGCGGTCTGCAGGGTGTGCGCGACGCCCTCCTTGCCGAGCGCCTCCGTCACGAGCGACTGGATCTGCGCGGAGACCGCGTCGACCTTCTCGTACGCGGCGTCGTCGAGGAGCCGCAGCTGGGCGAGGCCGGCGGCGGTGGCGACCGGGTTCCCGGAGAGGGTGCCGGCCTGGTAGACGGGCCCGGCCGGAGCGAGGTGCGCCATCACGTCGGCGCGCCCTCCGAACGCGGCGGCGGGGAACCCGCCCCCCATCACCTTTCCGAAGGTCATCAGGTCGGGAACGACCCCCTCGACCCCGTACCACCCGGCGCGGCTGGTCCGGAAGCCGGTCATGACCTCGTCGGACACGAACAGCGCGCCGTTCGCCGCGCAGGCGTCCTTGAGCCCCTGGTTGAACCCGGGCAGCGGCGGCACGACGCCCATGTTGCCGGGCGACGCCTCCGTGATCACGCAGGCGATCTCGCCGGGGTGGGCGGCGAAGGCGGCGTGCACGGCCTCCAGGTCGTTGTACGGCAGCACGATCGTGTCGCTCGCCTGGGCGCCGGTGACACCGGGGGTGTCGGGCAGCGCGAAGGTGGCGACACCGGAGCCCGCGGCGGCCAGCAGCGAGTCGACGTGGCCGTGGTAGCACCCGGCGAACTTGATCACCTTGGTGCGCTGCGTGAATCCGCGGGCGAGCCGGATGGCGGACATGGTGGCCTCGGTACCGCTGGACACGAGCCGCACCTCCTCCAGCGGCGCGACGCGCTCGACCATCGCCTCGGCGAGCGCGACCTCGCCCTCGGCGGGCGTGCCGAACGACGTCCCGCGCGCGACCGCCTCCTGCACGGCGGCGATCACCTCGGGGTGCGCGTGCCCGAGGATCATCGGCCCCCAGGAGCAGACGAGGTCGACGTACTCACGCCCGTCCGCGTCCGTCAGGTACGGCCCGCTGCCGGACACCATGAACCGGGGCGTGCCGCCGACGGCGCGGAAGGCGCGCACCGGGGAGTTCACGCCGCCGGGCGTGACGGCCGCCGCGCGGTCGAACAGAGCCTGCGAGGCCGGTGCTTCGTATGGATATGCCAGTTCGCTCATGACCTGCGACTTCTCCGACCTTCTCGACCTTCTCCGACGTATCGGACCCTGCGCGGGTCCCGCTCGGCCGCTGGTTGCCCAGGGTGACTTCGACAAGGGTAGACAACCGCCCCGAACGTCGTGCCGTCTGCCAGACTGGAACCCATCCACGCAGCTCCTCGGGGCGGCACGGGCGCGGCTGTCGGCCGTCCCGCGAACGCACGGCCGACATATGACGTACATATGTTTCACCGCACGTTTCGGCGAGCGGCCGTGGGGGAGGTCACTGACACGATGATCGGGTTGCGCGGCGGGGGCCACGCGTCCTAGAAAAGCAGTCGGGTGGAGATATGCATCGCGGTGGCGGACTGGGCGAGGGGACCGACGACCTGGGTCCTCGACGTGCCCGGCGGGGCAGGCACCGACGCGAGGCGGAGGAAGCGTCCGAAGCACGTCAGGCACACGGCACACCGAGCGAGCCCGACCGGCTCTCCGGACGGGCCGACCGGCTGGGTGCGGGGAGCAGGAATGGTGGTCGGGTGGGGGTGACCTACAAGTACTTCGGCGCGCCCGACGGCGCGACCGCGGCCCGCGTCCCGATCTCCATGCGCCCCGAGGAACTGGGCGGGGACGAGCTCGGGATGAACGGCATGTTCACCAAGATCAAGCCGGAGACCATGGCCGCGATGGTCCTCACCGGCATCGAGGGCGTCCCCCTGCACAAGGTGCCCCCGCTGGAACTGGTCGTCCTGCACCCCGACTACGCGGTCGTGAAGCTCCCGACGACCGTCGTCGACCCCCTGCGCGGCATCGGCGAGGAGGCGGTCGGCGCGGCGGCCTTCATCTGGTCGACGGTCCCCGACCGGGGCGGGCCGCGGGACGCGTTCAACGTGTACCAGCTGCTGCACGAGTGGCAGGACTTCTCGCACCGGCTGCATGACGCGGGGCATCAGCCGTACTGCCTGGTGTGGCCCTGAGCTGGGGTTTCGTCAGGGCCGGGCGGGTTCTTCGGGGCCCGCCCTCTTTCGTGCCGGGGAGGGGCCGTCAGGCGGCCGGGGCACGTCGCCTTGCGGAATCGGGGCTCGCTGGACGGCAGCAGGCGCGTGGACGACCGGAGCATGAAGCCGGGATCCGAGTGGACCAGGCAACAGTCGATCTGTACGTCCGGGACGTGCAGTCGGCGGAGCCGCGACGCGAGGGCCGCACCCCACGACGGGGCGTCGTCTCGATGGGGCGTCGTCTCGATGGGGCGCCGTCGCCACGAGCCTGCCGTTCGGCTGACTGCCGTCTTCCCACACGGCAGGACTGGCAACGACCGCCTTGCCGAGGGCGGTTGTCCGTTGTGTCACCAACGTGCCAGCGCGCAGCACACGGCGGACCGGGCAAGCGGGTCGGCAGCCCTTGCCGGACCGGCTTGAGGGCACCCACGGCGGTGCGCAGGCGGTCGAGGGAATTTCTCCTTGCCCGCCTGAGGTTGTCGCTTCCGCAGGGTACCCATGGGGGTATCTCGAAGGAGTGTGGGTTGTGGAACTGGCGATGGCGGCTGAGGAACTGAGGACGGTGGTCAACCGGCTGCGCCGGGCACAGGGCCAGATCGCCGGGGTCATCAAGATGATCGAAGAGGGACGGGACTGCGAGGACGTCGTCACCCAGCTCGCCGCGGCGTCCCGGGCTCTGGACAGGGCCGGTTTCGCGATCATCGCCACCGGACTGCAGCACTGCCTGACCGACGCCGACATGGCCGCTTCCGGCGACCGGGAGCAGATGCGTGCCCGACTGGAGAAGCTGTTCCTCTCTCTGGCCTGATCTTGGGTACCGCGGCGTCCGGACCATCCGCCTGAGTCTCCGGGCGGACTCGGGATCGCTGACGAAGCGAGCAGTGACGTCCGCCCCCGGATGGTGCGCCCTCAGCCGCGTGCCTGGCGTGCGACGGGGGAGGGGCCCGGTTCCGGGTCCCTCCCCCGTCTTTTCGCGCGACTCATCGGTTGCGCAGTGCGGCAAGCGTGTTGTCGAGGTCGGCGGCGCGGGGGCGGTTGTGGGGCAGCTTGGCGAGCATGGCGGCCATGCCGCAGGTATTGGTCAGGGCGGAGAAGACCAGGCCACCTGCGATGCCGGCGGAGAGCAACTGGAAGGCCGGGTGGACGACGAGCCCGAGCAGCAGGCCGAGCAGCACGATCACTCCTGCCGTGAGCCTCACCTGTCGTTCCATGCCCCAGGTGGCACGTGAGGCGCCCTGCGGGCGGTGCAGCTCGTGGCCGTCGGCCGCCCAGGCGCCGGTGCCTCCCGACAGGGTGGCGGCCGTGACGCCGTTCTCGGCGAGGATCCTGCCGGCGTTCTCGGAGCGGGCGCCCGAGGCGCAGACGACCAGGACGTCGCCGCGTTCGGCGGCGTGCCGGATGTCGGGCAGCGCGCGCCGGATCTGGTCGAGGGGGATGTTGAGCGCGCCGGGGAGGTGACCGCCGGCGTATTCGGCGGGGGTACGCACGTCGATGACGGTCAGTTCGTGCAGTCGGGTGCGCGCCTCGTCGGTGGCGAGGGCCGTGGGTGTGGTCATGGCAGATGTCCTTACGGGTGCGGAAGTGGTGGTGGAGCTTGATCCGACGGGAGACCGGAGCCGGGCAGCAGGCGATCCCGAGATGCGTGCGCCGGCCAGGGTGTCTCTCCCGGTGTCTGTTGTAGGGCTGTTGAGGGCCTTCGTGTTCAGACGATCACGTCGACGAGCATGAAGGCCGCCACCGCCAGCAGGACGCCGGCGAAGACTTTCTGAAGGGTGGTGCCGGAGATCTTCGTCGCGAGCCGTTTTCCGTCCCAGGCGCCGAGGATCGCGGCTCCGGTGAAGGGGCCGATGATCTCCCAGTGGAGCCCGCCGTCGGTGCCGGTGCGAGCGACCAGCGCGGCGAGTGAGTTGACCGTGATGACGAGCAGGCTGGTGCCCACCGCCCGCCGCATGGCCAGTCCCAGGACGCTCACCAGGGCGGGCACGGCGAGGAACCCCCCGCCGACTCCCAGGAAGCCCGTCACGGCGCCGAGTCCGGCACCGACTCCGGCCGCCTTGCCGGGACGGATCCGGTCCGGCGGGGCGGCCGCGGACGGACGCAGCATGCGCAGGGCCGCCAGCGCGGCGATGACGGCGAACGCCGACGTCAGGACGGCTTCGGGCAGGCTTCCGGCGACGGACCCGGCGAGGAAGGCGGGGACGATGCCCGCCGCGGCGAACAGCGCCCCTGTCTTCCACGCCACGTTCCCGTCGCGGGTGTGGGCGTACAGGGCCGTGACGGAGGTGGCGGTGACGATGATCAGACTGGCGGTGGTGGCAGCGGCCGCTGTGAAGCCGAGCAGGTAGATCAGTGCCGGTACGGCAAGGACGCTGCCACCGCCGCCGAGGGCTCCGAGGGCGAGACCGACGACGGCCCCGGCGACGAGGGCGAGAACAAGTACGGTCACGTTATCCGGCCGCTGTTCCCGCGTTCGTCGACGACCGGGTGCCCGGCGGCGGCCCACGCGTTCATGCCGCCTTCCACGTCCACCGCCTGCGCTCCGCGCTCGGCGAGGAGCTTCGCCGCCTGCTGGGAGCGGTGACCGCTGCGGCAGATCACCACCAGCGGACACCCCTGCACCCGGTCGGGCAGGGCGGCACCGGCGACCAGTTCCGTCAGCGGTACGTGCACGGCGCCCGGAGCGTGGCCCGCGGTCCATTCGGGCTTCTCACGCACGTCCAGCAGGACGGCGTCGGGCTGATCGCCGCTGGTACGGCTGCGTGCCTCGTCGACGGTGACGCGGGGCCCGTTTCGGCGAAAGAGGAACATCACACGCTTCCTTCCTTGCGAGGGAACGGTCTGAATCAGCCGGCGACCAGTGACAGCCCGGCATCCGCCGCCGCGTCGAAGCCGTCGTCGACGGCGACCACCTCGCGTCCGGCGGCATCCAGCAGGGAGGCGGCGATCGCCGCGCGCATCCCGCCGGCGCAGTGCACCCACACCGTCCCCTCCGGCACCTCGCCGATACGGCCGTGCAGCTCGTGGACCGGGATGTGGACCGAGCCCTCGATGTAGCCGCCCGCGCGCTCCGAGTCCCGGCGCACGTCCAGCACGACCACCTCGTCGCCGCGCTCACGGACCCCGGCGAGGTCGGCGAAACGGGCCCGCGGGAAGGAGGCGAGCTCCTCGCCGGCGCGGACCCAGCCGGCCGGGTCGCCGGTGGCGGCGGCGGCCGGGCGGTCGATGCCCACCCGGGCCAGCTCCCGCTGTGCGTCGGCGACCTGCCCGGGGGTGTCGGCGAGCAGGGTGACGGGCTTGCCCCACGGGATCAGCCAGGCCAGGTAGGTGGCGAGCTTGCCCTCGCCCTCGAAGTTGAACGACCCGGCCACGTGTCCCTCGGCGAAGGCCATGCGGCTGCGGAGGTCCACCACCCACTCGCCCGCGGCCAGCCGGGAGGCGATCTCCTCGGCGTCCGCACGCCTGGGCGGGGTGAGGTCGACGGGTGCGGGGCCCGCCGCGTTGGCCGGTCCCATGTGCGCGTAGTAGGCGGGTACGTCGTCCAGGCCGTCGAGCATCCGGGCGACGAAGATGTCCACGTCCAGAGTCAGGGCGTCGTTGGTCTTGCGCTCCCTGCCGATCGTGGTCGCGTCCCCCTCGGCCTGGGAGGAGGAGCAGAAGCTGCCGAACCCGTGGGTGGGCAGGACCGGCACCTCGTCGTCGAGCTCCTCGACCAGGCGGTGGGCGGAGGCGTGCTGGGCTCGGGCCAGTCGCTCGGTCAGTCGCGGTTCGACCAGGTCGGGGCGACCGACGGTACCGATGAGCAGCGATCCTCCGGTGAACGCCGCCACACCGCGTCCGTCCTCCGCGAGGGCGTAGGAGGTGTGGTGCGGGGTGTGCCCGGGAGTGGCGATCGCCCGCAGCACCAGGCCCTGGTCCACCGTCACGGTGTCACCGTCGGCGACCGGGGTGCGGTCGAAGGACACCCGGGCCCCCGCCGGAACCAGGTACCGGGCGCCGGTGACGCGGGCCAGTTCCAGGCCGCCGGTGACGTAGTCGTTGTGTACGTGGGTCTCTGCCACGTACGCGATGCGCACCCCGCGGCGGGCCGCTGCGGCGATGATCCGGTCGATGTCGCGCGGCGGGTCGATGACCACCGCCGCACTGGGTCCGCCGGCCAGGTAGCTCCGATTGCCCAGACCCTCGAACTCCAGGGTGTCGACGAAGAACACGGCTCACGACTCCTCTCGGACGATTTACCCCGGGGGGTATCTGATGCCTACCATAACAGCTATACCTGGGGGGGTATTCCGCCTGTGGAAACCATCCCGCTCAGGCGCCACCTGGCGCCCTGCGGGTACCCGGCGGGGTATAGAGGAATCAGTTCCTCCGCGGTGATCACTGCCGCCTTCCTCGCCGCCGTGGCCGCCGCACGCCGCCGTGGTCGCCGCACGCCCCCGCGGACTCCGTGGCCACTGCGCCGCAGCGCCGCGCTCGCGGCGGCCCGGTGACTGCGGAGCACGCGGTCTGCTCCGTCCCGGCCGGTGCCGGCGGCCGGCGGCCCTGGTGGGACACGGGCGGGCGGCGGTTGCCGGGGCAGGCGGGCCTGGTTCACGAGGTCGCGCCCTCGGCCGTCCTGGTCATGGCCAGGCAGCCCGTGTCACCCGGCCCGGCGGTCATTCGGATCCGCCTGACACCCCGGCAGGGGTCGATCGCCGCGCTGGCACGCAACGGGCGGTCGACCGTCCGTCGGCACAGCCCGCCACCACCTGACCGGCCCCTGCCGGGCCTTCGAGCACACCCCGTCCGGTCGCGGCCCCGCTGTCGCGGGTGGCGGGGCCGGTCACGAACCGCAGCAGCCGCCCTCCCGTGCTTCCTCGGCAGCCGTGCCCGCCGCCGTGGGCGCGACGAGTTGCACGAGCCGCGGCTCCGGAGCAGCACAGCATCCGCCGCCGCCGTCGGCCGGCTGGGCGTCGGGGGTGTCGAACAGGCCCGCGCCGCCGCAGACCCCGGTCTCGGGGAGGGTGAGTTCGACGCGGTCCGCGGAGTCGAGGTCGCCGGCGATCGCGGCGGCGACGGAGCGGACCTGCTCGTAGCCGGTCATGGCCAGGAAGGTGGGGGCGCGGCCGTAGGACTTCATGCCGACCAGGTAGACACCCTGCTCGGGGTGGGAGAGCTCGCGGCGACCGTGCGGGTAGACGGTGCCGCAGGAGTGCTGGTTCGGGTCGATCAGCGGGGCCAGGGCCACCGGGGCCTGGAGGCGTTCGTCCAGGCCCAGGCGCAGCTCGTCCAGGAAGGAGAGGTCGGGGCGGAAGCCGGTCAGCACGATCACCTCGTCCACCGGTTCGAGGTGGCGGCCGTCCTCGCCGACCAGGACGAGGCGGCCGTCGGCGCCTCGTTCGACGGCTTCGGTGCGGAAGCCGGTGACCGCGTCGGCGTGCCCCTTGTCCACGGCGGCCTTCGCGGCGAGGCCGAGGGCCCCGCGGGCGGGCAGCTGGTCGGCGGTGCCGCCGCCGAAGGTGGACGCGGAGATCCCCCGGCGCAGGATCCACATGCCCTTCGTCCCCGCGCCGTCGGCGGCCTCCGCCAACTCGGCGAGGTACGCGAGCGCGGTGAAGGCGGAGGCACCCGAACCGATGACGGCCGTGCGCCTGCCCGCGTAACGGGCACGGACGGCCGGGTCCTTCAGGTCCGGCACCCGGTAGGTGATCCGGTCGGCCGCCGCCTTCTCGCCGAGCGCGGGCAGGCCGCTGCCACCGGCCGGAGCGGGCGTGGTCCAGGTGCCGGAGGCGTCGATCACGGCGCGGGCGAGGACACGCTCCTCACGGCCGTCGGCGTACTCGACGAGCACGACGAACGGCTGCTGCTCCCGGTCGGCGTCGACGGTCCGGTCGCGGCCGGCGCGAGAGACACCGGTGACCGTGGCCCCGGTGCGGACCTTGTCGCCGAGGGCGTCCGCGAGCGGCTGCAGGTACTGCTCGGCCCACTCACCGCCGGAGGGATACGTCGCCGGGTCGGGGCGCGTCCAGCCGGTGGGGGCCAGCAGCTTCTCGGCGGCCGGGTCGACGACCTCGCCCCAGGTGGAGAACAGGCGCACGTGGCCCCACTCACGCACGGCCGCGCCCGCCCGGCCGCCCGCTTCCAGGACAAGGGGCTCGGTACCGCGCTCGACGAGGTGCGTGGCGGCGGCGAGCCCGACGGGGCCGGCCCCGATGACGACGACAGGGAGCTGCTGGGTGCTCATGATGCTCGGTCTCCTCGAAGGGCGAAGGGTGTCAGCGTGCGTGGGCGAAGGCGGCCAGCCAGGGTGCCGCCGGCGTTCGGCGGCCGGGGCGGCGGTGCCGCCGCCCCGGGCGCGGCTGTCGGCAGAGACTGACGCCGGCCAGGTGGCGGGCGGCGCGGCGGACTCGGGCCGCGGTGAGAGCGGTGCGGAGGGCGGTGGCGACGACGACCTCCTTGATTCGATGCCTATCGATGCCCTCTACGACCCGGAGCTTGGCACTCGCATCGACGAGTGTCAAGATAGACGCATGTCGAATTCAGAGGTCGTGGAGCTTCCGGTTTTGCCGGACGGTGACGTCGTTCCGTGCTGCCCGCCGATCACCGCGGGAGAGCTGTCCCGAAGGGACGCGGAGAAGATGGCCGCCATGTTCAAGGCGCTGTCGGACCCGGTGCGCCTGCGCCTGTTCTCCAAGATCGCCTCGCATCCGGGCGGAGAGGCGTGCGTGTGCGACGTCGCGGACGTCGGCGTGTCCCAGCCGACCGTCTCCCACCACCTCAAGAAACTGCGCGAGGCCGGCCTGCTGACCTCCGAGCGGCGTGGCACCTGGGTCTACTACCAGGTCGCGCCGTCCGTGGTGGCGGCCATGGCCGCGATGCTCGACCTGCGCGGCTGACGGCCGCCCGAGCCGGGCCGCCGGAGGTGGCCCGGGAGGTGGCCCGCGGCGAGCCCGGCCCGGCCGCGGGCCACCACCTCCGGGTGCCGCGTCACGGCGCCGACGTCACCGCGCCGGCGGCGAACTTCCTTCGCCAGGCCAGCGCGACGTGGACCAGGCCGATCAGCACCGGGACCTCGATGAGCGGGCCGACGACGCCGGACAGGGCCTGGCCGGAGGTGACGCCGAAGGTGGCGATGGCGACCGCGATGGCCAGCTCGAAGTTGTTGCCCGCCGCGGTGAACGCCAGCGTGGTGGTGCGGTCGTAGGCGAGCCCGAGGCCCTTCCCGAGGAGGAAGGTGCCGAAGAACATGAGCGCGAAGTACACCAGCAGCGGCAGCGCGATCCGGGCGACGTCCAGCGGCTGCGAGGTGATGGTCCCGCCCTGCAGGGCGAAGAGGACGACGATCGTGAACAGCAGCCCGTACAGCGCCCACGGCCCGATCTTCGGCAGGAAGCGCTGTTCGTAGCCCTCGCAGCCCATCCTCCGTTCGCCGATCCGGCGGGTCAGGAAGCCGGCCAGCAGCGGGACGCCGAGGAAGACGACCACGTTCAGGGCGATCTTCCACATCGAGATGTCCAGGTGCTCGCCGTCGCCGAGACCGAGCCGGCCGGGCAGCAGGTCGAGGTAGAACCAGCCCAGCAGACCGAACGCCAGGACCTGGAAGACCGAGTTCAGGGCGACGAGCACGGCCGCGGCCTCGCGGTCGCCGCAGGCGAGGTCGTTCCAGATGATCACCATGGCGATGCAGCGGGCCAGGCCGACGACGATCAGGCCGGTGCGGTACTCGGGCAGGTCCGGCAGGAAGATCCACGCCAGGGCGAACATCACCGCCGGTCCGACGACCCAGTTGACGACCAGGGAGGAGATCATCAGCTTCCGGTCGCCGGTGACGGCGTCCAGCCGGTCGTAGCGGACCTTGGCAAGGACCGGGTACATCATGATCAGCAGGCCGAGCGCGATCGGCAGGGAGACACCGCCGACCTCCACCTTCGCGAGCGCGTCGTCCAGCCCCGGAACGGCCCGTCCGAACCCGAGGCCGACGGCCATGGCGAGGAGGATCCACACCGCCAGGTAGCGGTCGAGGGTGGAGAGCTTCTTGACGATCGAGTCGTCACCGCCCCCGGTCCGCGCGGGGGTGGTGGGCTCGGTGGAGGTCACGGGCAGGCCCTCTTGTTCTCGGCGGCGGTGCGGGCGGAGGCGGCGAGTTGGGCGAACTGCTCGGACAGGCCGGCCAGGACCTCGGGCCTGAGCTTGTAGTAGGTGTAGCGGCCGCAGGGCTCGGTCTCCACGATCCCGGCCTCGCGCAGCACCTTCATGTGGTTGGAGAGGTTGGTCTGCTTGGCTCCGGTCTCCTCGACCAGGTGCGTCGTGCAGAGCGTCTCGCGCGCCAGGAGGGTCACGATCCGAAGGCGGAGCGGATCGCCCAGCACCCGGATCACGTCAGGGTCGACTGAAGTCAGCATGCGCTGATACTTTCACATCATCACTCGCTGATACCAGCGAGGGCTGAAGTCATCGGCGGCCGGGTTCCGCCGTGCGACGAGAGAGAACCATCACCATGGCCGACAAGCCGTCCGTCCTGTTCGTCTGCGTCCACAACGCCGGCCGTTCCCAGATGGCCGCCGCGTGGCTGACCCACCTGGCCGGCGACCGCGTCGAGGTCCGCTCCGCCGGCTCAGCCCCCGGCGACCGGGTCAACCCGGCCGCCGTCGAGGCCATGGCCGAGGTCGGGATCGACATCTCGAAGCAGACGCCGAAGATCCTCACCGCCGACGCGGTCCGCGAGTCGGACGTCTGCATCACCATGGGCTGCGGCGACACCTGCCCGGTCTTCCCCGGCAAGCGCTACCTGGACTGGGAGCTGGAGGACCCGGCCGGCCAGGGCGTCGAGGCCGTCCGCCCCATCCGCGACGCGATCAGGACCCGCGTCGAGTCCCTCATCGCCGAGATCGGCATGGAGCGACGGGCGTGACGCCCCGCCGAGGAGGAGCCGATCGTCCGCGACGTCACGGGTTTTCGCGTTGCTCCGCGCCCGGCCGATGAGTTCGCGGCGCCCGGGCGGTCCAAGCTCGTGACACCCGAGGAAAGGACGCCGCCGTGTCGGAGCTTCTCGTCGATTTCATCACCTCACTCGACGGCTGTGCGTCGGGGCAGGGGTGGCCCGGTTTCTGGGGTCTGGAGGGCCCGGAGTACCTCGCGTGGCTCGGTGAGCAGCCCGAGGTCACCTACCTGATGGGAGCGAACACCTACCGCCTGATGTCGGGCTTCGCCGCGGGCAGCGTCCCGAGCGGCCAGGACGAGTTCAGGCCCGAGGAGGAGGCCGCCGTCGACGAGCTCACGCGGGCGTCCAAGGTGGTGTTCTCCTCCTCCCTCGAGGCGCCGCTGACGTGGGCCAACTCCACGCTCGTGCGCGACGACGCCGTCGAGGCGGTCCGGGCCATGAAGTCGGGCGGTTCGGGGATCCTGAGCACGATCGGCAGCCTCAGCCTGTGCCGGTCCCTGCTGCGGGCCGGACTCGTCGACCGCTTCCGGGTCGTGATGTTCCCGGTGATCACCGGGGCCACGGGCGAGGAACGCGTCTACGACGGCTATCCGGACGTCGCCCTCACGATGACCGGGCACCGCACCTTCGACGACGGCATCCAGCTGGTCGAGTACCAGCCCCGCGTGCTCGAGCACCCGCCCCTCGGCGTCCCCGCGTGAGGTCGCCGGACGACTGGTGCATGACCCCCACCGATCACCGGCGCCCGTTGACCGGCAGGCTGACCGGGTTCCGGTTCCGTGGTGAGGCTCCCGGGCGCCCCCGCGGGGGGCCCGTACGATGGGCGCGTGTCCAGCAGCAACCGATCAAGCAGCCGCCTCGCCGGGCGGCTGTTCCTGCTGCTGGTGATGGCGGTGCTGGCCGGCGTGCTGGGCATGCACGGCCTCGCCCCCGGGGCGGCGCCGGCTGCGCAGAAGGGCGCGGGCCACGAGAGGGCGACGGCCGCGGCGGAGGGTGTTCCGCATGCGGGCGGGGGCTGTACGCACACGGACGGCGGACCGGGTCGCCCGGATCACGCCGACGGGACTTGCGCGGCCACCGGAATCGGGTCGGCGTACGCGCCGCCCGCGCTGACCGGCACCCTGCTGGACGCGCCGCCCGCCCCTGCGCCCGCCGCGGCGGTGTCGGGGTCGCCGCATGACGGCCGGGCCCCGCCCGACCTGTCCGAGCTGCAACTTCTGCGGATATAGAGCGGCCCGCCCGGTAGCCCCGTAGCCGGTGTCTCCTTTCCCGGTGACGGGTGCCGGGCCTTCGCATGCCCTGACATCCCTTCCCACGGCGTGCCGCGAACGGCCCGCCGCCAAGGAGTTGCAGCACATGATCCGCACGCGTTCCCTCGTCCGCCGTACCGCCGCCGTCGCTGCCGCGGGCGCGGCGACACTCGTCCTGGCCGCCTGCGGCGGCAGCGGCGACACCACGGCCGGACACAGCGGCCACGGCGCCACCGCTTCGCCCTCCGCCTCGGCGTCGGCATCGATGTCGCAGCGACAGCACAACGCCGCCGACGTCGCCTTCGCGAAGGGGATGATCCCCCACCACCGCCAGGCCGTCGAGATGGCCGACCTCGCGCCCGACCGTGCGCGGTCGGCCGAGGTGCGAAAGCTCGCCGCAGACATCAAGAAGGCCCAGGACCCGGAGATCAAGACGCTCTCCGGGTGGCTGACCTCCTGGGGCGAGGAAGTGCCCGCCGAGGGTGCCATGGACCACTCCGTGCACGACATGGGCGGCATGATGACGGCCGACGAGATGACCGAGCTCGAGAACTCCTCGGGCAAGGCGTTCGACACCGCCTTCCTGGAAATGATGGTCAAGCATCACGAGGGCGCGGTCGAGATGGCGAAGACCGAGCAGGCCGGCGGCGCCTACGGACCCGCCACCAGGATGGCCGGCGCGATCATCAGCACGCAGAGCACGGAGATCGAGCAGATGAACGAGCTGCTCGGCAAGGGCTGACAGCACCACGCCGGTGCGGGGTGCACGCCGAGCCGTCCACCCCGCACCGGCCCGTCCGCCGACTCCACGCCTACCACTGACGGATCGCCGCAGGAACAGGCCGGCCTGTTCCTGCGGCGGTCCGTCAACGCGTGGTCCACGGACCGGCGCGTGGGGCGGCGTGGCGGGCCAGGGCCGTGTGCAGTTCTCCGAGCAGGACGTCGGCTCGTCGATGTCTGCCGGGTTTCGCCGTGCGGCACACCGCGAACAGCCGCCGGGACCCTGTCGGTAAGCTCCCCGGCGTGGCCGTCAGCCGACCGAGAGCAGCGAGAAGAGCACCGTGACCCCGCACGACCGCGAGTACCAGCACGAGTACGCGTACGAGAAGGACGGCGCGGCCATCTACCGCCAGTCCTTCGCGACCATCCGCGCGGAGGCCGACCTCTCCGGGCTGCCCGCGGACGTCGGTGGGGTCGCGGTCCGGATGATCCACGCCTGCGGGATGGTCGACCTGGTCCGGGACCTGTCCTGGACGCCCGGCGTCGTCTCCCGGGCCCGCGAGGCGCTGCGGGCGGGTGCGCCCGTCCTGTGCGACGTGCGGATGGTGGCCAGCGGCGTGACCCGCAAGCGGCTGCCCGCGGACAACGACGTGCTGTGCACCCTGTCCGACCCGGCCGTCCCCGAGCTGGCTGCGAGGCTCGGCACCACGCGCAGCGCCGCCGCCCTCGAGCTGTGGCGCGACCGGCTGGAGGGGGCCGTCGTCGCCGTCGGCAACGCGCCCACCGCTCTCTTCCGGCTCCTGGAGATGATCGACGCGGGGGCGCCCCGCCCGGCCGCCGTCATCGGAGTCCCCGTCGGCTTCGTCGGCGCCGCCGAGTCCAAGGACGCGCTGACCGCCCACCCCTCTGGCGTGGAGCACCTCGTCGTACGGGGCCGTCGCGGGGGCAGTGCGATGGCCGCCGCCGCGATCAACGCGATCGCCGACGAGGAGGAGTGAGCGGCGAAACCGTGGGCCCGTACGAGCGCTACGTGGGCCCGTACGAGCGCTAGCGGTCGCCCGGGGGCCTCGTGTGCGCCTCGCTCACCCACCGGGCCGCCTCTTCCGGGTCGGCCACGACCGGTACTCCCTCCGGCACCGGGGGTCTGCGCACCACGATCACGGGCAGCCCCGCCTCGCGGGCGGCCGTCAGTTTCGGGGCGGTGGCCGCTCCCCCGCTGTCCTTGGTGACGAGGACGTCGATGCGGTGCCGGCGCAGCAGCTCGCGCTCGCCGTCGAGGGTGAAGGGGCCGCGGGCCCGCAGTACCTCCGTGCGGGGCGGGCAGGGCCCCTCGGGCGCGTCGACGGACCGGACGAGGAACCACGGGTCGGCCAGCGGGGCGAAGGCGGCCAGGCCCATGCGGCCGGTGGTCAGGAAGACCCGGCGGGCGGCCAGGGCGGGCAGCAGTGCGGCGGCTTCCGCGAGCGAACCCGCGTCGTGCCAGACGTCCCCCTCGACCCGCCGCCAGACGGGGCGGCGCAGGGCGAGCAGGGGGACGCGGGCCGCGGCGGCGGCGTGGACCGCGTTGCGGGTGATGGTGTCGGCGAAGGGGTGCGTGGCGTCGACGAGGAGGTCCACCGCGTGCTCGCGGAGCCAGGCGGCGAGTCCCTCCACGCCGCCGAAGCCGCCGACGCGGGTCTCGCCCGGCGGGGTTCTGGGCGCGGAGACCCGTCCCGCCAGGGAGTTCGTCACGCGAAGCCCGGCCGGGCGCCCGGCCGCCAGCAGTTCGGCCAGGCGGCGGGCCTGCGTGGTCCCGCCGAGGATCAGCACGTGCACGGCAGGCCTTTCCCTTCCCCGGGTTCCCCGGCTTGTCCCGGTCCCGCCGCGATGGTCGCGGCCGCCTCGACTCAAGCACACCCGCCGGCCGAGTCGCCGGGCGGTGCCGATGCGAGAAGGTGAGGAAGGTGAGGGAGCATGCCTCGAAGGGTCGCCCTCCCGCAACGACGACGCCGTCCTGCTGCTCGCGCGCACCCGTGCCCTGCCGCCGGAGCACGTCGCGCACTGGACGCTGCCCGCCGACGCCTCCGTGGTGGGTACGGCACGCCGGCTCGTCGACGGGCAGCTCGCCGCCTGGGAGCTCGAGGACGCGTCCTGCACCACCGAAACTCGTCGTCAGCGAACTCGTCACCAACGCCATCCGCTACGGCACGGGCCCGGCGCGGCTGCGGCTCATCCGCGACCAGGGGCGGCTGCCGACCGAGGTGACGGACGCCGGCAGCGCCGGTCCCCACCTGCGCCGGGCGCGGGAGAGCGACGAGGGCGGCCGCGGGCTGTTCGTCGTGATGCGGCTCAGCACCCACTGGGGCGTGCGGCACAGCCGCCACGCCAAGACCATCCGGTCCGAGCAGCGGCTCGACGGAGGTCCGTCGGCAAACGCTGCGGACCTGATGCACGTGTTCGACGTGACGGAGGCCGCAGCACTGTGAGCGGCGCCCGGCACGGCGGCCTCACCGCTCCGTTCCGCCGGCCGCGTGCCGCGCGTGCGGGTTGGCCAGCAGGTGGCGGGGGTCGGCGGCCCGGGTGATGGCGGACTCCACGGCGGCGACGCGGTCCGCGAGGAGGCCGAGGGCCGCGACGGCACGGACGAGGGGGTCGTCCTCGGGGCCGCCGAGGGTGCGGGCGCGGACGTGGGCGGCGCACACCTCGGCCCAGCGGGCGGCCTGCTCCGGTGTGAGCGTGCCGCGCAGCTCGGCGAGCTTGAGGAGGTTGGCCTCCGCCCCGTGGGTGAGGGTCTGCGCCTCGGCGGTGTAGTGGTCGTCGAGGACGGCGTCGCGTTCGGCGTCGTTCATGACGGGGCGGATGCGCTGGGCGATCTTGTTCATGTTGCGGTAGGAGCCCTGGAGCCGGAACGCGGGCTCGGTACGGGTGTCGTCCGACTGGGCCGCGGAGGCGATGTAGGCGGCGTTGACGGCCAGCACCGTCTCGCGGGCGGCGACGAGGTGGCGCAGGACGGACAGGACGCGCTCCAGCTCGGCCGGCGGACAGGCGTGGGCGAGCCGGTCGGCGCGGGCGGTGGGGTCCCCCGCGGCGAGGCGGACGAGCAGCTCCAGGTCGGCCCGGTCGCGGCCGGCCAGCGGGGCCAGGACCGGGTTCGCGGTGAGCGCGTTCTCCAGGAAGCTCAGCGCGAAGGCATCCTCCTTGCCGGTCAGGACGTCGCCCAGGTTCCACACGTCGGCCCGGTTGGCGAGCATGTCGGGGACCTGGAAGCGGGCGCCGGACTCGGTGTAGGGGTTGCCGGCCATGCAGACGGCGAAGCGCTTGCCGCGCAGGTCGTAGGTGCGGGGGCGGCCGTCCCACACGCCCTCCACGCGGCGGGTGGCGTCGCACAGCGGGATGAACTTCTGGAGGAGCTCCGGAGACGTGTGCTGGATGTCGTCCAGGTAGAGCAGGGTGTTGTTCGCGGACGCCAGCGCGAAGTTGATCTTCTCGATCTCCTGGCGTGCGGTGGCGTTGGGCGCGTCGGCCGGGTCGAGCGAGGTGACGGCGTGGCCGAGCGCGGGGCCGCTCACCTTCACCAGCATCAGACCGAGGCGCTCGGCGACGTACTCGACCAGGGTGGTCTTGCCGTAGCCGGGCGGGGACAGGAGCAGCAGCAGGCCGCCGGTGTCGGTGCGCCTGCCGTCGCCGGTGGTGCCGAGCTGCTTGGCCAGGCTGTCCCCGACGAGCGGGAGGTAGACCTCGTCCACGAGCCGGTTGCGGACGAAGGCGGACATGACGCGCGGGCGGTGGTCGTCCAGCCGCAGCCGCTCGCGTTCGGCGCCCACCAGGGCGGTGCGGTGCCGCTGGTAGGCGCGGAACGCCGGGACGTCCTCGGCCGCGAAGCGCGCGGTGCGGGCGAGGAACTCGTCCAGGCGCAGCGGCAGCCGGCCGCCCGTGATGCGCGGGTGGGTGCCCAGCAGCCCCTCCGCGGT
Organism: Streptomyces sp. NPDC085944; assembly: GCF_040686295.1. Classification (NCBI taxonomy): domain Bacteria; kingdom Bacillati; phylum Actinomycetota; class Actinomycetes; order Kitasatosporales; family Streptomycetaceae; genus Streptomyces; species Streptomyces sp. NPDC085944. Next base: position 49,937 of record NZ_JBFBJX010000001.1, on the reverse strand, counting down.
GGCCGCCGGAGCGGTGTCGCCGTCGTAGCGGGGCAGGTCCGGGCAGAGCTCGGCGGCGACCGCCTCGGCCAGGTCGCCGGGGGCGAGTTCGGTGCCGGAGGCGGCGGCGTAGGACGAGATCCACGCCTCGGCGAGCTGGGCGCGGGCGGCCGGGTCGTCGAGCGCGGCCAGGTCCTCGTCGAAGGCCGGGCCGCCCACCGTACGGCGGAACTTCTCCAGCAGCGTGCGCGTGGCCGCGCCGAGGACGAAGCCCTCGGGGGCGCAGGTCAGTTCGTGGAAGAGGTACGCGGCGGACGCGCGGGCGGTGGCCTCGCGGGAGCCCGACGGCTCCCCGGACGTGCCGGTCACGGGGCCGGCGATCCCGGTGGGCCCGAGAGAGCCGGCGACCGAGCGGGCCGTTCGCCCGGCGGCGCGGACCGTGCCCGCCGCCCGGCCGGTGGCTCCCACGGCGGCCGGACCAGCCGCCTCCGGGGGCGGACCGGCCGTCCCCGCCGTCCCGCCGGCCGCGCTCGCCGCCGAACCTGCGAGCCCGCCGGCCGGGCCCGTGCGCAGCCACGCCCGGACGGCCGCCGCCAGCTCCTCCTCCAGGTCCGCGATCGCGCCCGACAGGCCGAAGGTCTCCCGGGCCCGGGCCAGGGAGCGGGCGCGTCGGGTCCACGCCCCGCGTGCCTCCGGCGTGGTGCCGTGCGCCCAGAACAGCTGGCCGGCGGCGCGGGCGGCCGGCTCGTGGACGAGGGTCCCGGCGCTCTCGTACAGGGGCAGCAGCGCGGTCAGGACGACCGTCGCGTCGTGGTCGTGCACGCCCCGCTCGTAGCCCTCGTCGTACGCCTCCTGCGCGGCCTCGCGGACGAGGGCGGGCAGGTCGTCGGCCTCGGCGAGGGTGCTCGCGCCGTGCCGGCGGAGCAGGCGGGCGGCGAGGTACTCGGCGCGGTAGACGTCCGGGGACTCCGAGGGGAGGGTGCGGTCCCAGTGGGCGCGGGTGGCCGCGAAGTCCGGGTCGGTGACCGGCGAGCGGTAGTCGGTGCCGGTGAGGGCGAAGGCGAGTCCGTCGCCGTCGGGGACCAGGGTGAGGTCGAGGGGCTGGGTGTTGACGGCGAAGCGGTGGGCGCCCAGGCGCAGGGTGCGGCCGTCGTCGGCGTACAGGTCGGTGCGGTCGCGCAGGGCGCGGGCGGCCTCCTGGCGGGCCGACTTGAGGCGTCCGTCCAGTTCCTCGGCGCGGACGGTGTCGCCGAGGGCGCGCAGTTCGTCGGCGGTGCGGCTGACCTTGGCAGGCATGGGGTCGGAGGCGAAGTACGTGCTGACCGCGTCGGCGTCGGCGAGCGTGGCGCACCGCCGGGTGATCGTCTCCAGGACGCGGGCGGCGGACGCGGCGAGCTGTTCGGCGCGGCGGGCGCGGGTGTCGGAGAGGGACTGCTTGCGGGCGGCGAGCGCGTCGTAGATCTCGGTGCGCTTGTCGGCGAGTTCGGCGAGGAAGCCGTCGAACTCCGCGAAGCGGGATTCCAGGTCCTCCAGGCGGGCCAGCAGCCGGGCCAGCTGGTCGTCGCAGTGCTCGGGGGTGTCGGCGGCGGCGAGCGCGGCGGTGACCGCCTGGCCGAGCAGGGCCGTCTCGGCGGTGAACTCGGCGCGGCCCTCGTGGTCGAGCAGGGTACGGCGGCGGGCGTCGAGGGTGGCACGGGCGCGGTTGACGCCGCCCAGAACGCCGGCGACGCGCTCCAGCAGGGCGGTGCGGACGGTGGCGTCGCCCATGTCGAGTTCGGCGACGACGTCGGTGACCGTGCGCAGCCCGTCGGCGAGTTCGTCGAGCCGGGCGGCGACGGGGCCCGCCTCGGCGACGGTCGCGACGGCCTCCGCGTCGGCGACGAGGGCTTCGACGTCCGCGCGCTGGGCGTCGAAGGCGTCCTCGCGGGCGAGGAAGGCGACGGCCCGCCGCCCCAGCTCGGCGAGGGACGCCTCGGCCTCCTCGGCGAGGGCGTCGATGCCGGCGGCGTCGGCGTACCGCATCTCCTTGACGTTCAGCAGGTGCCCGTGGGCGTGCCGCAGTTCGGTCAGGCCCCGCACCCAGGCGGCGGCCTCCTTGGGCGCCTCGCCGCGCAGCCGCCGCACCACCGCCGCGATCCGCTCGGCGGCCTCGTCGCGGGCCTCGGCGGCCCGGCGGGTCAGGTCCCGTACGGTCTCGAACTCGGCCAGCACCTGCTCGGCGGTCTCCCGTACGGCGGCCAGCGCGCCGGCCAGGTCGCCCAGTTCCGCCTCGTCCAGCCAGTGGTGGGCGTCGGCGGCGCGCACGCAGGACGCGGCGAGCGCCCGGTAGCCCTCGGCCGTGCCGATCCCCTCGCCGACGGCCCCGGCGACGGACAGGCAGGCGGAGATGCCGCGCACGAGGTCGGCGTTGCCGACCCGGGCCAGCGGACCGCTCCCGGTGGGCGCGGCCGCGGCGTGGGTGTCGGAGACGTACGGCGAGTGCCACAGCTGCACCGGGTGCACCTGGGCCGGTTCGTCGCCGTCCGCGCGCAGCACGGTGACGGTGCCGTCGCCGGTGAGGGCCCAGCCCCGGCAGGGCAGCGGGTTGGCGACCTCCTTGCGGATGGTGTTGTACGACAGCAGCAGGCGCCGGCTCTCGCCGCGCACATGGAAGGCGTACAACACGTCCTCGCCGTTGGGCGAGCGGATCTCCCGCTCGAACTCCAGGCCCGTCGCGTCGAGTTCGTACGCCTTGTGGGCGCCGGTGGCGAGGCAGTAGCCGCCGGGGAAGACGATGCCCTGGTCGTCGGGCAGCCGGCGGCAGGCCGCGCCGATGCCGTCCAGGCGGAGCACGGACTTGGTGAGGGTGTTGAAGACCAGGTGGCGGTCGGTGTCCTCCTTGTAGGGCCGGACCCGCAGCAGGATCAGGGCGCCGACCCGGGCGTGCGCGATGTCCGCGTCGGCCAGGGACTGGAGGGGTTCGTCGACGGGCTCGGAGTGGATGCCGTCGGCCGTCTCGGTGTCGTCCTCCAGCTTGACGGTGAGGGTGCCGCCCACCGCGCTGACGTAGAACTCGCCGCGCACGGACACGTGCGGGTGGCGGCCCAGCAGGTGGTCCTCGCGGGTGGCCGCGGTCCACTCGAAGTCGTGGGCCGGGGGGAACACGTCGTCGCGTTCGCCCCGCGCGTCCAGGAAGGCGGCCCGCCCGTCCTCGGTCAGCTCCCAGCGCAGGACGCGGATGTCGTCGGCCTTCTCGCCGGTGCGGAAGACGGCGAGCAGCCGGCCGTCCACCGGGCGCAGCCGCAGCAGCCGGGCCTGCCGGTAGTAGCGGTGCAGGTCGGTGAACTCGCGCACGAAGGACGGATCGTCGAGCAGGCCGGGCACGGCCGACTCGGGCAGCGGGTTCAGGTCGCGGTCGTACAGGGTGAAGACGTCGGCCACGGCGACCCGTTCGCGGCTCCCCGGGCGGCCGGTGGAGCCCAGCAGCAGGGTGTCGCCGACGGCGGCGACGTCGCAGGGCACGACGGGGCGCTCGGTGCGCAGCCGCTCGGTGGAGGCGAGTTCCAGCCGGGCCGACCCGAACTCCTCGATGCGGCGGGCGTTGAGGAGTTCGGCGCGGTGGGCGAGGTCCGCGGTCTGCGCGGCCAGGCGGTCGCGCAGCACCTCGTATGCGCCGGCGTCGGCGGTGTCGTACCCGCCCGTACCCGTGACGGACGTCGTCGTGCCCGTCTCCACAGCGGTGCCCATGAGCGGTTGGTCCCTTCCAGGATGCGAGGGGTGCCGAAGCCGCCGACCCCCGTACGGCGGCCTCGGCACCCGGTCTGTGGTGGCCGGTCGCGGTGACCGGTCAGACCCTGGCCGTGCCGTTCAGCGCGGTGAGCGGCGTGTCGGCGAGGCCCAGTTCGCCCGCGCGGTCCAGGAGGCGCTGCACCTGCCCCGCGTCCGTGCCGCCCGACTTCATCAGCTTCATCAGCAGCGCGGACACCGTCAGGTTCTGCACGTCGGACGTGGAGACGGAGCCCAGCACCCGGCTCAGGTCGTCGGTGAAGCTCGACGAGCCGTCCAGCCAGGGCCCGGCGAGGGCCTGCGCCGTCTCGGAGTGCTTGACGAACCCGTCGACGCCCTTGCCGAGCGCGACCGAGGACATGAGCCGGTCGAAGAAGACCGAGTCGCCGCCCACGATGTCGATGTCCGCGTTCTCCAGACCGGTGGCGAGGACCGTGGCCTGCGCCTCGGCGACCTGCCGCTGCACGTCGAGCCCGGCCAGCCGGATGTCCTTCTCCGCCTCCAGGCGCAGCCGGTACTCCTCGTGACCGCGCGAGGCGTCGTCCAGGGCGGCCATCGCCGCGGCCTTCTCGGTGAGTCCGGCGGCCTCCGCCTTCAGCTTGCCGCCGATCGCCTCGGCCTCGGCGAGCGCCTTGGCCCGCGCGCCCTCGGCCTCGGCACGCATCCGGGCCTCGGTGGCCTCCGCCTCGGCGCGGCCGGCCTTCTCGATGACCTCGGCCTCCTTGTCGCGGACCTGGACCGCCGCGAGGCCCGCCGCGGCCGCCTCGGCCTGGACGCCCTCGGCCATCCGCAGCTTGGCCTGCGCCTCCAGGTCGGCGCTCTTCAACCGGGCCTCGGCCATGGTGATTTCCTCGGCGGCACGGTGGGTGGCCGCCGCCTCCGCGGCCTCGGCCGCCTTGATGTCCTTGACCAGCCGCTCCTGCGCCTCCGCCTCGGCGGCGATGACGACGGCCTGCCGGTTGCGCTCCGCCTCCTCGACGGCCCGCAGCTTCTTGATGGACTCCTCCTGCTCGGCGACCGTACGGTCCACCGCGACGCGCTCCCGGATGACCTCGGCGATGTCCCGCTTCTCCGCCTCGACCTCCTTCTCGGCGGCGATCCGGGTCAGTTCGGTCTCCCGCTCGCGGCCGATGGCCTCCAGCATGCGGTCCTTCTCGATGCGCTCGTTCTCGACGGCGATGACCCGCTCGCGGTTCTTCGCGGCGACCGCGACCTCACGGGCCTGGTTCTCGCGCTGCACGCCGAGCTGCTCCTCGGTGCGCAGGAAGGCCGTCTGCGCGCGCAGCCGCTCCTCCTCCACCACGCGTGCCGTCTCGGCCTCCTCGCGGGCCCGGGTGGTGTCGATCTCGCGCTTCTGCTTGATCTCGGCGTCCGCCTGCCGACGCTCCAGCTCCAGTACGGCCTCGCGCGCGTCGACGTTCTGCCGGGTGATCTCCTTCTCCTCCGTGCGCCGCGCCTCGTTGGTGCGCACGTGCTCCACGGCCGTCAGCTCGGTGATCTTCCGGATGCCCTGGGCGTCGAGGACGTTCGCCGGGTCGAGCTGGGTCAGCGGCGTCTGCTCCAGGTAGTCGATCGCCGCGTCCTCCAGGTGGTACCCGCTGAGGTCGACGCCGATGACCTCGATGATCCGGTACCGCAGCTCCTCGCGCTTGGTGTAGAGGTCGGTGAAGTCCATCTGCTTGCCGACGGTCTTCAGCGCCTCGGAGAACTTCGCGTGGAACAGCTCCTGCAGCGTGTCCCGGTCGCTGGCGCGGGCCGTGCCGACCGCCTGGGCGACCTTCACGACGTCCTCGACGGTCTTGTTGACCTTGACGAAGAACGAGATGCGGATGTCCGCCCGGATGTTGTCCCGGCAGATCAGCCCCTCCTTGCCGGCCCGCGTGATCTCGATCGTCTTCACCGAGATGTCCATCACCTCGGCCTTGTGCAGCACCGGCAGCACCACCTGACCCGTGAAGGTCACGTCCACCTTGCGCATCTTGGAGACGATCAGCGCCTTGCCCTGCTCCACCTTGCGGAAGAGCCGCGAGACGCCGAACAGCACAATGACGATCAGGAGCACGCAGACGACGGCGAGGACACCGATGACTTCCATGGGACACGTCCTTACGGCAAGTGACGGCTGTCGGGCGGCCGGTCGAGCGCGGCCGGCCGCCGCGACTGTTGGTGTGGTGACGCCCGTGCGGACAGGCGTGGTTCCGGGAGGGCAGGCCTTCGCCGTGCCCGCGCCGGGGCCCCGGCAGGGGCGCGAAAAGCGGCTGTCAGACGGCGCGGCGGTCCTGTGCCGCGGCACCGGCGACGCAAGGGGCGTGGCCGGGTTCGTCGGGTCGGAGCCGGTCGAGCGGATGGGGCGAACGGACGTGGGGACTGTGTGTCGTCACCCGTTTCGTCATCGTCCGCCCCCTTCCGCAGTGCTCCCCGTGCACTCATGATGCGTGAGCGTGCCGCCCGTGCGCATTGCCGGTTTCCGGAAACGTTCACCAGGGCTTGAATGCCGGTGAGCCGCCGACGGGCTCGGTGGAACCCGGTCGACGGCTCACGGTGCGACACGGCGGTGCCGTGGTACGGCAATGGCGGCGGTACGGCGGTACCGCGCTCAGGACGCCGGGCTCGGGCCCGGAACGCTCAGCGCGGCGAGCCGCTGCTCGAAGGGCGTGACCTCCTCGAAGGAGTCCCGCTTCGGCAGCGGGCGGCCCGCGGAGCGCCCGGCCGGCCCCGCCATCAGCGCGGCCAGCTCGGACGCGGCCCGTCCGATGCGGGCGTCGAGCCCTTCCGCGCCCCAGTCCTCGGAGGCGGCGTACACGCCGGTGGGGACGACGACCGCCTTCAGGTAGGAGAAGAGCGGCCGCAGCGCGTGGTCCAGCACCAGGGAGTGCCGGGCGGTGCCGCCGGTCGCGCCGATCAGCACCGGCTTCCCGGTGAGGGCGTCCTCGTCGGTGACGCCGAGCGCGTCGAAGAACGACTTGAACAGCCCGCTGTACGACGCCGAGAACACCGGCGTGACCACGATCAGCCCGTCGGCCGCCGCGACCTCGGCGAACGCGTCCGCGAGCGCCGGTGCCGGGAAGCCGTTGGTGAAGGTGTGCGCGATCTCCACGGCGAGGTCGCGCAGCTCGATCACCCGGACGTCGGCCGGGGCGGGCTCGGGCGCGGTGGCGGCCGGGGCGGCGGCCGCGGCGAGGCGGTCGGCGAGCAGCCGGGTGGACGACGGGACGCTCAGCCCCGCGGAGACGACGACGAGCTTCATGCGCGTACTCCTTCCTCTTCCCCGGCCTCCTGGGACGGGGCGTCCTTCCGGGCGGCCAGCAGGGACGCGTGGGTCGGCGCGTCCGGCACGTTCGCCGGGCGGTCCTTGGCGAACTCCTCGCGCAGCACCGGCACGACCTCCTCGCCGAGCAGGTCGAGCTGTTCCAGGACGGTCTTCAGGGGCAGCCCGGCGTGGTCCATCAGGAACAGCTGGCGCTGGTAGTCGCCGGCGTAGTCGCGGAAGGCGAGCGTCTTCTCGATCACCTGCTGCGGCGAGCCGACGGTGAGCGGGGTCTGCGCGGTGAAGTCCTCCAGCGACGGCCCGTGCCCGTAGACCGGCGCCTCATTGAAGTACGGCCGGAACTCGCGGACCGCGTCCTGGCTGTTCTTCCGCATGAACACCTGGCCGCCGAGGCCGACGATCGCCTGCTCGGGGGTGCCGTGCCCGTAGTGGGCGTAGCGGTTGCGGTAGAGCTCGATCATCCGCTTGGTGTGGTCGGCGGGCCAGAAGATGTTGTTGTGGAAGAAGCCGTCGCCGTAGTAGGCGGCCTGCTCGGCGATCTCCGGGGAGCGGATGGAGCCGTGCCAGACGAAGGGCGCGACGCCGTCCAGCGGGCGCGGGGTGGAGGTGAAGCCCTGCAGCGGGGTGCGGAACTTGCCCTCCCAGTTCACCACGTCCTCGCGCCACAGCCGGTGCAGCAGAGCGTAGTTCTCGACGGCGAGGTTGATGCCCTCGCGGATGTCCTTGCCGAACCAGGGGTAGACCGGTCCGGTGTTGCCGCGGCCCATCATCAGGTCCACCCGGCCGTCGGCCAGGTGCTGGAGCATCGCGAAGTCCTCGGCGATCTTCACCGGGTCGTTCGTGGTGATCAGGGTGGTGGAGGTGGACAGGATCAGCCGCTCGGTGCGGGCCGCGACGTAGCCGAGCATGGTCGTCGGCGACGAGGGCACGAAGGGCGGGTTGTGGTGCTCGCCGGTCGCGAAGACGTCGAGCCCGACCTCCTCGGCCTTGAGCGCGATGGCGACCATGGCCTTGATGCGCTCACGCTCGGTCGGCGTACGGCCCGTGGTCGGGTCGGGCGTGACGTCGCCGACGGTGAAGATGCCGAACTGCATGATCGCTCAACCTCCAGGTTGTTGACGCTTCAACTATACCCCTGGAACGGAGCGCCCCCGGCCGTTATTCCGCAGGTCCGCCGCCCGGGGAGGCGGTGCGTGGGAAGCTGCCCGCATGCTCGTCCTCCGCTCCGCCGCCCTCTTCGTCGTCGCCGCCCTGTTCGAGATCGGCGGCGCCTGGCTGGTGTGGCAGGGGGTGCGCGAGCAGCGCGGCTGGCCGTGGGCGGCGGGCGGGGTCCTCGCCCTCGGCGCCTACGGCTTCGTCGCCACCTTCCAGCCCGACGCCCACTTCGGCCGCATCCTCGCCGCGTACGGCGGGATCTTCGTGGCCGGCTCGATCCTGTGGGGCGTGGTCGCCGACGGCTACCGCCCGGACCGCTGGGACATCGCCGGGGCGCTGGTCTGCCTCGCCGGGATGGCCCTGCTCCTGTGGGCCCCGCGCAACGGCGGCTGACCCCGGGGGCCGGCCGGCACGCTGACTACCCTGGTCGGCGACCGGCACCGCCGTACGAACCCAGGAGCAGCCCATGGCCACCGCAGCCGCCCCGCCCGCCGCCTCCCGCATCGCCGTCGTCACCGGCGCGAGCAGCGGCATCGGCGCCGCCACGGCCCGGCAGCTGGCCGCCGCCGGTTACCGGGTGGTCCTCACCGCGCGCCGCAAGGACCGCGTCGAGGCGCTGGCGGAGGAGATCCGGGCGGCCGGCCACCAGGCGACCGCGTACCCCCTGGACGTCACGGACCGCGCCGCGGTCGACGAGTTCGCGACCGCGTTCAAGACGGTCGGCGTCCTGGTCAACAACGCGGGCGGCGCGCTCGGCGCCGACCCGGTGGCCACCGGCGACCCGGACGACTGGCGCCGCATGTACGAGACGAACGTCATCGGCACCCTCAACCTCACCCAGGCCCTGCTCCCCAAGCTGGAGGCGAGCGGCGACGGCACCGTCGTGGTCGTCTCCTCGACCGCCGGCCTGTCCACCTACGAGGGCGGCGCGGGCTACGTCGCCGCCAAGCACGGCGAGCACGTCCTCGCCGAGACCCTGCGGCTGGAGATCGTCGGCCGCCCGGTCCGCGTCGTCGAGATCGCGCCCGGCATGGTCAAGACCGACGAGTTCGCCCTGACCCGCTTCGGCGGCGACCGGGACAAGGCCGCCAAGGTCTACCGGGGCGTCGCCGACCCGCTGACCGCCGACGACGTCGCCGACACCGTCACCTGGGCGGTCACCCGCCCCGCCCACGTCAACATCGACCTCCTGGTCGTCCGCCCCCGCGCCCAGGCCTCGAACACGAAGGTGCACCGGGAGGGCTGACACCGGTGGGCAACGCACAGGGGTGAAGCGGATCCGATGACCCGAACGGATGTCGAACCGGCGACCTGGGCTCGCCCCGCACCATCCAACGTGACGGCCCCCGACCGGGATGCACGTGACCGGACGAGCCACCCCCGGGTGGACGGGGGCCGCTCGAGTCAGCCCTTGACGCAGACGACCTGCTTCAGCTTCGCCACGACCTCCACGAGGTCACGCTGCTGGTCGATGACCTGCTCGATCGGCTTGTACGCGCCCGGGATCTCGTCCACGACGCCGGAGTCCTTGCGGCACTCCACGCCCCGCGTCTGCTCCTCCAGGTCCTTGGTGGAGAAGCGACGCTTGGCGGCGTTCCGGCTCATGCGCCGACCGGCTCCGTGGGACGCGGAGTTGAAGGACTTGGCGTTGCCGAGGCCCTTCACGATGTACGACCCCGTACCCATGGAGCCGGGGATGATCCCGTAGTCACCGGAACCCGCGCGGATCGCGCCCTTGCGGGTCACCAGCAGGTCCATCCCGTCGTACCGCTCCTCGGCCACGTAGTTGTGGTGTGCGCTGATCTCCGGCTCGAAGACCGGCTTGGCCTTCTTGAACTCCTTGCGGACCACGTCCTTGAAGAGCGCCATCATCAGCGTGCGGTTGTACTTCGCGTACTCCTGCGCCCAGAACAGGTCGTTGCGGTACGCCGCCATCTGGGGTGTGTCCGCGACGAACACCGCGAGGTCCCGGTCGATCAGGCCCTGGTTGTGCGGGAGCTTCTGGGCGACGCCGATGTGGTGCTCCGCCAGCTCCTTGCCGATGTTGCGGGAACCGGAGTGCAGCATCAACCAGACAGAACCCGTCGTGTCCGTGCACAACTCGACAAAATGATTGCCACTTCCCAGCGTTCCCATCTGCTTTCCGGCACGCTCGTGACGGAATTTGACCGCCTCGGCCACCCCGTCGAACCGCCCCCAGAAGTCGTCCCACCCGGCCGTGGCCAGCCCGTGGAACCGCCCCGGCTCCACGGGGCTGTCATGCATCCCCCGCCCCACCGGGATCGCCTGCTCGATCTTCGAGCGCAGCCGGGACAGGTCGCCCGGGAGGTCGTTCGCCGTCAGGGACGTCTTCACCGCCGACATGCCGCAGCCGATGTCGACGCCGACCGCCGCCGGACACACGGCGCCCCGCATCGCGATCACCGAGCCGACCGTGGCGCCCTTGCCGTAGTGGACGTCCGGCATGACCGCGAGGCCCTTGATCCACGGCAGGGTCGAGACGTTGCGCAGCTGCTGGAGCGCGCCCTCCTCGACCGTCGCCGGGTCGGTCCACATCCGGATCGGCACCTTCGCGCCCGGTATCTCCACGTACGACATATCGTCCTCATTCCCCCGGAAAACATACAGAAGTCTTAAAGCGCAGAACCGGCGCCAAGGTCGGCCAAAGGGACGATGGACCGGCGTTCACGGCAGCGCGTGCGATACACATTGTCTGCAGGGAGCGCCCCCGTGCGGCAAGCGAATAACCGGCGGGGACACTGGAGTCCCGTATCTCCCGAACCACAGCCACCCCGGCGAGAGGAGCCGCACCGTGCAGCGGAAGGCCTACGTACCCGGCGTCGCCGCCCTCCTCGCGGCGTTGCTGGCCGGCTGCACCGGCGGCCCGGAGGGCGGTGCCACGGCGGACGACTCGAATCCGGGGCAGCCCGGCGTCGCGACCGAGGCGGCCGAACCGGGCAAGTACCGCACCCTGCCGGACCCCTGCGGCGCGGTCGGCGACAAGGCGCTCGACTCCCTCCTGCCCGGCATCGAGGAGATCACCGACGAGGAGCGGCGGGAGAAGGCGTACGCGGGTGAGCCGACGCTCGCCTACGACACCGACCGCAAGGTGGGCTGCCGCTGGAAGGTGGAGTCGGCACAGGCCACCAACCACCTCTTCGTCGACTTCGAGCGGGTGGTGTCGTACGACGGCGCCGTGAGCGACGACAGCGAGGCCGAGCAGCTGTTCGCGCAGCAGGTGGAGGCGGCCGACCTGCCGGAACCGGTGGTCTCGGAGTCCGAGGACTCCGCGGAGCCCGGGGAGTCCGGATCCCCGTCGGACTCCCCGTCGGGCACCCCGTCCTCCGGCGAACCGTCCTCCGACGCGGGCGGCACCGCCCCGGCCTCCTCCTCCTCGTCGTCGAGCGGGTCTCCAGACGCGACGCCCGCCGAGGTCCAGCCCCGGCTCCTGGACGACCTGGGCGAGGAGGCGTTCGTCGACGACGCGCTCAGCAGCTCCGGTTCGACGGCGAAGCGGCGCACCGTGACTGTGGCGTTCCGCACGTCGAACGTCATGGTGACCATCGAGTACGCGGAGCAGTCGGCGACGCTCGGCGTCGTGCCGGACAGCGAGGAAATGCAGGACAAGGCGCGGAAACTGGCGTCCCAGCTGGCGGATTCGCTGGGCGGCTGAGCCCGCCCCGGTCCGCCCCGCGCCCGCGCGAGGTGGGCCGGAAGCGCGACCGCGCGATTTCCTCACCGCGTACCGTGGCCCCTCGGACCCGTTCCGAACGCAGGAACCACCGAGTGCCATGAGTGAAGGAACCATGCAGCTACGAGCCCAGCGTGACCAGCGAGACCAGCAAGCGAAGCGAGCGAAGCGACTCACCCGCGTCCTTGTCGGCGCGGCCGCCGTACCCGTGATGCTGGTGGCAGCCGGCTGCTCCTCGGACTCCGGCTCCGGCGACGGCAAGGACAAGGCCGCGGAGGAGTCCGCGGCGTCCAAGTCCGCGAGTCCGTCCCCCACGGTGCAGGCGGCGGCGTTCCGTAAGCTTCCGGAGCCGTGCTCGGTGGTGACCAAGAAGACGCTGGACGACCTGGTGCCGAAGAGTGACTCCGGCAAGGAGGGATCTTCCAACGACACGGCGGTCCGGGCCAGTTGCTCCTGGGACAGTCTCGACGACAACGGCGTGAAGGGCTCTCAGTTCCGCTGGCTGAGCGTGTCGATGCTGCGTTTCGAGTCGGACGTGACGCGCGGCGAGGGCGACAAGCTGGCGCATGACTACTACCAGAAGCAGCTGAAGGACGCGCAGGGCGTCGAGGGCGCGAAGAGCGTCAAGACGGCGCCGGTGAGCGGCACGGGCGACGAGGCGTCGATGGTGCGCTACGACCTGAAGAAGAAGGAAGGCACCTTCAAGCAGCAGACGGTCGTGGCACGCGTCGAGAACGTCGTCATCACCCTCGACTACAACGGCGCGGGCCTGGCGGGCGACAAGACCCCGGACGCCGACGACCTGGCGAAGGACGCGCAGAAGGCGGCCAAGGAGGCGGTGGCCGCGGTGACGAAGGCCAACGGCGGCACGTCGGGCGGCAAGTCCAGTGGCTCGCCCTCGGCTTCGAAGTCCCCCTCCGACGCGGCCTCCCAGTCGGCCTCGGCGTCGCCCGAGAAGTCGGGCTGACGGTCACTTCGACCCACCGGCCACCCGTTCCCCGTACACATGTGCCACTCTGTTGCGCGCAACAACAGGCACTGGGAGGGGAGTACGGGTGGCCGCGCCACTTCAGCTGACACGGGCGCATCGCGTTCTCATCGGCATGGTCGTCTTCGGCGCCGTCATCATCGCCGGGATCGGCTTCGCGGGTTCCTACGCGGCGGTGCGGGAGCTGGCCCTGCAGAAGGGCTTCGGGAACTTCAGCTACGTCTTCCCGATCGGCATCGACGCGGGCATCTGCGTGCTGCTGGCCCTGGACCTGCTGCTGACCTGGATCCGCATCCCCTTCCCGCTGCTGCGGCAGACCGCGTGGCTGCTGACGGCGGCGACGATCGCGTTCAACGGCGCGGCGGCCTGGCCGGACCCGCTGGGCGTGGGCATGCACGGCGTGATCCCGATCCTGTTCGTGGTGTCGGTGGAAGCCGCCCGGCACGCGATCGGCCGGATCGCCGACATCACCGCCGACAAGCACATGGAGGGCGTCCGGCTCACCCGCTGGCTGCTGTCGCCGGTGCCGACGTTCCTGCTGTGGCGCCGCATGAAGCTGTGGGAGCTGCGCTCCTACGAGCAGGTGATCAAGCTGGAGCAGGAGCGGCTGGTCTACCAGGCCCGGCTGCGTTCCCGCTTCGGCCGCGCCTGGCGGCGCAAGGCTCCCGTGGAGTCCCTGATGCCGCTGCGGCTGGCCCGCTACGGCGTTCCGCTGGCGCAGACCGCCCCCTCCGGGCTGGCGGCCGCGGGCATCGAACCGGCCCTGCTCCCGCCGGCGCCCGAGGCGGAGTCGGTCGCGGACGGTCGAGCCGCCGAGGCGGCACAGGTGGGCGCCGGGGCGCCTGCCGCCGAGCAGCGCCCGGAGCTGGAAGCCCGGCAGCAACAGGCCGAGCAGCGGCTCGCCGAGGAGCAGCCGGCCCCGGACGACCCCGAGCAGAGCCCCTGGTTCAACACCCGCCAGGTCGCCTACCAGGGCGGTTACGACCCCACGTACGACCCGGCCGAGCAGTACGCCCAGTGGTACGAGGAGCAGCAGCAGGCCGACCAGTACCGGGACCAGTACGAGGAGGAGCCCCCGCTCCAGGAGCCCTCGCCGGAGGAGACGGGCAGCTTCCCGATTCCGGTCGCCCCGGGCCGCACCCGCGAGCTGGGGGAGGGCGGTGGCACGGCCGAGCCGGCCCCGACGGAGGAGGACTACTACACGGTCTTCCGGAAGTCGATCGACGGCAGCTACCCCACGGTCGCCCAGTTCCGGGGCGACGTGGAGGCGACCTTCGGAGTGCCGCTGGCCGCGCGCGAGGCCGATCGCATGGTGAAGGCGTTCAGCGAACGCCACATGCGGGAGCTCCAGGAGGAGCACATCGCCTAGGGGCGACCGACGACGAAGGGGGGCGCCCGGCGAACACCGGGCGCCCCCCTTCGCGTACCCCCTACTCCCCGAGCAGGGTCCGCACCCGGTCCTGCCCCACCGCGAGCAGCAGCGTGGGCAGGCGCGGCCCGGTGTCGCGGCCGACGAGCAGGTGGTAGAGCAGCGCGAAGAACGTCCGCTGGGCGGTCTTGATCTCCGGCGGCAGCTCCTTCGGCGTGGCGTCGGCGGGGAAGCCCGCCTGGACCTTCGGGACGCCGTAGACGTGGTGGGTGAGCCCGTCCAGGGACCAGTGGTCGGCCAGCCCGTCGAGCAGCAGCCGCAGCGACTGCCGGCTCGGCTCGTCCAGGGACTTCAGCAGCTCGGCGTCCGGTTCCCGGCGGACGATGGTGCGCTGGTCGGCGGGGACGTGGGTGTTGATCCACGCCTCGGCCCTGTCGTAGCGCGGCCGGGCCTCGTCCAGCGTCTCGATCGGGTTGGCCGGGTCCAGCTCGCCGAGGATGCGCAGCGCCTGGTCCTCGTGGCCGGCGGTGATGTCGGCCACGGAGGCGAGCGTGCGGTACGGCAGCGGCCTGGGCGTGCGCGGCAGCTCGCCGGCGGCCGTGCGGACGGCGCGCGCGTGGGCGGCGACGTCGGCCGGGAGGGCCGAGCCGTCGGCGACCTTGGCGTCGAGGCGGTCCCACTCGTCGTAGAGCCGCTGGATCTCCTGGTCGAAGGCGATCTTGAAGGACTGGTTGGGGCGGCGGCGGGCGTACAGCCAGCGCAGCAGCTGCGGCTCCATGATCCGGAGCGCGTCGGCCGGGGTGGGCACGCCGCCCTTGGACGAGGACATCTTCGCCATGCCGCTGATGCCGACGAAGGCGTACATCGGCCCGATCGGCTGCTTGCCGCCGAAGATGCCGACGATCTGCCCGCCGACCTGGAACGACGACCCGGGCGAGGAGTGGTCCACGCCGCTGGGCTCGAAGATCACGCCCTCGTAGGCCCAGCGCATGGGCCAGTCGACCTTCCAGACCAGCTTGCCGCGGTTGAACTCGCTCAGCCGCACGGTCTCCGAGAAGCCGCAGGCGGTGCAGGCGTAGGTCAGCTCGGTCGAGTCGTCGTCGTAGGCGGTGACCGTCGTCAGGTCCTTCTCGCAGTTGCCGCAGTACGGCTTGTACGGGAAGTACCCGGCGGAGCCTGAGCTGCCGTCGTCCTCGGCGGCGGCGCCGGAGCCCTCGGCGGCCTCCAGCTCGGCCTCGTCGACGGGCTTCTGCGACTTCTGCGGCTTCTTCGCGGGCGCCTTCTTCGTCCGGTACTGGTCGAGGACGGCGTCGATGTCCCGCCGGTGCTTCATGGCGTGCAGGATCTGCTCGCGGTAGACGCCGGAGGTGTACTGCTCGGTCTGGCTGATGCCGTCGAACTCCACGCCCAGCTCGGCGAGGGAGGCGGTCATCGCGGCCTTGAAGTGCTCGGCCCAGTTCGGGTACGCCGAGCCCTTCGGGGCCGGGACGGAGGTCAGGGGCTTGCCGATGTGTTCGGCCCAGGTCTCGTCGACGCCGGGGACACCGGCCGGCACCTTGCGGTAGCGGTCGTAGTCGTCCCAGGAGATCAGGTGCCGCACCTGGTGGCCGCGGCGGCGGACCTCGTCGGCGACCAGGTGGGGGGTCATGACCTCGCGCAGGTTGCCCAGGTGGATGGGGCCGGAGGGGGACAGCCCCGACGCGACGACGACCGGTTTGCCCGAAGCACGACGCTCCGACTCGGCGATGACCTCGTCCGCGAAACGGGAGACCCAGTCGGTGGTCTCTGTGCTCTGAGCCACGATCGGCACGTCCTCTTCCCTGAAACTTCTCTGACGTCTTCGGAACTGCTCGGGAGACAGCCGGTACGGTCGCCCGGCTGACCGCTCCATTCTCCCAGCCCGGCCCGCATCCGCGAAAACCGCTTTTCACCGCATGGGATACTCGGCTTCTGTACTACTTCCACGAACCCGAGCAGAACGGCAGCCACTCCATGGCCTCGGTCACGTCCCTCACCGCCTCCGTCCAGCAGCAGCTCGCGTCCGCCCTCACGGCCACCCGGCCGGAGGCCGCCGGCGCGGACCCGCTGCTGCGACGCAGCGACCGGGCGGACTACCAGGCCAACGGCATCCTCGCGCTGGCCAAGAAGGCGAAGGCCAACCCGCGGGAGCTGGCGACCGAGGTCGTCGCCCGCATCACCACCGGCGACGAGCTGATCAAGGACGTCGAGGTCTCGGGCCCCGGCTTCCTCAACATCACCGTCGCCGACCGGGCGATCACCGAGAACCTCGCCGCGCGCCTCGCGGACGGCGAGCGCCTCGGCGTGCCCCCGAAGGCGGACGCGGGCGTCACGGTCGTCGACTACGCCCAGCCGAACGTGGCGAAGGAGATGCACGTCGGCCACCTGCGCTCGGCGGTCATCGGCGACGCCCTGCGCGCCATGCTCGACTTCACCGGCGAGAAGACCATCGGCCGGCACCACATCGGCGACTGGGGCACCCAGTTCGGCATGCTCATCCAGTACCTGTTCGAGCACCCCGGCGAGCTGGCCCCGGCCGAGGACGTCGACGGCGAGCAGGCCATGTCGAACCTGAACCGGGTGTACAAGGCGTCGCGCGCGGTCTTCGACGCGGACGAGGAGTTCAAGGAGCGGGCCCGCAAGCGGGTCGTCGCCCTGCAGTCCGGCGACAAGGAGACGCTGGAGCTGTGGCAGCAGTTCGTGGACGAGTCGAAGGTCTACTTCTACTCCGTCTTCGAGAAGCTCGACATGGAGATCCGCGACGAGGAGATCGTCGGCGAGTCCGCGTACAACGACGGCATGCCGGAGACCGCCCGCCTCCTGGAGGAGATGGGCGTCGCGGTGCGCTCCGAGGGCGCGCTCGTGGTGTTCTTCGACGAGATCCGCGGCAAGGACGACCAGCCGGTGCCGCTGATCGTGCAGAAGGCGGACGGCGGCTTCGGCTACGCGGCCTCCGACCTGACGGCGATCCGCAACCGGGTCCAGGACCTGCACGCCACCACGCTGCTGTACGTCGTGGACGTGCGCCAGTCGCTGCACTTCAAGATGGTCTTCGAGACGGCCCGCCGGGCCGGCTGGCTCGGCGACGAGGTCACCGCGCACAACATGGGCTACGGCACGGTGCTCGGCGCCGACGGCAAGCCCTTCAAGACGCGTGCGGGCGAGACCGTGCGCCTGGAGGACCTGCTGGACGAGGCCGTGCAGCGGGCGGCGGAGGTCGTGCGGGAGAAGGCGCGGGACCTCACCGAGGACGAGATCCGGGAGCGGGCCGCGCAGGTCGGCATCGGCGCCGTGAAGTACGCGGACCTGTCGACCTCGCCGAGCCGCGACTACAAGTTCGACCTGGACCAGATGGTCTCGCTCAACGGCGACACCAGCGTGTACCTCCAGTACGCCTACGCCCGGATCCAGTCCATCCTCCGCAAGGCCGGCGAGGTCCGCCCCGCCGCCCACCCGGAGCTGGCGCTGCACGAGGCGGAGCGCGCGCTGGGCCTGCACCTGGACGCGTTCGGGGACACGGTCTTCGAGGCGGCCGCGGAGTACGCCCCGCACAAGCTGGCCGCGTACCTGTACCAGCTGGCGTCGCTGTACACGACGTTCTACGACAAGTGCCCGGTCCTGAAGGCCGAGACGCCGGCGCAGGTCGAGAACCGCCTGTTCCTGTGCGACCTCACGGCCCGCACCCTGCACCGGGGCATGGCCCTGCTGGGCATCCGGACGCCCGAGCGGCTCTGAGCCCCGCACGACGGACCGCGGCCCGTCCTCGCCCCGCAGGCGAGGACGGGCCGGACGGGCGCGTGCCCGGGCGGGCCGGTCAGATCTTGTTGGCCCACACCTTGAACGCGTCCTTGGTCTTGTCGCCGGCGATGCCGTCGATCTTGCCGGTGTAGTAGCCGTTGGCCTTCAGCAGGCGCTGCAGCGCCTTGACGGTGTTGGGGCCGACGATTCCGTCGATCGAGTCGTTGTAGCCCCAGTACTCGGCCAGGCAGCGCTGGAACGCCTTCCAGCTGTTGGTGCCCAGGTAGCCGTCGATCGAGTCGTTGTAGTTCCAGTGCTTCGCCAGCCAGCGCTGGACGTTCCTGGCCTCCGCCCGGGACAGCCCCAGGTTGACCACCGCGAGCGGTGCGACGGCCTCGGTGCTCACCGCCTGCTGCCGGGTCGGCTCGGGGGCCGCCGTGGCCGTGCCCGCGGCCGCCAGGCCGCCGGCCGCGATCCCGACGGCGGTGGTGGCACTGACGAGAGCCTTCGTGAGAGCCCGCATGCTGTTGTTCCCTCCGTGGACGTGATGGGCGGTGCCGACCGCACCGGCCGGCACCGCAACGAGACTGCGGGAGCCGCGCACGGCCCGGCCACCGTCTTCGGGGAAGTGACGCCGTCCCGGGACGCCTGGCGCTCCGACCTGCTGGGACGTCATGCGCAGTGGCGGGACGACGGGACGCCGCGGGCGACCGGGGGCCGGTGGACGGAACCGTCGTTCCTCGTCCACCGTGGTAAGAGATGCCGGGGACGACCGCCCCGCACGCGAGTGGTGGGGGGAACATGTCGCGGTGGAAAATGCTGCCCGCCGAACTGCACCCGCAGGTGCATCAGTTGATCGTGCGGCTGCGCAGACTCAAGGACCACGGTGAACTGGACGTCTTCCAGCTGGCGGCGAAGACCGGATACAGCGCGAGGTCGTGGCAGCGGTATCTGAACGGCAGGTCGCTGCCGCCCCGGGACGCCGTCGAGGCGATGGCCCGCGTCGCCGGTGCCGATCCGGTCCGGCTCCTGGTGCTGCACGAGATCGCCGCCGAACGCTGGGCTCAGGGGCCGGTTTCCGCCCCGGGCTCCTCGAAGGAGCGCGGCCAGGAGCCACCGGCACCCGCGACCGCCGGGCGGCAGCCGTCCGGGCGTGCGCTGCGGGTGGGGATCACTGCGGGGGCGGTGGCGCTGGTGCTGTCGGTGACCGCCAGCCTCCTGCTGGCGGTACGGCTCGCCGACGCGCACCGTCGGCTCGCGGACGCCCGTGCCGCCGCGGCGGCCCCGGCCACCGTGTCGGAGTCCCTGGTGCCGGTCGTCTACTCCTGTCGGCTGGAGCAGAGCGACGGCCGCTGGTACGCGGGCCTGAGCCGCACCTCGGACGCCATCCTGGCCTACACCCACGTCGGGCCCGAAGTGGCGGAGGCGCAGTGCCTGTTGCGCCGGGCGGGCGTCCCACCGGGAGACATCGACGGCGTGTTCGGACCGAAGACGCAGCGCGCGGTCCAGCGCATCCAGACTCGGGAGGGGCTGGTCGTGGACGGCGTCGTCGGCCCGCACACCTGGAAGGCGCTGCGGGAGGTGGAGCCGGAGTGACCACCGGGCACGCGCGGCTGACCGGGGCGCTGCGCGAGTTGAGGACGCGCACGGGCCTGAGCATGGCGTCGCTGGCGGGGCGGACCGGGTACAGCAAGTCGTCCTGGGAGCGCTACCTCAACGGCAAGAGCCTGCCTCCCCGGCAGGCCGTACGGGACCTGTGCCGGATCGCCGACGAACCGGACGGACGGCTGTCGGCCCTGTGGGAGATCGCCGAGTCGGAGTGGAAGGGACGCGCCGCGGTCCGCGCAGCCGACACCGGGAAGACGCGGCCACGGCCACCGTCGCCGGAGTCACCGGGCCCGAGACACCCGCCCGAGCAGACGGAACCGACAGGCTCCACGGACCCGGGGGCCCCGTGGAAGTCGACGGAACAGACAGGGCCGACGGATCGACCGGAGCCGCAGGCGCCGCCTAAGAGCGGCCGGCCGCACCGCCGCGGGAGGCGGCTGATGCTGGTTCTGCCATCGGCGTACACGGTGGTCGCCGGCGGCGTGGCCCTGGCGCTCTTCCTGCTGTCGGTCCCGGACCCCGGACGGGACGGGCCGCGGTCGGCGTCCCTCCCCTACTCCCGCGTCCCGCCGTGTCACGGCGCCGACTGCGAGGGCCGCGATCCCATGCGCCTGACCTGCGCCATCGGCCCCGGCACTCTCGCCGCGTACCGCACCACCACGGGTGCTCACGTGGAGATCCGGCACAGCGAGAAGTGCGCGGCGAGTTGGGCCAGGACCTGGGGGACGCGGATCGGCGACCGGCTGGAGCTGACAGTGAACGGGCCGGTCCACATCGCGCGCATCGCGCGGCAGGACGACACGGAGACCTACGTGTACACCGCCATGGCCGCCGTGCGTCCAGGCAGTACGATCCGGGCCTGCTTCCGGCCCGCGGCGGCCGACGGCGAGCGGGAGTGCGTCGAGGCGCGCGTGGACGTCGCATCGGCCACCACGCGGGCGCTGCCGTCACCCGGTTAGCGTCGGCGTCGGACGCGCCGGGGCCGGGCTCCCGCGTCGGCACCCGGCGGGCCCCGGCGGCGGTCACCGGACGCCCCTACGCCGCGCCCAGCCCCTCCCCCAGCCGTCGCAGCCCCTCCGCGATCTCGTCCGGGGTCTGCGTCACGAAGCAGAGCCGCAGCGTGGCGCGGTCGGGGTCGTCGGCGTAGAAGGGCGCGCCGGGGACGTACGCCACGTCGTGCCGGACGACCTCGGGGAGCAGGGCGGTGGTGTCGTACGCGTCGGGCAGCCGGACCCACAGGAACATGCCGCCCTCGGGACGGGTCCACGTCGCGCCCGCCGGGAGCGCGTCCGGGAGGCCCGCGAGCATGGCGTCCCGGCGTGTGCCGTAGGCGGCGGCGACGCGGGCGACGTGGGCGTCCAGGTCCCGGTCGGCGAGGTAGCGGGCGGCGGCGAGCTGGTTGACGGTGGGAGTGTGCAGGTCGGCGGCCTGCTTGGCGACCGCGCAGGCCCGGCGCAGGGCGGCGGGGGCCCGCAACCAGCCCAGGCGCAGGCCGGGCGCCATGACCTTGGAGAAGGAGCCCAGCAGCACGGTCCGGTCCCGGGCACCCTCGTAGGAGGCGATCCACGGCACCCGCTCGCCCTCGAAGCGCAGCTCGCCGTACGGGTCGTCCTCGACGATCCACAGGCCGCACCGTCCGGCGACCTCGGCGACGGCGGCGCGGCGGGCGGCGGGCAGGGTGCGGCCGGTGGGGTTGGAGAAGGTCGGGACCGTGTAAAGCAGCTTGGGACGCTCGCGCACCACCAGCTCCTCCAGCGCCCGGGGGTCGATCCCGTCCTCGTCCCCGGGGACGGCCACCACCCGGGCGCCCGCGAAGCCGAAGGCCTGGAGCGCGGCGAGGTAGCAGGGGCGCTCGACGAGGACGGTGTCGCCGGGTTCGAGCAGCGCGGTGGCGAGGAGCGACAGGGCCTGCTGGGAGCCGGTGGTGACGAGGACGTCCTCGGCGTCCGTGGCCAGTCCGCGCGCCGAGGTGCGGGCGGCGAGCGCGGCCCGCAGGCTGGGCTCGCCCTCGGTGGTGGAGTACTGGAGGGCGCGGGCGGGCTGCTCCGCGAGAACGTCCCGGTACGCGGCGGCGATGCCGTCGGCGTCGAAGAGTTCGGGGGCCGGCAGCCCGCCCGCGAAGTTGATCACCTCGGGGCGGGCGGTGACGGCGAGGATGTCCCGTACGGGCGAACCGCCGATCGACCGGACCCGCGCGGCCGGCTGCGGCGGCGGAGCGGTCACGGGGGCGGCGGCGGTGGGCGCGTTCTCAGTCACGGTCATGCGGGCAGCGTAAAGAAGTACGTGCCGCCTACAAGCGCCTTTCCGCGATCCGGACACCGGGGGGCGCGACGCGCGGCTGCCGGGGCGTCAGACCTTGGCGCCCAGCCCGCCGTACACGTTGATGTCCGCGTCCGTGACGTCGTTGATGTCCCTGTACCGGACCTTCTCGATGTCGTCGAGCCCGGCGAGGTACGACTCCTCCGGCTGCTCGGGCACCGGCGCCGCGTGGTCCGGCCGCCAGCGGTGCACCGGCACGACGCCCGGCTCGGCGAGTTCGAGACCGGACTCGGTGAAGAAGCGCTCGACGCCGGCGCGGGAACGCAGCACGAAGGTGAACCCCCGCTCCGTGTACGTCCGCTGGACCGCGCGGATGTTCTCCGGGTTGAGGTCCTCCGTGAGGTGGCTGAGCACGAGCCTGCTTCCCGCGGGCAGCGCGTCGACCAGTTCGCGGACGATCGGGTAGGCCTCGGCGTCCTCCAGGAAGTGCAGGACGGCGACGAGGCAGAGCGCCACGGGCCGGTCGAAGTCGAGTGTCTCGGCAGCCTGTTCGAGGATCCGCGCCGGGCTCTTCAGGTCGGCGTCGACGTAGTCCGTACGCCCCTCGGGACCGCTGGTGAGCAGGGCGCGGGCGTGGGTGAGGACGACCGGGTCGTTGTCGACGTAGACGACCCGCGACTCGGGGGCGATGCGCTGGGCGATCTGGTGCACGTTCTCGGCGGTCGGCAGCCCGGTGCCGATGTCGAGGAACTGCCGGATGCCGTCCTCGCGGGCGAGCCCGGTCACCGCGCGCCGCAGGAAGTCGCGGTTGTGCCGTACGTCGAGATAGCCGCGCGGGTTGGCGGCGAGGCCGGCGGCCGCCGCGTCGAGGTCGGCGGGGTAGTGGTCCTTGCCGCCGAGGAAGACGTCGTAGACGCGCGCCGGATGCGCCTTGCTGCTGTCGATCCTCCTCCGCAGCTCCGCGGGGTCCTGGCCGAGGGCGTCACCGGGCACGGGGCGTCCCACCTTTCGCATGTCGTCTGACGAAGCGACCCGTTCGATGGTCAACAACCTATCCTCAGAACGCACTTGCGGCGTCCGGCTCGCCTCAGTCGCCCTCGACCAGCTCCCAGCCGCCGTCGCCGCCGAGCGGGTAGGCGTAGTAGGAGGCGTCCCGGGAGGCACTGGTGCGGAACGGCCGGCCGTGGTCGTCGACGCGCGTGACCCCGTGCCGGCCGCCGCTGGACCACTCCAGCTCCAGGTACCAGCGCACGTCCTGCCCGCCGGTGTGCGCGGTGACGTGGAAGACCTCCGCGTCGGACTCACTGACGCTGTACGGGAAGTCCCGCTGGCCCCCGATGGGCGTCGCGGTCGGGGTGCCCAGGTCGAGCGAGACGTCGAAGGACTCGGTGTCCACCTGGCCACCGCAGCCGTTGCCCATCACGTACTGGTTCCAGTCCAGCGCCGGCCCGCTGCTCACCACCCGGACGTGCAGATCCTGCAGGATCACCGTCTCCGGACCGGTGCCCTGCACGGTGAGGACGACCTCCTGCCGGTTCGCGGAGACCGCCTTGAGGGGAGCCGCCCAGCCGACGGCACCCTGCTGCGGCGGCGGCTTCGGCACGTTCTCGGGGCTGCGGTCGACCAGGAAGGCGTGGTCGCAGGGCAGGTACCAGTAGTAGGGGTTGGTCGCCACGGTGAAGGGGGTCCCGGTGGGCGGTGCCTGCCGATTCGGCGTGGCGCCGCCCGTCCGCGTCGGCGACGCGGAGGGCGACCCGGACGGGGCGGGGGAAACGGACGGGGAGGACGAGGTGGAGGGGCTCGCACTCGGGGACGCCGGCGCGGTGCCGGACGGCGACGCGGAGGAGTGCGCGACGGCCTCGGCGGGGCGGCGGCGCCCCTCGGTGCCGTCCGGGGACGACACGAGGCTGGCCACGAGCGCCACGGCGGCACTGACGGCGACGACGCCGGTCGCGGCGTAGAGCGCGGCACGCGGAACGCGACGTCGGGGCGGGACGGGTGGGGCGGGTGGGGCGGGTGGAGTGAGGACGGCCGGGGCGCTGTCCGCGACCGCGGGCTCCTCCGGCTTCTCGCGCTCCTCCAGTTCCTCGGGCTCCTCACTCCCGGCGCCCTCGGAGTCCTTGGGGCCCTCCGGCTCCTCGGACCTCTCGGTCTCCTCCTTCTTCACGCCGCGCAGCGCGTCCGCGCGGATCCAGCGGCGGTGGAGTTCGAGCAGTTCCTCGGGCGTCGCCCGGCACACCCGGGCGAGGCGTTCGACGGGCGCGAACTCGACCGGCACCACCTCCCCGCTGACGTACCGGTGCAGGGTCGAGCCGCTCATGTGCAGCCGCTTGCCGAGTGCCCCGTAGCTGAGTCCGGACCGCTCCTTCAGCTCCCGAAGCAGTCCCGCGAAGTCGTCCCCCGCCACCGTTCCTCCCTGTGCTCGCATCCCCGTACCGCATCCCAGAGGGACCCCGTTCCCGCAGGTCAGGGCGTTCCCGGCGTCCCACCGTCCCGTCTCTTCCCCCGTCGCTGGCGGCCGGGACGAGCACGACCGCAAGCTGTGGTCATCAAAGCAGCCGCTCCCGCCGAACGGTCGAGCGGCTCGCCCCAAGTCCCTTGTGTGAAGGAGAACGTCCATGTCCGCACGCCGCCTCACCCGTACCCGTCTGTTCGCCGCCACCACGGTCGCGCTGGCCGCGCTCTCCCTGACGGCCTGCGAGGGCGACGAGCTCACGGGATCCCCGGCTCCCGAGTCCTCCACCTCCGCGCCGGCGGGCGGCAACAGCGCCCGGCCGGCGGGCGGGGCGAAGGGCGACGCGGGTGACACCGGTGACACCGGGGCGACCGGCTCGACGGGCTCGGCCGGCAACGCCGGGAACGGCAAGGCACCGGGCTCCGGCACCGGAGCCGACAAGGCCTCCGGTGGTAGCGCCTCCGCCGGCTCCGGCGGCACCGACGGCTCCGACTCGGAGGCGCCCGGCACGTGCTCCGCCGCCGACGTCCGCATCACCGCCGCGAACGCCCCCCGCCCGATCAACCACCTGCTGCTGACCGCCACCAACACCGGCTCGAAGACGTGCGCGCTGCCGCCGTACCCGGCGGCGCGGTTCGGCGAGGCCCAGGCGGTGCCGCCCGTCGCCGAGTCCAGCAAGCCGCAGTCGCTGACGACGCTGGCCCCCGGCGAGCCCGGCTACGCCGGGGTGCGCCTGTCGTCGGGCGACGGCAGCGGCGAGAACGGCTACGAGACGACCGCCCTCACCATCCCCTTCGAGGACGGCTCCATCGCCCGGGTCAAGCTGCCCTCGGGCGGCGTGTACGTCGACACCGCGCTGACGGTCACCTACTGGCAGACCAGCGCGTCGAACGCCCTCGAGTACTGAAGGGGTGAGCGCACCAGCACGCCCTGCCGCAAGGGCCGGCACAGGTCGCTCAGCGCAGCGTGCGGGCGACCTCGGTCGCCCAGTACGTCAGGATGTTGCGCGCGCCCGCCCGCTTGATCCCGGTGAGGGACTCCAGGATGGCCCGGTCGCGGTCGATCCAGCCCTTCTCGGCGGCGGCCTCGATCATCGAGTACTCGCCGGAGATCTGGTAGGCGGCGACGGGCACGTCGGAGGCCTCGGCGACCTTGGCGAGGATGTCGAGGTAGGGACCGGCCGGCTTGACCATCACCATGTCGGCGCCCTCCTCCAGGTCCAGCGCCAGCTCCCGCATCGCGTCGCGCGCGTTGGCGGCGTCCTGCTGGTAGGTCTTCCGGTCGCCCTTGAGCGACGACCCGACGGCCTCGCGGAAGGGCCCGTAGAAGGCGGAGGCGTACTTGGCGGTGTACGCGAGGATCGCGACGTCCTCCCGCCCGATCTGGTCGAGCGCGTCCCGGATGACGCCGATCTGCCCGTCCATCATCCCGCTGGGCCCGACGACGTGGGCGCCCGCGTCGGCCTGGACCTGCGCCATCTCGGCGTACCGCTCGAGCGTGGCGTCGTTGTCGACCCGCCCCCGGTCGTCCAGTACCCCGCAGTGCCCGTGATCGGTGAACTCGTCGAGGCAGAGGTCGGACATGACGAGCAGTTCGTCCCCGACCTCGGCCCGCACGTCCCGCAGCGCGACCTGCAGAATTCCGTCGGGATCGGTCCCGGCGGTCCCCGCGGCGTCCTTCTTCCCGTCCTCCGGCACCCCGAAGAGCATGATCCCGGAGACCCCGGCCTCGACCGCCTCCGCGGCCGCCTTCTTCAGCGTGTCCCGGGTGTGCTGCACGACACCGGGCATCGCCGCGATCGGCACCGGCTCGCTCACGCCCTCGCGGACGAAGGCGGGAAGGATGAAGTCGGCGGGGTGCAGCCGGGTCTCGGCGACCATCCGACGCATCACGGGGGTGGTCCGCAGCCGCCGGGGCCGGGCGCCGGGAAAGGATCCGTACGTCGTCATACCACCTACGCTACGCCCGCCCCACCCGTGCCTTTGCCGACGGAGAGTCGGCCCGCACCCGCCCGTGCGACGCTTGACCTCAACCAAACTTCAGCTTCTACGGTCGGCGCCATGGACTACTCGCACACCGACGCCGAACTGATCCGCCAGCCCGTCGGCTACTGGAGCTGGGCGACGTACCGGGCCGTCGTCTCCCGCACCCGGGCGGCCCTCGCCGAACTCGGCACCACCCAGCCCCAGTGGTGGGTGCTCGCCCAGGTCGCCCGTGCCGCCACCCCGAGGACCCGCGCCGAGGTCTCCGGCCTCCTGCGGGACTACCTCGACACGGGCCCGGAGGCGATGGAGTCGGAGATCGACGCGACGATCACGGCGGGCTGGATCGTCCAGACCGCCCCCGGCAACCGGCTCGCCCTGACCCCGGAGGGCAGCACGTTCTTCGAGAGGGCCGCCGCCGTCCAGGACGACCTGTGGAAGGAACGCCACGCCGGAATCTCCGACGAGGAGTACCTGACCACGATGCAGGTGCTCCAGCGCTTCATCCGCAACACGGGCGGCCGGGCCTGGCACCACTAGGGTCCGTCCGGCCCGGCCCGGACCTGTCCGATTCCTTCAAGAGACCGGCGACGGCGACCCGCTACGGTCGGCCCCATGAACGGCACCGGCAGCGAGTCCCGCCACCTGAGCATCCGCGTCGACCGCCCCGTCGACGAGGTCTACGCCTACGCCTCGGACCCGGCCAACCTGCCCGCGTGGGCCCACGGCCTCGGCGGGACGATCGAGAGGGTCGCGGACGCATGGATCGCGGACTCCTCACCCCTCGGCCGGGTCAAGGTCACCTTCGCCCCCCGCAACGACCTGGGCGTACTCGACCACCACGTCACGCTCCCCTCCGGGGAGACCGTCTACAACCCGGTCCGCGTCATCGCCGACGGCACGGCGAGCGAGGTGGTGTTCACCCTGCGCCGGCGGCCGGGGACGACCGACGCCGACTTCGAGCGCGACGCGGGCACGGTGGCCGCCGACCTGGCCCGGCTCAAGGAGCTGCTGGAGTCCGCCTAACGTGCGGCCGGAGGCCCGGCCGGGGGCGCGACCGGCGGCCAGGGCACGTCGGCCAGCAGCGGAAGCAGCACCTCCTCCTCGTAGTCGAGGTGGGCGTTCAGCTCCGCGGACATCGCCGCGAGTTCGTGCCGGAAGCGCCCCGGCTCGGCGACGGCGACGCCCGCCAGCAGTGCCGCCAGTTCTCCCTGGATTCGGGCGACCGTGCGGTGCTCCTCGGCGAGCCGGTCGAACACGTCCGCCAGCTGGGGATGGTGCCGGGCGGTCCCGGGAAACAGGTGCCCGTCCTCGCTGTCGTGATGGAACTCCAGCACCTGGCAGAACGCCAGACACCGCTGCCGGATCTGCAGCCCGAGACTCGGCGGCGCACCGGCCGCCGCCCCCGGGGCCGCGAAGTGGGCCCCGACCTCGGCCCGCACCTGCCGCAACTGCCCCCGCAACCAGGTGTGCACCTCCACCAGCTTGTCGGCGAGGGTGCGGACCTCACGGGGCCGCCCCACCCACTCCTCGGGCTCGGCCTGCCCCAGCACCACGACCGGCAGCGGCCTGCTGGTGCCGGCCTGGTAGTCGCCGTAGCCGGGCGCCTCCCGTACGACGTGCGCGAACAGCTCCTCGCGCCGCTCCCCCTCGGCGGGCACCGCGAGCGCCTCGAAGCTCGCCGTGCCCACCTCCACCCGGACCAGGGGGTGGGCGAGCAGGTTGTAGTACCAGCCGGGATGCCGCGGCCCGCCGAGGTTGGACCCGACCACGAGCAGGGAGTCCCCGTGGCGGACGTAACCGAGCGGCGTGGTCCGCCGGGCCCCCGACCGGGCACCGGTGGTGGTCAGCAGAAGCAGATCCCCGCCTTCGAAGGGGCCGCCGACCTTCCCTTCGTTGGCGCGGAATTCGTCGATGACGGACTGATGGAACGACGTGGGCATACGGTTCTGAGTCTCCAGGACGGCAGGCCGCGGCAACGGCGACGTCACGTGCCGCGGCGTGCGAAGAATGAGGGGGCAAGCACGAGACCGACGCGCGAAAGCGACGCGTCGGACGACTCGGAATCAGGGCGCGGAGTATGGACGCATCGCGTACCCCTTGCAGGAAGGGCGCTCGCCCGATCGCCGGCCGGCCCACTGCTCTTTGACCGACGCCACGCGGCACCGCCCTCATTACACGCACCGGCCCACCGGACTGTCAACGCACGGCACCCGCGCCGCTCTGCCGGCGGCAGAACACGGCCGGACCGGGATCGACCATCGCTACGGTCCAGTCTCATGACGACGACTACGACGCGTACGGTCGAGTACCCGGCCGACGGTTTGACGATGATCGGGCACCTCGCGCTCCCGGCCGATGCCGGCCGCCGGCCCGCGGTGCTGCTCGGGCCGGAGGGCATGGGGCTCAGCGACGTCGAACGCCGCCGGGCCGATGCTCTCGCCGAACTGGGATACGTGGCGCTGGCCTTCGACCTTCACGGCGGGCGCTATCTGGGTGATCCCGAGGAGATGCTGGCCCGTTGCATGCCGCTGCTCGCTGATGCCGACCGGATGCGGGGCATCGGCCGTGCGGCGCTCGACGTGCTGTGCGCCGAACCGCGGACCGACCCCGACCGGATCGCCGCTGTCGGTTACGGCACCGGGGGCGCCATCGCGCTGGAACTCGGGCGTGCGGGCGTCGGCCTGCGCGCGATCGGGACGGTCAACGCACTGACCACGGGCCGGCCGGGCGAGGCGGCACGCATCCGCTGCCCGGTGTGGGCCGGGGTCGGGTCGGAAGACCCGATCATGCCGCCCGCGCAACGGAACGCGTTCACCGCCGAGATGCAGGCCGCGGGCGTCGACTGGCGCCTCACGGTCTACGGCGGCGCGTTGCACGCCTTCCACCACCCGCCGGTCGACCATCCCACGGTCCCCGGCGTCGGCCATCACCCTCGACACGCACGGCGCGCCTGGCGCGACGTCGTCGACCTGCTCAGCGAGTGCCTGCCGGTGACGGAGGACCCGGGGGCATGACCCGGGTGGGTGTGCCGACGCCTGGTCCGGCTGAGGCCGGATCTCGATCATCTCTTCAGCCCTCGGGAGCGACGGAGCCGACCGGGTCGGCGTGCATCTCGGTCACACCCCTACGCGACCCGTACGACGTGCTTGCCCCGCACGCCCCCGGCAGCCAGGGCCCGTTGGGCGTCGGCGGCCCCGTCGAGCGGGTGGACGGTGTCGACGACGGGGACGATGTCACCGCGTTCGGCGAGCCGGGCGGCCTCGGCGAGCAGCGCGCCGTCGGGATTGCCGCTGAAGAAGCGGATGCGCCCCTTCCCGTGGACGGCGGAACCGAGCACGGTACCGAGCCACGCCAGCGGCCGGTCGAGGTCGGGGGCGACGGCGACCATGCGCCCGCCCGGCGCCAGCAGCCGCCGCACCCGGGCCTGCTCGGTACCGACGGTGTCGAGGACGACGTCGAAGCGGCCGAGCGCGGACAGCGCGGTCGTCCGGTGGTCCAGCGCCTCCTCGGCGCCCAGCCCCCGCACGAAGTCGAGGTTCCGCCCGCCCGCGAGCGCGACGACACGCGCCCCGAGCACCTTTCCCACCTGCACGGCGACACTGCCGACGCCGCCGCTCCCGCCCCGCACGAGCAGCCGCTCACCGGGTTGCAGGGCGGCCTTGTCGCGCAGCGCGGTCACCGCCGTGGTCGCACCGGCGAGCAGCGAGACGGCCTCCTCCGGGGTGAGGTTCTCGGGGGCGGGCGCGATCCGCCGGGGGCTGACGGCGACGTACTCGGCCATGCTGCCGGTACGGCGCCCCAGCAGCCCCCACACCCGCTCGCCCTCCCGGACCCCGCGCACCGAGGCCCCGACCTCGGCCACCTCCCCCGCGAAGTCGAGGCCGCACCCCTTGGGAAAGGCCCGGCCGGTCACCAGACGCAACTTGCCCGTCCGGTCGTGCAGGTCCCCGCCGTTGACCCCGGCGGCGCGCACCCGCACCAGCACCTCGTCGGGTCCGATGCCCGGCACCGGCCGCCGCCCGACGTACAGCACCTCGGGAGGCCCGTACCGGTCGAAGAGAACTGCCTTCATCTCACCCATGTCTCGCACCCATGCCTCTGGTCCACGTCGCGTTCAGGAAGTGCGGAGACGGGGTCCGCGTCCGCTAACCTCACGCTAGACGCCTAAGTGGACGGCGCCCTCCACTTAACCCGGAAGTGAGAAACATGCCGGACCAGCCCTCTCACAAACCCTCGGCGCACACCACCGAGGACGCGGAGGCCCCTGCGCCGGACGCCCTGCGCGCCGACGCCCGCCGCAACCGCGAACGCGTCCTGGATGCCGCGCGAGCGGTCTTCGCCGCCCAGGGTGTGGACGCCCCGATGAGCGCGGTCGCCCGCCGGGCCGGCGTCGGCGTGGCCACCCTCTACCGCCGCTTCCCCACCCGCTCCGCCCTCGTCACCGCCGCCTTCGAGGACCAGCTGGCCGTGTGCGCGACCGCGTTCGACGAGGCCATGGCCGACCCCGACCCGGGCCACGGCCTGTACGCCCTCCTGGAAAAGGTGTGCACCACCCTGGTCGCCGACCGCGGCTTCGAGACCGTCTTCATGGCCGACTTCCCCGAGGCCCTGGACTACGACCGGGAACGCGCCATCGCCGCGGACCGCCTGTCCCACCTGGTCCAGCGCGCCCGCGACACCGGCCGGCTCCGCGAGGACTTCGCCCCCGCCGACATCCCTCTCCTCCTCCTGGCGGTGACCGGCCTGGCGTCCCAACCGCCCGAAACCGCCGTCCCCGCCGCCCGTCGCCTCCTCACCTACCTCTTCCAGTCCTTCCAGGCCCACCCGCCGTCCCGCCCGGGGCCCCTTCCACCCGCGCCACCGCTGGACCTGACCGGGCTGCACGGCCCGCCGGGGCGCCCGTAACCCCGCTCAAGCCGCCAGCGGCGCGTGGCCGTCCGCCGGCCGACCCGACCGGCAGTCGCGACAGCGACCGGGCTGCGGGGCGCGGAAGGCCCGCTCGCAGCCGTCGCAGGTCTGGAAGGGCTCCGGCCGACCGACCACGCGCACCGGGCCCGGTGTCGGTGCCGTTGCCGGAGCCACCGGAAGCGGCGGAGGCAGCAGCTCAACGAGCCGATAGGCGAGCACTCCGGCCGCGCGGCGCATGTCCGACGGAAGGCCGGAGGTCAGGACACGACGGACGACGTCGGCCGTGGCGCCCCGCTCGAACCACCGGACGACGCCCGGCACCAACGCGTTCACGTCCCGGGCCGAGAGGACGAGCCGTTCGTCCACGCGGCGCAGCCCCGCCAGCAGGGCGACGGCCTCCTCCTGACACGGGCCGCCGTCTTCCCCCCGTGCCACGTCCTCAACGGCCGCCTCGGGCGCCTTCCCGCGTACGCGGGCGGCTGCGGCAGCATCGATCCGGGACGGCGACTGCTGCGGTGCCGGGGCGGGTTGGTCGTCCTCCGGGGACGGTTCGGGCGCCGTAGACGTCGCGGGGCGTGCCACGGACTCCCGCTCCCGGACGAGGGACAACGGCCGCTGTCCCACCGCGGTCGACAGCGCGCGCTCGGGAACGTGGTGAGCGTACGTCCGGGTCACGATCTTCCCCGTCTCCGAGCGCTCGCGCACCCGCTCCAGGTAGCCGTGTTCCTCCAACTCCCGCAGTGCGGCCGCGATCCGCTGCCGCCCCTCGGGGAAACGCCCGGACAGGGTGCGGATGTCGACGAGCGCGCCATCGGGCAGCGACAGGATGTGCGTGGCCAGCCCGATCGCGGTGAGCGACAACTCGGCGTGCTGGGCGAGGTGATTGCCGATGACGACGTACTGCGTCGGCTGATGGACGCGCATCTGGTTCACTCCCGAGTGGGTGGCGGTCCGGCGAACACCCTGCTGCGGGCGCGCGACGGCGTTAGGCTTCTGCTCAGCCATGGGGAAGCTCTCTTCTTCCTCGTTGGTCAGGCCCCTGCGTTGGGAGTGCTAGTCCCGGGTGGGGGCCGACTCATGTCGTCTGGGATATTCCAGAGGCATCAACGTGCCTCGCCGCAGAGCCTGCACGCCGAAGCACCCACAACGCCACCCATGCAGCCGCTTTTCACCCGCCCGTGTGATCGGGACCGGGTTTGGTCGGTTGGGTAGGTTTTTTCCCCGGGTTCTTTGGTCTTTTACCGCCCGAAGCCCCGCCGCCCGCGATTCCGGGCGGCGGCACGGCGCCGACCGAGCACCCCGAGAGCTGATCACCGGGAAAGGTCCAACTCGGCCCACAGGGTCTTCGCAGGCACCGGCTCGCACCGCACACCCCAGCGGTCCGCCAACTCCTCGACGAGGAGCAGTCCGTACCCCGACTCCGCACACGCGTCGGCGGTCGCGCGAGGACCGACCGGCAGCCGGTCACCACGGGTGTCGGTCACATCAGCCGGGTCATCGCTGACCCGAAGGAAGTGCAGCTCCTCGAAATGCGTTATGGGAACATCCGGGCACAGGCTCTCAGTACACGGGAGTCAACGGCCCTCATCGAGACTGTGCTTGGAGAGACATGAAGCCGGAGCGGATAAAGAGCAGCCACAGCACGGACGAGGGTCCCGACTGCGTCGAGGTGGCCATCCCGGACGAGAGCCACGTCCTCGTCCGCGACTCCAAGAACCCCACCGGCCCCCGCCTCGACCTCGGCTCGGCCGCCTGGGCGACCTTCCTGCCGTACGCCTCGCAGAGCTGACGCGGTGATCGAACGCCTGCCGTCGGACGAGCAGCTCGCGGCGCTCAAGGCCGTCCTCGCACCACGCGCGGTGGACGAGGCTAAGGCAGCCCACCGGCGTCGGCAGTGGCCCGAGCCGACCGTGCCGGACTGGCCCGGCACCACCTGAGCCGCGCGACGACAACGGGGCGCCCCCGAACCAGGGACGCCCCGCATTCACCTCAGGTCGAAGACCGCCGTCGCCGCGACCCCGGTCGCCGTTCGCTCGGGCGCGTCACCGGGTCCCCCGCCTCCAGGGCCGCCGCGCGGCGGCGCATGCCGAAGTCGGCCAGGGCCTCCGCCAGCCTGGTGACGGACGGCTCGGGGGACATCACGTCGACGCGCAGCCCGTGCTCCTCGGCCGTCTTGGCCGTCGCCGGGCCGATGCAGGCGATCACCGTGACGTTGTGCGGCTTGCCCGCGATGCCGACCAGGTTGCGGACCGTGGACGACGACGTGAAGAGCACCGCGTCGAAGCCGCCGCCCTTGATGGCCTCCCGGGTCGTGGCCGGGGGCGGCGAGGCGCGCACCGTGCGGTACGCGGTGACGTCGTCGACCTCCCAGCCCAGCTCGATCAGGCCGGCGACGAGCGTCTCGGTGGCGATGTCGGCGCGGGGGAGGAAGACGCGGTCGATCGGGTCGAAGACCGGGTCGTAGGGGGGCCAGTCCTCCAGGAGACCGGCGGCCGACTGCTCGCCGCTCGGGACCAGGTCCGGCTTCACGCCGAAGGCGATGAGGGCCTTGGCCGTCTGCTCGCCGACCGCCGCGACCTTGATGCCCGCGAAGGCGCGGGCGTCCAGGCCGTACTCCTCGAACTTCTCCCGGACCGCCTTCACCGCGTTGACCGACGTGAACGCGATCCACTCGTAGCGGCCCGTGACCAGGCCCTTGACCGCCCGCTCCATCTGCTGCGGGGTGCGGGGCGGCTCCACCGCGATCGTCGGGACCTCGTGCGGCACGGCACCGTAGGACCGAAGCTGGTCGGAGAGCGACGCCGCCTGCTCCTTCGTCCGCGGGACGAGGACCTTCCAGCCGAACAGCGGCTTGGACTCGAACCACGACAACTGGTCGCGCCGGGCGGTCGCGCTGCGCTCGCCGACCACGGCTATCACCGGGCGGCCGCCGTCCGGGGACGGCAGCACCTTCGCCTGCTTCAGGGTCTGGGCGACCGTGCCGAGCGTGGCGGACCAGGTGCGCTGCCGCGTCGTCGTACCGGCGATCGTCACCGTCAGCGGGGTGTCCGGCTTGCGGCCCGCCGAGACCAGCTCGCCGGCCGCCGCGGCCACCGAGTCCAGCGTCGTCGACACCACCACCGTGCCGTCGGAGGCGCCCACCTCGGTCCAGCAGCGGTCCGACGCCGTACGGGCGTCCACGAACCGCACGTCCGCGCCCTCCGCGTCGCGCAGCGGCACACCGGCGTACGCGGGCACGCCGACGGCGTTCGCGATGCCCGGGACGACCTCGAAGGGCACCCCGGCCGCGGCGCACGCCAGCATCTCCTCGGCGGCGTACGCGTCGAGCCCGGGGTCACCGGTCACCGCACGCACGACCCGCCTGCCGCCCCGCGCGGCCTCCATGACAAGATGTGCGGCATCCCGCACAGCGGGGGCGCCGAGGGTCGTTGACGCACCGTCAACTACCGTCAGCTGGGGCGCGCCTGTGCCCGGATCCGACGGATCGGCATCCGTGTGCACCTCCGACACGCCCTGCCTCGCGTGCGTCCGCACGACGTCGAGCACCTCGTGCTCGGCGACGAGGACGTCCGCGTGGGCCAGCGCCTCCACGGCGCGCAGAGTCAGCAGTCCCGGATCTCCGGGTCCGGCACCGAGGAAGGTGACGTGCCCGTGTTCAGGACCGGCGGGAAGGGTGGTGGGGCTCACTGTGCTCGCTCCCCCATCAGACCGGCCGCGCCCTGGGCGAGCATCTCGGTGGCCATGTCGCGACCGAGTGCCATTGCCGCCTCGTGCGTCTCGGGCACGGGACCGGTGGTGGACAGCTGCACCAGCGTCGAGCCGTCGGTCGTGCCGACGACGCCGCGCAGGCGCATTTCCTTGACAGTCTGCCCGTCGGCCAGAAGGTCGGCCAGCGCCCCGACGGGTGCGCTGCAGCCGGCCTCCAGGGCGGCGAGCAGTGACCGCTCGGCCGTTACGGCGGCCCGCGTGAACGGGTCGTCGAGCTCGGCGAGCGCGGCGATCAGCGAGGCGTCGTCCGCCGCGCACTCGATCGCCAGTGCCCCCTGGCCGGGGGCCGGCAAAACCGTGTCGACCGACAGGAAGTCGGTCGCCTCGTCGATGCGGCCGACCCGGTTGAGCCCGGCGGCGGCCAGTACGACGGCGTCCAGTTCCCCGCTGCGGACGTATCCGATGCGGGTGTCGACGTTGCCCCGGATCGGGACCGTCTCGATCTCCATGCCGTGGGTGCGGGCGTACGCGTTCAGCTGCGCCATGCGGCGCGGCGCGCCCGTGCCGATGCGCGCCCCGCGCGGGAGGTCGGTCAGCTTGCGCGCGTCCCGGGCGACGACCACGTCCCGCGGGTCCTCGCGCTCCGGGATCGCGGCCACGACCAGGTCGTCGTGGGGCGTGGTGGGGAGGTCCTTGAGCGAGTGAACCGCGAAGTCCACCTCTCCCCGCAGCAGTGCGTCGCGCAGCGCGGCGACGAACACGCCCGTGCCGCCGATCTGCGCCAGGTGCTCGCGCGACGTGTCGCCGTACGTGGTGATCTCGACCAGCTCAACGGGCCGACCGGTCACCTGGCTCACGGCGTCCGCCACCTGCCCGGACTGGGCCATGGCGAGCTTGCTGCGCCTGGTCCCCAGCCTCAGTGCCTTCTCAGTCATGCCGGCCCTCGGTTCTTCTCAGTGGTGGTGCTGTTCCCGGCCCGGGAGACGGAGGCCACCGTCTCCTGGTCGAGGTCGAACAGGGTGCGCAGCGCGTCCGCGTACCCGGCGCCGCCGGGCTCGGCGGCAAGCTGCTTGACCCGTACCGTCGGCGCGTGCAGCAGCTTGTCGACCACACGCTTGACGGTCTGGGTGATCTCGGCGCGGTGCTTGTCGTCGAGCCCCGGCAGCCGCCCCTCCAGGCGGGCGATCTCACCGGCGACGACCTCGGCGGCCATGCTGCGCAGCGCGACCACGGTGGGCGTGATGCGCGCGGCGCGCTGGGCGGCGCCGAAGGCGGCGACCTCGTCGGCGACGATCCGGCGGACCATGTCGACGTCGGCGGCCATCGGTGCGTCGGCGGAGGCGTCGGCGAGCGACTCGATGTCCACCAGGCGCGCCCCGGCCAGCCGGTGCACGGCGGCGTCGACGTCGCGCGGCATCGCCAGGTCGAGGACGAAGAGCACCGGCTCGGGACGCGGCACCTCGGCGACCGGCTCCGGGCGGCGGCGCTCGGGGACGCGGCCGACGCGGGTCGCCGTCGCGGCGAGCGCCCCGATCAGCTCGGCGTCCGCCTCCGGTCCCGGCCGGCCCGTCTCGCGCGGCCGGTCCACGGCCGTACCGCCCGCGGCCCAGGCCCCGTGCTGCTCCAGCGTCGCCGCGTCCATGCCGGCCACGGCGGCCTCGCCCATGACGGAGAAACCGGAGGGGACGGAGGGGACGGCGGACAGGTCCAGGGGGCAGTTCTCGTCGCCGGCGGCAGCCGTCCCGGCACCCGGCAGTGGCGTTTCGGCAGCCGCCCGTACGGCGCTGCCCTCGGCGGGCCGCCCGGCCGCGGCCGGTTCGACGGCCGGCGCGCCGACGCGCCCCTCCACCGCCGCCGCCACGGCGTCGGCCGTGAGGACCAGCCCGGTCGCACCCGTGCAGGAGACGGCCACGTCGGCACGTGTCAGCTCGACCGGCACCGAGTCCATCGGTACCGCGCGGGCCAGCACGTCCGTGTCGTCGCCCTCGGAGAGGATCTGCGCGAGGCGCTCGGCGCGCTCGAAGGTGCGGTTGGCGACCACGATCTCGGCGACCCCGGACCGCGCCAGCGTGGCGGCGGCCAGCGAGGACATCGAACCGGCGCCGATCACCAGGGCCTTCTTGCCCCGAGCCCACTGCTGGACGTCGGCCCCGGCGGACAACTGCTCCAGGCCGAAGGTGACCAGGGACTGTCCGGCGCGGTCGATGCCGGTCTCGGAGTGGGCGCGCTTGCCGACCCTGAGCGACTGCTGGAACAGGTCGTTCAGGAGCCGTCCGGCGGTGTGCAGGTCCTGGGCGCGGGCCAGGGAGTCCTTTATCTGGCCGAGGATCTGGCCCTCGCCGACCACCATCGAGTCGAGCCCGCAGGCCACCGAGAACAGGTGGTGGACGGCCCGGTCCTCGTAGTGCACGTAGAGGTGGGGAGTGAGTTCCTCCAGGCCGACCCCGCTGTGCTGGGCGAGCAACGTGGACAGCTCGGCGACGCCGGCGTGGAACTTGTCCACGTCGGCGTAGAGCTCGATGCGGTTGCAGGTGGCCAGCACCGCGGCCTCGGCGGCCGGTTCGGCGGCGACCGTGTCCTGGACCAGCTTGAGCTGCGCGTCCGCGTTCAGGGAGGCCCGCTCCAGCACGCTGACCGGCGCGCTGCGGTGGCTCAGCCCGACGACGAGGAGGCTCATGCCGGCATCACGGCGGGTACGTCCCCGTCGGGTCCCTGGTCGGCGGAGCCGGTGGCGTGCTGCTGCTTGCGGGCGGCGACGGGCGGTGCGACGCCGGCGTCGGCCGCGGCCTCCTCACCCGCCTTGCGCTGCTCGTGGAAGGCGAGGATCTGCAGCTCGATGGAGAGGTCGACCTTGCGCACGTCGACGCCCTCGGGGACGTTCAGCACGGTCGGCGCGAAGTTGAGGATGGAGGTGACACCGGCGGCCACGAGACGGTCGCAGACCTGCTGGGCGGCGCCGGCGGGGGTCGCGATCACACCGATGGAGACACCGTCGTCCTGGATGATCTTCTCCAGCTCGTCGGTGTGCTGCACCGGGATGCCCGCCACGGGCTTTCCGGCCATTCCCGGATCGGCGTCGATGAGTGCGGCGACCCGGAAACCGCGGGAGGCGAACCCGCCGTAGTTGGCGAGCGCGGCGCCGAGGTTACCGATACCGACGATCACAACCGGCCAGTCCTGGGTGAGGCCGAGTTCGCGCGAGATCTGGTAGACGAGATACTCGACGTCGTAGCCGACGCCCCGCGTCCCGTAGGAGCCGAGGTAGGAGAAGTCCTTGCGCAGCTTCGCGGAGTTGACCCCCGCGGCGGCGGCCAGCTCCTCGGAGGAGACCGTGGGCACCGAGCGCTCGGAGAGCGCGGTCAGCGCGCGGAGATACAGCGGAAGCCTGGCGACGGTGGCCTCGGGAATCCCTCGGCTGCGGGTCGCCGGTCGGTGTGTTCGGCCAGTTGCCACGGTGCTCCTGCGGGTAGAGCGGGGCTGTAGGCGGTCATACGTCCCTACATGACCGCCCCGTCGAATGCAGGCTATGTCTTTGTGAACGCGTGCACAAAGATGGTGTCCGATTTGCCCGGCCAACGTGACCGGGGTCACGCGCCCCCGGCGCACCGAACGGGAACCGGCGCATACAGACCCTCGTCCCTCACTCATCGGGGGCAAAGCCGTACACGCTCCTCACGATCAACGCCCCCGAGACCTGGTCACCATCGATCCTAAGCGACCATACGGACTACTTGTACTGATCGGTCAGTGCCTTGCGCAGCCGTTCCTCGTTCACACGCCAGAAGGTGTGCTGCCGTCCGTCGACCAGCACGACCGGAATCTGCTCCCAGTACTGGTCGTGGAGTCGGCGGTCCTCGGTGATGTCCTTCCCCTCCCAGGGGACCCCGAGTTCGGCACAGACCTTCTCGACGACGGACTGTGCGTCATCACACAGATGACAGCCGGGTTTGCGGATGAGGGTGACGAGATGGTTCTCGGAGTGCTCAGAGGGCTCGGGCTGCGCGGGCTTCCGGCGGAAGAGGGGGCTCATGCCGGCCATTCTCGCGCGCGCGGACGCCCCCACGGCGGGAGGCCGCCCGCCGACGGGGTCGCCCGGAGTTCACAGCCCGGTTCACCGTCCGAAAACCTCTCGGCTCCGAAGCACCCGAACAAACTGGCTATGCTCACGGGCATGGCCGTTCTTCGATGGCTCACTCCCCGTAGGCGTTCCGCCACGGCGCGGAGCGTGTTGGCAGGCGAGGCCTCGGCGGAGGCGGCGCGCAAGTCCGCGGAGGCCGCCGAGGCCGCACAGCCCGTCCAGGACACCGACTCCGGCGCCGCGGAGCCCGAGTTCCCGGTGCACGGCGACGAGAGAGCAGCCGCCTTCTTCGACCTCGACAACACCGTCATGCAGGGCGCCGCGATCTTCCACTTCGGCCGGGGCCTGTACAAGCGGAAGTTCTTCGAGACCCGCGACCTCGCCCGCTTCGCCTGGCAGCAGGCGTGGTTCCGGCTGGCCGGGTTCGAGGACCCGGAGCACATGCAGGACGCCCGCGACTCGGCGCTCTCCATCGTCAAGGGCCACCGCGTCTGTGAACTGAGGTCGATCGGCGAGGAGATCTACGACGAGTACATGGCCGAGCGGATCTGGCCCGGCACCCGCGCCCTCGCCCAGGCCCACCTGGACGCCGGGCAGAAGGTCTGGCTGGTCACGGCGGCCCCGGTGGAGATCGCCCAGGTGATCGCCCGCCGCCTGGGCCTGACCGGTGCGCTCGGCACGGTGGCCGAGTCGATCGGCGGCGTCTACACGGGCAAGCTGGTCGGCGAACCCCTGCACGGCCCCGCCAAGGCCGAGGCGGTGCGTGCCCTGGCGGCGGCGGAGAACCTGGACCTGTCCCGCTGCGCCGCCTACAGCGACTCCCACAACGACATCCCGATGCTGTCCCTGGTCGGACATCCGTACGCGATCAACCCGGACTCCAAACTGCGCAAGCACGCCCGCGAGCTGGAGTGGCGGCTGCGCGACTACCGCACCGGCCGCAAGGCGGCCAAGGTCGGCATCCCCGCGGCCGCGGGCGTCGGCGCGGTGGCGGGCGGCACCGCGGCGGCCATCGCGCTGCACCGCCGCCGCCGTTGACCCGGGCGTCGGCCCAATCGGGATGACGTACCCGCGGGACGGGCTCTCCAGTCCCCCTTACTCGCATCGACCACAACACGCTCTGTAGTCACCAGGAATCCGAACCGTTCCGGTCATCAATCGATCAATCTGACGCATCCGACCGGTCGTCAATCGGGCACGGAAGCGACGTAATCGACGATTTGAGCAACTGGGCGTAGCAGCGCCTGTACGAAGCGTTATTCTCCTCAGACGCATTCCGGTGCCCCACCTTCGCTACGACGGGTGAATGGTTCCGTACTGCACGTGATGGAAGCTCTGCCTCTGGGAGTCCCGTGTACCCACACGTCGGGGTTGACGCCTCGGGCCTGGCTACGCTGCGCGCAACGGTCAAATCAGCCCAAGACCTGTTGCGCGGCTTCGTCCCCACCGCGTATGCCGTCCCCGCCCTCGCCGCGGCCGCCGTGCCCGCCGGTCCGTGCTACGCGCTGGCCGAAGGGAGCGCCGCCGTCGGCAGACGAGCGCGGTCGTCCTCGTCCGGGGCCGCCGCCACCACCCACCGCCGCCCCGCCGCGGACAGCGACAGCGCCCGCATGATGGAGCTGGTCGAGCGGGCCCAGGCCGGCGAGGCCGACGCCTTCGGCCGGCTCTACGACCAGTACAGCGACACCGTGTACCGCTACATCTACTACCGCGTGGGCGGCAAGGCCACCGCCGAGGACCTCACCAGCGAGACCTTTCTGCGGGCCCTCAGGCGCATCGGCACCTTCACCTGGCAGGGGCGCGACTTCGGCGCCTGGCTCGTGACCATCGCCCGCAACCTGGTCGCCGACCACTTCAAGTCCAGCCGCTTCCGCCTCGAGGTCACCACCGGCGAGATGCTCGACGCCAACGAGGTCGAGCGCTCCCCCGAGGACTCCGTCCTCGAGTCGCTCTCCAACGCCGCCCTGCTGGAGGCCGTACGACGGCTCAACCCGCAGCAGCAGGAGTGCGTCACCCTGCGTTTCCTCCAGGGCCTCTCGGTCGCCGAGACCGCCCGTGTCATGGGCAAGAACGAGGGCGCGATCAAGACGCTCCAGTACCGCGCCGTGCGCACCCTCGCCCGGCTGCTCCCGAACGACGCCCGCTGAGGGCGTTCACTGCCCGCATTCCCCAAATCACCTTCGGTGAGAGTCTGTTGAGTCCGCGGTCCGATCATCCGCCGTCCGTAACCCAAGTGCCGCGCCGCTCGTTGTGCGGGATGCAGGCTCCCTGTGGTCACTCCCTGGCCGGCTCCGATCACCCGATCGGATGGTTTCGATCAGGGCGTGCAACCCTCAGGACCCCCTGGGGAGTCGACCGTGATGACGAGAGGAGGTGCCGCCAGTGATCGCGAACGTATCGGCACACCGGCGGGCGAACGCCTTCGCCCAGGCTCTGGAGGAGCAGTCCGATCCC
This sequence comes from Streptomyces sp. NPDC085944, assembly GCF_040686295.1. Lineage (NCBI taxonomy): Bacteria > Bacillati > Actinomycetota > Actinomycetes > Kitasatosporales > Streptomycetaceae > Streptomyces > Streptomyces sp. NPDC085944. The sequence goes on along the minus strand of NZ_JBFBJX010000001.1, from coordinate 8,511 downwards.
GGGGCGGCGGCCGAGCAGTCCGGAGGGCCGGCACCCGCCGGGGCCACCGCGGAACCGACCGAGCAGGGTCGTCTGACGACCCTCGCGCGCGGTCTGGAGTCGCTGCCCCGGCCCGAGCTGGATCCCGAGGTCAAGGTCGTCCAGCGGGCCCAGCTCGTGGCCGCCTTCGAGGCCATGCTGCAGGAGGGCACCGCGAGCGGCGGGGCGGCGGACACGTCGGTTCCTGAGCAGCGCCGGGCGCGCGGCACCCATCGCGCGGCCCCGCTGAGCAGGTTGCGGCCCCGCTCGCGGCTGGCCAAGGGGCTCACCGCCGGCGGACTGAGCGTGAGCGTGGCGGCGGGAGCCTTCGGCGGAGTCGCCGCCGCCAGTTCCGACGCCCTGCCCGGCGACTCGCTGTACGGCCTCAAGCGCGGCATAGAGGACTTCCGCATCGGCCTCGCCGACGGCAACGACGAGCGGGGCCGGGCCTACCTGGACCTCGCCTCGACCCGGCTCAGCGAGGCACGCCGACTGATGGAGCGCGACCGCGGCGGCCCCCTCGACCACGAGTCCCTCGGCGAGATCCGGCGCGCCCTGTCCGGTATGCGGCACGACGCCTCCGAGGGCCACCGCCTGCTCAGCGCGGCCTACGCCCACGATCCCGACTCGCTGGCCCCCATGCAGGCCCTCTCGGCCTTCTCCCAGTCCCACCGGGAGACCTGGGGAGCACTGCGCGACCGGCTGCCCGTGCAGCTCGGGGACGTCAGTGAGCAGGTGTCGTCGGTGTTCGACGCCATAGACGACGACGTGGCTCCGCTGGAGTCCATGCTGCCGTCGTCACCGGCCCAGGACGACGACGGCGGGGACGACGGCCGGCCGGGCGGTTCCGGCTCGACGACCACCGACGCCCCCGGCTCCGGTCACTCGTCGACGCCCCGCACCGACGACGGCACGTCCGAGCGCGGGCGTTCCCACTCCGACCGGCCCAGCGAGTCCGCCGGCTCCGGCGACGAGAACGACGGTCTGCTCGGCGGCGGCACCGGCGGCCTGTTCGACCCGCCCAAGGACGACACCGGCACCTCCTCCCCGCCCGCGGGGGGCGGCGACACCCCGGCTCCCAAGCCGGACGTCACCCTCCCGCCGCTCCTCCCGGGCCTGCTGCCCGGCCTGGGCATCGAGGCGGAGGACGCGGACTGAGCCGACGCGGCGGATGTGCGGCGGTGGGGCGACCCCACCGCCGTACGCGCCGTACGGCCGGTCAGGAGAACACCGAACGCCGCCGCACCAGCAGCTTGTACAGCGTGTGCTGGAGCCCACCCACACCGCCGGCCTCGCGCCGCTTCGCGGGCTTCGCCCGGCTGCGCCGGACTCCGTCCGGCGAGTCACCGCACCCCCTCGGCTCAGAAGAACACCGAACGCCGCTGCACCAGCAGCTTGTAGAGCGTGTGCTGGATCTGCTCCCGCACCTGGTCGGTCAGGTTGAACATCAGCACCGGATCCTCGGCCGCCTCGGGCGCGTAGCCGTCCGTCGGGATCGGCTCACCGAACTGGATCGTCCACTTCGTCGGCAAGGGCACCGCGCCCAGCGGCCCCAGCCACGGGAAGGTCGGCGTGAGCGGGAAGTACGGGAAGCCCAGCAGCCGTGCCAGGGTCTTGGAGTTGCCGATCATCGGGTAGATCTCCTCGGCCCCGACGATCGAGCACGGCACGATCGGCGCCCCCTGCCGCAGCGCCGTGGACACGAAGCCGCCCCGCCCGAACCGCTGGAGCTTGTAGCGCTCCCCGAACGGCTTCCCGATGCCCTTGAAGCCCTCCGGCATCACCCCGACCAGCTCGCCCTGGGCGAGCAGCCGTTCGGCGTCCTCCGCACAGGCCAGCGTGTGCCCGAGTTTGCGCGCCAGTTCGTTGACCACCGGCAGCACGAACACCAGGTCCGCCGCCAGCAGCCGCAGGTGCCGGTCGGCCGGGTGGTGGTCGTGCACGGCGACCTGCATCATCAGCCCGTCCAGCGGCAGCGTCCCGGAGTGGTTGGCGACGATCAGCGCTCCACCGTCGGCGGGGATGTTCTCCACGCCCTTCACCTCGACCCGGAAGTACTTCTCGTACACCGGCCGCAGCAGGGACATCAGCACCTGGTCGGTCAGCTCGGCGTCGTAGCCGAAGTCGTCGACCTCGTAGTCCCCGGTGAGCCGGCGGCGCAGGAAGGACAGCCCGGCCGCGACGCGACGCTCCAGGCCGCCGTCCCCGTCGCCGTCGCCGTCGCCCCCAGCCGACGACCGCACCGACGACGTCACCGGCGCCTGCGGTCCGGGCGGCGTCACGGGACCGTCCTCGCGACCGTCCCGGCGATCGTCCTCGGGCGCGGCTGCTCCGCGCAGGGGCAGCGGCTGCACCTCACCCGCCGGCTCCGGCTCCGTCTTCGCCCGGTGCCGGTTCCCCCGCGAACGGTCGTCGTCGAACGGAATGACCTTGGCGTCCGCCATCGTTGCTGCGCTCCTCAGTTGGCGCTCTACGTCGAAAGGTGACCGCTGCCCCGCAGGGACAGCTCCGCGATCCGGTCGACGGCCCCCGCGAGCGCCTCGGGCGGCAGCAGCCCGGCACCCCGGCCGCGCGCGAAGTCCGCGAACGCCCCGGCCGTCGAGTAGGTCGGCCGGAACCCCAGCGTCTCGCGCATCTGCGTGGTGTCCACCACCCGACCGTGGGTGAGCAGCCGGATCTGCTCGGGGGAGAAGTCCGTCATCCCCAGCGTACGCACGAGCGATCCCGCCCAGGTGACCGCCGGCAGCAGCAACGGCACCGTCGGACGGCCGAGCCGCCGCGAACACTGGGAGAGCAGCAGCACACCGTCCCCGGCGATGTTGAACGTCCCGCTGTTGAGCGTGCCCCGCCGCGCCTCGTGCGAGCAGACCCGCAGCACCTCGACCACGTCGTCCTCGTGCACGAACTGCAGCCGGGGGTCGTAGCCGAACACCGTCGGCAGCACCGGCAGTCCGAAGTACGAGGCGAGCGGCGTGTCCGCGGCCGGACCGAGGATGTTGGCGAACCGCAGCACGGTCACCGACACGTCCGGCCGTCGGCGCGCGAAGCCCCGTACGTACCCCTCGACCTCGACCGCGTCCTTGGCGAAGCCGCCGCTGGGCAGGGACTTGGGTGCCGTGGTCTCGACGCAGACGGCGGGATCGCGCGGCGCGGAGCCGTAGACGTTCGTGCTGGACTTCACCACCAGCCGCCGCACCGTCGGCGACTTCTGGCAGGCGCCGAGCAGCTGCATCGTGCCGATGACGTTGGTCTCCTTCACCGACGTGCGGCTGCCGCTGCCCAGCGGCGTGCCCGTCACGTCCAGGTGGACGACCGTGTCCGCCCGCGTCTCGGCGAGGACCCGTCCGATGGCCGACTGCCGGATGTCCGCCTGGACGAAGTCCGCGCCGCCCAGATGGTGCTCGGGCGCGACGGCGTCCACCCCGACGACCCGCTCCACGTCGGGATCACGCTGGATCCGCCGGACGAACCGGCCGCCCAGCTGCCGGGCCACTCCGGTCACGAGCACGACCTTGCCCAAGATCAGCGCCTTCCTTCCGCCTGCTCCAGCCCTTCCAGCCCTGCTCCGGCCAACTTAGCCGGTAGGTGTTGCGCGGTGATGACCGACGGACACGGCAGATGACGAAAAAGGGCCGCCGTACGACTGTGGCCCCCCACCGGATGCGGTGGGGGGCCACAGACCACGCTGACGGCGCGGCGTCGCCTACTTCTTGTTGCGACGCTGAACGCGCGTGCGCTTCAGCAGCTTGCGGTGCTTCTTCTTGGCCATCCGCTTGCGCCGCTTCTTGATAACAGAGCCCACGACTATCCTCGCTCACTTCTCATCACTCGGTTGGTGAGCGCCATGGGCCCACACGACCTACGAGGGGCCAGCCTACCGGTCCGAGCGCTGAGGTCGTAATCGAGGTCCGTCAGGCCGTTTCCACCCCCACGTAACTCTCGCGGAGGTACTCATGAACCGCTTGCTCCGGGACACGGAACGACCGTCCGACCCGGATCGCGGGCAGATGACCACTGTGCACCAGCCGGTACACGGTCATCTTGGACACGCGCATCACCGCGGCGACCTCCGCCACGGTAAGGAACTGAACCTCGTTCAGAGGCCTTTCGCCAGCTGCAGCCATGACACACCTGAACCTTCCGCACTCGACGGCCACCGGCTTCCCCTTCCGGTGACTCTTCGTCGCTGCGTGCTCACTCCCCAATGTAGGGGCGGGTGATGCGAGTGGGGAAGAGGTGCACCCATCACTTCCCTACCGTGACAGACACGCCCGATTGAGTACGTAGCGGGTGAGCGGTCGGTAGTACTCGGACCGCACAGCGTCATCAAGCGGAACGGCGACGGACACCAGCCCCTCGGCCTCCCCCACGAAGAGCGCGGGATCGTCCGTATCGGCCGGCCCGATGGCCTCAAACCCCAGCTGACCTGCACCGCAGACCCACCCGTGATCCCCGATCACCAACTCGGGCAGCGGCCCGCCGCCCTCGGCCGCCGCCGCCAGCGCCGTACGAACCGGCAGCGGCGAGTGCGTGTGCGCGCCGGGCTCACCACCGGCGCGCCCGGCAGCGGGTTCCCGCACCATCGCGACTCCGCGGACGTAGTCGAGGTGGTACGTGCGTAGGCCGAACCGGGTCGTTATGTCGACAGAGCGACCCTGCGCGAGGGTGAGGACAGCACATCCCGCCGCCGACAGCGCCTCGGCCAAGGCGACGTAGAAACCGAGCAGTCGATGCGGGTGCCCGGTGCCCAGCAGCACCGGAGCACGCCGCTCGGCGACCGCCGCGAGCCGGCCGGCGAAAGCGTCCAGGGCCGCGAGGGTCCGGTCGGGGTCGATCAGGTCCGGACCGGCGGTCTCGCGCGGATCGGCCGAAACACCGCACCTCTCCGCCATCAGCCCCAGCAGCTCCCGCTGCCCCCACTCCCGCTCCGGATCGATCCCGATCAGCACCCGGGGATCCCGCGCGGCGAACAACCGGTAACTCCGCAGACTCGCCTCCCGAGAGGTCGCCACCACCCCGGCCAGCCGAACATCAAGAAGATGAGCCCGAAGAGCTCCACGGGTCAGCACCCGTCCGATGCTGCCGGGTCATCCAGCGCCCGACCCAAGAAACGGAAGAACCTACGCACGGTCGGCGTAACACGACACTCAAGCTGCGGGCAGTCGTGCCGCTGGGGCGGCACGGGTGGGCGCAGCGGCACCCCGCCACGCCGGGCTGCGCACCCACCCCTACGGCAGAAGCCCCCGCACCGGAAACACCGCCCGCCGAGCCGCCCGCACCGCCTGATCCACCCGGTCCGCGGGGTCGTACCCCGCCTCCCAGGAGGCCCACGACACCGGCCACCGCCCGTCAGTCATCCGCATCGGCCCCAGCTGCCGCGTCCGTGCGTACACCTCCTGCCGCCACCCCTCCGGAATCACCGTCTCCGGCTCCACCGGCCGCCCCGCGGCGATCCCGACCAGATGCGCCCACGACCGCGGCACCACGTCCACCACGGCGTAACCGCCACCCCCCAGCGCCACCCACCGCCCCCCGGCGTACTCGTGCGCGAGGTCGTGACAGGACACCTGCACCGCCCGTTGCGCGTCCAGCGACACCGCGAGATGCGCCAGCGGATCCTCGAAGTGCGTGTCGGCCCCGTGCTGCGTCACCAGCACCTGCGGCCGGAAGTCGGCCAGCACCTCCGGCACCACCGCGTGGAACGCCCGCACCCACCCCGCGTCCCCGGTCCCCGCGGGCAGCGCGACGTTCACCGCCGACCCCTCCGCACAGTCCGCGCCCGTCTCCTCCGGCCACCCGGTCTGCGGGAACAGCGTCCGCGGATGCTCGTGCAGCGACACCGTCAGCACCCGCGGGTCCTCCCAGAACGCCGCCTGCACCCCGTCGCCGTGATGCACGTCCACATCGACGTAGGCGACCCGCTCGGCCCCCAGCTCGAGGAGCCGCGCGATCGCCAGCGCCGCGTCGTTGTACACGCAGAACCCGGACGCGGCGCCCGGCATGGCGTGGTGCAGCCCGCCCGCGAAGTTCACCGCGTGCAGCGCGTCCCCGCGCCACACCGCCTCCGCCGCCCCCACCGACTGCCCGGCGATCAGCGCGGACACCTCGTGCATCCCCGCGAAGGCCGGGTCGTCCACCGTCCCGAGCCCGTACGACACGTCCGCCGCTCCCGGGTCCGCCGACGCCGCCTTCACCGCGTCGATGTAGTCCTCCCGGTGGACCAGGCGCAGCGTCGACTCCCCGGCCGGCCGCGCCGCGACGACCTCGACCTCCCGGTCGAGCCCGAGGGCGCCGACCAGGCTTCGCGTCAGCGCGAGCCGGATTGGATCCATCGGATGTTCCGGACCGAAGTCATAGCCCGTTACTGCCTCGTCCCACATCAGCTGTGCGCGGCCGCTCATGCCCGCCACCGTATCGGTCCGGCCGATCCCCGAACGACCTGGCGTACACGACCGTCACCAGCACCAACACCATGGGCACGAGCATCGCCCCGCGATAGCTCCAGGCGTCCCCGAGCGCGCCCACCAGCGGCGAACCGATCAGGAAACCGACGTAGTTGAACACGTTGAGCCGAGCCACCGCCGCGTCGGACGCCCCCGGACGAGCGTCCCGCTCCGCAGCCAGCCGCCCCGCCGCCGCGAACGTCTGCGGCACCAGCACACACAGCCCGAGCCCCAGCAGCGTGAACCCGAGCATCCCCACCCGGGCCCCCGGCGCCGACGCCACCACGGCGAACCCGCCCGCCGCGACCACGGCCCCGCCCCGCACCACCGCCACGGCCCCGAACCGCCGCACCCCGAAGTCCCCGAGAGCCCGCCCCACCAGCGTGGTCACCATGTAGACGTTGTACGGAACGGTGGCCAGCTGCTCCGAACTCCCCAGCACGTCCTGCAGATACTTGGCGCTCCAGTTGGACACGGTCGAGTCCCCGATGTACGCGAACGTCATCACCAGGCACAGCGGCAACAGCACCTTGAAGCCGCCCCCGGCCCCGCCCGACCCCTTCTCCACCGCCGCCCCGGCCGGACCGCCGCCGTCCCCGTCGACGTACCACCGGCTCCCGACCAGCGCGGCCGGCAACAGCACGACGACCACGGGCAGATACGACACCCACAGCGCCAGGTCCCAGTGCGCCCCCGCCCACGCCAGCGAGGCCCCCAGGATCCCGCCGAGGCTGTACGTCGCGTGGAACCCGAGCATGATGCTGCGCCCGTACGCCCGTTGCAGGCTCACCCCGAGCATGTTCATCGACGCGTCCAGCGCACCGACGGACAGCCCGAAGACGGCGAGGGCGACGGCCAGCACCACCACCCGGTCCCCCGCTCCGACGCCGAGCAGTGCCAGCAGCACCACCGGCTGGGACCAGCGCAGCAGCCGGCTCGGCCGCACCCGCCGCACCAGGCGCTCGCTCACCACGCTGCCGACCCCGGCCAGCACCGGCACGGCGGCGAGGAAGACCGGCAGCAGCGCGTCGGAGACGCCGTACCGGTCCTGGATGGCCGGGATACGCGTCACCAGCAGCGCGAAGGCGACCCCTTGGGCGAAGAAGCCGAACGCGAGCGAAGCCCTGCCGCGCCGCAGCACATCAGTCATGGCGGCGAGCGTAAGGCCCCGGCTTACCCGTGGGTAGATCCAGCCAAAGGTGAATTCTGCTCAGCTTCGATGGTCGCGTCGACCCGGCCGACGTTCGTCAGCGTACGAGCAGGTCGGCCAACTCCCCCATGTCCCCGAAGAGCCGGGTGGCTCCGGCGAGCTTCGCAGCCGACGTCATGGCGGTGAACCCGTACACGTCCATCCCGGCGGCGACCGCGGCCTGCACGCCGAGGGGGCTGTCCTCCACCACGGCACAACGCTCCGGTGCCACCCCCATCCGCGCGGCCGCGTGCAGGAACAGATCCGGCGCCGGCTTCCCACGGCCCACGTCCTGGGAACTGAAGATCCGCTCGTCGTCGAACCACCGGTCGAGCCCGGCCTTCCGATGCCCCACCCGAATCCGCTCATGGCTCCCGGAGGACGCCACGCAGTACGCCACCCCGTCCGCGGCGAGCTTCTCCAGCACCTCGACGGCCCCCGGAACGGGCTCCAGCTCCCGTTCGAAGGCGGCGAACACCCGCCCGTGGAAGACGTCGTCGAAGTCCTCCGGCAGCCGCCGCCCCGTCCGCTCCCACACGAGGTCGTGCACGCGGTGCATGGCACCCCCCAAGTAGTCCCGCAGCGAGTCCTCGTACGACGTCGGGTGCCCCAACTCGGTGAGATAGCCGGCGAGCAACCGATTGGAAATCGGCTCGCTGTCGACGAGAACACCGTCGTTGTCGAAGATAACCAGGTCGTAGCACATACCCCGACCCTAAACGCAGAAAGCCCCGCACCGTTCCCGGTGCGGGGCTTCCTCGCAATAATTGTTCGGCGGCGTCCTACTCTCCCACAGGGTCCCCCCTGCAGTACCATCGGCGCTGTAAGGCTTAGCTTCCGGGTTCGAAATGTAACCGGGCG